>JBFWSH010000013.1:0-98433 GCA_050248475.1 Flavobacteriales bacterium
AAACATCAGGTTCGTAAAAGTCCATAATACCGTCTGGGGTACTGTTAATTTTTGTGCCACCTGAATAAGTCCCGTCATCAATGGCAAGCTTGCGGTCAGACACCACCACATGAACGTTTCCTAAATGTGATATGTGCAAACAAACCATTGAAAAGGCAATGGCTTATGAAAAAGGAGTAAAAACCTTTAATCTTGATGTTGCTACGGCTACTTTGACTGTAGAGTATGTAGCTAAAAAAACTTCTCCAGAAAAAATTAGAGAAGCAGTAAGTAAAGTTGGTTACGATGCAGATGATGTTCCAGCGGAAGAAAAGGCTTACAATAACTTGCCCGATTGCTGTAAAAAGGGAGGTCATTAAATAATAAGAGGGCTATCATTGATAGCCCTCCTTTTTGTTAAGTATAACTTAATTTTTTGTTGCAGACGATGTCTTTGCTGGTCTAACTCTTGGAGTTGCAGTTGGATTATTCTCAGCAGTTAAATATGCTCTATATTTAACATACTGTTCTTCAGTTAATAATTTTTTTGCTTCGGCATCAGCTTCATCATTAAACTGTTTTCTTTCTTCGTCAGTTTTGGCATTAGATATTAATCCAAAATACTTGTCATTTATGCTTCTTGCCTTTACTGCTTGCTCTTTAGATAGCTCTAAATGAGTGATTATTTTTTCAATTCTTGCTTGATTCTCAGCTTTTTGTTCTGCAGTTTGGGCAGAGCTAAAAGTTACCATTACGATCATGGCGAATAAAGTTAATCCAATTTTAATAGCTTTCATAATTCTAATTTTTGGTTGTTTGAATGTTAAAAATACAATTTCTTTTTTATATGTTGATACCTAACATGCCATTTTTATGCCACAAAAGAAGATTGATTTTAATTATTTTTAACAAACTACATGTAATTTGACGCAATACATCTTAAAATAAAAGGTTCGAAGTAGGTATTTAAAATATCAGTAACTTTGGACATCTTAAAAAGTATTTGATGATAACTTATAATACTGGCGAACTTCTTAAAAAAGTTGATTTACCTACTGATTTACGTGAGAAAATTACAGAAGATGAGCTGCCACAATTTTGTGAGGAATTGCGAGATTTTATTGTAGATGTAGTCTCTCAGAAAGGAGGTCATTTTGGAGCAAGTCTGGGTGTGGTTGAACTTACTGTTGCGTTGCATTATGTTTTTAATACACCACACGATAAATTGGTTTGGGATGTTGGACACCAAGCCTACGGGCATAAAATACTGACTGGCAGAAGGGACCAGTTTCATACCAATAGAATTTACAAAGGTATTAGTGGATTTCCAAAACCATCAGAAAGTGAATATGATGCCTTTGCTGTGGGACATTCTTCTACTTCAATTTCTGCGGCATTAGGTATGGCAGTTGCTTCACGTCAACAAAAAGAAGAAAGACAACACGTCGCTATTATTGGAGATGGTTCCATGACTGCTGGTTTAGCTTTTGAAGGATTAAATCATGGAGGAGTTGAAAATACCAATTTATTGGTAGTGCTGAATGATAATTGTATGGCAATCGACCCCAATGTTGGAGCTTTAAAAGAATATTTAACAGATATAACAACTTCGCATACTTACAACAAAGTAAAAGATGAGGTATGGAATTTGTTGGGCTTGGTGAGTAAGTTTGGTCCAAATGCTCAGGCAATTGCTCAAAAAATAGAAAACGGAATAAAAGCAACGTTGTTAAAACAGAGTAATCTGTTTGAATCGTTAAATTTTAGATATTTTGGACCGATTGATGGGCATGATGTTAACCACATGGTTAAAGTGTTAAATGATTTAAAAGACATTCCTGGCCCCAAAATTTTACATTGTATTACCGAAAAAGGAAAAGGATACAAACCAGCCGAAGATGGAGATACAACGCAGTGGCATGCACCAGGTATTTTCAATAAAGAAACGGGAGAGATTATAAAAATAGCTCCAAAAAATCCAGAACCTCCTAAGTTTCAGGATGTGTTTGGGCATACGATTGTAGAATTAGCAGAAAAAAACGATAAAATTGTTGGAGTAACACCAGCTATGCCTTCGGGTTGTTCATTAAATATTATGATGAAGGCGATGCCTGACAGGGCCTTTGATGTGGGTATTGCTGAACAACATGCTGTTACTTTTTCTGCAGGTATGGCTGCTCAAGGATTGATTCCATATTGTAATATTTACTCGTCGTTTATGCAACGAGCATACGACCAAGTAATACATGATGTGGCTTTACAAAAATTGCCGGTAATATTTTGCCTGGATAGAGGAGGATTGGTTGGTGCTGATGGAGCAACACATCATGGTGCTTACGATTTAGCATTTTTTAGATGTGTGCCAAACATGATTGTTTCCGCTCCGATGAATGAAGAAGATTTAAGGAATTTGATGTATACAGCTCAGTCTGAAAATTATGGTCCTTTTTCTATTCGTTACCCAAGAGGAAATGGCTCAATGGTAGAATGGAAAACTCCTTTTAAGAAAATAAAAATTGGAGAAGGAAAACGTTTGAAAAATGGAAATGATGTAGCAATACTTTCTATTGGAGCTATTGGTATGGAAGCCATAAAAGCGATTGAAGTTCTAGAGAAAGATGGGCTTAGTATTGCTCATTACGATATGCGTTTTGTAAAACCAATTGATGAATTATTGTTACACGAAGTATTTGCAAAATTTGACAAAGTAATTACCTTAGAAGATGGATGTATTATGGGAGGAATGGGTAGTGCAGTATTGGAATTTATGGCAGATAACAATTATAAAGCTACAGTAAAACGTTTGGGTGTGCCCGATAAATTTATTGAGCACGGTACTCAAAATGAATTGTATAACGAATGTTTTTATAATGTAGACGCAATAATAAAAACGGTAAAGTCTATGGCGCAACAATCACTAAATAAGGCTTTAGCATAACAGCGTGTCTAAGATCAGTTTAAATATACAGGATAAAAATACATGGTTGACAAGATCAAAGCCTTGCGTTATTTCTGGTCCTTGTAGTGTTGAAAACCCTGAACAAGTTTTAAGTACAGCAAAATTAATTGCCGATAGTGGCAGAGTTTCTATTTTGCGCGGTGGAATTTGGAAGCCTCGAACACGACCAAACTCTTTTGAAGGTGTTGGAAGCGTTGGGCTAAAATGGTTGAAAGATGCTGGGTTAGCAGTTGGGTTACCAGTAGCTACCGAAGTTGCCAATGCCCAGCATGTTGAAGAATGTTTGAAAAATAACATTGATGTGTTGTGGATTGGCGCAAGAACAACCGTTAACCCTTTTTCGGTACAAGAAATTGCTGATGCATTGAAAGGCGTGGATATTCCGGTTTTAATTAAAAATCCAATTAATCCCGATTTGAATCTGTGGATTGGTGCTATTGAGCGTATCAATGCTGTTGGAATAAATAAAATTGGAGCCATTCATAGGGGTTTTTCATCGTTTGATAAAAACTCGTATCGTAATGCGCCTATGTGGGAAATCCCGATTGAGTTAAAAATGCTTTGTCCAGATTTACCTATGTTGTGCGACCCTAGCCATATTGCTGGCGACAAAATGTTGATTCAAAAGGTGGCTCAAAAGGCTTTGGATATGGAAATGGACGGGTTAATGATAGAAACTCATGTTAACCCTTCTGAAGCAAAAAGTGATGCCGAACAACAATTAACTCCTGCAGAGTTATTGCTCCTGTTAAACAATTTAACGGTTCGTGAAAAACTTTGCCAGGACCAGGATTTAATTAGCCACATTGAACAATTACGAACTGTTATTGACGAGTTGGATGAGGAATTGATTAATAAGTTTGCCTCGCGTATGGCAATTATTGAAAAAATTGGGTCTTACAAAAAAGAAAATAATCTTACTATATTGCAATTAGAACGTTGGGAGAAAATTTTAAACAACCGTACGTTCTTAGCCGAAAAAGTGGGCTTGAGCCACGATTTTATTCGTAAAATGCTTGAACTCATTCACGACGAAAGTATACGTATCCAAACAAAAGTGATGAACAATGGAGATAAGTAATTTTTCTATTGACTTAAAATAGCTGATTCAATTAGTTTAGGAGCTGGGCTTTTCCAATTAGACATATGTTGTACTACTCCTTCATAATAATCAAGCATAAGTTGTTCGATTAACTCCACAAATTTTTTAACACTAGCAAAATTAGACCCCATACCATTTATAACTACTATATGAAAAGCTTGAATTTCTTTCCCTTTAGTTATTTCTACTAAATTGTTTATATCAGATAACTTAATTTTAATATTGTCTTTAGCAAATTTAATATTTGCTTCAACCCATATATTTGCTTCTAGTTTTTTAAATGATGCTTCTGACTTTCTCTTTGCAGCGTCTAATTGTTTAATTAACCATGAAATACGAGCGACAGTCCCTTTATCCATAGGCGGAATTATTTTTATAGACATATTTACAGCTCGTCGTTCAAATTCAGCATTTATTTTAATATCTGAAACAGCATTTTTTATAGAAATAATTCCTGAAATGTAATTTTCTTTTACAATTTTTTTAATGTCAGTTTTAACACTATTAATATTCCTAGGGGTTGATTTTACCAGAACACCAAGTTTTCTACTTAATAATAATGACATGTCCATTTCTTCCTCATACCAACTAAGTACAGCATCTCGAATATAGGTATCAGATTCCTTTAGTGGTTTTTGTCCATATATGTTTTCAGAAAGTTCTTTCCATCCAGATTTCATTTGGGTATAACCGCTGATACCAGAAGCAGGATTGTCAAAATAGTAAAGAACCTCTCGCATTATTTCTACTTGATCTTCATCTTCAATGTTAGTATCGTTTTTAAACAAAAAGATTTGACCTATTGTTAAAAAATAAGACCATGAAAAATGTAGCATGGAGATATTTTTCGGAGTTTTCACATTAACTGGTGAGTGGGTTGGGTCAGCAACAAATTCATTTGATATGGTTACTAATTTGGTTATTTTAAGGTTTTTTGCTAATTCTATGTATGCTTCTATTTGGGTTTGTTCAAGATTGTTATTTTTACTCTTCATTTCAAAAATAACAGCATCAGTAATGATTCCTTTTGTAACAATGATAATAAGGCCATCAATTCTGCTTTTTGGGAATCCTTCAAACTCAGCTTCAGTATAATAAAATGCCTTACCATTTCTGCTCAATTTAATTTCTTTAAAAATTATGTCACGATATTCTTTAATAAGATTTATTGATGATAAAAAAATCGAGGTAAGTGCCATTTCATCACCTGTTTTTAGTACAGGGATGAGCCTAGCTGGTTGAACTTTTATTTGTTTTGTTTCTATAAAGTAATCAAATTCTTCTTTTTTTAAACCAACAATTTTTTTTAATTCTTTTTTTATCATGGGAGTTATTTTATTGATTAGCCACTCAAATAGTGATAATGATATTCAAATATAAATAATCAATTTGATTTAAATAACATTATCCAATCCTTTCGGTATGGGAATAACACGTAGCGTTATCACCCCTGCAAAATCCTAATAAAGTAATACCCAATTCTTTTGCGAAATCTACGGCTAACGTAGAAGGTGCAGAAACAGCTGCTAAAATGCCAATTTTTGCAGCAAAAGCTTTTATTACAATTTCGTACGATATTCTTCCGCTTACCACAATGCAACATGCTTGTTTTAAGTTGTCTGCAATAATGAGGTCTCCAATAACCTTATCCACAGCATTGTGTCTACCAATATCTTCCATAATGGAAAGTAACTCCCCATTTTTATTAAACGCTGCAGCGGCATGTGAACCTCCCGAATGTAAAAAAGTATGTTGTCCTTTTTTCATTTGTTCAAACATACTAGTTAATGTTGCATGAGAAATGGTATAGTTGGGTATTTTATCGTGGTGTTGTACCAGCTCATCCAATTCCTTTTTTCCACAAATTCCGCACGACGAAACCGATAAAAAATTCCTGCTGTTTAAATAACCTTTTCCTAGTATTTTTTCATCGACGGTAACATTAGCCATAGTGGTATTATCTTCTTCTTTTATGCTAATATCAAGAGGGCGGTTGGGGTTTCGGTAAATATCTTCCGAATACAATAGTCCAGTAATGAGTTGCTCATCGTTACCCGGTGTTCGCATGGTAATAGTAAACGGTTCGTTGTTTATACAAATTTGTAAAGGTTGTTCAACGGTCAAATTATCATTCACCATAATGGTTTTGGTAGTGGTAAATTTTTTAGCTTGGTAATTGTCGAACGCCATTTAAAAATTTAAATAAAAATCTTTGGTTAAATTACGATATTCTTCGGTGTAATGGTGTCTTTTTTCTGTTTCTATAGTCAGAAATTCAGTAATAACAGGTGTACTGGTTAACGAAAATTCCATTAAGATACGTTTTGGTTCTTTATCTAAATTAGGCTTAACGTAACAAATCCTGTTTAGAAATAGCTTATGCATTGCTGCTATTTTACAAAAACCAACTTCTTCAGTTACAGGTAAAACAACACTAAAGATACCATCTTTTTGGAGTAGTTTAGAAACATAAGAAAGCAAATCGTTAAACGATAGTTGGTCGGTGTGTCTGGCAAGGTTTTTTGCTTTGTTACCCGATTTAGAGGAGTTTACAAAGAATGGAGGGTTAGAAACAATGAGCTGATATTTTTTATCGCTCTTGAAGTTTTGTAAGGAAGTATGGTACGGTTTTATGGAACCGCTCCAGTTTGAATTGGCAATATTTTCGGTTATTTGCAAAAAAGCATTTTGGTCAACATCTATTGCGTCAATTTGGGTGTTTGCGTTGCGTTGGACCATCATTAAACTAATTAAGCCAGAACCACAGCCTATATCTAATACATTGCCGTTTGGAGTTTTTGTCCAGGCTCCCAGTAAAACACCATCAGTACCAACTTTCATGGCACAAATGTCTTGCTTTATTGCAAAATGTTTAAACTGAAAAACATCAGACATGATTAGTCTAGATAGATGTCAATTAGACCTTCTGGAGCGTTAATTTCTATTGTCTTGGCAGTTCGGTCAACTTTTTTTACCACCTCATCGGTAATGGGTATTAAAATTTCTTTACCAGAAGGATGTTTTATCTCTAATACCGATTGTTGAGGCAATTCCATTACATTGAAAATTTTTCCAATGTTACCTTTTTCAGCATCGATAGCTTCAAAATCAATTATTTCATGGAAATAAAATTGATTTCCTGTAAGTTTAGGTAGTTTGGTTAGCGGTAAAAACAACTCTTTGCCAACTAAGGTTTGAGCATGTTCTGCATCGTTAACATCTTCAATTTTCAGTTTAATAGTACCATTGTTTAGTACTTGGGCAGAGGTAATAAAAAAAGGAATCAGTGAATTATCGTTTTTGTTTAAACGAATCAACACTGATTCCAATTTAGTATATTTATTCGGATTATCTACATCGAGCTTAGCAATGAGTTCTCCGTGTTTAGCATGAACTTTAGAAGTGTAACCTAAATAAAAGCACTCTTCAATTTTCATGATAATTACTCTTCAGTTTTTTCTTCTTCAGCAGGAGTTTCAGTTTCCGGAGTTGTTTCAGCAACTACTTCTGGAGCAGCTTCTTCAGTAACTTCAGCAGCAGGAGCTTCTTCGGCAACTACTTCTTCTACAACTGGAGGAGGAGTATTTTTAGCTAAAACTTCAGCAGCTTTTTTCTCGTTAGCAGCTTTTTCAGCAGCCATTCTTGCTTTTTCAGCATCTTGAGCAGCTTTGCTTAAGCCAGCTTTTTTACCATCGATTTTACCTTCTTTTTCACTCAACCAGGCAGCAAATTTTTTGTCAGCTTGTTCTTGTGTTAAAGCACCTTTAACTACACCTTTATCAAGGTGATTTTTGTAAACTACTCCTTTGTAAGAAAGCAGTGCTTTACAAGTTTCAGTTGGTTGAGCACCGGTTTTAACCCAGTGTAAACTTCTTTCAAAGTTAATGTCAATTGTTGCAGGGTTGCTGTTTGGATTGTACGTGCCTAATTTCTCAATAAACTTCCCATCTCGTGGGGCACGACTATCAGCTACAACAACGTGGAAAAAAGCATATCCTTTTTTACCATGTCTTTGTAATCTAATTTTTGTAGGCATTTTTTAATGTTTAATTGTTAATAAATTTTTAAGGTTGCAAATGTACACTTTTGTTTACAATAACAAAACATTTGTATGGATTATATTATGAGTGAGGTTTTTAGCTAAAAAATTACATGAACCCCAATTCAAACTTGGCTTCCTCACTCATCATATCTTTTGTCCAAGGTGGATCCCATGCAAGGGTTACTGTAGCTGATTTTACACTCCACAGGGCTTCAGTTTTTTGACGTACTTCTTCTGGTAATGTTTCCGCTACGGGGCATGATGGAGAAGTTAAGGTCATGATAATTTCGGCGTTAAAATCGTTATCAATATTTATTTCATAAATCAACCCCATTTCGTAAACATCAACAGGAATTTCAGGGTCGTAAACCGTTTTTAATGTTTCGATGATTTGTTTTTCTACATCTTGTTTGGAGATTTTCTCCATGTGTTGATTATCTTCACTCATTTCAATATGTTTAGTGCTTAACCTGAAAAGCTAATGCGTACATTTTTATTTGTTTTAACATGGACAAAAGACCATTGCTCCTTGTTGGAGAAAGGTGTTCTTGTAATCCAATTTGATCAATAAAAAATAATTCTGTTTCTGTAATTTCTTTAGGAGTATGTCCCGAAAATACCCGGATTATCAATCCAACAATACCTTTGGTAATTATGGCATCACTATCGGCTGTAAAGTTAATTTTTCCATCTACTAATTCGGCATGTAACCAAACTCGGCTTTGACAACCTTTTATTAAATTTTCTTCAACTTTGTATTTGTCGTCAATTAAAGGTAAATCTTTTCCTAATTCAATGATGTGTTCATACTTATCCATCCACTCATCAAACAAAGCAAATTCTTCTACTATTTCTTCTTGTTTCTCTTTTATTGTCATTATTCTATATTTTCCATGTCATGCTGAGCTTGTCGAAGTATCTTTTAACAAGATTTCTCGACTTCGCTCGAAATGACAATCTATCTTAACATCTTTATTGCTCTGTTTAACGCATTAATAAAAATATCTATTTCTTCAAAAGTATTGTAAAAAGCAAATGATGCTCTGGCAGTTCCAGGAATGTTAAAACGATTCATCAATGGCTCGGTACAATGATGGCCAGTTCTTATGGCAATACCTAATTTATCGATAATCATGCCGATGTCTGACGGATGTGTACCATCAACTACAAATGAAAGTACACTGGCTTTTTTTGTTGCTTCACCAATAATTCGAACGCCTTCTATTTGTTTAATTTGTTCGGTAGCATAATTCAATAATTCGTGTTCGTAAGCTTCAATTTTATCAATACCGATAGCATTCATATAATCTACAGCAACACCTAAACCAATTCCACCTACAATATTTGGTGTTCCAGCTTCAAATTTATGAGGAAGTTCGTTGTAAGTTGTTTTTTCGAAGGTTACTGTTTTAATCATATCACCACCACCTTGGTAAGGGGGTAGGTCATTTAACAAATCTTCTTTTCCGTATAAAATTCCAACACCTGTTGGCCCGAACATTTTGTGTCCCGAGAAGGCATAAAAATCGCAATTTAATGCTTGAACATCTACTTTGGTATGAGGAACAGCTTGTGCTCCGTCAATTAATACTAAAGCGCCTTTTTGATGTGCTTTTTCAATAATTTCTTTAATAGGATTAATTGTGCCAAGGGTATTCGAAACATGTGTTACTGAAACCAGTTTTGTTTTGTCAGAAAGGAGTTTGAGGTACTCTTCAAAAATAATTTCACCTTTTTCGTTGATTGGAATCACTTTTAAAATAGCTTCTTTCTCTTCACAAACCATTTGCCATGGAACAATATTGGAATGGTGTTCCATGGTAGAAATGATAATTTCGTCTCCTTTTTTTAAGTGTTTTTTTCCAAAACTTGAAGCAATTAAGTTGATGCTATCGGTAGTTCCTTTGGTGAAAATTACCTCGTGCTCGTGTTTGGCATTAATAAACTGTTGTAGTTTTTTTCGAGCAATTTCATAGGCATTAGTAGCTTCTTGACTTAAGGTGTGAATTCCTCGATGTATGTTACTATTCTCGTGTGTATAGTATTTATCTATGGCATCAATAACCAGTTGTGGTTTTTGTGATGTAGCTCCGTTATCAAAATAAACCAATGGTTTTCCATTCACTTCTCGGTTAAGAATGGGAAAATCAGTTCTTATTTTTTCGATGTCCAATATTTGTGTTTCAGTTTTCAATTTATTTTTGAAATCGTTTTTCAATTTGTGAATCAATGTATTCTTGAAAGGCAGAAATACCAATTTTTTCTAAGGAGTCTTTGGCAAAAGCATTAATCATTAAGTTAAGCGCACCTTTTCGGCTAACTCCTCTCGATTGTAAATAGAAAATGGCTTCTTCATCGATTTGCCCGGTTGTAGAACCATGACTACATTTAACATCATCGGCATAAATTTCTAACTCCGGTTTAGAGTTTACCACGGCATCATCTGATAATAAAATGTTGTTGTTGGCTTGAAAAGCATTGGTTTTTTGAGCGTCCCGACGAACAAATACTTTTCCGTTAAATACACCAGTAGATGTATTGTCTAATACTCCTTTGTAGACTTCATTAGAGTTACAATGAGGTTTTTTGTGATCAACAATGGTATGGTTATCAATATGGTCGTTGTTTTGCCCCAAATACAATCCACTAAGATTGGTTTCGCAATTGCTGGCATCTACTTCAATGTTTAAGTTGTTTCTCACCAATGCACCATTCAAAGTTACTGTGTTAATTATAAAGTTGCTGTTTGCTTGTTGGTAAACTTGTTCGGTTGAAATGTTATAATTGTCTTGCGTTTTATCTTGTAACTTGTTGTATTCAAATTGGGCATTTTCACCAACTACCATTTCTGAAACGGAATTGATGAAATTTTCTTTTCCATTCACATTCACAAAAGACTCAAGAATTTGAACTGCACCACTTTTTTCGGTTACAAACAAATTTCTGGTTTGTGTTAATGTATGATCTTGCGTAGTAATGTTAATGATGTGAAAAGGTTTTTTTGCTGCGGTGCTTTTGTCAACATGAATAAAAACACCATCGGTATGGAAAGCATTGTTTATGGCTAAAAACAATTCGTTTTTGTTTTTTGTATACGTGTTAAAATGTTTTTGAAATGTAGCAACATTATTTTTTTTAGCATCTGATAAGGAAGATACAATAATACTTTCTTGTTGCACAATTTCAGATAAGCTATTGCTATAAATTCCATTTACCAAAACAATGATGTTAGCATCTAAATTTGGTATTAAAAAGGATTTAATGTCTTGAATTTGAGCGTTTGAAATATTGAACTTTTTATTGGTGATTTTACCTAAACGAGTATATTTCCAATATTCAGTTCCTGTAGAAGGCAATTCTAATAATTCAACTTCTTTTAAAGCTTCTTTACGGAGGTTGGTAAAATAGTCTTGTTCAACACTAAAGTTAAGTGCTTTAAAGGTATCGAGTAGTTGGTCTTTTTTAGTTAGTTCTGTAGTTGTCATTTTTGAAATGTTAAATTTTTAGTTTTGAATTTTTGTAAATGTGATGCAACATTTAAAATTTATAATTCAACATTTTCAGATTTTATCCAATCGTAACCTTTTTCTTCAAGCTCTAATGCTAATTCTTTACCTCCAGTTTTTACAATTCTACCGTTGTACAATACATGTACAAAATCTGGCACAATATAATCAAGCAATCTTTGGTAGTGTGTAATTACGATAGTGGCATTTTGGTTCGATTTTAATTTGTTTACTCCATTGGCAACAATTCTTAGTGCATCAATATCTAAGCCTGAGTCTGTCTCATCTAAAATTGACAATTTCGGCTCTAACATTGCCATTTGAAAAATTTCGTTTCTCTTTTTTTCACCACCAGAAAAACCTTCATTTACCGAGCGGTTAGCCAATTTAGCATCCAATTCTACCAAAGCAGATTTGTCTTTTACTTTTGCTAAAAATTCTTTTGCAGAAATAGGTTCTAACCCTTTGTATGCTCTGGTTTCGTTAATGGCAGTTTTCAAAAAATTGATGTTACTCACACCTGGTATTTCTACTGGATATTGAAAAGCCAAGAACAAACCTTCTCTAGCCCGATCTTCAGGACTTAATTCTAAAATATCTTTGTTATTAAACTCGACACTACCCGCTGTTACTTCATATTCTTCTCTTCCAGCTAAAACAGCAGAAAGCGTGCTTTTTCCAGAACCATTTGGACCCATAATAGCATGTACTTTTCCTGCTTTTACTTCAAGGTTAATTCCTTTTAGTATTTCTTTTCCGTCAATGTTTGCGTGTAAATTTTTAATCCTTAACATGTTGTATTTTTTTATAAATCAAGGTTACCCTACTGAACCTTCTAAACTAATTTCTAATAATTTTTGTGCTTCAACTGCAAATTCCATAGGAAGTTTGTTTAATACATCTTTACAATAACCATTTACAATTAGGTTGATTGCTTTTTCGGTATTTATGCCTCTTTGGTTGCAATAGAATATTTGGTCTTCACCAATTTTTGATGTTGTTGCTTCGTGTTCAATTTTTGCAGTACTGTTTTTTGCTTCAATATATGGGAAAGTGTGTGCTCCACATTGATCACCCATTAAAAGCGAATCACATTGAGTAAAGTTTCGAGCATTTACAGCATTTTTATTGATTTGAACCAATCCACGATATGAATTGTTGCTAAAACCCGCAGAAATACCTTTTGAAATAATGGTGCTTCGGGTGTTTTTGCCTATATGAATCATCTTTGTACCTGTATCGGCTTGTTGGTAATTGTTGGTCACTGCTACAGAGTAAAACTCACCAATAGAATTATCACCTTTTAAGATACACGACGGGTATTTCCAAGTAACAGCCGAACCTGTTTCGACTTGTGTCCATGATATTTTTGAGTTGGTGTAGCAAATACCACGTTTGGTTACAAAATTGTAAATACCACCTTTTCCATCTTTATCACCAGGATACCAATTTTGTACAGTAGAATATTTTATTTCTGCATTGTCTAAAGCAATTAGTTCTACTACAGCTGCATGCAATTGGTTCTCGTCTCTCATAGGCGCCGTACAGCCCTCAAGGTAGCTAACATAACTTCCTTCATCGGCAATAAGTAAAGTTCGTTCAAACTGACCAGTGCTAGCCTCATTAATTCTAAAGTAGGTAGAAAGTTCCATAGGACAACGAACACCTTTTGGGATGTAGCAAAATGATCCATCAGAAAAAACAGCAGAGTTTAATGCTGCATAAAAATTATCGGTTGAAGGCACTACTGAGCCTAAATGTTTTTTTACAATGTCAGGGTGTTCTTGCACAGCTTCGCTAAATGAGCAGAAAATAATTCCTAATTCACCCAATTTTTCTTTGAAAGATGTTTTTACTGAAACGGAGTCCATTACAAAATCTACGGCAACACCTGACAATGCTTTTTGTTCGTCCATAGAAATCCCAAGTTTGTCCATGGTAGCTTTCATTTCCGGGTCAACATCTTCCCATTTCACATCTTTTTTTGATTTTGGAGCAGCATAGTAAGAACTATTTTGAAAATCAATTTCAGGATAGCTTACATGAGCCCATTTTTTCTCGGTCATGGTTTTCCAATAAGCAAATGCTTTTAACCTAAAATCTAACAGCCATTGTGGTTCGTTTTTCTTTGAAGAAATTAGTCGTACTACATCCTCATTTAATCCTTTTGGAATAACTTCTGATTCAATATTCGATGTAAACCCATACTTGTATTCTTGGGTTTTAAGTTCTTTTTTTAATTCGTCTTCTGTATATGCCATTTTAATAAGTTAAAAGTTAAAAGTTAAAAATTGAAAGTAACTTGTCTGCGACTGAATACTTTCTACTTTAAACTTTTTACTAGAGAGAGAAACTCTCTCCACAACCACAAGTTCTATTCGCATTCGGATTTTTAAAAATAAATCCTTTTCCGTTTAATCCACCCGAAAAATCTAATTCAGTGCCTGCCAGGTATAAAATGCTTTTTTTATCACAAACAATTTTTATCCCTTTATCCTCAAAAACTTTGTCGTTTTCTGTTATTACATGGTCGAAAGTTAAATCGTAGGTTAAACCGGAGCAACCACCACCTTTAACACCAACACGTATAAAACTTCCTTCAGGAGAGTTATCATCTGACATCAAATGAATAGCTTGTTTTTTCGCGTTTTCTGAAACTGTTATCATATTTTCTTATTTAGATTGATTCTAAATTAGAGCAAAAGTACCTAAAAAGTGGTAGTCTAACAAAAATATAGCGTTGTTTTTTTGTCTTTTTTTTAGATAGAGAAAAAGAAATGAGAAAAATTTAAATCCAGCCTTTGATTTTGTAAAATGCAATGGCAACATATTCTCTATATACCAAGATTTGAAATCGAAGATGATTCCAGAATTGATAACGAACTTGAATATTATTTCCGATGTCAGGAATTGTAGTGTTTCCGCCTAATTTATTGTCGTCAAAACTAAAATCGGCTTCCATTTCTTGAGCAAAAGCTGGTTCGCCAGTAACATTGGTCATGCCTAATTTATTAAAGCACTTTACTGATCGATAGATATGTTCTGGAGAGGTAATGATTAAGGTAGGAGCATCGGTTTTTATTATTTTTTGAGTTTCTTGAGCTTGTGAACGAGTATTTGTTCCTACATTTTCAAAAATTATTCTGTTAGGGTTAACACCACGTAATACAATTTCTTTTTTCATCAGGGAGCACGATGAGCTGGTGTCGGCAGTATCTCCAGGCATGGTAACAATTATTTTGGCATCTGTAAATATTTTAGCCATTTCTGCAGTTTTGTAAGTTCTCATTAATCCTGACTCGCTAGGTATTCCACCACCACTCATTACAACAATATACTCTGGTGGAGTGGTTAATTTATGTTCAGAAACACTCAAATCGTAATACATCCAAAAAGGCAATGTGGTAAATGACAAAATCATTATGATGACGAAAAAGATACCATTAACGATAAAAAACCATTTTGCGAATGGTTTTAGTTTGGGTAATATGTTTCTTAGTGTTTTGATGAGTACGAAGATACAAAAGTTCATAAAGTAAAAAGTTTATAAAGATTAAAGTTTGTCGTTTCATCGACAAATTCTCAAATCATTACATTTTCAAATTATCTAATTACTTTTGCAATATGTTAGAAGATAAAAACCCAAAACCAGTTAGTGAATTAAGTCAACTCGGAGAGTTTGGTTTAATTAAACACCTTACTGAAAATATAGAACTACAAAATAAATCGTCGGTTAAGGGCGTTGGCGACGATGCTGCTGTTTTAAATTACAAAAACAAACACACTGTTGTTACTACTGATTTGTTGGTAGAAGGTGTACATTTTGATATGTTGTACACACCACTTAAACACTTGGGGTATAAGGCCGTAGTGGTTAATATTTCTGATGTTTATGCAATGAATGCTCAACCGAAACAAATTACAGTTTCTTTGGCAGTATCTAACAAAATGTCGATAGAGGCACTGGAAGAATTGTACGAAGGAATTTACTTGGCCTGTAATATTTATGGTGTTGATGTGATTGGAGGAGATACAACATCATCTACATCAGGATTGATTATAAGTATTACAGCACTTGGGGAAGTTGAAGCGAGCGATGTCGTTTATAGAGACGGAGCTAAAGAAAATGATTTGATCTGCGTTTCAGGAGATCTGGGAGGAGCTTTTATGGGCTTACAGTTGCTGGAAAGAGAGAAGCAAATTTTTAAGGATAATCCAGCTATTCAGCCTGATTTTTCTGGAAATGATTATGTATTGGAAAGACAATTAAAGCCAGAGCCGCGTCAAGATGTGATTGAAATGTTTAAGGAGTTAGGTGTTAAGCCAACTGCTATGATTGATGTTTCAGATGGTTTGTCGTCAGATTTATTGCACATTTGTAATCAATCTGAAGTGGGTTGTGTAATTTATGAAGAAAAAATACCCATTGATTATACTGTAGTTGGATTGGCTCAAGAAATGAGTTTAGATCCTACAGTTTGTGCGTTAAATGGTGGTGAAGATTATGAATTGCTTTTTACTATATCGCTAGATGATTACGAAAAAATTAAAAATCAAAAACGAGTAACAATTATTGGACACATTACTTCCGATAAGGAAAATTATACTATCGTTGATAAAAATGAACAAGTCCATAAGTTGATAGCACAAGGTTGGAATGCTTTGTTGAACAACAAAAATGACTAGATTTGTAGTGTGAAAGTAGTGAGAAACATATTAAGTGTATTATTGGTTTTTACCATACTCAACACCTTTGTTGGTAAAACAATTCATGAACTGTTTTTTCATCACCACCATGCAGTACATTGTGAAGCAAAAACCACACAACATTTTCATGAGCAAGAAGCTTCACCAACCGATTTGGTTTGTAATTTTAATTTATCTGCATCAATAGCTTCAGCAAGTTTTGAGTCGGGTAAGGTAGTGTTGAATGAGCTTGGCGAATGCTCTCTAGGGGCTCTTCAACTAATTAGCGAAAACTTATTTCTTGCCATAAAATCGTTACGAGCGCCGCCTGTGTGTTAAATAATTTACGAAACAGTAAACTATACTGGTTCAAGTCAATTTTTTGAAAATTATTTAATTCAATCAACGATGAAAAAAATAGCAATTTTTTCTATTCTCTTTTGGATAGGAACGATGAGCACATCAGCTCAAACAATTAGTGGAAATCTTTCTGATTTTGAAACCAATGTAACCTTGCCTGGCGTTAACATTTATTTACCAGAACTCAAAAAGGGAGTAGTGAGTGATGTAAATGGAAATTACACCTTAAAACTCGGTAGAAAAGGGACCTACAAACTACAAATCTCATACGTAGGGTATGATATTATTTTAAAAACCATATCTATAGAAACTGACACCACAATTAATTTTATACTAAAACCAACTGTTGTTGAAACTAAGGAATTTGTGGTTTCTTCAGTTTATCACAGTAGCCAAAATGAGAATCCTGTTGAGGTAATTCAGTTCGATAACAAACAACTTGCACAATCATCTTCACCAACATTAATGCAATCGTTAACCAATGTGGCTGGGGTAAACATGATAAGCACGGGGACCAATATTGGTAAACCAGTTATTCGTGGGCTGAGTTACAATAGAGTGTTGGTTTTTAGTGAAGGAATTGCAGTTGATAATCAGCAATTTGGTGATGAGCACGGGTTAGGATTGAGCGATATTGGTATAGATAAAGTGGAAATTATAAAAGGTCCATCGTCGTTGCTGTATGGTGCTGATGCGATGGGTGGTGTTTTGCATTTTATTTCGGAACGTCCCGCAAACATCAATACCATTGTTGGTGATGTTGGAACAAAATATTTTTCGAATACCAACGGCTATACTTCCAATATTGGTTTTAAAGGAGCTACGGATGGTTTCCGATATAGAGTTAGAGGTGGTTATAGTTCGCATGGCGATTATATGCAAGGAAATGGTGAGCGA
Source organism: Flavobacteriales bacterium (assembly GCA_050248475.1). Taxonomy (GTDB): domain Bacteria; phylum Bacteroidota; class Bacteroidia; order Flavobacteriales_E; family Vicingaceae; genus Vicingus. The sequence goes on from JBFWSH010000013.1 coordinate 17,532, forward strand.
GTTACCAATACGCGTTATACCGAAAGTGCATTAAAAACGGGTACAGGATTTATGAAAAAATGGTGGACGAACGATGTTGACTATTCGTTTTTGCAATCAGCAATTGGAATACCGGAGGACTTGGGAGAACAAAATACACAACGCAAGTTGTTGTCTCCATTCCAGATTATTACCAATCACACGCTTTCTACGCAAAACACTTTTTACATCAAAAAATCACACATTAACCTAAACTTAGGATATATGATTAACAACCGAACAGAATACGAAGAAGGCGAGTTGCCGGAAACGGTTTATCATAATTATCCTGCCCCAGCAGCATTGAACATGTTGTTAAGAACCACTTCGTATGATGTAAAGTGGCATTTACCAGAAATGAATCACATTGAAGTAATTGTGGGTTCGCAAGGGAAATATCAAACCAACAGAAATAGTGGTGAAGAAAATTTAATACCCGATGCCAATGAGCAACAAACGGGTGGTTTTGCTATGGTTAAATATGGTAAAAACAAATTTACCACCATGGCAGGTTTGCGTTATGATGTTAAAAAAGTGGAAGGTTTTAAAATGGGAGAGCAAGATGAGGAAGGGTATAAAAGAGCCTTTAAACAATTTTACGATAGTTATAACGGTTCGCTAGGGTTTACATATCAGGCAAACGAAAAATTATTGTTTCGTACCAATTTAGCAAGTGGTTTTAGAGCTCCGAATTTGGCAGAGTTATCGTCAAACGGAGTACACGAAGGAACATTCAGGTACGAAATTGGAAATTTAGCCTTGAAAACGGAGCAAAATTTTGAAATTGATTTGGGATTTGAATATGTGAGTGAACATGTTTCGGTAGCATTTGCTGGGTTTAATAACGTAATAAACAATTACATTTTCTTGTCGCCATTAGACTCGGTTATAGGAGAAGAAACCGTTTTTACTTACAGCCAAACCAATGCACAGTTGTATGGGTTGGAAAGCACCATTGATATACATCCACACGCTATGCACTGGTTACATTTTGAAACGGGCTATGCCATGGTTATTGCAAAGGACCAACAAGGCAATTATTTGCCACGAATACCTGCTTTTAACTTAAATAATACCTTAAAAGTGGAGTTAGACAATTTTAAGAAACTGGAAAACCCGTTTATTAGTTTAACCACCAATACCATTTTTGCACAAAATAATTTTGCTGAGTTTGAAACTGCCACCCCATCGTACGTGTTGTTGAATGCTAAAATTGGAGCTGACTTTGCTTTGGGTAAACAAAAGATGGAAATAAGTATTGGTGCGACTAATTTACTGAACACTAAATTTTACAACCATTTATCAAGGTTAAAACCAAATGGTATTTACGATATGGGTAGAAATTTTGTATTGAGTGTTAAAGTGCCTTTTGGTATTAAGGGTTGATAGTTGATGGTGGTTTGTTTTTAGTGTGTGGTATATTGTGTTTAGTTTGTGGGGTCTAGGTTTTTGTCATGTTGAGCAAAATTTTTCATACGTCAGTTGACGGATAGAAAAATGAAGTCGAAACATCTTTTAAGTTGGGTGGTTGTTATTATTAACATAAATAGTTGTAACTGATAGAATGGGAGAGATTCCTGTTTCCGCTTCGCTGCACAGAAATGACGATGTTCATTGAGTTTTCTATGTCATTCCTGCGAAGGCAGGAATCTAGTTGTTAAAAACAACAGAGATGTTTCTAATCTGGTAAAGCCTAGAGAGTGGTTAATACTATTTAAAATATTTATAATAAATAATAAGAGTAATTGTAACTAGTAAACAATATATTCCTTTTGATAAAAATATATACCAGAGATATTGAAGCCCATATAATTATTCTAGCGATTAAAAGTTCATAAATAAAACTTTCTTTTTCTTTTTCATTTTTTTTAAATAATAGAAAGATAATGAATAATGTAATTATTATCGTTAAAGTGGATATAGAGAATATTAAATCTAATTTTTTAAATAAATCAAATATGTAATTTATAGATAAGGTTATGCCAAAAGTGTAAATGAATATTTTGATAAATCGTATCATCAGAAATGTAGAAATTAATGGTTTAATCAAAAATAAGGATTTACTTATACATTTCTCGAATAATTATTTTTTGTAATTCTCGTTTTATTATGAGGTCGGTAATTACCTCATCGGTATCGGCGTGGGCAGCCTCTTTCAGTTTACGGTTTAAAAAATCGGAGTCAATATCAATTCGGTAAAGCAGGGCTTGTAGTTTGTTATAATCGTCATTGAGCATTTCATCTACTAAGGGTAAAATTTGGTTAAACAACTCTTGGTATGGTGTTAAGTCTTTTCCTGTAAAAGTAACGGTAAGGTTAAACCAGTTAAAATCTTTGGCCAGTTGCGCAACAACTTTTTCAATTAAATCTTGTCGGTTGTAATAGGGGGTAAGTTCGCTTAAAGACGGAAGATGTGTCATTTTTTATTAAAATTCAATTGTAATCTTTCAACCGGTTGGTTGTTTAAAATATGTCGAGTGAATATTTCTTCTACATCATTTGGGGTTACTCTTCCGTAAAAAATACCTTCAGGATAAACTACCATCACAGGGCCTTGTTCACAAATATCAAAGCAACTCGCACGTTGTGCTCTTACTTTCATTTTTAATTTGTGCGATTGAATTAATTCTTTAAATCGATTCACAATTTCAGTTCCATTCTGTTCTCCACAACTGCATCTTACAGCATTTTCGTCGCGTTGATTGATACAGACAAATATGTGTTTTTGATATTTCAATGTGTTTAATTTTCTCTGTGCATTAATTGTTTAGCAAAATCCTCAAAAACTTGCTTTTTATCTTGAGCTACATTTATCGAGTCTAAATGAGCTAAGGCAGTATTATAAAACAAATCCATTTCGGCTTCTGCTTTTTGTTTTATTTTAAGCGCATCGAAAATTTTGGTAACACGCTTTATTTTACTTTCTTTATCTAAAACGGCAGAGTTTAAACAAAAATCCAATTCTTTTTTGGTGTCGTCTTTGGCTAGTTCTTTCGCTTTTAAAAGTAAGTAGGTTTTTTTGTTTGCCAACACATCACCTCCAATTTGTTTTCCAAACTTCTTTTGGTCGCCATACAAATCGAGTATATCATCCATCAATTGAAAAGCAACGCCTAAATTTTTACCAAATTCGTAAATGTGACTGGCGTCTTCTTTAGTAGAATTAGCCAATACAGCACCAATTTTTAAACTGGTAGCCAACAAAACGGCTGTTTTTAGTTCAATCATTTTAATGTACTCGTCAATGCTAACATTATCGATGGTTTCAAAATTCATATCAAGTTGTTGCCCTTCGCAAACCTCTATTGCAGTAGCATTAAACAAGTTTAAAATTTCAAGCAAATGAGTTGGGTTTGATTTGGCTAACAATTGAAGCGACTGAACAAACATGACATCACCAGAAAGTATAGCAATGTTGGTGCTCCACTTTTTGTAAACTGTGGGATGATTTCTTCGTAATGGAGCATTGTCCATAATATCATCATGCACTAAAGTAAAATTGTGAAAAATCTCTATAGCTAACGCTGCATTAATGGCATCTTCAGTTTTTCCTTCAAACAATTCGTTGGCTAACAGTAATAATGCAGGTCTTAAACGTTTGCCTCCTAATTCGAGTGAATATTTGATGGGCAGATATAATTCTTTTGGTTCTTTGTTGGCATAAGAAATTGTAGCTAATTCCTTATTGATCAGTGAAATATAATCTTTGATTTTTTGCATTTACTATAAGATAAACGAAGGGTCTTTTAAAATAAGTTTTATTCCTTCTTCTAAGCTAATCAACGATTTGTTTTTTAATAATTTTTTCATGTTGGTAATATCTGGATGTCTTCTGGTCATATCGCCTTCTTCAAGGGGTGGTAAAAATTTTATTTCAGATTTAGAATCGGTTAATTTGATAATCAACTTAGCTAAATCCAAAATCGAAGTTTCAACATTATTACCAATGTTAATGGTTTTGTTGGCACAATCATCAGAAAAAGCAGCGGTAATACAGGCTTCAATATTGTTTTGCATAAAGCAGAACGTACGTGTTTGATCTCCTTTCCCGTAAATGGTTATTTCTTTATTGTTTAGCGCAGCATTAATAAATTTAGAAATAACAAAATCTTTACTTTGTTTTGGACCATAGGTATTAAAAAATCTAAAAATGGTATAATCTAAACCAAATTCTTGTTTGTACGATTTAAAAAATGCCTCTCCGACATTTTTAACAATAGCATAAGGTAATCGAGAGTTTAATGGTGTGGTTTCTTCGTGTTGTGGATATTCAACTGGTTCACCATAAACCTCTGAAGAAGAGGCGTACATAACTCGTTTAACACCAGTGTTTTTAGCTAGTTCTAATATGTTTTTTATTCCTGTAATATCGTTTAAAACTTTAATAGGATTTTCTAAAGTCCTCTTAACTCCAACTAAAGCCGCATAATGAAAAACATAATCAAATGAGAAGGTATGAAAAACACTAGTAATGTCAGAAGCAATGTTTACATCGCATTGAATAAATTTTAAATTCTCGTTAAATGCATGAGGCAGTTTGTCTTTGCTTCCGGTTTGAAGATTGTCGACTACTACTACGAAGTTGTTAGGGTCTTTTATTAAGCCTTCAACAAGAGCACTGCCAATAAAACCTGCTCCACCAGTTACTAAAACTATTTTTTTATTGTTCATTTACAATATCCATTAGGTAAGTACCGTAACCACTTTTAATCAATGGTTCTGCTAATTTTTGTAATTGTTGTTTAGTAATGAAGCCTTTGCGGTAGGCAATTTCCTCTATACATCCAATTTTTAATCCTTGACGTTCTTCTATAACCTGAACATATTGCCCTGCTTGCATTAAAGAGGCATGAGTACCTGTGTCTAACCAAGCAGTTCCCCTATCCAAGATACCTACTTCAAGGTTACCTTGCTCTAAATATTTTTTATTCACATCAGTTATTTCGTATTCTCCTCTTTTACTAGGTTTTAGTTCTTTAGCAATTTTCACCACATCGTTGTTATAAAAATATAAACCTGGCACAGCATAATTTGATTTTGGTTTTTCTGGCTTTTCCTCAATGGAAATAGCTTTGTGATTTTTGTCAAATTCAACAACACCATAGCGTTCTGGGTCACTAACATGGTAAGCAAAAACAACTCCACCATCTGGGTTTGTCTTTTGAGCTAACAAATCATCTAAGCCTGTTCCGTAAAAGATATTGTCACCTAAAATAAGAGCCACTTTATCATTACCAATAAAATCCTCGCCAATAACAAAAGCCTGTGCTAATCCATTCGGAATTTCTTGTATTGCATAAGTAAACTTACAGCCAAATTGGATTCCATCTCCTAAAAGAGTTTTAAAGCTCGGATTGTCATGAGGAGTGGTAATAATGAGAATTTCATTAATTCCAGCACTCATTAATACCGAAAGAGGATAGTAAATCATGGGTTTATCATAAATAGGCATTAATTGCTTACTCACTGCAAGTGTTAAGGGGTGCAGTCTAGTTCCTGAGCCTCCTGCTAAAACTATTCCTTTCATAGTATCTTGTTTTGATCAAACTCTTCTGTTAAATGTTCAATAGGTTTTACTTCTAAATCATCCAATTCAATATCTTCTTCTTCATCAAAAATTTCAATTAAAGGTTCTTTCTTAAAAGCCTTTGTAGTTAATGCTTTGTCTAACGATAGAAGTAATGATGGCAAAAGTAATAAATCCGATAAAATTGCCATTAATAAAGTAAATGACACCAGAAATCCTAAAGCTACAGTACCTCCAAAACTAGAAGCTGTAAATACTCCAAAACCAAAAAATAAAATGGTTGAGGTGTAAATCATGCTCACTCCTGTTTCTTTTAAAGCTATTAAAATTGATTTTTTTAGCCCAACAGTATGGTTCTTAAGTTCTTGGCGGTATTTAGCTAAAAAGTGAATAGTATCATCTACTGATATTCCAAAAGCGATACTAAAAATAAGTATAGTAGATGGTTTTATGGGTATACCAATATAGCCCATTAATGCAGCAGTAGTAATAAGAGGAATTAGATTTGGTATTAAAGAAACAACAACCATTCTAATAGAAGAGAACAAAATAGACATAATAGATGCAATTAACAAAATCGCTAAAGCCAAACTAGTAAATAAATTTTCAACCAAGTAATTTGTCCCTTTTAGAAATGCGACACTAGTACCAGTTAAGGTTACTTTATACTCATCAGGGCTAAAGATAGAATCAATTTTTGGTTTTATTTCAGTAAGCAACATTTCCATTTCTTCGGTTCCAATATCTGCCATCTGAAAACTTACTCTGGTTAGTTGATTATTGCTGTCAATAAAAGAAGAAAAATTTTTGCTGGTAGAATCTTTAGAGATATACTCCTTTAATTTATTTAATTCTGTCGCAGGAGGTAAAATATAAAATTTAGGATTACCTTTTTTGTAGGCTTGATAAGAAAATTGTATGGCTTCTACCACAGAAAGAGGTTTTGAGAATTGCGGATAATCCGAAATTACTTTTTGTAATTTTTTGATTTTGTATAAAACCCGGGCATTTTCAGAAAAAACACCATTTTTCTTTTTTGTGTCAATAACAACTTCAAAGGGCATAACGCCGCTAAAGTTTTTTTCAAAAAATTTAAGATCAGTTACTATGGGGTCATTTTTTGGTAAATCGTCAACAATATTTCCTGTAGTTTTAATTAGCGAAATACCATAAAAACCAAAAGCCACAATAGTTACTGTTGCAATGTAAATGTATTTTCTGTGGTAGCTAACAAGGTAAACAAGCTTGTCTACCATTTTTTCCATAAGTTTATTTTCTAGGTGTTTTACATGTCTGTCTTTGGGTTCTTTCAAAAAACTAAAGATAATAGGTATTAGCAGAATAGATAGAGCAAACACTAATAAAATGTCTATTGCGGCAACAATACCGAACTCAACCAAAATAGAACTCTTAGTAAAAATAAAAGTAGCAAAACCAACAGCAGTAGTAGTATTAGTTAAGAAAATAGCATTACCCGTTTTTTGAATAACTCTACTTAACGATTTTATTTGGTTACCGTGTTTTTTGTATTCAGAATGATATTTGTTAAGTAAAAATATACAGTTTGGGATACCAATAACAATTAAAAGTGGAGGAATTAATCCAGTTAAAATAGTAATTTCAAAACCAAACAACACCAAAATGCCCATTGACCAGATAACACCAATACAGACTACTAAAAGCGAGTACATGGTTGCTTTAAATGATCTGAAAAACAAATACAAAATGAGTGCTGTTATCAAAATTGACAACAATAGAAACAGTTTTATTTCCGAAGCAACTTTTGTTGATGAGTTTGCTCGAATTAATGGTAACCCAGATTTATGAACTTCAAAACCTGTTTTGTTTTCAAATGCCTCAACTTTCTCATCAATGGCATCGAATATCCCATTTCTGTATTTAGAGTCTAATACTTCTCTATTTAAAGTTACAGCAATCAATGTTGCTTGAGTTGAATCTGAATATAAAAACCCTTCATAAAATGGGTAGCTGTAAAGAACTTCTTTTAATGAATCAACTTCAAGTTGGGTAGTTGGTTTTTTAACCACTAGTTGTTCAAGGTCGAATTGTTTTTTGGCAGTATTTCTAGTAAGTGTGTATGCATTTGCGATTGAAAGTGCTTCAGTTACTCCATTAACAATTAATTTTTCTTTTCCTTTTTTAAAGGGAACCTTAATGTTTTTAAGGTTTTTGGTCAAATCGTACCAAGCATTAAAATTGTTGAGTTCAAATAATTGTTCGTTTTTTATTCCCAAAACAACTACACTACCGTCAGCTCCAAATGTTGATCTAAAATTTTCGTAATCAATATAAGTCGAATCAGTTTTTGGAAGCATCTGAGCCATTTGGTAGCTCATTCGTACATTTTGAGCAAAAAATAACATTATTGCAGTAATAACCCCAATAATTATTAGAATTGCCAACCGATTTTTTAGAATGATTTTAGAAAGATTAAACCACATATTACTTAACTTCAAGATATTTATTGAAGAGGTTACAAATATCTGAAAATAAATAAGGAATTGACTTACAGTAGGTAAGTTAATTCCTTAAAAATGCTTTTTTTACTTTTTAGTTGAGGCGTTGACTTGTTTTACAATTCTCACCTTTGCAAGATCATGAATATGCATAACATTAGGTTGGTAGCCAACTACAGTAGATTGAAAAAGTCTATAATTTTCGTTATACCATAACGGAATGATAGGTGCTTCATTAACTAAAATTTGTTCAGCTTTTAAACATAATTCGTTTCTTTTCAATTCATCAGTAGATATTATTGCTTGTTCAAAGTAGTTGTCAAACTCATTGTTTACAAAGCGCGATGCATTTGGAAAAGAAGGTTCATTAAGAGAGTTTGGAACATAACCTCCGTATCCAATATTTAAAAAATTATCTGGTGTAGGGTAGTCGGCTAGCCACGCTGAGATACCCATGCTGCCATGAGCCATTTTATCAAGAGCCAACTTTTCAGCAAAAGTAACAGTAACAATTTCTGTATTTATATTTATTTCTGATAGCAATTGTTTTTGGATTTCTAAAGCTACTCTCAACGTTTGATTTTCGTTACCGCTAATATAAAATTTGATTAAAGGTAAACCTTCTCCGTTTTTATACCCTGCATCAGCAAGCATTTTTTTCGCTTTATCAACATTGTGTTCAATTCCAATTACAGATTCATAGTCATACCCTTTAATTACTGGAGGAACTAACCCATTTAGTGCTGGTCCGTATGCCTCACCATTTAAAACAACATCAACCAATTTAATTTTGTCAATAGCCATAGCAATAGCTTGTCTAACCTTGTTGTTTTTAAAAGGTTCAGTTTTAGTGTTGAATTCTAAATAAACGGTAACCAATTCAGGATATCTTCCTAAAACATATTTGGGTGGTTTTGATTCAAAATCAGAAATTTGGTTTTCAACCACATTTTTTATTGATGCAGAAGGCAAATCAACAATAATGTCTAGTTTTTTACTTTCAAATTGCTCTAACCGTTCTTGACTAGACTCGATCATATGAAAAGAAACAGCATCTAGATAAGGTAATTTGTTTCCAGAAGAATCTAATTGGTGATAATTTGAATTTCGTTTTAATGTAATTATTGTATTTTGATTTGAATTTTTATCAAACACAAATGGACCTGTACCAACAATGTCAAATTTTTCTTTATCAAATGCTTCTTTCGGAACTATTGCAAGACTTATGGTAGCAAGTGTTTGCAAGAAGTTTGATGATGGTTTTGATAGGGTAAAACTAACAGTATAATCATCAATTACTTTGATGCCTTCAACTGTTGTAAAATCTGAAGTTTGAAAAGCTTCTTTCGCACCAACCAATTTGTTTTTTATAATGCTATAAGCATAATTTACTTCGCTGTTACAAATTCTATTAAAACTGTATAAAACATCTTCAGCTTTTAACTCTCTGCCTTTTCCTCCAGAGAAGCAAGTATTATCATGAAAATAAACTCCCTTTTTTAATGTAAAAGTATAAACTAAACCACTTTCATCAATTGTCCAGCTATCTGCTAGCATTGGTTCAATACTTAAATCTTTAGCATTAAATTTTACAAGGCTTTCGTATAGTTGCCCTAATACTTGAGACGAGTATCCATCAGTAATTTTAATAGGATCAAATCCAATTACATTTTGATTTAATGCAATGTCTAAAGTGTCGCCAAATAAAGTTTGGGTCTCCTTTTTATTTGTGTCAGTTTCATTTTTGTCTCCACCACAAGAGATAAGTGTTGTAGTGAAAAATGCTACTATAAGAAAATTGAAAAATTTAATCATGAGTTTTTGTTTAAAAAGCAAATGTAAGAAAATCAATAAACTTAAATTAATAGTTTTTTATTTTACTTAATGTAATTGATATCATGTCGTTTAACCTATTTTTTTTGCCTATGGCTTATTTTAAGGGTATTTGATAATATTATTACTTACCTTTGTGAGTTAAAATACGAAAGACACTTATTGATATGACATTTTCGCATAATTTCCATATACCAGTAATGGGTATTGGCTTTACGGTTGATACACCGGTAAAAGTTGCTCATTATGGTATTTCCTCGGTTTTATCTGCTGGTGATGATATGTTGCTTGAACGACTTAGAGAGTTTTATTCCACAAAATTCAATTTCCCATTTACTCCCATACATAAAAACGAATTTGATAAAAGAGCTAAGCGTATAACAGCTTACCTGGATATGGTTAACCACATGGTTAATGATAAATTTCAAGAATTAAAAAATTCCTCTTTTGAAAAAGGGAGTGAAATAACTAAATACTTTGAAATGCTACCTGATTTTTCAACGCTTAAGAAAGAATATTTAAGAATGTTGGAAGAAAAAGAAACAGAAGTTAAAGCATCAATTCAAAATTGGTTAAGAGCGAGTATGGTTGTGGGGTCTATTGATATTAATATCATGACTAAGCTAGATAGAGATAACTACAACGAAAAAGGAGAACAACTACCCATAGAATTTAATGATGCACATGCTGCAGTACGTGGTTTTGCAAATAGTACGCTGAAATCGGGGTTAGTTTTATCAGCAGGGTTAAATCCGAGATTATATAGTTATTTATCAAATTTTGAAGGATTTTTTCCAAATGAAGATGAAAAGATTGATAAAAAGGTAATTTTAAAGGTGAGTGATTATCGTTCAGCTTTGGTTCAAGGTAAATTTTTAGCAAAAAAAGGAATTTGGGTTTCTGAATACCGCGTGGAATCTGGATTAAACTGTGGCGGGCATGCATTTGCCACCGATGGATTTTTAATGGGGCCAATCTTAGAGGAATTTAAACAGAACAGAGAAACCCTTGTTACAGAAGTTCATCAAATACTAAATGATGCCTTGGAAGCCGCAGGAAGAAAAAGATTAAAAAAGCCAATGGAAATGTTGGTAACAGCACAAGGTGGTGTCGGAAATATAACTGAACACCAATTTTTAACTGATTATTATAATGTTGATAGTGTAGGTTGGGGAACACCATTTTTATTGGTTCCCGAGGCTGTTAACATTGATAACGATACCTTTAATTTGCTTTCAAAAGCAACAGAAGACGATTTGTATTTAAGTGATATTTCACCAATTGGTGTGCCTTTTAACTGTGTTGTTGGAAATACAAAAGACAACGAAAGAGATGAGAAAATACTATCAGGTAAGCCTGGTAGTCCCTGTCCTAGTCAGTATTTAAAACTGTACAACAAAGAGTTTACCGATAAACCCATTTGTTTAGCATCGCGCCAATACCAGAAATTAAAAATTGCTGAGTTGGATGGTAAAAACCTTACCGATAAAGCGGAATATCAAAGAAAATACAACAAAATAACCGTAAAATCTTGCCTTTGTGCAGGGTTGGTTATGACGGCTTATACCGAGAATAATTTATTGAAATCGTCTGATGGTAAAGGTATATCAGTTTGCCCAGGCCCAAATATGGCTTATTTTAGTAAAAAATCAACGTTACAAGAAATGGTTGGGCACATTTATGGTAGAAACAACTTATTAAATGATACCTATCGCCCAAACATGTATATCAAAGAATTAGGGATGTATATTGATTATTTGAACAAAGAAATAAATAATACGGAACCAGAAGCAATTAATGAACGTAAATTAAAATACTTTAATTCATTCAAAGATAATTTACTTTCTGGTATTGAGTACTATAAAACGATGTTGCCTAAATTAGATGATAAGACCAATTGGAAATTAGAACTAGAAATGTATTTAGCAAAAGTACATTTGATTGAAATACCAGTATTGGTTTCAGCTAATTAAAAAATATAATACTGAAAAAGAGCTTTTTAGCTCTTTTTTTAGAGTTTAACGGAAACATTTTAAACAAAAAACGTTTCCATAAGCAAAAATGTTTCCTATTTTTGTCCCCATGGAAACCAAAGAACAACTCATACTTGCAATTACAGAACTCTTTATGAGGTATGGCATAAAGAGTTTAACCATGGACGATATTTCTAGTCATCTTGGAATATCTAAAAAAACCCTTTATCAATTTGTGTCTGATAAGAAAGATCTTGTTAAACAGTGTGTAGAATTAACTGTTACTGCTGAACAATGCATGCTTTGCGGCTTTGCTGAAGAAAAAGGTAATGCTATTGATGAGTTGTTTTTAGTGAACAAAAGAATAAGTGAAAAGCTGCAAAATATTCAACCTGCTGTAATGTTTGATTTACAAAAATATTATCCTGACGCATGGAAATTAATGGAAAATCATAAGCATTGTTTTATTTATGAGATGATGGTGCAAAACATTAATGATGGAATAAGCCAAGGGTTATATAGGGATAATGTAAATCCTGAAATTGTAGCTAGAATCTATGTAGGTATGATTGATAAAATGTTCGATAATGAGTTTTTTCCCAATCGACCATTTTCTTTTGAAACGTTGCACCGAGAAATAGCTAGATACCATGTCCGTGGTATAGCCAGTGAAAAAGGAAGGGAATATTTAAAATCCAAGATCAAAAACGAAAATTTAAATTTTTAATATGAAATTTGTTCTATTATTATCAACGATAACTCTTTTATTGTTTTCTGCTACTGCACAAAACGAAGGTGTTTTTACACTTAAGCAAGCTCAGGAGTATGCCTTAAAAAATAACTATCAGCGAGTGAGTGCTGAAAAGGACGTTTTAATTGCTAAAAAAAAGGTGATGGAAACCACAGGTATTGGTTTGCCACAAGTAACTGCTGAGGCACAATTTCAAAATTTTTTAGATTTACCTGTTAGCTTGGTTCCAGCATCTGCTTTTAATCCGTTAGCTCCAAAAGATGAGTTTGCAGAATTGAAGTTTGGTACAGATTATAATACTACAGCCAAACTTACTGCTACTCAATTACTATTCGATGGATCTTATATTGTAGGTCTTCAAGCATCTCGGACCTATAAAAGTTTAACAGAGAAAAGTTTAGAAAAAACAGAGTTGATGGTAAGAGAAGATGTTGCTCAGGCCTATTACCTTGGATTGGTTGCTGATGTAAATTTGAAGATTTTAGAAGAGATTGTAACCTCGACTTCAAAGCTTTATGAAGAAACTCAGCGAATTTATCAGGAGGGATTTGTAGAAGAACAAAGTGTCGACCAACTTCGTTTGACGCTTAATAATATCAATAATTCCTTAACTGAAGCAAAAAGACAAAAGGAAATAGCTTTAAACCTACTTAAGTTTCAAATGGGAATGGAATTGCTTACAAACATTTCGTTAGCCGATAATATTGATGTATTGTTAACCGCTGTTGACCCGTCTGATGCTTTAGCTAAAGAGTTTAAAGCAGAAAATCACATTGAAAATCAAATTATTAAAGTAAACGAAGATTTAATGAAATTGAATTTACGAAAAGAAAAATATGCATTTGCACCACAAGTAGCGGCGTTTTTTAATCACCAACAACAAAATATGAGTAATAAATTTGAAGTTTTTAGTGGTGGAAAATGGTATCCCTCTACTCTGTGGGGATTATCTATAAAACTACCGATAATTTCAGGAGGAATGAGGCTGGCAAAGGTTGGACAGGCTCGATTGGATTACGAAAAAGCAATGAACACATCAAAACAGGTGGAACAAAGTTTATTGCTAAAGGTACAGCAAGCAAAATCTAACTATACCTCGTCATATAGTATTTATTTAAATCAGAAAGACGGATTACAAATTGCTGAAAAAATCAACAACAATTCGATGAAAAAGTATACCGAGGGAGTTATTTCAAGTATGGAGCTTATGCAGTCTCAAACTCAATATTTAGAAACAGAGGCAAAATATATTAAATCATTACTTGACTTGTTAAATGCTTCATCGCAATTAAACATCGCTTTAGGAAAAAATCAATAACCAAAAATAAATTCAACACTTACAATGAAACAATCAATAATATTAATAGGAATGGCGTTGTTGGCTTTCTCTTGTGGAAATAATAACGAAAATGATAGCTTATCGGCTTTAAAAGAAAAGAAAGATTCTTTAAAAACAGTGTATGATGAAATTGCCGCTCAAATTGCGGTAATTGACCAGCAAATTAAAGCTGCGGATACTAATTTACGACTACCAATAGTTACATTAAGTAATGTTGAGGTTAAAACATTTAATCATTTTGTTGATGTTCAGGGAGCTGTAGAAACAGGTGGAAATGCATTGCTTTTTCCCGAAGCGCCTGGAACCATTACTGCCATAATGGTAAAAGAAGGTTCTGTGGTAAATAAAGGTGATGTAATCTTGAAAATTGATGCCGATGTTATTTTATCTACATTAAACGAAGTTGAAACTCAATTGGAATTGGCTAAACAGATTTTTGAAAAACAAGAGCGACTTTGGAAAGAAAAAATAGGTTCAGAGGTTCAATATCTTCAAGCAAAAACAAACAAAGAATCTTTAGAACAAAGATTGATAACGGTTAAACAACAGGCTAACATGTATGTGGTAAAATCGCCAATTACTGGTGTGGTTGATGAAATTTTACCAAAAGTGGGAGAATCGGCTAATCCTGGAATACCAGTGGCAAGAATTATCAATTATAACGAAACGTATATTAAAGCAGATGTTTCTGAAAACTATATCAGTATTTTAAAAGAAGGAACACCTGTTCAAGTAAAATTTCCAACAATTAATCAAACTGTTGAAGCCAAATTGAGTAGAGTTTCAGATTTTATTAATCCAAACAATCGTTCGTTTAAAATTTACATTGATTTATCAAATGTAAAAACGGAGTTAAAACCTAATTTGCTGGCAGATATAAGTATCAGAGATTTTTCTCAAGACTCAGCTGTTGTTATTCCTTCAAGTATTATTCAACAGGATAGAACAGGGAATAATTATGTTTATGTTCTAGGAGGAAACCCCAAAAAACAAATGGTTAAAAAAGTTATAATTAAACCAGGATTGTCGTATCAAGGCCAAACTGTGATACAAGAAGGCTTAAATGGATCTGAAAAATACGTTGATAAAGGTTCAAGAAGTGTTCAGGATGGAGACCAAGTAGAAGTTGTAAAATAGAACTGATAAATAAAAAAATATGAACAATCAAAATAATAAAGGATTGAAGCAGTTTGGACTATCCACGCTTTCTGTAAAAAATAAAACAACAGTATTTGTTTTAACCGCTATTGTATTAATAGCAGGTGTTTTGTCTTATGTTTCTATGCCTCGTGAAGCTTTTCCTGAAGTAATTACTCCTGAAATATATGTGGGGACACCGTATCCAGGTAATTCACCCGTAGATATCGAAAAATTAATTACCAGACCGATTGAGAAAGAGATTAAAACCATTTCTGGAATAGACAAATTAACATCAAATTCAATACAAGGTTACTCTTCAATTAGAGTAGTGTTTGATTTTAGTGTTTCGCCAGAAAAGGCTCTTCAAAAGGTTAAAGATGCAGTAGATAAAGCAAAAAGTAATACTGATTTTCCTACCGATTTACCAATGGAGCCAAATGTTTTTGAAATGAATTTTTCAGAACTAACTCCGGTAATGAATGTGAATTTATCTGGCGATTTTTCGGCTGAATTGCTAGAAGATTATGCCGAAATAATAGAAGATAGAATTGAAGCTTTACCACAAGTTACTAAAGTTGATATTAGAGGGACTCAGGTCAAAGAAGTAAAAATTAAAGTTGATGTTCAAAAAATGGAAAGCATGAACATCAGTTTTAATGATATTGAAAATGCAGTAGCTTATGAGAATATGACCATTTCCGGCGGCGATTTATTGGTCGATGATATTAAACGAAGTGTAAGAACTGTTGGAGATTTTAAAGATTGGAAGGATATTGGAAACCTTATCGTAAAGCAAGAAAAACTAGATATAGTTTATTTAAGAGATATTGCAGAAATCACTTTTGAAGGTAAGGATAGAGATTCTTATGCTCGTGAGTTTGGCAAGCCTGTGGTAATGTGTGATGTGTTTAAGCGTAGTGGTGAGAATTTATTGGAGGTTTCCGATGCTATTTCAGCTATCATTGAAGATTTAAAACAAAACGAATTCCCTCAAAGCTTGTCGGTTTCCATTACAAGTGATATGTCGGAACAGACAAGAACTCAGGTTGATGAATTGGAAAATAGTATCATTTTTGGAATGTTACTTGTTGTTGGAGTGCTATTATTCTTTTTAGGCCTACGTAATGCACTTTTTGTAGGAATAGCTATTCCAATGTCTATGTTCTTAGCTTTTATGGTGTTGAGTGCGATGGGAGTTACACTAAATATGATGGTATTGTTTTCATTGATTTTGGCTCTTGGTATGTTGGTAGATAACGGCATTGTTATTGTCGAAAACATTTATCGTTTACACGATGAGGGATATCCATTGGTTAAAGCCTCAATTTA
Source organism: Flavobacteriales bacterium (assembly GCA_050248475.1). Taxonomy (GTDB): domain Bacteria; phylum Bacteroidota; class Bacteroidia; order Flavobacteriales_E; family Vicingaceae; genus Vicingus. The sequence continues at coordinate 33,919 of JBFWSH010000013.1, forward strand.
TGGAGCTGGAGAGGTAGCATGGCCAATCATTGCTTCTACCGCAACAACATTAGCAGCTTTTATTCCATTGGCTATTTGGCCAGGACTGATGGGTGAGTTTATGAAATATTTACCAATAACGTTAATGATTGTTTTAGGTTCGTCGTTGTTTGTAGCATTGGTTATCAACCCAGTTTTTACTTCGGTTTTCATGAAATTGGAAGAAAAACCAGCCAACAAGAAAAAAATATTAATTACTTCAGTTACAGTAGTAATGGTTGGTTTGATGTTTAGCATTTTTGGTTCGATGGGTTTTGGTAACTTAATTATTGCAGGTGGATTAACAGTAATTACCACTACTTTCTTTTATAGCCCAGCAACAAAGTATTTTCAAACGAAAGTTTTACCTAAATTAGAAAATTCTTACAAGAACTTTTTAAGTAAAGCCTTATCTAAAAAGAATCCAAGAAAATTAATTTTAGGTACATTTTTATTGTTGATTTTATCGTTTGTTATTTTAGGTGTAGCTACTCCTAAGGTTGAATTTTTCCCTATAAACATGCCTAAATACCTGAATATTTTTGTTGAACAACCTATCGGAACTGACATTGAATCGACCAATCAAGTTGCAAAAGAAATAGAAGAAAAAGTAATGAGTTACTTTAATGAAGAAATTGAAGTAAGAGGAGAAAAGATAAAAAGAGGTTTTATTGTAGAGTCAATTATTAGTCAGGTTGGACAAGGGACTTCAGATCCTGCGCAGGGTGTTTCTATGGGGGATACTCCAGAAAAAGCCAGGATTACGGTAACTTTTGTTCCATTTAATGAGCGAAAAGGAATGAGTACAAACGCTATTATGAATGATATTAGAGATTTGACTCGAAAAGTTCCTGGCGCTCAAATTACAGTAGATAAAGACCCTGCAGGTCCACCAACCGGGAAACCAATTAATATTGAAATTTCTGGTGAGGATTATGAGGTATTGATTGATGATGCTGAAGAAATGAAACAATTTATCAATAGCCAAAACATTCCCGGAATAGAAGAGTTGAAATTAGATATACAGTCGGGTAAACCCGAGTTGTTAATCAATATTGATAGACAAAAAGCACGTCGTTTTAATGTGTCAACAGCACAAATAGGTTCTGCAATTCGTACAGCATTATTTGGTAAAGAAATCTCCAAATATAAAGAAGGAGAGGATGATTATAAGATTATCTTACGCATGAGTGACGAATCTCGATATAATGTAGAAAAAATCATGAATCAATTGATTACTTTTCGAGATCCTTCTAATGGTAAAATTGTACAGGTTCCAATATCGGCCGTAGCTGTAGCTGAAAAATCTGCAACCTACAGTTCTATTAATCGTAAAAATCAAAAACGTTTGGTTACACTACAATCTAATGTATTGGAAAATTACAATGCCAATGAAGTAGTTGAAAATATTAAAAAATCATTGTCAGGTTACCATGTAAATGAAAAAAACACATGGAAATTCACTGGTCAACAAGAAGATCAAGCCAAAGAGATGAAGTTTTTGAGTACAGCATTGATGATTGCAGTTTTCTTAATCTTTTTGATTATTGTTGCTCAATTTAATTCTGTATCGGCACCTGTTATTATTGTAACAGCAGTATTGTTTAGTTTAATTGGTGTATTGTTGGGTTTGGTAATCTTCCAAATGGATTTTATAATTATGATGACCATGATTGGAATAATTTCGTTGGCGGGTATTGTGGTGAATAATGCCATAGTATTGATTGATTATACCAAGTTAATTATGGCGCGACGAAAAGAAGAACTAGGTATGGAGGAAAGTGAAAAACTTTCGATTGATGAAATTAGAGGTGCTTTGATTGAAGGAGGAAAAACACGGTTACGACCAGTTTTATTAACGGCAATCACAACAATTTTAGGATTAATGCCGTTAGCAGTTGGAATGAATATAAATTTCTTTACTTTGTTTACCGATTTAGATCCTCAAATATATTTTGGTGGAGATAACGTAGTGTTTTGGGGACCAATGTCGTGGACAATTATTTTTGGATTGACTTTTGCAACATTCTTAACATTAGTAATAGTTCCTGCAATGTTTTTAACAATTGAAAAAATAAAAGCACGAGGGAGAAGAGCAATGACGAAATAGTAAATGAAACATAAAATAGTTATATTATTACTAATGAATTTGAGCTTTGCATTTTGCAAGGCTCAAACTCTTTTTGAGCAAGGTGTCCATTACTATCAAATTCGTGCAGAAAAACATCAAGATTTAAAAGTTGATTCTATTAATATTAATAAAGCCCTTGACTTTTTTACTAAAGAAATAGGAACTGCTAACGATGAAAAAGCCATAGAATATTTATTACTCTCCTATTATTATAAGGCAGCGTTTGTAGTTCGAACAAAATCCGATCAGCAGCACAACTATCAGTTAGGAGCTTTATTGGGTGAAAAAGCAATAGTGAAATACCCTAAAAACGAAGCCATACTGCTTTGGTATATCGCTAATTTCAGCAAATATGGAGAAAGTTTAGGCGTGGTGAGCTCAGCTAAAAATGGCTTGGCAGATAAAGTAAAGCTACATACTGAAAAATTAATTGCTTTAAATCCAAAATTTAATGATGGAGCAGGATATAAGATCCTTGGAGTAATTAATTACAAAGTACCCCATATACCGTTAATAATTACTTGGCCATCAAAGCAAGTAGCCGAAGATTATTTAAAAAAGGCTTTGGCGGTGAACCCCAAATCTATTTCAAATTTGTTTTATTATGCCGAATATTTGAGTGAGGTTAAACGAAAAGAAGAAGCCAAAATAATTTTAAAAATGGTAGTGGAATCTACTCCTAGAAAATCTAATTTAATTGAAGACCTTTACGATATTACTCAAGCCAAGAAACTCTTAAATAAATTATCGGACAAATAAAAAAGCAACCTTTAGGTTGCTTTTTTATTTGTCATGTTGAGCTTGCCCAGACACATACTCAATGATGAGTTAATCAAATGTCAAAAAATTCGAAGAAGAAGATAACTGCTGCTTGTTCTTTTTTTACACCTTTAGCTGAACCAACAACACTACCATTTTTTCTAATATCACCGTTGCTTTCAATTTTACCTTTAACGCTTCCGCTAATTCTAACATCACCGTTCGACTCTACTTTACCAACTACAGAACCATTTTTTCTGATGTCGCCATTGCTTTCAATTTTACCTTTAACGCTTCCATTAACTCTAATGTCTCCATTACTTTCAAACTTGCCTTTAACACTCCCATTAATTCTAACGTCACCGTTCGATTCTACTTTACCAAAGCTTGAACCACCTTTTCTTAAGTCTTGAGCGGATGCATTGGTAACAAAAACGCAGATTGCAGCGGCCATAACAAATTGTAATAATTTCATGTTGTATATTTTTAGGGTTTATAATCTTACCAATAATAGGAAATATTTAATAATTGAGCAAATAAAAATTAGGACTTGTAACTCATAAACCAGCTACGAATCTTCATTTGAATGATACCGAAAATAGCTTCTTTAAAAATTCCACCACTCATTTTAGAGGCGCCTTGTTGGCGGTCGGTAAAAATAATAGGAATTTCTACTACTTTAAAGCCGAGTTTGGTAGCAGCATATTTCATTTCAATTTGGAAGGCGTAACCTTTAAATTTGATTTTTTCTAAATTAATGGCTTCTAATACTTTTCTACTGTAACATTTAAAACCAGATGTAGTATCTCTAATGTTCATTCTTGTTATAAAGCGGACATAAGCGGAAGCATAATACGACATTAAAATTCTGCCCATAGGCCAGTTTACTACATTTACCCCTTTAATGTACCTTGAACCAATAGCTAAATCTGCACCTTCATTATTACAAGCATGATATAGTTTTAATAAATCTTCTGGGTTGTGTGAAAAATCACAATCCATTTCGAAAGTATATTGATAATCGTGGCTTAGCGACCATTTAAAACCATGAATGTAGGCAGTTCCTAATCCAAGTTTTCCTTTACGCTCTTCAATGTACAATTGATTCGGGAATTCTTTTTGTAATCTTTTAACAATATCAGCAGTGCCATCAGGTGAACCATCATCAATAATTAATATATCAAAGGCCTTGCTCAACGAAAAAACTTTTCGAATCATGGCTTCAACGTTTTCTTTTTCGTTGTAGGTTGGTATAATAACTATTGAATCAGACATTTTGTAAATCTTACTGTAAAGATATAAAAATCAGATAGAGTTTTTAAACTCTAGTCAAATACTTGTGGTTTTTATGAAATTTTAACGAATTCAATTAATAGAGTAACGATATTTTTCAAATTGTTACCCAAAAATAATAGCTATTACTCGAAAAAAATCCCATTCGATATCGAATGGGATTTTAAGTTTTATTAATTCATTTTTATGCTAATTGTGCAGAAGTAATTTCTTCCAAAATAGAATTTAATGTTTTACTCGGACACATTGCTTTTTGCACTTTTTCAACAGAGGGAAAATAGTAGCCATCAATGTCAACATAAGAGCCCTGCGCCTCATTTAACTCATTAACAATAGTAGTTTCTTTTTCAGTTAAAGCTGTTGCAGTTTTTGCAAAAAGAGCGCTTAATTCAGCATCTTTAGTTTGTTTAACCAAAGATTGAGCCCAGTACATGGCTAAATAAAAATGACTACCTCTATTGTCTAATTCTTTGACTTTACGCGATGGAGATTTGTCTTCTTCCAAAAACTTACCTGTTGCCTCGTCTAAAGTGTCGGCCAATATTTTTGCTTTTGCATTGTTAGTGGTTTCACTCAAATGTTCTAACGATACGGCCAAAGCTAAAAATTCACCTAACGAATCCCAACGTAAATGACCTTCGTTCACAAATTGTTCAACATGTTTTGGAGCAGAACCACCAGCACCAGTTTCAAACAAGCCGCCACCATTCATTAATGGTACAATTGAAAGCATTTTTGCACTTGTTCCAACTTCAAGTATTGGGAATAAATCAGTTAAATAATCTCTCAATACGTTTCCTGTTACAGAAATGGTGTCTTTTCCTTCTCTTATTCTATCTAAAGTAAATTTCATGGCATCTACAGGAGATAAAATATGAATTTCTAATCCTTTGGTATCGTGGTTTGGTAAGTACTTTTTTACTTTTTCAATAATTTTTGCATCATGGGCTCTGTTATTATCTAACCAAAAAACAGCAGGTGAACCTGTTGCTCTTGCTCTAGAAACAGCAAGTTTAACCCAATCTTGGATTGGAGCATCTTTGGTCTGACACATTCTAAAAATATCGCCTTCGTAAACTTGTTGTTCCATCAATACTTTTCCACCTTCATCAACAACTTTAACTGTGCCGCTAGTTGTTATTTGGAACGTTTTATCATGAGAACCATATTCTTCGGCAGCCTGAGCCATTAAGCCTACATTTGGTACACTACCCATTGTTGTCGGGTTAAAAGCCCCATGTTTTTTACAGTTTTCAATAATTTCTTGATATAATTCTGCATAGCTTGTATCAGGAATAATAAACTTAGTGTCTTTTGGGTTGCCATCTGGTCCCCACATTTTACCCGAACTACGGATGTAAGCTGGCATCGACGCATCAATAATTACATCGTTTGGCATATGTAAGTTGGTAATTCCTTTATCAGAATCAACCATGGCTAATTCTGGTCTGTTAGCATAGCAAGATTTAATGTCTGCAATTATTTCATTTTTTTCAGCTTCAGGTAATTGATTGATTTTTGTATATAAATCAGTTAATCCATTGTTTACATCTACACCTAAAGTTTTAAAAGTAATAGCATGTTTTTCGAAAACCGGAGCAAAAAATACAGAAACAAAATGACCAAAGATGATTGGGTCAGAAACCTTCATCATGGTAGCTTTTAAGTGCACCGAAAACAAGATGTTTTTTTGTTTTGCATCTTCAATCTGTTCAGCAATAAATTTTCTTAGTGCACTTTTACTCATTATTGAAGTATCAATAATTTCACCAGCCTTTAAAGCTGTTTTTTCTTTTAAAACAATAGTTTTTCCTGAAGCATCAACCAATTCAATTTTTACATTTCCTGCCTGAGCAACTTCTACAGATTTTTCAGAGTGATAAAAATCTCCAACATTCATGTGTGAAACATGTGATTTAGAATCTGATGCCCATGCACCCATGCTATGAGGGTGCTGTTTTGCGTAATTCTTTACAGCTTTCGGAGCTCTTCTGTCAGAGTTCCCTTCTCGAAGAACAGGGTTTACAGCACTTCCTTTAATTTTATCGTATTTCGCTTTTACTTCTTTTTCTTTGTCGTTTTGTGGTGAATCAGGATAGTTAGGAATGTTATAACCTTTTGTTTGTAATTCTCTAATGGCATCTTTTAATTGTGGTATTGAGGCGCTAATGTTTGGTAGTTTGATAATGTTTGCTTCTGGTTTTGTAGCTAATTCACCTAATAAAGCTAAATCATCAGTAATACGTTGGTTTTCTGTTAAATACTCAGGAAAGTTTGCAATAATTCTACCTGCTAACGAAATATCTTTGGTTTCCACATTAATATTTGCACATTTAGTAAAAGCATTTACTATTGGAAGTAATGAATAGGTTGCTAAAGCAGGAGCTTCATCAGTTTTAGTATAAATAATTTTAGTTTTTTGTGTCATGATATAAGCTATTTTTAGAAGAAATTATTATCGATTTAATTTGTAGTTTTACACTTGCAAAATCGAAAGCGAAGTTAACTATTATATCAGCCTTTTCAAATCATATTTAAACAAATTTTAGGCTAGTTTTTGAAAAGTTGGCTTAATTTAAAAATTATTCACACGGAATTGTTTGAATATTAAAATAAAATTTACGTATTTTGCACTCCTAAAAATTTAAAGAGTAAAGAAATGTCAAAAGTTTGTCAAATAACAGGAAAGAGTGTAATTACAGGTAATAATGTTTCTCACTCGAAAAGAAGAACGAAAAGAAAGTTCTATCCAAACTTATTTTTAAAGAAATTTTATGTTCCTGAAGAAGATGCTTGGATTACTTTAAAAGTTTCTGCTGCAGGTATTAGAAATATTGATAAAAAAGGTATTTCTGCTTGTTTAAAAGAAGCGAAAACAAAAGGTTTTTTAGCATAAAATAAGATATAATTTTATTATTGGTATAAACGTTGTTACTTTAGTAGCAACGTTTTTTTTGTTTATACATGTTTAAGTTATTGCACATATTTTTGTTTCTGGGGATTTCAAGTTCTTGTTTGCTTTCACAGGAAAAAACTGTTGATTTTTCAAAACAACCGGGCAATAATGATGTTTTTGAATACGATAACGATTTATTGCCTGCTACCTTTTTTGCAAATAATCGTAATGAGTTGAGAAAGTTGATGCCATCTAATTCAGTAGCGGTTTTATTTGCCAATCCTGTACATAATCGTTCAAACGATGTAGATTTTCAATATCATCAAGACCCTGATTTTTATTATTTGACTGGTTTGCGAGAGTCTAATGCAATGGTTTTGATATTTAAAGATGTTCAAGAATTTGGTGATGGAATGAAAACTGACGAAATATTGTTTTTGCAAAGCAGAAATAAATTGGATGAAGTATGGACAGGTAAAAGAATAGGTGCAGAACGAGCAATATCTTATTTAGGGATAAAATCTGCTATGAATGCTGCTGATTTTAATAAGTTTAATCCTGAGTTTGCAACTTTTGATAAGATTTTGGTGGGTGAAATACCTAATGAATTGACAAATAAGTTTAACAAAGAGGATTTATATAACTTAATTCAATCGTTTAATTCCAAAACCGAGAAATGTGCAGATAAAGTAGAGAAAAATCAAATCAAAAATCAGTTTTTACCTCAATTACGCCAGGTAAAGCAAGAGGAAGAGTTGATGTTATTGAAAAAAGCGATTGATATAACCTGTGAGGCTCAAATTGAGCTGATGAAATCGTTAACACCTAAATTAAAGGAGTATCAATCTCAAGCCATAGTAGAATATGTTTTCAAGACTAATGGTGCTGAATATCCAGGTTTTCCTACTATAATGGGTGCTGGTGAAAATACCTGTGTTTTACATTATACAAGCAACAGAAAACCCTTGGAGAAAAACGATCTGTTGGTTTCTGATATAGGAGCAGAATATCATGGTTATACGGCAGATGTTACAAGAACCTTGCCTGTCAATGGCAAATTTTCTGAAGAACAAAAAATCATTTATAACATTGTTTTAGAAGCCCAAAAGGCAGGGATTACTCAATGTAAAAAAGGAAACAAGTTTTGGGATCCGCACGAGGCTGCAACAAAAGTTATATCAGCCAAACTGGTTGAGTTGGGTATTATTGATAAAATCTATCAAGTAAAAGAGTATTTTATGCACGGTACTTCGCATTACTTGGGTTTAGATGTACATGATGCAGGGTTGTTTGGTTCGTTGCAGCCAGGTAATGTTATAACTGTTGAACCCGGGATTTATATTCCAGAAGGTTCGAAATGTGATAAAAAATGGTGGAACATTGGTGTTAGAATTGAAGACGACATTTTAATTACTGATGGGGAACCTGTGAACCTTTCAGAAAAATCACCTCGAGAAATTGATGAGATTGAGCAATTAATGATGGAACATGGAAAATTCGAAAAATAACAATTCTCGATTTTTATTATTTTTTCTAACAAGCATGTAACCATTTATTGTATTGTAGCGTTCAACTAACATTGTTTAACCCTAAAATATTTGTTATGAGCTCAACTGCTACTCCAATTCCACAAATTGTGGCAAAAGAAGATATTTCTAAGTTAATTTTCCCAAAAGAAGAAGTGTTGAAAGATGCGGAAAAACAAAAAGAGTTGAAGGCTACTCTCGATAAAGCTTTGAAGTTGGGAAACGCCTATAAGGGTAAGGTTAAAATACTGTTTGAAGATAATGAAGGTCTTAAATCGGTTGAAACTACTATTTGGGGGCTTACTGATAAAAATATTTTATTGAAACAAACGATTATTCTTCCAACACGAAGAATACATGAGATCAAATTTTATTGAAAAAACAGGAGAAATTTAGTTTTGGATGAACCTCGCATTGCGAGGTTTTTCTTTTTTAGCTTATTTTTGTTTTATGAGTAAGCTAAAATCGTCTGCCGAATTCTATTATTTTCTTCTAGCAGGTTTGTTTATTGCTTTGTTGGTTTCTTGTAATTTAATTTTTCAGAAATTTTTTAGCTGGAATCCAATGGGACTTTTTAATTTTGAATTGTCGGTAGGTTTAATACCATACCCACTTACGTTTTTGGTTACCGATTTAATTTCAGAAATTTATGGAAAACAACGAGCTAATCAGGTTGTTAAGGTAGGATTAATTGCATCTCTGGTGGTAATGGGGGTGGTAATAATTTCTTCGATTGTTCCTGCTACGGTTTGGTCGCCAGTAAATAATCAAGTTTTTGATAACGTTTTTGGGTTGACTGGAGTTGCTGTAGCAGCATCCATGTTAGCCTATTTATTTGCTCAATTTATTGATATTCAAATTTTTCATTATTTAAAAGAGTTAACCAAGGGCAAACATTTGTGGGTAAGAAATAACTTTTCTACGATTACCTCTCAATTTGTTGATACTTGTGTAGTGTTGTTGTTGCTATGTTCATTTAATGCAATTAAATGGGAAATGTTTGGAACTCTTTTATTGAGTGGTTTTTTGTTTAAGGTTATAGTGGCTTTACTTGATACCCCCTTCTTTTATTTGTTTACTTATTTGTTGAAGAAAAAATTTCGATTAACTGATTGTCAGGAAGTAGATTTTTAACGTCTATTAACAAAATGCCATCAAAAAAGGTAGTTAACCTGTAATCAGAATCATTAAATTTACCCAATGTAAAAAATTAAGTATGAAGTTTACTTGCCTTAAAAAATCTGCTATATTTATTTTCGTTATTGTTGTATCTTTATTTAGTGTAAAAGCTCAGATCTACGATCCAGTTACGTGGTCGTTTGAGACAAAAAAAATAAACGAAACAGAAGCTGAATTAGTTATAAAAGCTACTATAGAGAGAGGATGGCATTTATATGCAATTGAACTTCCAAACAATGATGGACCTATAGCTACTACAATTGTGTTTGCTCCTTCTGATAATTATGAATTGGTTGGTAAACCTACAGAAGGAAAATATAAAACCGAGTTTGATCCAAATTTTAATATGGATTTAAACTATCACGAAGTAGAAGCTATATTTACACAAAAAATAAAAATTAACAATAATGCTCCATTTAGAATTGAAGGAACCCTTGAATCGATGGTTTGTAATGCAGAAATGTGTCTACCTCCTGAAATTGTTGATTTAGATTTTGCTATGAATGGAGCAGAGGCTGTTGCGAATGAGAAAGCTTCAACTTCTGATGTATCTAAAATTATCCCTCAATTACCCAATATGAAGATTGATGAGCCATTGAGTAATTGTGGTGAAAAAAAAGAAATTAGTAATGTTTGGTTAGTATTTCTTTTTGGATTTATTGGTGGATTAATAGCATTATTGACACCTTGTGTTTTTCCTATGATTCCACTAACGGTAAGTTTTTTTACTAAAGGTGGGAAAGATGGAAAGAAAGGAATGGGAAGAGCTATGTTGTATGGTTTTTTCATTTTTTTAATTTATGCAGTATTAAGCGTTCCATTTCATTTTAATACCGACCCAGAAGTATTAAACGAAATAGCTACAAGTGTTTGGTTGAACGTGATTTTCTTTGCTGTATTTTTAATTTTCTCGATTTCATTTTTTGGTTTTTTCGAAATCACCTTACCAAGTAAACTAACCAATAAAGCTGATTCAGCTTCTGATGTTGGTGGTATATTGGGTATCTTTTTTATGGCATTAACATTAGCATTGGTTTCATTTTCTTGTACGGGTCCAATTTTAGGAACGGTACTTGGAAATTCACTAAAAAATGGGCCTTGGCCAATAACTGCGGCCATGAGTGGGTTTGGAGTAGCTTTAGGATTACCTTTTGCTATTTTTGCAGCATTCCCAAGTTTTATGAGTAAGCTACCTCAATCAGGAGGTTGGTTAAATTCTGTTAAGGTAGTTTTAGGGTTTGTAGAGTTGGCATTGGCATTAAAATTTTTATCAAATGCCGATTTGGTTATGCAATGGGGTTTAATTCAACGAGAAACATTCTTTTTGATTTGGACTGTAATTGGCGTGGGTTTAACCTTGTATTTGTTAGGAATATTAAAGTTTCCTCATGATTCGCCAATCATTAAATTCTCTCGATTTAGAATCATTTTCACCACAATAATAGTACTGTTTACTATTTATATCTCGACTGGTATTTTTAAAAGTTCACCATGGAGTCATAACTTTTTGAGTGGATTTCCACCGCCGGCATTCTACAGTTGGTATGAAAACGAAACCTTTCATGCTAAGTTTACTGATTTTAATGAGGCTTTAGCAGAATCAAAACGAATCAATAAACCTTTACTAATTGATTTCACTGGTTGGGCATGTGTAAATTGTCGTAAAATGGAAGAAAGTGTTTGGACAGTACCTGCGATAAAAGAAAGCCTGAAAAACGACTTTGTTTTGGTTTCTTTGTATGTAGATGATAAAGTCGAATTACTAGAGAGTGAGCAAGGTGTTTTTGAGTTTGATGCTAATGGAACTGTTAAAAAGAAAACGATTAAAACCATTGGGAACAAATGGGCAACTTTTCAAACACATGTATTCAATAATAACTCACAGCCATATTATGTGATGCTTTCGCCAGAAGGAGAATTGCTTGCAAACCCTGTGGGATATATGGCTGATGAAGACGAGTATAAGGCGTATTTAGATTGTGGAATTGCTACATTTAAAAGTGTTGAAAAGAAAGATGAGGTTGCACCAACTTTTCAAATAATCAACTAAAAATTAATTTTCGATATTGATTTAAATCATGTTTTAATTAATTGTCGGTTAGTACTTTCGTTATATGTTTGAAAATATAACCATTAAATATTATTTTCAATTTATTTGTTAATTAATGAGTGTATGAATCTGTTTGAAATTGAAAATATTTGGTTTTTCTTAATGTTATTACCAGTTGTAGCATTTATGTATGCCGCAGTTGGTCATGGTGGAGCAAGTGGGTATTTGGCGCTAATGGCATTGTTTGGGTTTGCACCTGAAACAATGAAACCAACTGCATTAGTCTTAAATTTATTCGTTGCGGGAATATCGTTTCTTCATTATGCAAAATCGGGTCATTTTAATAAAAAATTGTTTTTCTCGTTTGCTATAACCTCAATTCCATTGGCTTTTGTAGGTGGTATGATAGAAATTGATGCTTCGTTGTACAAAAAAATATTGGGAGTGCTGCTGGTTTTTGCAACATTAAGGATGTTAAATGTTTTTGGAAAAGAAAACAATGAAACTAGAGAAGTAAAAGTATGGCAAGGATTGAGTGTTGGTGGTTCTATTGGTTTTTTCTCAGGGTTAATTGGAATTGGTGGTGGAATAATTTTAAGCCCTGTTATCTTGTTGATGAAATGGGGAAACATGAAAGAAGCAGCAGCTGTTTCGGCGCTGTTTATTTGGGTAAATTCTGCAGCAGGGTTAGCTGGTCAGTTTAGTAGTGGTGTAAGTATTGATGCTCAGTCGTTAATTTTAGTAGCTATTGCAATAGTAGGAGGTTTTCTTGGGGGTTATTTAGGAAGCAAGAAGTTTAACAACAAAATTTTAAAATATATGTTAGCTGTTGTTTTATTAACGGCTTGTATTAAGTTGTTTTCTATATAGACTATACTATATTGTTAATGTTTGCTTTTGTAGCGAAACAATTCGGGTTTAAATGTTATCATTACAAATGCCCATGTCGGAGTTGAAGTGCTACTTCCTCCTTTAATTGTTTCCATACTTTTTTCTGCAAGCATAAATGCAACACCTCCATCTAGAGTGATAAGCTCGTTAAACCTATATTTTATAGAGATGTCATTTTCAAATGCTAAAAATGGGTTGATTACGTTATTGTTTTTATTTAACACATTATTTTGAGTATAGAATAAATGAGCATCGTTTTTAATAGAGAATTTTTTATTGAAAGCGTACTGAATAAAAAGATACGGATTGATTAAACCACCATTTTTAACGTCTTTTGGAAAGGAGGTGAAATAATCCATGCTTCCCATGAAACGATGTGCAACGCCATACAATGGCTCAAAGGAGTTAGAAATATTACTTTTTTTAGTGGCATCATCGCCACTTAATATTTCTGCGCCCAGCCAAGTGGTTAGTTTTTCTGATGCATTATACTTTATTTCCGGTTGAATATAAAAAGCAGATAATTTTGCCCCATTCGGAGTAGATCCATATTGGTAATAACCTGAAATGGTAACATAAAAATTAGTGGTTTTGTATTCTATTCTACCGCCACTTGTTGTGCGCAAATACAATACCTTTGCATTGGTTTTATGCTCAAATCCATCCGTAGCATTTATAGTTGTAAGTGTAATTTTTTCGTTTGCTGTCCATTTTAAATGATGAACACCGAGTATTTTGTAGTTATTAAAACCTACGGGAGAATAATTGGTGTTGAAAATATTCTCGTTACTCTGACTAAAAGCTCCCATCAGTTCTGAAAGTAAACATTCTTTTTTGTAGATAAGACGAATACCTTCGTGGGCTCTACTTTGTTGTGACCAATTGGCAGGAGAAAACAATCTATTATTATCTAGGTCTAACTTTTGCCGACCAATACGTAGCGATATGATTTTTGATAAAAAAGATTCGACATAAGTTTCAAAAACACCAATGCTTACATTACTGGAGAATTGTCCAGATTGACCATAAAGCCTAATATCTTGTAAAGATGTATGAAATATGAATTTTTCGGTTTGATATGTAATATTTAAACGTGTTCGTTGATTTACAAAATAGGAAGGGCTTGTGGTGTCGTTCTTTAATTGTTTGTAACCATCGCGGTATTCTGCTCTTGGTCTAAACTCTAAATCAATGTTAAACTCTTTAAAAATTGCGGTGTCTTGTGCAACTATACTGTTGGCGCAATAAAACGAAAATGCTACTATGCAACAGAAACTAGATATGATGTTTAAGCGAAGCATTTTACGTTATGTATTATAAAATATAACGTAAAGAAAAGTAATACTCCCGAAATAGTTTATGACTTAAATCATCATCTTAAATAAAACGAAAAAAATTAAACAATTTTTTGTTTGAAGTACAACGATAAACTCCAGAAAATCAACAAAACACCTATAAATGCTGAAACTCTGCCAATGTAGTCGCCATGTTTGGCATAGAAAGTCAACTCACTGTTTAAGTTAATTTTTCCGGAAATAACATCTTGCTCCCACCATTTTGTGGCTTGTGAAATTTCTCCTTTTTGATTGATAAAACATGAAATACCTGTGTTTGCGCTTCTTGCGATACTTCTTCGCGTTTCAATAGCCCTCATTTTGGCGTAAGCTAAATGTTGTTTATAACCAGGAGTGTCTTCCCACCAACCATCGTTAGTAATAATAAAAATAACATTAGCGCCTTTAGTAACATAGTCGGTTAGGTATTCACCATAAATAGATTCGTAACAAATGACAGGAGCAATTTTAGCTGTTTCATTTTCAAAAATCTTGGCTTCTTTTTCTACTCCCAAACTACCCATGGTACCACCTAAATTAATGGCGTATTTTTCAAAAGGGGCTAAAATACTGGCAAAAGGTAGTTTTTCTACTCCCAACACCAATTTTGATTTATGGTAAATTTTTATTTCTTCGTTGGGTTTAATCTGTAAAGCGGTATTAAAAGCATCGTACCAACCACCCGTTTGATCATCAGGTCGGGCTGTTGCAGTTGGTTTTTCATTACTTTTAGCATAATCGATGTAGGTGTTAGCTCCAATTATTAATTTGCTTTTTGGAAAATTACTCAACAGGTTATTAGCTTCAATCACTCCATAGTTTTGACTTAACTCAATTTCTAAACAACCTCTAGGAATAGCAGTTTCAGGAGCAACAACAAAATCGGTAGTTGAGGTTATTTTTTGCTTTGCCAACGACAAAATTCTATCTACCTGTTGTGCTTCTGACATACCACCAAACTTGTCTTTGTAAGGGTCAATATTAGGTTGCACCACCACTACTTCGATAGGATTTTCAGCTTCGGTGTAGTTGCTTTCAATAATTAATGAAACAACGATTGGGACAACAATTAGAAGAGTCAAAATGATAAATAATTTGACTTCTTCCATCCATTTATTGCCTAATAAAACAATCTTTCGGAATAAGTTAAAGAGTAAAATATTCACCAATAAAATCCATAAACTGCCACCCAATGCACCTGTGTACTCATACCATTGAATTAAATTGGTGTAATTGGCAAAAGTGTTCCCGAAGGTTGACCATGGGTGAGATAAATCCCAATTGTAGTGAAGCCATTCAAAACCTAGCCACATTACAATTAGGGCAAAATAACCTTTATTTGTTCCTAAACGTTTTTTGATGTTATGAAACCATAAAAATATGGTTGCCATAAAAAGTGAGTTAAGCACTTCAGCCATTACCATTCCTGCTTCTGAAGCATACCAAATCCACCAAGTAGAAAAAGTGTTAAAAACTAAAAATGCTAAGTAGGCATAACCAAAAACCGTTATCGATTTTGTTTTGTTTTGATAAAGATAATGTTCTACATAAAGTAATGGAATTAAAGCAATAAAAAATAAGGGTGCTAAATTCCCTGTTTCGGGCCAAGATACACCCATTAGTAAACCACTTAGAATAGATAAACCGAGAAGTTTTACTCTTTGCATTTTTATTTTTTTATAATCGCAGAGAATAATTTTCTACGCTCTTTTTCTTTAACAATTAGTGATAATTCTCGCCCTGTTTGTCCTGCAATAGAGGTATTTTCTTCTGCTCGTCTTATTAAGTAAGGTATAACATCTTTAACAGGTCCATAGGGAACATATTTGGCCACATTACATCCAGCTTGAGCTAAATTCATGCTAATATGGTCACTCATACCTAATAATTGTGCAAAATATACTCGTTCATCGTCTAATGCAATGTTATGCTTTTGCATCAAATCAATTAAAATTTGGGTACTGTATTCGTTATGGGAACCACAACAAAATGCAATTCTATCAATATTTTTAACACAAAATGTTAAAGCAGCATTAAAATCATTGTCGGTACTCTCTTTTGTCGGTTGCATAGGATCTTTGTATCCTTTTTCTGCAGCTTTTTCTCTTTCTTTTTCAATGTAGGCGCCTCTTACGAGTTTCATTCCAATAAAGAAATTTTCTTGTGTGGCAACTTTGGTTAATGATTTTAAATAATCCAGTCTGTCCCAACGGTAAAGTTGAATGGTGTTGAAGACTACTGCTTTTTCTCTATTGTACTTGCGCATCATTTCCAGTACCAAGCTGTCAATAGTATTTTGAATCCAAGTTTCTTCAGCATCAATAAAAATTGGAATACCTGCCGCTGATGCGGCACCACACATTTTATCGATTCGGACTTTAACTCTTTCAAATTCTGCTATTTCATCCGAAGATAAATTTTGGTTAGCATTTATTTTTTCGAGTAACGCAAATCGAGCAAACCCTGTAACTTTAAAAACTGAAAAAGGAATAAGTTTGGTTGATTTTGCTTTTTTTATGGTAGCAATGGTTTCTAATACGTTGGAATCAAAATCGGTTTCACTTTCTTTGCCTTCTACTGAATAATCTAAAATGGTTTTAACATTGTTTTTACCAAGATTATTAATGGTTCCATCACATTCGTTAATGGTTTCTCCACCACAAAACTGCTTGTAAATAGTCGCTTTAATTATTGGTATTGGAAAACGGAGAGGTAACAACACGTTTAAAACAGCAGGACCAATTTTTATTAACCAACTCCAACTTATAATTTTAAATAGCCAATAACTTCTGTTTAAATCCGCCTGGTTTTTGCCTTTAAAAGCTATTTCGGTGTTGTTAAAATCTACCATAACCTAAAAATGAGATATAATATGCGAAAGTAGAAGATTTTTTTGGTTTCACTTACCTTAAAAGTGCTATTTTTACCAATAAATTAAACTTTTAGAATGTCAAAAAGTATTAAAACATTTAAAACACTTGATTCCGAAATTTTTATCGGAAACGATGTTTTGCTGTTGTTAAATGAATACTTAGTACCGTACCAAAAACATCAACTGTTTATATTGGTTGATGAAAACACATTAAACCATTGCATTACTCAACTTATTTCTCAAGTTAAACCTCTTGAAAAAGCCGAGATTATTGAAATTGAAAGTGGCGAAGAAAACAAAACTATTGATATTTGTTATCAACTTTGGAAAACATTAGCTGATTATAAAGCTGATAGAAATGCATTGCTGATTAATCTAGGAGGGGGAGTAATTACTGATATGGGTGGATTTATTGCTTCCACTTATAAAAGAGGTATTGATTTTGTTAATATTCCAACTACATTGTTGTCGCAAATTGATGCCTCGGTTGGAGGGAAGGTTGGGGTTGATTTAGATGGGTTGAAAAATATGGTGGGAGTATTTAATGAGCCTAAAGCTGTTTTTATTTATCCTGATTTTTTAAAAACCTTAGACAAACGACAAATGCTGTCGGGTTATGCCGAAGCGTTTAAACATGCTTTAATTGCTAGTGCAGATTATTGGAATAAGTTAAAAAAAGGAATGTTGTCTGATGCTTCGTTTTGGGGTAAACTAATTACCAATTCGGTTGAAATTAAAAACAACATTGTATTAAATGATCCGAAAGAGAAAGGAGACCGTAAGCTGTTGAATTTTGGACATACCATCGGGCATGCTGTAGAAACTCATTATTTAAATGGCGACGATCTGCCTTTGTTGCACGGCGAAGCGATTGCAATAGGAATGATTTGTGAGGCTTATATTTCTCATAAAATTAATGGATTAACAGAAGCTGAACTGAACGATATTACTTCAACTTTTGCTAAATTTTATAAATTACCGACGTTGAAATTGGACGAATTCCATGTGATGTTGGAATTGATGAAAAACGACAAGAAAAACAGTAAATCGAACTTAAACTTTACCTTAATCAAAACCATTGGTGAAGGTACTTTTGATCATAAAGTTGATACCGATTTAATAATCGAATCATTACATTTTTATAATACCATATATCAATAAGTTGTTTTGGCTATAACACTTTCTCATAGCAATAAAAGTTTAACTGGGAACATTGAGCTTACTTCTTCGAAAAGCATTAGCAATAGAGTTCTAATGATAAAAGCGTTGAGCGGGTTAAATATTGGAATAAAGAATTTAGCCGAAGCAAAAGATACTCAAACCTTAGTAAAGTTACTTGCTAACAATAGCACCACTTTTGATGTTGGGCACGCTGGTACTGTAATGCGTTTTTTAACTGCATTTTTAGCAATTAAAGAAGGTGAGTTTGTGCTAACCGGTTCGCATCGTATGCAAGAACGACCAATTAAAATTTTGGTAGATGCACTTAAAACACTTGGTGCAGATATTACTTATTTGAAAAACGAAGGTTATCCTCCTTTGAAAATAAAAAGCAAGAAGTTAATAGGTGGAGTTGTTGAAATTGATGGTGCGGTAAGTAGTCAGTACATATCAGCATTAATGCTTGTTGCACCTTATTTAGAAAAAGGATTAACCATAAAATTTTTAGGAGAAATTACCTCAAAACCTTATTTGGAGATGACCATTCAAATTATGCGTTACTTTGGTGCGGAATTGAGTTGGAATAAGACAGGAGTTGAAATTAAGCCCATAAAATATATCGCTAAAGATTTCTTTGTTGAAGCTGATTGGAGTGCTGCATCGTATTGGTATGGTATGGTGGCTTTGGCTGATCAAGCTGATGTAACATTGTATGGATTACAACAAAACAGTTTACAAGGCGATGCAGTGGTGCAAAAAATATACGAGCAATTTGGGATTAACACCGAGTTTATCGAAAATGGAATACGACTAACTAAAGCTTCCAACTTCCAACTTCCAACTTCCAACTTTGTTCTTGACTTTACCAATTGCCCTGATATTGCACAAACTGTTGCTGTAACTTGTGCTGCATTAAACATGTCTGCTAAATTTACAGGATTACACACCTTGCGTATAAAAGAAACCGACCGCATTGCGGCATTACAAACCGAACTGACGAAACTAAATTACAGCGTTGAGGTTGAAGGTGATGATTTAATAGTCTCTCCACTTCGTCATTCTTGCGAAAGCAGGAATCTAGCCATTAAAACCTACGACGACCACCGTATGGCAATGGCTTTTGCTCCTTTAGGATTGCTGTATCCTATAACTATTGAAGATGAAAACGTGGTTGTTAAATCGTACCCTAACTTTTGGGGAGATTTGAAATCAGTGAACTTTAATTGTAAGTTTTTGCAATAAATTTTGAACCTAATAGCCTTGCTACACCCATGTAGTTGGGGTTAAAGAGTATTTTGTCTCCTATACTAAATTTTTTTTCTCCGTTAGCTTTTTTGTTTGTTCCTAAATCTACAACCAACATATCAGAAGTAATGCCGACAAAAGTTATATCATTATCGATAGGTTCTATATCTTTTTGGTCTACATCTAAAAGTCCAAAATCAAGAATGGCTTTAAACGAAGATTCTCCGATATCTTTTTTACTGAAATTTGCTGCATGACCAATGTTTGCATCACCAATCGTTCCTTCTGGAACAATCATTTTTTCTTCGAGTTCAATAATGTTCGCACTAAATTCAAAGGTATCAGTTGATAGTTTTTTAAATTTTTTGTTGTCTAAGGGGCTAATTCCAAAAAAGGCAGCTTCCCCAATTCTAAAATGATTAATGTCTTTTGGAATAGTTTTATTCTCAATTAAAGGCAGTGTTATTGATGATCCACCAGAAACAAATTTCAATTTCTTATTGAATTTAGCCGAAATCAGCTCTTTGTAAAGTGATAGTTGTAGCAATTTATCATAAGTTGGTTCGATTCCATACATGCAACCTAGATTAGAGCCTATACCTATCACTTCAATATTTGATAGGTTAAACACCTGTTCATAAAAGCTCATGATGTTGTCAGTTTTAACTCCTTCTCTTAACTCACCAAGTTCAATCATAATAATAATTTGATGAATTCTACCTGCCTTAATAGCCGCTTCATTAAGCGCTTTTATTGTCGAATACGAAGTGTTAAGAGAAATATCCGCATATTTTATAACTTCCTCAGCATAAATTTCTGCGGGAGGCTTGATGTAAATTGTTTTCATGTTGGGATTAACTTCCTTCAAGTTTTTTAAACTACTTAATCTAGAATCACCGACAGAATTAATGTTTTTAATTACATCATCGGTAAGTACCATTTTCAGAAATTCTTTATCACCTGAAAATACTTTTGTAATTAAGCTCCAATAAATTTGATGTTTATTAAAATATTCGCTTATGTAATTGATGTTGTATTGTATATTTTTGGTGTGTATTATTAATTCAGCCATCATTTATTTTTTCAACCTCATTTCTAAATAGGGATTCGTAAAACCCAATTTTTCGTAAAGATGTTTTGCTGGATTGTTGGCTTCTACGTGCAGAGCAATATCGCCATTTGCATGAGCAATGGCTTTTGTCATGAGTTTTTTGCCTACACCTTCACCTCTGTGGTCTTTATGTGTAGCAATGTAAACCAAGATATTTTCGGGAATATAACCTCCCATACCAGTTTGATTAATAACAGTTGCACCTTTAATTTTTCCAGCATCATGGATTAGCATAGTAAAGCCTCCAAAAGAGCTAAACTCTTTAATGGAATAGTCAATGGCTTTTTGAATGTCCTTTTTTGGATCTCCATATTGTCCGAGGTGTTCAAATAAGAAGTTTACAAGTTCTTTCTTCTCAAATTCAGAGGGTTTGTTTACTGCATCAAATATTTTTGTTTCAATCATAATCTATTTTATCGTTTCCGATAAAATAGGATAAAAAATGGGATTTTCCTAATTTAGTTGGTAATAGTACTCTAGTTTTTAACATTTGAATAAATGTCTTGGTACGTTTATTCGCACTATATATTATTAAATGTAAGAAAAAAGATTACTTACTAATCTTCTCAATCAAATCAATTAAACGGTTGGAGTAGCCCGCTTCGTTATCGTACCAGCCTATTATTTTTACCATGTTACCATTGGTAACAGTAAGTAAGGAGTCGAAAATGCACGAATGTGGGTTGCCTACAATGTCAATAGAAACAATAGGTTCTTCGGTATATTCTAAAATGCCTTTTAAATTGGTATCGGCAGCCCTTTTAAATGCTGCATTAATTGTTTTTACATCCAATGGTTTATTAGTAAAAGCAGTAATATCAATTAAAGATCCATCTGGTATTGGCACTCTAAATGCCGATCCTTCAACTCGCCCAACAATTTTTGGAAAAATTTTGGTGATTGCTTTTGCTGCACCGGTACTGGTCGGTACTATTGAGTAAGCTCCAGCTCTTGCTCTTCGCAAATCTTTATGTGGGGCATCATGTAATTTTTGATCGTTGGTATAAGAATGTACGGTAGAAATAAAAGCATTTTGAATGTCGCCAATTTCGTTTAGTATTTTAATTAAAGGAGCGGCGGCATTAGTGGTGCACGATGCATTTGAGATGATTAAGTCACCATCAGTTAAAATATCGTCATTTACTCCAAGTACAACTGTTTTTATATCATCGTCTTTTGCCGGTGCTGAAATAATCACTTTTTTAGCACCTGCAGTAATGTGTTTTTGAGCCAGTTCTTTGGTTAAAAAAAATCCGGTTGATTCAATTACAAAATCAATGTTTAAATCTGCCCAAGGCAAATTAGATGGGTCTTTTTCTTGGTAGGTTTTAATGGTTGTTCCGTTTAAAATCACTTCCGTTCCGGTATGGTCAACCGTTCCATGAAATTTACCATGTACAGAGTCGTACTTAATTAAATGGGCCATAGTAGCGGTGTCGGCTAAATCGTTTATGGCAATTAAATTAATTTCAGGATGGTTTTCTAATGCTCGGGTAAAAACTCTTCCTATTCTTCCAAAACCGTTTATGGCTACTCTTATCATGGTCGTTTATTTTATTCAAATATTCAAAGTTAGAAAATAGTTGGGCTTAACTATTTTTTGTTTAGTGTTATTTCAAAAAAAAAGACCTTCTTTTGGAGAAGGTCTTTTTAAAGTACGATTATAATATATTATAAGCCTGCAACATGTTTAGTTAAACTAGACTTTAAGTTTGCAGCTTTATTTTTATGGATAATATTTTTTTTAGCTAATTTATCAAGCATTGAAGATACTTTTGGCAACATAGCTGTAGCTTCTTTTTTGTCAGTAGATTTTCTTAAATCTCTAACAGCATTACGCGTTGACTTATGTTGGTATTTATTGCGTAAAGTTTTCGCAATAGTTTGTCTTATTCTTTTGATTGACGACTTGTGATTAGCCATAATGTTTAAATCTTAAATTATACTTAATTTTTTAAGGACTGCAAATGTATGAATTTTTTATAATATCCAAACAATTTCAGTTTTTATTTTTAAATAAAAAACCACTTCATTAAATCGAAGTGGTTTTTTCATTTCTCGCAGCCCGTAGGGGAATCGAACCCCTGTTTCCAGGATGAAAACCTGGCGTCCTAACCCCTAGACGAACGGGCCAAATGGTTGTTCCTATAAATTTAGGAGTGCAAATGTATATTTTTTTCTTTTGTCTGCAAATAAATTTCAAATAATTTATTCGAAATTATCGCTATCTACCTGAAACTTAAAACCTAAACGTTTGCCAGTTTTTATTTTCATAGCATTGGTTACCTCAATAATATCCATTACGCTCACTTCTCTCATATTGTTATAAGGTGGTGTGAGCAAATCAAAGTCCAACGAATAAAGTATAGATGTTTCGATAATTGCCCTTACTTTTTTTGTGTTAATGGTTTCATTTATAAAGTCGTTGAATAAAATTCCCATTTGTTTTTTCCCTTCAACAAAGTAGTGTAAGTCGTTGTTTACAAAAAATCGTCCAACCAGATACCCAATATCATTTACCCTGTTGTACTTCATGGAGTCTGCCAAAAAGTTGTAAATGTTAATCATACCACAATAAGCCCTTAGTTCGTCTTCTTTAACATAAGAGTTGTTCCAAATGTTGTGGTTTTTTGGGAAATCAAACACATTGGTGTGCATGTAAAACACCAATATGTCTCCACCAAATTTAATGTGAAACTCATAGTCGCCTTTAACTTGAAACTCTATAACTACGTGTTTATCAATTTTTTCCATGTCGACTTTTAATTCCTCGGCTAATTTTTCTGCTTCAGTTTTAAAATCATTAAATACATCAATGGTTTTTCTAAAAACGCTTTGCTTTAAACTGGCTTTACGTTTTAAAACTTCAATAATTTGATTTTTAGAAGGTGTTAACATGGGCTAAAATTTAGTTAGTATGCTCTCGCAAATACTACACGTTGAGTTGATGGATTATTTGTTAAAATACATTTCCCTGATTCTTGTTTGTTGTTTAAAGGAATGCATCTAATGGTTGCTTTAGTCATCTCTTTTATCTTGTCTTCCGTTTCTGGAGTTCCGTCCCAATGTGCTAAAACAAAACCACCTTTGTCTAATAGTTTTTCAAACTCTTCCCAGTTATCCGCTTTATTGGTATTTTCTTCCCTAAAATCAATGGCTTTTTGATACAAGTTGGATTGGATGTTTTGTAACAAATGTTCAATTTTAGTAGCAATATCTTGTTGCTGTAAAACTTCTTTTTCTTTGGTATCTCTTCGGGCAACTTCAACCGTTCCATTTTCTATATCTCGTGGACCAATAGCAATTCGAACCGGTACCCCTTTAAATTCGTATTCAGCAAATTTAAACCCTGGTTTGTGAGTATCCCTATCATCGAATTTAACAGAAATACCTTTTGCTTCAAGCGCAGTTTTCATTTTTAATGCGTGAACAGAAATGTCAGCCAATTGCTCTTCGCCTTTGTAAATAGGAACAATAACAACTTGTATTGGTGCTAAATTTGGAGGCAAAACCAAACCTTCATCATCTGAATGCACCATAATTAAAGCACCCATCAAACGAGTAGAAACTCCCCAAGAGGTTGCCCAAACATATTCTTGTGTTCCTTCTTTTGTTGCAAACTTCACATCAAAAGCTTTGGCAAAATTCTGACCTAAAAAGTGCGATGTTCCTGCTTGTAAAGCTTTTCCATCTTGCATTAAAGCTTCAATACAATAAGTTTCAAGAGCGCCAGCAAAACGTTCATTTTTGGTTTTTACTCCTTTTAATACAGGAATTGCCATAAAGTTTTCTACAAAAGTAGCATACACTTCAAGCATTTTTTCTGCTTCTTCAATAGCTTCTTTTTGTGTTGCATGAGCAGTATGCCCTTCTTGCCAAAGGAATTCTGCAGTTCTTAGAAACAAACGTGTACGCATTTCCCAACGAACCACATTGGCCCATTGGTTAATTAACAATGGTAAATCTCTGTATGATTGAATCCAGCCTCTGTATGTGTTCCAAATAATAGTTTCAGATGTTGGTCTGATAATTAATTCTTCTTCTAACTTGGCATCTGGATCAACAATAACACCACTTCCGTCTTCCGCATTTTTTAATCGGTAATGGGTTACCACAGCACATTCTTTTGCAAAACCCTCTACATGGTCGGCTTCTTTACTCAAATACGATTTTGGTATAAAAAGCGGAAAATAGGCATTAACATGTCCTGTTTCTTTAAACATTTTATCCAGTTGTGCCTGAATTTTTTCCCAAATAGCATAACCATATGGTTTAATTACCATACAACCTCTAACTGCAGAGTGTTCAGCTAAGTCAGCTTTAACTACTAATTCGTTATACCATTGAGAATAATCTTCTTTTCTTGTTGTAAAATCCTTTGCCATTTATTTTAGGTATAATTATTGATTAATTTAGCTTTAATCAACTATTTAATAAGTCGGTAAAATTAAGTGAATTTTACCTAAAAGTTTACCCATTATGAAAACAATTCTAATTTATTTCCCAGTACTATTTTTTTTAATATCGAGTAATAGTATCTTGGCTCAAGATGAGTTTTATAAAGATAAAAAAGAAGTTGAAAAAATATCCCTAAAAACGGATAGTGTTAGTTATGATAATTATTCAACAGCCGAAGATTATTATGATGCAGAAAACAATAATCGATTTTATGAAAAACAAGAATATGCTATTGATAATATTGAGGGAGAAGATAATCAAGAAGAAAAAAGAAATAAAAGAGAGCGAGCTGCATTTATTTCTAATGTGGTGTTTGATGTTTTTGTGAATGCTGTATTCATTTTTGCTGCTTTTTTACAATAGTTGTGGCATGGTATTTGTCTTTTAACTTGACAAAGAATGAATTTAACATTTCATTAACAAATGTGTAAAGTAAAATATAGAGGAGGATTTAATATGAAAAAGATGATAAAAATAATACTTCCTATAGCACTGATTGCTGCTATAAGTAACGTTTCTGCTCAAGATGATTTTTACCCTTCTAAAAGAAAAAAATCCAAAGAAGTAAACATTGCTCCAACTGATGAAAAAATAAACGATAGCCAATATTCTACTGCTACCGATTATTATTATGATAAAAAAGAAAACGAAAAAGAAGCACAGTATAATCAACGTATGGGTATTACCGATAGTACAACCTATTATGAAGATGAAAATGGTAATACCAGAATTACTAATAATTATTACAATGGTGATAACTATGACTACAACAACGAATATTATGATTATGAGTATTCATCTCGTATAAGGAGATTCCATAGACCATATTCTGGGTATGGTTACTATGATAATTGTTATACTAACTATTATTGGTATGATTACAATCCATACAACTATGGAGTAAGCGTATATACCAGTTATGGTTGGTGGTATCCTCGCCCATGGGGTTGGAATGTTGGTTGGTCGTGGGGTGGTTGGTACACTAGTTGGGGCTGGAATACCATAGGATGGGGTTGGAATAGACCTTACGGGTGGTATGGAAATTCATATTGGTCAGGATATAATAATGGTTACTGGGATGGATATTATGCAGGAAATTATTATAACAGTTATGATAGAAATAGCTATTACTATGGGCATAGAGGTGGATCTTCTGGATATGCCGGGTATGGAAGTGGTGGTCGACCAAGTGGTTCGTCAATGGCAACAATAAATAGTACGCCACGTCCAGTTGGTCCTTCAAAAACATTTGGTGAAAAATACGAAACAGCTGTTAGAGCGAATGCATTGAATACCAATACAAATAATATAAGTGGACCAAGATCTACAGGGGCAACTGTTAATGGAGGGAATCAAACGTACACTTCGCCAAGAAATAATACAGGAAATCAAAATGCAGGAGGATCTCAACCCAGACCAAATCCATATAATCAACCTAACCCTGTTGTTCCAAGAACTTCAACGGAATCAATAAGTAATAATCCTAAGCCTAGGATGAATACTGAACCGGGAAGTTATACTCCATCACCAAGAACAACAGATCCAAGTGTTGTTCCTCCAAAACCAAGAACTACTACTCCTTCATATCCTTCGACTCAACCGACGTATAATCAACCAAGACAGCCGAGAAATGAAGGGAATCCAAATGTTATTCCTCCTAAACCAAGAACATATTCGAATCCAACAACCCCACCAGTTTATAGTCAGCCAAAAAGTGGTAGTGAATCGAAACCGAGTAATTCGTATAGTAGACCATCAGGTAATAGTTATAATAGAGGAGGTTCTGCTCCGTCTGGAGGAGGGAGTGGAGGTTCTGGAGGTAGAAGACCAAGGTAGTAAATAATAATTGAATAGGTAAAAATTAAAGGAGATGAAAAATTTAAGTTTATTGTTGTTTTCTGCTATTGGATTGGTTCAATTTACAGTTGCTCAAAATGAGCTTGATGCATTAAGATATTCCAACTTGGAGTTTTTTGGAGATGCAAGGTTTAATGCAATGGGAGGTTCGTTTGGTGCTTTGGGAGCAAATATGGCTTCATTAAGCGTTAATCCTGGTGGTATTGGTGTTTATAAAAGTTCTGATTTTTCATTTACACCTGCATTTCATTATAATTTTACTGATACTCAACAAGATGGAAACAGATTGAGTGATGGAAAGTTGAATTTTCATTTTTCCAATATCGGAATTGTTGGAAATTTTGGCCCAGGTGGAAATTGGGAAAGTGTTAGTTTTGGTATGGGCTACAATAGAACTGGAAACTATAATACGAGTATTTCTTCAAAAGGAACTACAGATGTTTCTATGTTAACGAAATATACCAACGAATTGAATCAAGGAAATGGTACTTACGATGGAGATATTGAAACTTTATATCCATTCAGTTCTAATATGGCGTATCAAACGTATTTGGTAAACCCAACATTAGCCGACTCATTAAAATATGATAATGTTTTTCAAAATTCAAAAAACATAGCTCAATCTACAAGATATGAGACAAGAGGCGGGTCTGGAGAAATCTTTTTCACTTTTGGAGGGAATTACAATGATAAATTGTTTGTTGGAGCTACTATGGGTATTCCAACTGTTAGATATGTTTATGATAAAAATTATACTGAAACTGTTGCCGATAGCGATACTCTTTCAGCGTTCAAATCGTTCAATTATCATGATTATGTTAAAACGACTGGTGCCGGATTTAATTTAAAATTGGGATTGATTTATAAAGTAACGGATTGGGTTAGGGTTGGTGTTGCTTTTCATACCCCTACACTTTATGGGTTAACCGACAGTTATAATTCAACGATAAAATCTGAAATGAAAAATGGTACAACATATGATAATTCTTCTCCCAATGGAACTTATAATTATATGTTAACAACTCCATATCGTTTTATAAGTAGTTTAGCTTTTGTAATTGGAGAATATGGTGTTATCAATGCTGATTATGAGTTGGTAGATTATTCAACTGCTCGTCTAAATAGTGATAACAGCTTAGGTACCGATGGTTATGATTTCTCTACCGAAAACCAAAATATTAGGAATAATTTTAATCTTACTCAAAATGTGAGAGTAGGTTCTGAGTGGCGATTGGATCCATTTAGGGTAAGAGCTGGTTATCGTTACCAGGGCAATCCAATAAATACCAGTTTTTCTGGAAGTCAAAATGCTTCAACTTATTCTGTTGGGTTAGGTATAAAAGAAGATGATTACTATTTTGATGTGGCTTATGCGTTAAAAATGTACAATAGTCAAACTATTATTGTTGCTGAAAATAATGATTTTGCTAGTACTGATTTACGTGATCATTATATCACATTTACATTAGGGTTTAGGTTTTAAGATACCCTAAAACTCCTAGAGTTAAAAGAAGGAGAGTTATTAAATATATAATAATTCGAAGTGGTTTATTTGAAATAGAAGGCTTTCTGAATTTAGCATTTACCAGATAATTTATCTTATACACATCAGTTAAATTAGAGTTTTTAACTCCAAAAAAGTACGTAGTTTTTTCAGGTGTTTTGTCAATATCAGCTTCGAACCAAATATTATGTTCTTTTAAAAGTTGCTTAAAATAATCAGCACGTTCTTTATTGAAAAAATGAAAAATGGTGTAAGCTTTTCGGGTGGGATGTTCGTTGTAGTTGGTAATGTTAATCATGTGGTTATTTAATTCTCAATGTTTTACCAACCCGTAAAACAGAACTTTTTCTCATGTCATTCAAATCGCACAATTCTTTTACAGTAATACCATAACGTTTTGCAATTTTAAACATAAAATCGCCTCGTTCAATAGTATGATACTCTACTCCAACTGGTAATGCTGCAAACGAATGTTTTTGTTTCTTTAGTTCTACCGCGTCGCTAATTAGTTTATTTTCTTTAAAGGAAATGAGGTGTTTTGGATTAAGTGGTTTTCCTTTAAACCGGAGTTCATAGTGTAAATGACTACCCGTTGAGCGACCAGAACTTCCACCTAAGCCAATAATTTGCCCAGCTTCAACAATGTCACCTGGCTGTACTTTTAATCGATGTAAATGTGCATATAAAGTTTCCAATCCATTGTAATGACGGATAATAACAACTCTACCATATCCAGGGTGTTTTAATGCTATTCTAACCATGCCGTCAAATGAGGCTACTACTGGATCCCAGACTTGTAAGTCTAAATCAATGCCATTATGGCTTCGGCCCTCTCTGTATCCAAAATTTGATGTAATAACAGGGTTAGTTATAGGCATTACAAAATCACACAAGTTTTCAACGTCAACAAGTGTCAACATTACACTAGTGTCATTAGCAGAAAGTTCATCATCATATGGTGAAATGTGTTCAGTATCCCAATTGTCATACATCGAATTAGATGGGATAGGTGTGTCTTCATAAAAATTAGTTAATGAAATGTAAAAATCATGTTCAGTTAACCGTTCTTCAACATAAGCATTTAACTCCTTTAGTAAATTTTTCGAAATCATTTTTTGATCTAGTAACGAATCAATTAGTGTTATGATTTCATCTCCCGACATGCTTGATAAATTATCGTACATTGGATTAGATGGCGTAATTACAAGAGCACTAACGGTATCTTTTTTTGTGGTGTTTTCCTCGTCACTATTTTCTCCAAAAACAGAGAGATGGCTCACAAAAAGCAACATTAAAAAGAATATATTTTTATGTAAATTTTGTATCAAAATTTTTGAAAAGGGAGAGCAATATAGTAAAAAAATGTAAAATCATCAATCATTTATAAAATGAGCTGCTCAATTTTTTGGATAAATAACATAAAACATTACTTTTATAGACCTTAAATTATTTGTGATTTTATGAGTTTTCTGAAACGATTTTCTCTTGTATTTCTTGGGTTTATAATTCTCTTATTTCTTTTTTCATTTTTTTTACCATCATCGTTAAAAATTGAACGAAAAATAGCTATTGATGCTTCTCCTGATGTAGTTTTTCATCAAGTAGATGAATTAAAAAACTGGAAAAATTGGGCAGTTTGGGCAGAAAAGGATTCAACCATTTATACTAAATCTGAAGCTTTTTCATTGCCTTCAAGTGGGGTTGGAGCTGTATTTAGTTGGGCAAGTGAACATGAAGGTGTTGGGCAAGGGAGTATGAAAATAACCAAATCAGAACCCTTTGAATTGGTGGAATTATCTCTTGATCTTGGTATAGATGATGTTTTTTCATACTGGAATTTTCAACAAAAAGAAGGTGTAGTTGAGGTAACTTGGGGTGTAAATTTTGATTTTGGATTTAATCCTGTTTCTAAATGGTTTGGTCTTTTTATGGAAGATGAATTAATTGCTGACTTTGAAAAAGGACTTACAAAATTAAAACATTACTCTGAAAATTTGCCCAAAATAAATAGTGGAATAGTTACCAAGCAGTTTATAGAGAAACCACAATGGTTTTTATCTGTACGTGAAACGGTTGATGGGAGAGAGATTGGAACAATACATGCGAAGTTGTTTTCTGAGATAGGGCAGTACATGGAAAAAAATAATATTCCAGATGATTTACCTCCATTAGTAATTTATCATTCTTGGACAGATACTTTGGTTGATGTTGAAGCAGGTTTATTGTTGCAAGATTCTGTTGGTGTGAGTAGTAACAGGATAAAATTAAATAAAATACCTGTAGGGAATGTTGTTATGGCTACTCATTATGGTACTTACGATAGGATTCCAGAAACTTATTTTAGTATCAACGAGTGGATGCGGAAAAATGAAGTTCAGGTAATAGGAGCTCCCTGGGAAATCTATATTGTTGATCCCTCTATTGAAGAGAACCCTGATAAGTGGGTTACAGAAATATATTTCCCAATAAATTAAATATCTTTGTAACATGAATAAATTAATAAGCATAACATTTCTACTCAGCTTTTTCTTTTTAGCTGATTCAAATCTTCAGGCACAAGAGTCTTTAAATGTGGTTGGTAAACTAAAAAGTTTAACTAAAAAAGGCGACTATGCTGTTTTAGAAGTTAGATTGAATAATGAAGATGAATTTAGAACCATAGAAGGAGGAACATCTAGTTTGGCCAGATTAGCACTTTTTACGGGTAATAACGAAGGGGCTGAATTGCTTTCGAAAGGTTTTGATGGGATGAATGCAATAGTTTCTATTTTAAATGATTTAAAAGCTAATGGATTCCACTTGGTTGATATCAATACCATAAAAGGAGAATCCTTAATTATTACGCACTACATTATTGAACGGAAAAAATGATCTTTTAGGAATGCAACCTTAATGGAAAGATAACAGTCAGTTAATATAAAATAAAAGATTACTTTTATTTCATTATTAAATTGAAATATGAAATTCCTACTTAAGTGCTTACTATTTCTAATGGTGTTGTTATATAGTCAAGTATCAAACTCTCAAATACTTATTAATGAATATTCATGCGCTAATGCTACAAGTGGTGGCGATCCCGATTTTTTTGGTGAGTTTGAAGATTGGGTTGAACTATATAATCCAACGGGTTCTGCTGTTAATCTAAATGGTTATTATCTCAGTGATAAAGCAAGCAATCCTACGAAATTTCAGATCCCAGGTAACATAAATATCTCTGCCGGAGGTTATGTTATGGTTTATGCATCAGGTAGGGCTCAAATTGCAGGAGGGCAGATACATACTAATTTTAAACTTACCCAAACAAAACATGAAAAGATAGTTTTATCAAACCCTAGTGGAACTGTTATTGATATATTAACTATTGATAATCATCAATTACTACATTCTAGAGGTAGAACTACTGATGGGGCAGGTACATGGAGTGTATTCACTAATTCCACACCGAATGCTTCAAATACAGGAGCTATGCAAGAATATGCCACTACACCTGTATTTAATGTTGTGCCTGGGTTTTATTCGTCTAGTCAATCAATTATTTTAACATCTCCAGATCCAGGTGTAACCATTCGATATACCACAAATGGTTCTGAACCAACAGTTAGTTCTACTGCATATACAGGCCCGATAAATGTTGCAAGTACAACGGTTGTAAGAGCTCGTTCCTTTAGCTCAAACTCAAATATTCCACCAAGTTTTATTGAAACAAATACTTATTTTATAAATGATAATCATACAGTCCCAGTTATCTCAATTTGTGGAGATGACATTCTAACCTTATTGAATGGAACAGAGATTGAACCAATGGGAGCTTTGGAGTTTTTTGATAGATCAGGGGTGATGCAAACAGAGGTAACAGGAGATTTTAATAAACATGGAAATGATTCATGGGCTTATGATCAAAGAGGATTGGATTTTATTTCGAGAGACCAACATGGTTATAATCATTCATTAACTCATCAGCTATACCCTCATAAAACTAGAGATGAATTTCAGCGAATTATTCTGAAACCAGGAGCAAGTGATAACTATCCTTTTGAAAGCGGAGGAGCACACATTCGCGATCCTTATGTCCAAACTTTATCTCAGTTAGGTGATTTAAAGTTAGATGAAAGAACCTATGATGCTTGTGTGTTATATGTAAATGGTCAATATTGGGGCGTTTATGAAGCACGCGAAAAAGTGGATGATAATGATTTTACATCTTATTATTACGATCAGGATGAGGTCTATTCAAATAGTCCTGAATATATACAATATTTAAAGACTTGGGGAGGAACATGGGAAGAATATGGCGCCCCGAATGCCCAAAATGATTGGGATAATTTAGTAAATTTTATTACTACTAATAACATGGCTGTACCGGCTAATTTTAACTACGTAGATAGTGTTTATAATTGGAAAAGTTTAATTGATTATTTCTGTTTAAACTCGTATATAGTTAATCAAGATTGGTTGAATTGGAACACATCATGGTGGAGAGGACTTAATCCAACAGGAGATAAGAAGAAATGGCGTTATACTTTATGGGATATGGATGCTACATTTGGTCATTACGTTAATTATACTGGCATACCAGATAATTCACCAAATGCGGACCCTTGTAATGTAGAGAATTTACCTAACCCAGGGGGAGAAGGTCATACTGAAATAATGGTAGCTTTAATGAATAATCCAACATTTGAACAATATTATATATCAAGGTATATTGATTTAGGTAATACTGTTTTTAGTTGTGATAATATGATTCCTCTTTTAGATAGTTTAATAGGCATGATAACACCAGAAATGCCTCGTCAGATTGCTAGATGGGGAGGTTCAATGGCTCAATGGCAGAATAATGTCTTAGCATTAAGAAATTTTATTTTGGATAGATGTGTTTCTATTGATGATGGGTTGGTTAATTGTTATAATTTATCAGGACCTTATCCAGTTAAATTTAATGTATTTCCTGTTGGAGCTGGTGAAATTGAAATAAATTCAACAACGCCACCCAATTATGTTTTCTTGGGAGACTATTTTGGTGGGATTGATATCCTACTAAATGCAAATTCAAATACAGGTTATACATTTAGTCATTGGGAGATTTTTAATCATCCTTTAGATTCAGCATTAACGAATGACAAAAATTCATTAAGAATTAATCAACCAGATAGTATTATTGCTCATTTTGTTGTAGATGATTCAACAAGGCTTGCATTTAATGTCTTTCCTGCTGCTTCAGGAAATATTTCCATTGATGGATTTACTCCTGGTTCATATATTTATTCTGATTACTTCACAACAACAAGTACAATTGATTTAATTGCAACACCGCAACCGGGTTATATCTTTGATCATTGGGAATCATTAACTACTGCTTTTGTGCCAGATGAGTTTAATGATACGGTTCAAATCACAGCTAATTTAGCTGATAGCATTGTAGCACATTTTGTTGTTTTTCAAACGTTTGATGTGAAGTTTAATGTAACTCCTATAGGTGGTGGAAATATTTCAATAGATGGAGTTACTCCTGCAACTTATGTTCATACTCAAAATTATTCTACAAATAGTGTAATCAATTTAATTGCAACGCCTCTACCAGGATATGTTTTCGATCATTGGGAGTCATTATCTGTAACATTTACGCCTGATGCATTCAACGATACTGTTCAAGTTACAGTGAATATGGCTGATAGCATTGTAGCACATTTTGTGCTTATACAAACTTTTGATTTAATATTTAATGTTAACCCTGTTGTTGGTGGAAATATCTCTATAGATGGATTTACACCAGCAACATATAGTTATACTCAAAACTATACAATTAATGATGTAATTAATCTTGTGGCCACTCCACAACCGGGTTATATTTTTGATCGATGGGAATCTTCAATTTTAGGATTCAATCCATCAAATCTTTCATCCACCGTAAGCATAATGGCAACTGCCTCTGATAGTATAATTGCACACTTTTTATATTTAGATACTTTCGATATTATCTACAATGTGATGCCAATAGGTGCGGGAGATATAGAAATAAATACACTTATACCCTTTGCTTATCCTCATACTGAAAGTTATGTAACGAATACGCTTGTTACTTTAAAACAGTTTGAATTGTTGCCAGAAACCTATGTTTTCGATCATTGGGAATCATTAAACCATTCACTTTCTCCTTCGGTAAATTCCTCTTTAGTTAATTTTAATGTGTTATCAGATGATACAATAACAGCTGTTTATATTGATGTCCCTTTACCACCTACAAAAGGAGCTCAATTACCTTCCGCTTTTTCACCAAATGGAGATGGAAACAATGATATATTGTTTGTTTATGGAGGTCAGATTACGAAACTATCATTAAGTATCTTTGATCGTTGGGGTGAGTTGGTTTTTGAAACTTCCAGCCAAGATATTGGTTGGGATGGAACATACAAAGGAAAAGAAGCTAGTTCAGGTGTTTACGTATACAAGTTGGAGGTCAGATATGCCGATAAGGACAAAGAAACCAAATCAGGTAATATAACATTGATCAGGTAATGGTGAAATTTATAACATATCTATTTTTGATAGGATTGATTTCCATTTCAAACACAATTTCTGCTCAGGATGTTCATTTTTCTCAATTTGTACAAACGCCACAATTAATAAATCCTGGTGCTGCAGGTTCTTTTATAGGTTCGGTTAGAGGAATTTTAAATTATAAGAACCAATGGAGTGCATTTGGATCACCTTATACTACCTATGCAGCATCTTTTGATTTGCCTGTTGCAAAAGGTAATGGAAAGAAAGCTTACTTAGGGTTGGGTGGTAACTTTTATAAAGATGAAGCAGGTGACGCAAAATTTGGTAACTTTTTAGGAGGTGTTTCCCTTGCAGGAATTCTTCCAATTTCTGATTATCATAGTTTTTCTGTAGGTATTCATGTAGGATTAGGTCAGTATTCTGCTCAATTATCTAATCTAACTTGGGGTAATCAATTTGATGGAGAAAAATTTGACACAAAAATTAATTCCAATGAGGTTACTAATTTAAATTCAAAAATGTATCCAGATGTTGGTGCTGGCTTGTATTACGAGTACAAAAATTCTTCAAATTTCTTCTTAGGAAGTGAATTGAAAAATTTTAATATAGGTATTGCAGCATACCATATAAATCAACCCAAGCAAGAATTTTTAGGGGTTAACGAAGATGCATTGAAAATGAAATTTATTGGGCAATTTTCAGGAACTTTTGATGTTTCTAACTCAAAAGTCGCTATTGTGCCATCGATGTTTTATGCTAAACAATTGAAATATCAGGAAATTACAGCAGGGATGTTGCTTAAAATACGGTTTGGAGAGGAAACGAAATATACAGGATTTTTCAAACAATCAGCTTTTTATTTTGGTGCACATTATAGAGTAAAAGATGCAATAATACCTCAAGTCTATTTTGAGTTTACAGATTATATGATAGGACTATCTTATGATTATAATAACTCTGATTTATCTTCTGTAACTCGAGGTAATGGTGGTTTTGAAATATCGCTTAAATATGTAAATAAGCCAAAAGCTCTTCAGAGAAGTTCTTTTTAGTAGTTTTGCATAGTGTCAAAGATAGCATTATTCATATTTAAAATTTTTGGTTGGAAAGTAATTGGCGAACTTCCTGATTTTAAAAAATTTGTAATTGTAGGAGCTCCTCATACTAGTAATTGGGATTTTCTTATAGGCAGATTGTATTTCTTTATTTACAAAATCCCTGTACAATTTTTTATTAAAAAAGAGTGGTTTTTTTTCCCAATGAATTTGTCGTTAAAATCGCTTGGAGCTATACCTGTTAATAGAGCAAAAAATACCAAAATGACAGAGGAAATTGTCAAATCCTTTAATAGTAGAGAAGAGTTAGTAATGTTAGTTACACCCGAAGGAACAAGAAAGTATAATCCCGAATGGAAAAAAGGATTCTATTATATTGCTTTAAAAGCTAAGGTGCCCATTGTTTTAGGTTATGTTGATTACTCTACAAAAACTGCTGGTATTGGCCCATACTTGTATCCTTCTGGTAACATAGAAGAGGATATGAAGACCATTTTAGATTTTTATAGAACAAAAAAAGGTCGTTTCCCTAATCAGGGTGTAAGGTAGGTCTAGTTGTCAAGCTTTATGATGTTAATCCTATAAACCGACAGTTAAAATAATTACATTTGCAGTCCAATTTTTTTTATGACAACAATCAAAATAAAAGATTTATCCTTTAAACCCTTTATAGGTGAAGAAGAGTTACAACAATTAATTAAAAATGTGGCTCAAAAAATAAACTTAGAATACAAGGGGCAATCTCCTTTGTTTTTGGGGGTTTTAAATGGATCATTTATGTTTATGGGTGATTTAATGAAAGCTATAGAACTGGAATGTTTGGTTTCTTTTGTGAAACTTGCTTCGTATGAAGGAACGGAAAGTAAGGGTTCAGTAAATCAATTGATAGGTTTAAACGAAAATTTAGAGGGTAGAGATGTGATTATTGTTGAGGATATTGTCGATACTGGAAATACCTTGGAAAAATTGTATCAAATTATTGAAGAAAAAAATCCAAAGAGTTTAAAAATAGCCACATTACTTTACAAGCCTGAAGCATACAAAAAAGATTTTAATATTGATTTTGTAGCCAAAGAAATACCTAACAATTTTGTTGTTGGATATGGTTTGGATTACGATGGTTATGGAAGAAATTTAAGTTCAATTTATGTGTTAAATCAATAAAAGTAAAAGTATGTTGAATATTGTATTATTTGGACCTCCTGGAGCAGGAAAAGGAACACAGGCTGAAAAACTTATTGCCAAATATAATTTATGTCATTTATCAACGGGTGATATTTTTAGAGCAAATATTAAAGGAGAAACAGAATTGGGTAAGCTTGCCAAAAGTTACATGGATAAAGGTGAGTTGGTTCCAGATACAGTAACAATAGCCATGTTGGAGTCGGAAGTAAATAAAAACCCACAAGCAAAAGGATATATTTTTGATGGTTTTCCAAGAACAAATCCACAAGCAGAAGCTCTATCTACCTTTTTAGCATCGAAAGCAACAGAAATTACAGTAATGTTAGCGTTAGATGTAGAAGAGGGCGAATTAATACAACGGTTGTTATTAAGAGGAAAAGATAGTGGAAGAGCTGATGACAGCGACGAAAACATTATTGCAAACAGGATAAAAGTTTACAATAAACAAACAGCTGTTGTTGCTGATTTTTATGCTGCTCAAGGTAAATTTGAAAAAATAAATGGTGTAGGTGAAATTGATACTATTTTTAACAGATTATGTGCTGCTATCGAAAAGCATAATTCGGTGGTTAGTCAATAAAGTAATATGTTAATATTGGTAGCACTATAAAAAAAAACTAATACCAAATACTAAAATGGCCATCACAAACTTTATCGATTACGTAAAAATTCATTGTCGTTCTGGTAAAGGAGGGGCAGGCTCTAGACATTTTCGTAGAGAAAAGTATGAGGCTAAAGGTGGTCCTGATGGTGGCGATGGCGGCCGTGGTGGGCACATTATATTAAAAGGTGACAAAAATTTGTGGACCTTATTGCATTTAAAATACAAACGACACGTTAAGGCGGGACATGGTGAAGCTGGAGGGGAGTCAAGAAGTACAGGTGCTGAAGGTGAAGATACCTATGTAAATGTGCCTTTAGGTACCATTGCAAAAGACCCAGAAACCGGTGAAGTTATTTGTGAAATAACTGAAGATGGTCAGGAATTTATTTTAGTTCCAGGGGGACGTGGTGGTAAAGGGAATGACCATTTTAAATCGTCGACTAACCAATCGCCGATGTATGCACAACCTGGTGGAGATAGTGAAGAAGGGTGGAAATTACTGGAATTAAAAGTGCTTGCTGATGTTGGTTTGGTAGGGTTTCCGAATGCAGGTAAGTCAACTTTACTATCAGTGTTGTCGGCTGCAAAACCAGAAATTGCTGATTACCCATTTACAACCATAGTACCTAATTTAGGGATGGTTCCTTATCGTGATTATCGTTCGTTTGTAATGGCTGACATACCTGGTATTATTGAAGGTGCGCATGAAGGCAAAGGACTAGGAATTCGTTTTTTACGTCACATTGAGCGTAATGCGGTGTTGCTTTTTATGATTGCCGCTGATAGTGATGATATTAATAATGAATATAAAATTTTACTTAACGAAATAACACAGTTTAACCCCGACCTATTAGATAAAAGTAGAGTTTTAGCCATAACAAAATCTGATTTGTTAGATGACGAGCTAAAAGCAGAAATTAAGAAGGATTTACCAAATGTTCCTTACATATTTATATCTTCTGTGGCCGAGCAGGGTTTAATGGAATTGAAAGATTTGCTTTGGGAAAAAATTAATGGCTAGTTAGTTTTCTTCCTTATAGCCTTTCACTCTTCGGGTATCAATCAGATAAATAATCTTCCAGAAATTATTGAGTTTTACCAATTGAAAAGAATTTACGCCACAGTGAATAAACTTATCATCGAGATAAAATTCATAATCGGTCCACACATGAGCCATTTGAGCATCAATTTGAATGTGTGTTTTGGTTATTTTTTCGTTCCAAACTCCTTCGTGAGGAGTACCAACTGCAATTAAAAAGTCTTGTAATTTTTCGTCTCTAAGTTTTGTTTCACCCGTTTTGGTGTTAACAACGGTTTGCATTTTTACATCGGGATGAAATGCGTCTCTCACCAAGTTACTATCTCCAGTTTTCATTCCTTCAAAAAGTTGTGAAATCGTTTGATTTATTACTAATGAGTCATTTTGTTCTTGAGAGTGTAACAAGAACGTAGTTGAACCAAAACATAGTAGAAGAAAAAAGTATTTCATTCAGATTATTTTACTGCTCCAAAGCAAAATCAATATAGGTGTAAAGGTCTCTTGGGTTGTTGTTAATAAACTCTTTTGAGCGTTCCTTGCCAAGACGAACTACAATCATGTTTTTATCGGGTATTACTATAGTGTATTGTCCTTTAATGCCTCTAAAAAAGAAGATGTCCATATCTTTGTAATAGGTGGTCCAAATTTGATAGCCGTAATAATCAACCAAATTACCGTTGCCATCTTTTAAGTAATAAGCGGGACAAATACTTGCTGTCACATATTCTTCAGAAATAATCCGTTGGTTGTTCCATAAACCTTTATTAAGATACAGTTTGCCAATTCGAGCAAAATCACGTGCATTAGAGTAAAAACAGCAATATGCTTTTTCCCTTCCTTCTTTATGGTCGAGGTTCCACAATGCAGGGTTTTGAGCACCAAGTGGTTGCCAAACTTTTTCACTCATGTATTGCGAAACAGGTTTTCCGGTTACTTTTTCTAATATAAAAGATAGAATGATGGTATTACCACCCAAGTATTTGAAAATTTTTCCAGGTGCTTCTGTAACCGTATAATTTTCATTAAGTTTTTCAATGTCTTTTCCATAATAGGCCTTTGCCATATGTCCAAAAGGACTGGTGTAGCTTTCATCGAAATTTATACCCGAACTCATGGTTAACAAATGTTTGATGGTTAATTCGGGGTGGTCTTTATATAGTGGTAAATAATTAGCCACAGGGTCATCAATACTGTTTATTTTACCTTCGTCTAAAGCAATTCCTATCAACATACCTATGTAGCTTTTCGCCATTGAAAACGAGTTGGTCAGTGAGTTTTCATTATAATCGTCCCAATATTCTTCAAAAACAATAGAATCATTTTTAATTACCAATAATGCTGCGGGGTGGTATTTTTCAATTTCAGCATGTAAAGCTTCATTGTTTTTTTTATTATAAGTAGAACTAGCTGCCCAAGGTTGAGGTATGCCAATTTCAACTGTTCTGTTTTCAAAAATGTCGTATTCGTCAATGCTTGGACCAGTTTTCCCAACCAAATAGGTTGTAGCTACTGCCTTAAACAAGTGTTTGTTACCCGTTAAAAAGATGATAGATGATGCTAATGCAAGGAAGATGATTAAACCAACGAGAATTTTTTTAACTGTTTTCATAAGATTGAGTTTGCTGGTTGTTAGTTAATAGTTTAGTTTCGAATAAGTTACAAAAGTGTTTTTTCAATTTTTCTTTCACCTCGTTTACGTCAATTTCACGATTAAGTTCTTTTTGTAACGATGTAACTTGTTTATCGGTTATCCCGCAAGGTACAATGTTGTTAAAGTAGTCTAAATTGGCATTGATATTAAAGGCAAAGCCGTGCATAGTTACCCAGCGACTACAACGCACTCCCATGGCACAAATTTTACGAGCTTTTAGTGGGTTCTCGGCATCTAACCAAACGCCAGTATAGCCTT
Source organism: Flavobacteriales bacterium (assembly GCA_050248475.1). Lineage (GTDB taxonomy): Bacteria > Bacteroidota > Bacteroidia > Flavobacteriales_E > Vicingaceae > Vicingus. The sequence goes on from JBFWSH010000013.1 coordinate 74,497, forward strand.
CATACCTTCCAGCTTTAACACCATATTCGGCAAGAGTTAAAATTATCATCTCTTCTAAAAATCGAAGGTATTTGTGTATATCGGTAAAAAAGAAATCTAAATCTAAAATTGGATATCCTACTATTTGTCCTGGACCATGATAGGTAATATCTCCACCACGATTTATCTTGTAATATGTAGCACCTTTTTGTTTGAGCATGGCTTCAGAAAGTAACAAGTGTGTTTCATCACCACTTTTTCCAAGGGTATAAACGTGTGGGTGTTCGCAAAAAATTAAATGGCTTTTGGTAGGAGTTACAATTTTTTCAGCTCTACGATTTTCAATTTTAGCATCAACGTTGGCTTTAAAAAGTTCTTCTTGAAAATCCCAAGCTTCTTTATAGTCAATTAATCCTAAATCTTTAAAAAGTACCTCTTGCATTAAATTTTCGACAACTCGTTTTTTAAATGAGTAATAATATCAATTTCTGTAACATCAACTCCATTTTTTTCTGCCAGAAAGTAAGAAATCCAATCGCCTAAATGAATCAAATACAACGATTGCTCCAAACGATTTTTGCCTTTCGAGTAGATTTCTAGAATAGTAGATGTATGTTTTTCAAAAACAGTTTTGTTTATTTCCATTCTTTTTTGAGTGCGGAAATAATCATCTTGATTTCTGAAAAGAACTACTGCTAAATCATCATTTTTTGTAGTCCAACCAACCAACTCGTTATGATTCATTTCTGGTATAGCATGATGCCAGCAAAGCATTTTTGAATTTTCGTTAATTTGTTGACGAAAACGAATGCTTACACCCTCAAACCAAGCATCAGAATAAATTACTGGAATTTTTTTGTATAATTTTTCAGTTACTTTTTTTGCCTCATTAATAATATTTTGTTCGTCAGCATCAATATTTTTAATACTGGCAGCAAAATCTTCAAAATAATTTTTACTCACTATTTTATAGTGGGTTAAAAAATGAAATATGGTAGGCAATGACAAACCGAAAGCTGCTCTTGGAGGGTTCCCACCAGGTATTTTAATTAAATTGTAATTTTTTGTGTTAGCAATTTCTTCTAATTTTCCTCCAGAAGTTACACAAGCTATTTCAGCACCTTTTGCTTCAGCTTGAGTCAACATTTCTAAAGTTTCTTCAGTGTTTCCAGAGTATGAACTACAAATTACTAGTGTATTTTTATTTACAAAAGCAGGTATTTTATAATCTTTGTTTACTACTATAGGAGCATTTGCATCGTTAGCTACAATTTGAGAAACAACTGTTCCTCCAATACCCGAACCTCCTAAACCACAAATCAAAACAGATTCAATTTTCTTATCTGTTTTCTTTAAATTGGTCTGGTTGCAAATAACAATAGATTTAGCCAAATGTCTAGTAAAATCTTCAATTAATCCTTTCATGCGTTAGTGTTATAGTCTAGTCAAAAAGTAAAAGTAATAAAAACTAGTATTATAGCGTTCGGTTTTAAATTAAATTAGGGTTAAAGTAGTTGCTTGGAAAGGAATCGCATCGGGTTTATATTTTTATATTTGTAATTGGATTTGAGTACTAGGGTTAAAATATTAATTATTCGGTTTAGTTCAATTGGAGATATTGTGTTGACTACACCTGTGGTTCGTTGTTTGGAACAACAGCTTGAAGGTGAAGTAGAAATTCATTATCTAACCAAAAATCAATATAAATCTATTCTAACTTCCAATTCAAGGATTTCTAAAGTAATTGGAATTGACAAAAGTACGAACGAGGTTGTTCAAACCTTACAAAATGAGCAATACGATTACATCATTGATTTACATAAGAACCTTCGTTCGAAAAGGGTGATTAAAAAGTTGAAAGTTTTATCGTTTGATTTTGAAAAGTTGAATTACCAAAAATGGTTGATGACTACTTTTAAGGTGAACAAACTTCCTAACATACATATTGTTGAGCGATACCTAAATGCAGTAAAAGTGTTAGGGATTGAAAATGATGGGTTAGGATTGGAATATTACATTCCGGATGAAGACAAAGTTGATTTAAAAACATTCCCCTTAACCCATCAAAACGGATATGTGAGTTTTGCTATTGGCGCACAGCATTATACCAAGAAAATACCTTTAGAAAAATGTTGTGAGATAATAGAGCAACTTAAGTTGCCAGTGGTTTTGCTTGGGGGAAAAGAAGATGTTGAAGCGGCAGAATATATCCATAATAAAGTGGGTGAAATGGTGTATGTAGGTTGTGGGAAATATAGCTTAAATCAATCTGCATCGGTAATTGAGCAAAGCAAGGTGTTAATTACTCCAGATACTGGATTGATGCACATTGGAGCAGCACTAGGAGTAAATGTTGTTTCGGTTTGGGGAAATACCATTCCTGAGTTTGGTATGTATCCATATTACCCAAAGAATCCTGAAAAGTTTGTGATTATTGAAAACAAAAATTTGCATTGTAGACCGTGTTCAAAAATTGGGTATGATAAATGTCCCAAGAAGCATTTTAATTGTATGAATGGGTTAGAAAATGAAAAAATACTAAAAGAGATAAATTCATTTTTTACCAGACACTAGACCCAATCATTTTTCATCGTTTCTTCCAATAATACCTCTTTCGGAATATCATGTGGTCCGTCAAAAGAAATTACTTTACAATTTATGGCATCAGTAGTAATTTGTTGTTCAAGCGTACTTATTTTTTCGGGAGTTAAAAACTCGTCGTTGGTACCATAAATTAAAAATAGCTTTGAGTTATTCAGAATTTTTTCAAAATTCATGTCGTCTGGAAATACGGTTGACCATAAAATAAAATTATCCACCTTTATTTTTCCATCAGCAATCCATCGGCAGGCAGTTGACCCTCCCTGCGAAAAACCAACAACATTTATTTTTACATTTTTGTTTTGGTTGGAGACTAATAAATGGTATAGCTGATTCAAATACTTTACGTAATCTATAATTTCATTTTCCCTATCTTGTTTGGTCATCCAGCTTGCACCAACTCGACCATAAAAACCATTTAGATAAAATTTTGAAAGTGCTTCTGGAGCAATAACACAAGTCTTGTTATTTACTATTGGTTCAAATTTTTTAATGAAAAACTCTGCCAAATAACCGTAGCCATGTAAAACAAACCAAATGGTTTTAGCTGTATTAACATCACCCAAAGTATAATAAGTGGCTGTTTTCTCTACAATTAAATTATTTTTTTTGCTCATAGTTTTCTATGGCTTTTGGGTCGTATTTAATCATTAAACTAATCCATGCTGAGCGCGATAATCTGAAAATGTATGGAAGAACAAGTATTAATACAATCGAATCAACAATTAAAAAACGATTGATTTCGAAAATATCAAACACTACCATGATAACAAAAATAGCAACTATAATGGCAATAGTAAAAGCATAGCTCATGTACATGGCACCGTAATAAAAACCAGTTTCTATCTGGAAATCCTGATTACATTTTGGGCAATTTTTGGGCATATCAAAAAAGCCTTTGTATTGGTAAGAGCTTTTGTTGCAAAACAAATTTCCTTCTCGGCATTTTGGGCATTTAAACGTAAGAATACTGGAGACAATATTGGGCATGAATAGATATGTTTTAAATAAAATACAAAGTTATCAAAATAGAGAGGTTAAAATGGAATTGTATAAATTAAGTTTTCGGTAATTTCGCGGCATGGTAGGAATTAATGAGTTAACAGTACATTTTGGAGAACGTTATTTATTTAACAAGGTATCTTTCTTAATTAATAAGCAAGACAGGATTGGATTGGTGGGTAAAAATGGTGCAGGAAAATCTACCATGCTTAAGATTATTGCAGGTGTAAATCAATCGGATGGAGGGAATGTTTCTACTCCTGCCGATTTTACTTTTGGATATTTGCCTCAAGACATGGATTTTAGTCATGGTAAAACAGTGCTGGAAGAAACCAAATCGGTTTTTAAGGAGGTGAACGAAATTAATGCTAAAATTGAGGACATTAATCACCAATTGGAAACCAGAACTGATTATGAATCGGATAGTTACATGGAGTTGCTGAATCATCTGAACGATTATAATGAACGTTTGTCTATAATTGGTGGGTTTACTGTGGATGCAGATGTTGAAACAATATTAAAAGGCTTAGGATTTACGCCAAAAGATTTTACTCGACAAACTGATGAGTTTAGTGGGGGATGGAGAATGCGTATTGAATTAGCTAAAATTTTATTAACCAAATCCGATTTGTTGTTGCTCGATGAGCCCACAAACCATTTAGATATAGAATCTATTCAGTGGTTGGAAGATTTCTTGAAAGTCTATCATGGTGCTGTGGTTTTAATTTCTCACGATAAAGCCTTTTTGGATCATGTAACCAATAGAACCATAGAAATATCGTTAGGTAAAATTTATGACTATAAAACCTACTACTCAAAATATTTAGAGCAACGACAAGAGAGAAGGGAACAACAAATAGCTGCTTTTACTAATCAGCAAAAACAAATAGCTGATACTGAAAAGTTTATTGAACGATTCAGGTCGAAAGCAACAAAGGCCGTTCAGGTACAAAGCCGAATAAAGCAATTGGATAAAATTGACCGAATAGAAATTGATGAAGAAGATACCGCATCAATGCGGTTTTATTTTCCACCAGCACCACGTTCGGGTAAAGTTGTGGTTGAGGCAAATGGAGTAGGTAAATCGTTTGGTGATAAAAAGGTGTTCGATGACGCCAATTTTTTTATTGAAACAGGTAAAAAAATAGCCTTTGTGGGTAAAAATGGTGAAGGAAAAACTACCATGACTAAAATTATTGTTGGGGAGTTAGAGCACGAAGGTGAGCTAAAAATAGGACATAATGTAAACCTATCGTATTTTGCGCAAAATCAAGCCGAGGAATTGGATAAAGAATTGACTGTATTTGAAGCTATTGACCAATGTGCTCATGGTGAAATTCGTAAACAAGTTCGAAATTTATTAGGAGCTTTTATGTTTGGAGGCGAAGAAGCTGATAAAAAAATAAAAGTGCTTTCTGGTGGTGAACGGGCAAGAGTTGCTTTGTGTAAACTAATGTTAGAACCTGTAAATTTATTGGTGTTGGATGAGCCAACCAATCACCTGGATATTCGTTCGAAAGAAGTATTGAAAAATGCTTTGAAAAGATACGATGGAACCTTGATAGTTATTTCTCACGATAGGGATTTTTTGGACGGGTTGGTGGAAGAAATGTATGAGTTTAAAGAGGGGAGAGTAAAACAATTTTTGGGAGGTGTTTACGATTTCTTAAAATCGAAAAAAGTAGACAGTATTAGAGAATTTGAGCAAAATGTTAAAGTTGTTGCTAAGGTTGAAAAAACGGTTAGTGAAAATAAACTTTCGTTTGAAGAAAAAAAACAGTTGGAAAAAGATTTGAAAAGAATTCAAAATAAGATTAACAAACTTGAAAATCAAGTTGAGGAGTTAGAAACTAAAATTGAAGATTTAAGCAATGATTTGCACGATCCGGCCAAATACTCTGATACTTTGTTGGAGCAATACAATGCTTCAAAACAAGAACTTGAACAGGTGATGGCAGATTGGGAAGAAAACCAATTACAAGAAGAAGAATTGAAAGCGAAATTGGCTTAATGCGTTTTTGTCATTGACTCGGGAGTAGCAATAATAAAATGAGCAGTTCCTTCATATTCTTTTTCTAAACTTTTCAAATCTTTTTGCTCTACACAATTAATTGTGAGAATTCTCAAATCAGGGTTAGTCTGTTTTAAATACCACATAATACCCTCAAAATTGTTGGAGTGGTAAGAACCATTAAAATGTAAAAATGTTCTTCCTTTTTTCCAGTTTTTAAGTATAAAATGTGCCATAGTAGCATCTTTCGATGCTTGTGATCTTGGTAAATTGTCGCCTCCATGTCCGCCAGCCATTTTTTTCATATCTGCATATCCAGGTAATTTTTCATCGTATTGTAATGGTAAAGGTGCAATGTATTTTTTTGCTTCTTCGTTCAAATCATTAAAAGCTCTAAATCCATCTTTGTAAACCATATTAGCGTATCGGCGAGGTATGTTGGTAGCAACAAAAGTCAATTGGTTGGCTACTGCAAAGTCTAACAAAGGTTGGTAATCAGTGCTATTGTTTGGCCAAACTTTGGCTTCTTTTTTAAATACTTCATAATTGTAATGACCTCCCAAGTATTCGTTAATTACCAACTGGTCGTCTGCTTCAAACATTTCAGCGCCTAAAACCAAACCGTCTAATACTTTCGCGTGTAGATCTTTGGTTAGTTCTAATTGTAACCAATGATCGATAGGGTTGTTGTGTAATTCTCCAAATAATATAATGTCTGCTTCTTCGGCTTTTTTTAAGATTTTATCGTAACTCGATTTTTTGCCTATGTCGTTAAACACCTCAAAGGCTTCTTTTTCGGCGCAGAAAGCAAATAAAAAGAGTGCCAAAATTGGCACAATTATTTTTTTGAAATTCATTGTATATTAGGTTATTAGTTGCGAAGCAAATGTAATTTTTCTTTCGCTTAACATCCAAAAAAAATTATTGTGGAGTTATGAACAGCGATTGAATTATTAATTTTCAATATTATTTTTAGTAGATTGGTATAACACTTCTGTATACCCGCCATGGAAACCTTCCTCATGTTTTAGAGTTATATTATTTCTTACAGCAAAGGATTTAAATTTCTCTTCTTTTATTTTTGTTGTATAAATATGAATTTCTTTACGAAAAATGGTTAAATGATAAGAAGGATTTTTTTCCTTGAATAGTGCTAATACAAATTTCAAATATTTCATTTGCATTAATTTTTTTTGGAAAAATCCCGAAATATTTTATAATAATTTGATTGTCAAGAATAGTATATTCCTTAAACTGTTCACTAACTATTTTGAAAATAATTAATCCAATTATTAGAGAAACAAAGATTAAAAAGTAAAATCCAAAGTTCATATTGTATAAAAGTATAATACTCAAAAATACATAAATTAGGATTCTCCGACAATCTTAGGGGGACAATACTGAGAATGACGGACTTGGATTTCTCCCCTTTGGGGAGATTAAGAGGGGCTTTTACTTCCTTGTATACTCATGTACAAACTTACAAAGTTGTTTTACGTTTTCAACAGGAGTTCCTGGTAAAATACCGTGTCCTAAATTAAAAATGTGTCCTGGTTTTCCTTTTACCGAATCCAATAATTTTTTGGTTTTTGCTTCAATAATGCTCCAATCGGCAAACAAAGCAGTTGGGTCTAAATTGCCTTGTACAGCAACTTCATAATTTAAGTCTTTCCAAACTTTTGCCAAATCTGTTTTCCAGTCAATGGCAATAACATCTGGTTTAGCCTTGTGTAAACTTGGTATTAAATGTGAAGAATTTACACCCATTGAAATAATTGGAGTGGTTGGATGTTTTTCGCGAATTATGTGAATCATTTTTTCAACGTGAGCATACACATATTCGTTGTAATCATCAACATCTAAAGCACCCACCCAACTATCAAAAATTTGAACCACCATGGCACCGCTTTCAATTTGGAAGTTGAGGTAATTTGCCATTACCGTTGCCAATTTATCCATTAACAAATGCCAAGCTTTTGGTTCGTTGTACATAAAGGCTTTCATGGTTTCGTAGTTCTTCGATGGTCCACCTTCAATCATATAACTCGCCAATGTAAACGGAGCACCTACAAAACCAATACAAGGTACGTTTAATTCCCCTTTTAGAATGGTTAAGGCTTTTCCGGTGTACCACATTTCTGTAGCAGGATCAACCACTTTAAGTTTTTCAACATCAGCAACTGTTCTAATGGGATTGTGAATGTGGGGACCGTAGCCTTTTTTGTATTCAAAACTAATCCCCATTGGTCCTAGTGGAATTAAAATGTCCGAAAAAATAATGGCTGAATCTAATTCAAATTGATTTATAGGTAAAAGTGTAACTTCTGCACTTACCTCAGGTATAGTACTGATTTCAATAATGCTGTATTTTTCCTTTATTTTCATGTATTCCTTTTGGTAGCGTCCCGCTTGACGGGCTAACCAAAGTGGAGTGTAAGGAGTTTCTTCTCTTCTACAAGCTTTTAAAAAATTATCGTTGAAAGTTGTCATGTTTTTAATTTTTTTGTAGAGATGGATAATCATCCGTCTCTCGCTATTATTTTATATTTAAAAGGATAAAGTGTCCGTTATTATAGACGGACAATCGTCCGTCTCTACATCAATTTCATTGCATTTCGGATTCCATTTTCGAGTTTCTGCATATCTTCATTAGAAATAACTGACGATAAAAACCAAGCTTCAAATTGTGATGGTGGAATGTAAATTCCGTTTTCAATTAAGCCCCAGAAAAATTTGGTGAATTGAGTAGTGTTACATTCCTGAGCTTCGGTAAAATTAGTTACCTTTTTGCTAATAAAAAATGGGTTTATCATTGAGCCAAAACGATTTACGGTTAAAGCAATTCCATTTGCTGTCGCAGCGTCTAACAAAACTTTTTCAAGTGTTTCAGCTTGTTGGTTAAATTTATCGTAAGGATTTTGGTTTTTTAATTCGGTTAAGGTTGAAATACCAGCAGCCATTGCAACTGGGTTTCCAGATAACGTTCCTGCTTGGTACATTGCTCCTAATGGCGAAACCATGTTCATAATTTCTTCTCTTGCACCATAAGCTCCAACAGGAAACCCACCACCAATAACTTTTCCTAAACAAGTGATGTCGGCTTCAATACCCAATAATTCTTGTGCTCCACCAAATTTAGAACGGAAACCGGTCATTACTTCATCAACAACTAATAAAATACCGGCTTCTTTGGTGATTTTTCTAAGTTCTTTAATAAACGAATCGCTTGGTAAAACAACTCCCATATTGCCTGCGATTGGCTCGATAAAAACAGCAGCTATATCTTTACATTCTGCAAGGTGTTTTTTTACAGAATCAATGTCATTGTACTCAGCAACCAATGTGTTTTTTACTGCATCAGCAGGAACACCCGCACTTCCGGGTAAACTATACGTTACCAAGCCTGAACCTGCTGCAACCAATAAAGCATCGGAATGTCCGTGGTAACAACCTGCAAATTTTATAATGTGGTTTTTTCCTGTAAATGCTCTTGCTAAACGGATAGCACTTAAAATGGCTTCGGTTCCAGAGTTTACAAATCGAATTTTATCCATCCCAGGAAAAGCAGCACAAATTATTTCTGCAAGTTTAATTTCGTTTTCGGTGCTGGCACCAAAGCTAAATCCTTGATTTACTTGATTGGTAACCGCTTCAATAACTTTTTCGTTACCATGTCCTAAAATCATTGGCCCGTAAGAAAGAACCAGGTCGATGTATTCGTTTCCATCAACATCGTAAATTTTAGAACCTTTTGCATTTTTAATAAACAATGGATTTCCACCCACTGATTTAAATGCTCGAACAGGAGAATTTACTGACCCAACTAGGTGCTTCAATCCTTTGTTATATAATTCTTGTGATTTTGTGTTGTTCATATTTTTCATTTGTCATGTCGACCTTGTGGAGACATCTTCTTTCTTTTTTAGAAGATTCCTCGACTCCGCTCGGAATGACATTTAGTTTGTATTCAAAATTTTTGCTGCCTCTTTTGCAAAGTAGGTGATAATAATATCTGCACCAGCTCTTTTAATCGAAAGCAATGTTTCCATCATTACTCGTTGTTCGTCTATCCAACCATTTTTACCGGCTGCTTTAATCATAGCGTATTCGCCACTAACATTGTATGCTGCAATAGGCAAATCAAAGTTATTTTTTAAATCTCTAATTATATCTAAATAAGATAGAGCAGGCTTAACCATTAAAATGGCAGCTCCTTCATCAACATCTGCTTGAGCTTCTTTAATAGCTTCGTTACGGTTTGCTGAATCCATTTGGTAGGTTCTTCTGTCTCCAAAACTCGGTGTTGAATCAGCAGCATCTCTAAACGGTCCATAATATGCTGAAGCATATTTTACCGAGTAGCCCATTATTGGAATGTGTTGAAATCCGTTTTTATCTAATTCGTCTCGAATTTCGCGTATTGCAAAATCCATCATGCCCGATGGAGCAACCATGTCGACTCCAGCTTTAGCTTGAGCCAATACTTGTTTTCTTAAATTTACAAGCGTTAAATCATTATCCACATCATGGTTGCACAAAACCCCACAGTGACCATGACTGGTATATTCACAAAAGCAAACATCGGCTATAACTTGTAAGGAAGGGTAGTTTTTTTTGATGTAGGTAATGGATTTTTGTATGATTCCTTCGGGGTTCCAGCTTTCAGACCCTTCATCGTCTTTATGTAAAGGAATTCCAAATAGAATTACTGATTTAATGCCTAAATCAACAGTTTCTTGTAGCTCTGCATCAATTTGGTCAAGCGAATACCTGTAAATTCCTGGCATCGAGGCAATTTCTTTTTTTATGTTACTACCTTCTTCAATAAAAAGTGGGTAAATAAAATCGGAAACATTTAAAGTTGTTTCTCGAACTTTAGCTCTTATTTCTTCGGTTTTTCTATGGTCTCTTAAACGTACGCTCATTATAAAAATTTGAGTGCAAATATAAGTTTGTTCAATGAGGTAAAACAGGAAATAAATCAGTTTTTAAGACTAATGTTTTTAACATCCGTACTTTTGTGAAGTGGAAACCGATAAACATATTGTTCTGTTTGATGGAACTTGCAATTTTTGCAATTTCTGGGTCAATTTTGTAATTAAAAGAGATAAAAATGATGTTTTTCGGTTTGCGAGTTTGCAGTCTGACACAGGACAAAGTTTAAGCGTAAAATTTCAAGTAAGTAATGAGGTTGATTCTGTGGTGTTCATCAAAAATGGACAAGTTTATATTAAATCGGATGCTGCTTTAGAGCTTGTTAGAGACCTGAGTGGTTTATGGTTTTTGTTGTTCGGATTTAAAATTGTCCCAACATTTATTCGTGATTGGATTTATGATATAGTTGCGAAATACCGATACAAATGGTTCGGAAAACAGCTTTGCGAAATTGCTCCTAAAAATGAAAACAAGCATAAGTTTTTATAAATCATTACCTTTGCCAAAGTGTACGCCATAATTGATATCGAAACATCGGGAGGAAACCATAAAAATGGAAAAATTACCGAAATAGCCATCTACAAACATGATGGTAAAAAGATTGTGGATGAATTTGTAACTCTTATCAATCCTGAAATTAAAATAGACTGGTATGTTAAAAAACTCACGGGTATAACTGATGAAATGGTAGCTGAAGCGCCAAAATTTTTTGAGGTTGCAAAACGTATTGTAAACATTACTCGTGGTTGCATTTTTATAGCTCATAATGTAGATTTCGATTATGATTTTGTTCGAGCCGAATTTCGTTCGTTAGGATTTGAATATAAGCGTTCAAAACTTTGTACGGTGCAGTTGAGTAGAGCTTTGTTACCAGGAAAAACTTCCTATAGTTTAGGTAAATTATGTGAAGAACTTGGAATTGTGGTAGAAGATCGACACCGAGCTTCTGGTGATGCTTTGGCTACTGTAAAATTGTTTGAAATGCTGTTGGTAGCGGATAAAAATCAACAATTAATACCACGACCTGTGGTTGATGAAAATCAGACGAAATTGTTTTAGTAAGTTCTCAGTTTACAGTTCACAGTCTTCCTATTCTGAAACAATCAATCTTTGAATCACTTGTTTTTTGTTTTCAAAAGTGATTTTTGCAAAATACAGTCCTTTGGGTAAACCAGTTCTTAGTTCTGTTTTGGGTTGATTAATGGTTTGTGTAAATACCGTTTTACCATCAATACTTAACAATTCAACAGACTTTACTTGTTCACTTTCTAAAACAAAATAGCCCGATTGGCTTGGGTTTGGATAAATCTTAATATCGCTAATATTCTCAATATCGTTAATTCCTGTAACTAAAGTTGACCAAGCAACACCTTCTAGTGTGCCATTGATAACTGAACCTATAACGTTATGTTCTGTAGTATAGTAAGCAGTGAACGACTGGTAATTTAAACCAACTTTTGTGTCATATCTTTCAATTGTGCCTACACATGCTGCTCCACCCAATATACAATTTGAACTATCTAAGGTTAAACCATCATAATAATATTCTCTCATATAGGTGTTATTTGTATTATAAATAGGAGAAAGGCAATGTAATGCGTAGGGAGTAAAAGCATTTACTGATTCAAAATTTTTGTATATGAGTGTTGAATTAGCTAACCAGCTTAACTTCTCTGATGAAGAGCTGAATATATTTAAGTATGAAGAGCCATATGCTTTTTGCCGGTTAAATTTATAGTAAATAGAATCTATGTTTATAAATGATTCTATCAAAGAATCCTTATAGTAATAGGTATATGTTGGGTTAGCGATATCACCATTAAAGTATTCCTTCCAGATAATAACATCGCCATTGTTTAAATGAAAATAATCGTTAAAGTTAGGAAAGTTAAAACCCTGTTGTGTACTGATGGTTTCTGTACCAATCAATTTAATTGAATATTGGTTTTGATGATCAAAAGAAACAAATTGTTTGTAGCCATTATTTTTGGAGAGAATAATTTTTTGATTATCAAAAATGGAAGAAACAGGGGTTAAATTGTTGTAGGCTTCTATAGAAATTAATTTTACTGAATCAATAACACTACCAATTACTGTGTCGATATAAACGCTATCGCACGTAAATTTTAAACGATTATAGCTTTGTGGATAAATGTTGATTGGTGAAAACCAAGAAAAATATAATGAACAGTTAGGCAAAAAAATGATTGAATTATTACCTTGATAATTATCAACATAACGAAATACAAGGGTGTCATTAAATAAATCAATAGAATCAGGTTTTATAAGCTTGTATGTTTCTCTGTATGGATTAAAAGGATAGTAATATTGTTGGCTATAGATAGTATTATAACAGTTTTGAAAGTTTTCTTCGGTGCCACTCAATAAATAAGTACTTCCATTGTTTATTACTTTATCGCAATTAAAAACATGAATACTGGTGTCACTTTTTATTACTTGATAAAAGCTCTTCTGCCCCAAAGGAAAAGGTTGCCAATCTTGTGCAAAACTAAAAAGTGAAGAGCTAAGTAAAAAAGAGAGTAAAAATTTATTCATACAAGTTCTTTTAATCAGTAATAATTAATTTTTGAACAATTTTTTTATTGTTCTCAAGTACCATTTGAACAAAATACAATCCTTTTGGTAAATATGTTTTCACTTCAGTTTTTGATTTGTTAATGTTTTGATTGTAAAGTGTTTTTCCTTCGATACTAACAATAGTTAGGTTTATTACTTTTTCGCTTTCAACTGTAAAATTTCCAGATTTACTTGGGTTGGGGTAAATTTTTATGTTATCTGTAATCTCAATATCATTTACTCCAGTAACTAAAGTTGACCAAGCTACACCTTCTTGAATACCGTTGATGGTTGAGCCTATGATATTCCATGAGTGAGATTCATCCATATAGTTGTTTCCATAACTATATAAACCATATTTAGTGTTAAAACTTTCCCAATAAAAATAATCCATTTGAGCTACAGGAATACAATTATTGTCCAAATATTTTAATTCGTTAACTCTGTCTTTATGAATTACTCCGCTATCAATTAAATATGGAGATACCTCGTCTAAATAAGGATTATTCATGTTTTTAGGTGCTAAAGTCGACGTTCCAACAGAAAACCCAGTATTATCGTTGCTTTTTATTCTTTGGTAGCCGCCAGTCGAAACGGTTTGGTTGTTAAATGTTCTTATAAAAGAATAAATTAGTGTGTCTGATGTGTTAGATATGTTTTCAAGAGAATCTTTATAATAAATAGTGTAACTAGGAGGATTTCCTGGCCAAGGAGGAACACGAAATTCATCTTTCCAAATTAGTACATCTCCTATATTTAAATGAAAATAATCATCAAAAACTGGTGCAACAAAACCAATTTGCTGGCTTGTGTTTTTTAAACCTAATAGCGGATAATTATTAAAAACTTTAAAGCCATAGTTTTTTGAAAGAATGTACTTGTTTTGGTTTATTGAGTTTATAATTGGTGTTCCATTATTTAGTGCCTTAACAGAAAATAGTTTTACTGAATCTATAATTGACCCAATAATTGTATCAAAGTAAACACTATCACAAGTTATTTTTAGTTCATTAAATCCACTAGAAGGATAAGAAAAAATCCAAGAACTATCTTTTTGGGTTAATGGTTTGAAAATAAAAGTGTTTTCTGGTTGAAGAGAATAGTCATAAAAATAAAAGGTATAAACATTATTTTCAATGGTTATTGAATCTGGTCTTTCGTTATCGTGGATTGAAAAATAGAAGAAATTCGCTGGTCCATTTGTAGTTATTATGTTATGGTAACAAGTGTCTATATTTGGAGTTTTAAAATTAAAATAGGCAGTTTGAGATGAACCATAATTCCTTAAGCTATCCACCATAAACTCATTTATTAAAGAATCACCCGGGGTATATCTTCCATATATGTTGCCGTGTATAAAATAACTCTTCTGACCCAAAGGAAATGGCTGCCAATCTTGTGAAAAACTTAAACAGGACGAAAAGATGAAGCAAAGAAGTAGAAATTTTTTCATAGCCGTTATTTTACAAATACCTTATAAAGGTAAAAAGTAAATCCATACCAAAATATGATTGGTAGCAGTTATTTGTTGAACGGTATGTTTTTGGGTGTTTTTGTGTAATTTTTTACAAATTAGTGCATCTCCAACTTGTTTTGATTTACAATTCCGTAAACTTTTCCCGTTAAGGTTTTTCCAATAAAAGGACTGTTTTTCGATTTTGAAACCAAAATTTCAGTTTTTACAACTTGAGTTTCAGTTGGGCTAAAAAGAGTAAGGTTAGCTAATTCTCCTTCTTCTAGTTTAGGGAGCTCAAGATTTAATATTTTTCTTGGGTTAGTAGTAATTAAATCTATGGTTTGATCAAGATCTAATTTTCCTTTTAATGCTGAGTTCATTGCAGCAAAAGAAGTTTGCAGGTTGATGATACCAAATGCTGCGTGGTCAAACTCGCATTGTTTGTGTTCAATGTCTTGTGGCGTATGGTCAGAACAAATTACATCAATAACCCCTTCTTTTAACCCTTTTATCAAGGCTTTAATATCTTCTTTGGTTCTTAATGGAGGTATTACTTTTAAGTTGCTGTCGAAAGTTTCTAATTCGGTTTCATCCAAAAATAAGTGGTAAGAATTTACGTCGGCTGTAATTTTCAACCCTTTAGCTTTTGCTTCTTTTATCAATTGTACCGATTTTTTGGTGCTGATGTTCGATAAATGAATGGCAGAGTTACAATATTCAGCCAAAAATATGTCTCTGTTTACCATTATTTCTTCAGCTATGGCAGGAATTCCTTTTAAGCCCAATCTTGTACTTGTAACTCCTTCGTTAATTTGTCCGTTGTTGAACAGGTGGCGGTTGTTCGGGTAATTAATTACCAAACCTCCAAAGCTTTGGTTGTATAACAAAGCTCTAGTTAATAGGCTGGGGTTGTTAATCGATTTTTTGTTGTCTGTAAAAGCAACTGCTCCAGCTAAGTGCATGTCATACATTTCTGCAATATCGTTGCCTTCACTTTGGTGTGTTAATGCACCAGCAGGATAAACATTTACGATGTTATTTTTTGCTTTGTTAACAATGTATTCTATTCCTGATTTATTGTCGGTAACTGGGTTGGTAGTCGGCATCACCATTACACCAGTAAAACCACCTTTTGCAGCAGCTTTTAATCCAGAGTTTAAATCTTCTTTATACTCAAAACCCGGGTCACAGAAATTAGCTCTAAAATCAAACCAACCAATGGAAACGTGTAAATCTTTATGTTTTATTTCCTGAAAATTATCGCTGTTTTTTATGCTTGCAGCAATCTTTTTAATGATTCCCTTCTCAATAAGAATGTCAACAGTTTTACCATTAAAAGGAGAGTTGCTGTTTACTATTGTAGCTGATTTTATTAGAGCGTTCATGTTACTTAAAGAGTTTAATAAGAGCAATTTCAACGGCTAAAAATAGCAACGCTAAAATAACACATAATTTCCAATATTTTTTCCCATTTTTCATTTCGTTAAATGCAGCATTTATTGTTTTTGAACCAGCATTTATTATTGATGTGTTTAGCGAGTAATTTATTACTAAATCGTTCAATTCATTCATGCTGTAGGTTGTTAAATCTGATTCTAGCCTATTGTAGTTGTAAGCCAATCCTAAATTTAATTTTTTAGATTCTAATAAGTAGTTTCCAGCAAGGTTAATGCCTTCTGTAGTAAATATAACCGTATTTTCAGCGTCCGATTTTATTCGAGGTATTAATTCAAAATCGGTTTGTTTAATTTTTAAAGCACCTTCGTTTTCAACACGAGGAATGGTTAAGGATTCATTTTCTCCAATGGTATAAAATAGAGAGTAGTTGAACTGACTTTGTAAAGCCATGTTATATAGTGTCGGAACAAAAATAGCGTGTTTAGAAAAATTTCCAGCATCGTCGTCTAAACTTCCACTTATTAAATAAATAGTTCCTTTTTTATTTTTGTAAGCAGTTAAAAAAGGATCGTTATTTTTTAATTTAAGTAATACATTTTTGTAAGTAACAGCTTGATTTGATTGTTTGAAATGTTTTTTTATAGTTGGTAAATTTATGTTATCGGCAGGGTTACCTTCAAAAACAGAAGCATAAAGAGGATGTCGATAACTTACTTCGCTAATTTTTATGGTCGATGTATCTAAATCAGTAAATGCATTGATTTGTAAAAGCGAGGCAAACGATTGGTAACTTGATAAGTCTATATCGTTGGCAGGTATAATGGTTAACGAGCCACCATTTTCTACAAAATTTTTAAGGCTAGCGGCTAAACCCGATGAAACATTTTTTAAACTATTTAGCACAATTAAACTGCTTTGTTTTATTTTGGAATAATCCAATTGATTAACAGATGAACTAGTAAAGTGAAATAGGCTGTCGGATGAAAAAATAGCTTTTATATTGGATTGAGCATTTTCTCCAAAAATCTCCAAGGTTTCAATGTTTTCTGCAATCAAATAAGAAAAGTAAAAGTCGTCATCTAAAGTCACGGGCGAATCTTGCAATTCAATTTTTCCTGCTTGTATGCCTGATGTATGATTTTTGTAATTCAATTCAACAACAGTTTCATCGTTGGCTTTTGCAGAAAAACTGGCTGGAGTAATTAATTTTTGGTTAATGTATAGTTTTATGGGAATGTTTTCTAAATCTTGGTCGGAATTATTTTTTATTCGAACAAACAATTTTTCCTGTTGCGCTAGTAAATGAGTGGGGTTTTCGAACCAACAAGTATCAATATATAAATTGGTTTTTTTTGTAGACAAAATTGGTACAAAAACTGAATGAATTAGGGTGTCTTTTTTTAATTTGTCGAGGTCAATGGTTGATTTTTGAAAATCAGAAAAAATTACAATAGACTTGTTGGTGTTTTCATCACTGTTACTATTTAAAGCCTCATTTAATCGAGAAAAAACAGTTGATAACACTCTGCTTTCGGGGCTTATTTTAATTTCTTCAATTTTTGTTAAAGCTTCTTCGTTACTCAGCATTCGCTGACTTCCAGCGCTAAATTTATTGTCGAAAACAATAAATTTATCTGTTCGTTGATAGGAACTTAAAAGTTCAATGGCTTTCATTTTTGCTTCGTCAAGCAATGTTCCATGTTCACCAACACTTTCCATGCTAAACGAATTGTCGATATAAATACCAATAATGTTGTTGATGTTTTGGTTTGAGTTAACTGAAGGAATAAATGGTTGAGCAAAAGCCAACACCAAAAAAGTGATGGTTAAAATTCGAGAAGCAAGAATAAGTAGGTGTTTGAGTTTTGATTTTGATTGACTTTCTTTTTTTACTTCGCGTAAAAAACTTACGTTCGAGAAATAAATTTTCTTGAACTTTCTAAAATTAAATAAGTGAATAATGATAGGTATCGCTATAGCGAATAATGCAAATAAGAATTCTGGATATGCAAATTTCATTAAAGCACAAATGTAATTTAATAATTTGACAAATTCTAAAAATAGAAAGTTCTCGTTGGATTAGTCCAATTTATAAATGCAACAATCAGTTTACTATTTTATAGATATGAAACCGTTCAAACTTGTTATTGTTAGGGTTCATTTTATGCAATACCAAATCTAAAAAACCAGCTTCAATGGTAGTTAAATGCTGTAAGTTTGGATAGGTTTTCATAATTCGTGCTTTTCTTTCTTCAAGCATATCATCTTCTACAAATACAATATAGTTGGCTGGAATATAATCAGTATTTTGTAAAATAAGTTCTACTTCACTATTTTTTACAATAATAAAATGTTTATCCCAACGCTCAGCGTAAAACCTTGGAGGAAGTAAATAATCGTCTTTATGAGCACAATCCCAAATGTAGTTGGTCATATCTTTTTGGTCGGCTAAAAAAGTCATGGTTTCAACCCTGCTCTTTCTCGTGTAAGCTGTTGATATAACTATTAAAAGAATACTATTAACTACCCAGAAAAACACCCATATTCCACGATGCAGTTTGTTGAATTTAGTCCAAAAGTTTGAATTGTTTTTAAACTCCATCCAGCCCATATAGCCCAGAATTATTACAAACGGAATCATAGGGGCAATAAATCGTTCTTGTTTATTAGGGAAATAGCTATGAAACAAAAAGAATAGAACAGAAGGAATAAATATAAAAGCATGTTTTTTCCAATTTTTAAAATATCCAAACAATAAAAACAATCCTATTGGACCAAACATGCCTGCTAAGGTTAATAAATACAAGTAAAATGGTTGGTCAAAATAAGAAGTTGAGTTGGCTAAATTGTATGAGATATATTCTCCAAGTTCGGCAAATGGTCTGCCCCAAATAAAAATATCAGAAACTTGAGTAAGAGAAAATGAAATAAATGAAACTATAGTAAAAACGACCAATGATAAATATTGTCGTTTTAATAAAAATGCTAGTCCAAAACCAAATAAAAAGAAAATGGTTTGATAACGAATCCCGACAGCTAATCCGGCAACAAAAGCACCAAGAACCACAATTTTTAAAGGTGGTTTAGAATCGTATTTTATAAACAACCAGGCGGCATAAATCAGCGGTGGAACACAAAAATATTCTACCATATTATGTACACTTAACCAGGGTAAAAACCATAAAACAGACAGCAATAAACCCACATGTTTTGCAACATTAATGTCAGCTATTTTTTTTGCTATTTTAAAACCAAATACAACAATAGACATTGAATATGCTCCATGAATAAGTCGAACCAAAAACATTTTAAATTGAGCATCAGTTAGATGAATCCAATCCAAGAAGCTAAAAAATAAGTAATGCAATCCAACATAAAAAAAACTATGACCAGATGGTACAGAGGTTTCATCATTGTTTAGCCAGTTGTTTTGATCAAAATTATGAACCCATCCTTCTGCTGGCTCAATAACCAAAAAATGATCGTCTTGCATGCCGTAGCCTTTTGAAAAGATGGCTGCTATCAATCTTATTAAAGATCCAATTATTATAATAACAATGAAGGGATTGTTGTTCCAGTAATATTTGATTTTTTCTGTCATGAATTTTTATTATTTAAACAAAAGTAAAGAGAAAAAATGAGCTTTAATTTATCAATCACATTTACTATCTTTAACCCCTATTATAAAGATACAAGAATGAATAAAATTTTAGTTGCAAACAGAGGAGAAATTGCGCTTCGTATTATGCGAACGTGCAGAGAAATGGGAATAAAAACAGTAGCTATTTTTTCAGAAGCAGATAGAAATGCACCCTTTGTAAGATATGCTGACGAAGCGGTATGTGTAGGTCCACCTCCTTCAAACCAATCGTATTTGCAGGTGGATAAAATCATACAAATTTGTAAAGACTTAAAAGTAGATGGATTGCATCCTGGCTATGGATTTTTATCAGAAAATGCAGAAGCAACTCGAAAAATAACAGAAGCTGGAATTACTTTTATTGGCCCATCGCCAGAAGCAATGGAGTTGATGGGTAGTAAATTAGCGGCTAAAGCTGCAGTTAAAAAATACAATATACCTATGGTTCCCGGAACTGATGAGGCCATTGATGATATTGCGGTTGCTAAAGAAATTGCTATAAAAATTGGGTTTCCTATTTTAATAAAGGCTTCTGCCGGTGGTGGTGGTAAAGGTATGCGTGTGGTTGAAAAAGCGGAGGAGTTTGAAGAACAAATGAATAGAGCAGTCAGTGAAGCTGTTTCGTCGTTTGGCGATGGTGCAGTTTTTATTGAAAAATATGTGGGTTCTCCTCGACATATCGAAATACAAGTAATGGCTGACAAGCATGGTAATATTGTGTATTTATTTGAAAGAGAATGTTCAATACAACGTCGTCATCAAAAAGTAATTGAAGAAGCACCATCATCGGTTTTAACTCCTGAAATTAGAAAAGCAATGGGAGAATGTGCAGTTGATGTTGCTCGTGCATGTAATTATGTGGGTGCTGGTACGGTTGAGTTTTTGTTAGAAAACAATAAAGATTTCTACTTTTTGGAAATGAATACGCGTTTGCAAGTGGAACATCCAGTTACCGAAATGATTACTGGTAAAGACTTGGTAAAAGAGCAAATAAATGTGGCGAGAGGCGAAAAATTAAGCTTTACACAAGATGAGCTGAAAATTCTGGGACATTCGTTTGAAGTTAGAGTTTATGCTGAAGATCCAGGCAATAATTTTTTACCAGATATTGGTAGATTAAATACTTATCAACGCCCGGAAGGTATGGGGATAAGAGTTGATGATGGTTTTGAAGAAGGCATGGATATTCCAATTTATTATGACCCGATGATTTCTAAATTAATTACACATGGAAAGGATAGGGAAGAAGCCAGAAATAGAATGTTAAGAGCAATTAACGATTATAAAATCAGTGGGGTAGAAACCACATTGCCTTTTTGCAAATTTGCTTTAGAGCATGAAGCTTTTATTAGCGGAAACTTTGATACGCATTTTGTTGGTAAATATTTTACTCCCGAAGTACTGATTGAAGATGATGCTGAATTGCAAGAGATTGCTGCCTTGTTTGCTGCTAAAACGTTTTTGGAAACAAATAAATCGAATGCTGTGGTTGAAGTTTCTGCTACAAAATCGAAATGGAAATTAAATAGATTGTAATGAGTAATATAGGATTCAAAATAGAAAATGGAGTTGGAATAATTACCTTAAACCGACCAGATAAGTTCAATAGTTTTGTTCGTCAAATGGCATTTGATTTACAAGCTAGACTGGATGAGTGTGAAAAAAATGCAGAAGTAAGATCCATATACATAACTGGCGAAGGAAAAGCTTTTTGTGCCGGACAGGATTTGGCAGAAGCCATCGACCCCAATCAAACTGAATTAACTAAAATAGTTGAAGAACATTATAATCCAATTATTGAACGATTAAGAAACATTGAAAAGCCAATTGTTTGTGGAGTAAATGGTGTAGCTGCGGGAGCTGGAGCAAACATTGCTTTGGCTTGCGACATTACTTTAGCAGCAAAATCATCAAGTTTTATTCAGGCATTTAGCAAAATTGGGTTGATTCCGGATAGTGGCGGGACGTATTATTTACCACGACTAATTGGTATGCAAAAATCTGCTGCCTTAATGTTTTTGGGCGATAAAATTATGGCAGAAGATGCCGAAAAAATGGGTATGATTTACAAGGCAGTTGCTGATGAAAATTTGCAAGAAGAGACAATGAAAATTGCTCTTCAGTTAGCAAAAATGCCAACAAAAGGTATTGGTTTAACAAAACGATTGTTAAATCAATCGTACAACAATACATTAACCCAACAGTTGGCCTTGGAAAACGAATTGCAAACTATTGCTGGTTCAACTTATGATTACAACGAAGGCGTGAATGCATTTTTAGAAAAAAGAAGTCCAAATTTTAAAGGAGAATAGTGTAGTTGATAGTTGTTTGTTTATAGTTGATGGAAATAAAATGAATTATCAAGAATATACATCATTAAATGTTTGGCAAGAATCAAAACAGTTAGTTGTTGATGTTTATTTAATTACAAGCAATTTCCCTGTGACCGAAATGTATGGATTAACTTCTCAGATAAGAAGATGTGCTGTATCTATACCTTCAAATATTGCCGAAGGTTGTGGAAGAAATCATATTAAAGACTCTATGCAGTTTTTCTACATTTCTAGAGGGTCTTTATACGAATTAGAAACCCAAATTTATATTTCTCAAGAGTTGGGTTACATTAGTAGTGAGGAATTAACTAAAATTATGAGTCAAATTGTAGTTTGCAAGAAATTGTTAAATGGATTTATTAACTATTTTAAAACTAAAATATAATATGTCAAACAGTCAACAACAATCAACCAATAACAACCAACAATCAACTATCTTTAAAATAGGAGTACTAGGAGCTGGTTCAATGGGCTCTGGAATTGTACAAATTGCTGCAACCCAAAAACACCAAGTGGTTTTGGTTGATTTGAATGAGGAAGCATTGAACAAAGCTGCTTCCAATCTTAAAAATATTTTGGCGCGATTGGTTGAAAAAGAAAAAATTGACCAAGCTACAGCTGATAATATTATGGGTAGAATTCAGTTTTCGAAAAACATTAGCGACTTTAAATTATGCAATATTGTTATTGAAGCCATCGTTGAAAGTATTGACATAAAACGTAAAGTTTTTTCTCAACTTGAAGAAATTGTTTCAGCAGATTGTATATTGGCAAGTAATACTTCTTCGCTTTCAATTGCGTCAATTGCATCGGCTTGTAAAAAAGCGGAGCGAGTAATTGGAATCCACTTTTTTAACCCAGCACCATTGATGCCTTTGGTGGAAATTATTCCTGCGGTACAGACTTCTGAAGCAACCAAAAATACCTCAAGAGCATTGATTGATGGTTGGAAAAAAGTAACGGTTTTAACTAAAGATACACCAGGTTTTATTGTAAACCGGGTTGCTCGTCCGTTTTATGGTGAAGCACTAAAAATATACGAAGAAGGGGTTGCAGATTTTGCAACCATCGATTGGGCAATGACCGAAATAGGTGGTTTTAAAATGGGGCCGTTTACCTTGATGGATTACATTGGTAACGATATCAATTATACGGTAACCGAAACTGTTTTTGCGGCATTTTATTACGACCCACGTTATAAGCCTTCGTTTACTCAAAAACGCCACTCCGAAGCAGGTTGGTTTGGACGTAAAACAGGGCGAGGTTATTACAACTATGCCGAAGGTGTTGAAATGCCAGTACCGACCAAAGATGAAAAATTAGGCAAAGAAATCTGTGACAGAATATTGGTGATGTTAATGAATGAAGCTATTGATGCCTTGTTTTTAAACATTGCAAGTAAAGAAGATATTGATTTGGCTATGACCAAAGGAGTAAATTACCCCAAAGGCTTGTTGGCTTGGGCTGACGAAATGGGTTTGCCAACGGTATTGACAAAACTCGAACATCTTTTTGCCGAATATGGCGAAGATCGTTACCGACCAAGTGTGTTGTTGAGAAGAATGGTTCGTGAAAATAAAACCTTTTTTTAATGGGCGATATTGTAAATAAAATGATGGAAACTGACGCTTTTAGTCAGTGGTTGGGGATTAAAATTTTAGCTTCAGCTAAGGGTTCGTGCAAATTGCAAATGCAGGTACGACCAGAAATGTGTAACGGTTTTGGAATTATACATGGCGGAATCACTTTTTCGTTAGCCGATAGTGCATTGGCTTTTGCATCTAATGCACACGGTAGGTTAAGTGTAGCATTAGAATGTTCTATTTCTTACCCTAATGCGGTAAATGTTGGCGATGTATTAACCGCCGAAGCAACCGAAGTGAGTTTAACCAATAAAATAGGTATTTACAGCATACCTGTTACCAACCAAAAAGGCGAGATAGTAGGCGTTTTTAAAGGTTCGGTGTACCGAACTTCTAAGGAATGGTAGATTTTTCGTTTAACG
>JBFWSH010000014.1:0-93257 GCA_050248475.1 Flavobacteriales bacterium
CGGGAATACTTTCAATTTCTTTAATATCAATTTTGGTAACACTCATCTCGGTAGAGCGAATGTTTTCATCTTCCCGTTCAGCACTTACTTCAAAAACACCCAAATCGGTTGCATTAGAAAAAATTTGAATGTTGTTTTTGATGTTTTTAGTCAAATCTACTTTAAACTCAACAGTTTTATAACCAATATAGGAATATTGTATGGTATATTGACCTTTGGGTAGAGTTAGAGAATAAAATCCATAAACATTGGTCACAGTTCCAGTACCTGGTATCTCTTTTACAAATATTGTAACACCAATTAAATCTTCACCATTAGATTCATCTTTAACACTACCACTGATAGTATATTTTTCCTGGGCAAGCAGTTGAATTGAAAACAATAATGAGATAAAAACGAAAATAATTTTTAGCATGGACTAATTTTTTACAAAAGTACGTCCATGATATAGAACTATTAAACCGTTCATCAAAAAAATGATTTTATTGTTATGAATGTAATATGTTTGAATAAATAAGCATATCTTATTTTTATGCCTTAATTTTAAATTTCAGTTTTAGGTTAAACATGATTAAATCAAAAAATAAACGATATGTCTTTCTAGTGTTGGGACTAATCTTGTTTTTTTCTAATTCAATAAACTCTTTTATTGGTAAACATACTAATGTAACTGATAGTTTTACCAAAAAGTTGAATGAAAAAGAAAAATCAGTAAACCAACAATTACAAGGGTTAGTTAAGGCAGATAGTGTTGCCAATGTATTTAATCAAATACAACACCATAAAGATTTAGACGGTATTAGTTATTATGGTTTCGATAAAAACAAACTTGTTTTTTGGAGTAATTCAACGGTTTCGTTTAACAATCTATCCGATTTTAACGATACGAATGGGGTGATTTTATTAAAAGACGGGCTTTATCAGTATGTAAAAAAACAGCACCACCAATATACTTTTTTAGGATTGATTTTAATAAAAAGTGAATACACCATTCAAAATAATTATCTAAAAACAGGGCTTCATCCAAGTTATGGTATCAAAGATGATGTTGATGTTTTGATGGAGGATAAAACAAGCGAATCTGTAATAAAAGATTTAAATGGTAATCCCTTATTCTCATTAAAAGTTAATTCAAGCAATTACAAATCGAGTAATTGGTTGTCGATTATCATGTATTTATTAGGCTTTGTTTTGTTGCTGATATTTGTTTATATCGAATTGAGGCAGTACAAAAAAATCAAAAAATACGCTTCACTTTTCAGTATCGGGGTTATCATGGTATTTTATATTATTACAGCAGGGTTATCAATACCTGAAGTAATTTTTCGTCAAAAAATATTTAGCCCAACCATTTTTGGACATTCTGGTTTATTGCCTTCGTTGGGGCATTTTTTAATGGTTTCATTAGTTATAATGATAACTACCATTTTGTGGGTTAAACGCAGTAGGGAAAAAAGTAATAAATCATTATTGAAAGCTACGCTCTTGATGATTTTTGTTGCCAGTTTAAACTTGGTGTTTACCAATTGGTTTGCGGGGCTAATTAGCAACTCCAACATTAATTTTGATATCAATAATTTACTCGATTTAACGGCATATAGCTTTATTGGTATTCTTATTGTCATTGTGTTATATACTTGTTTAATTGTACTGGTAAATTCAATAATAAACGATTATGCCAATAACTCCAAATATAAGAAAAGTCAGTTGTTAGCTTTATTTTGGCTGCTGTCGTTGCTATCTGTCTTAATTGGGTACTTGGCCTTTGAAATTGAGTGGAAAATTGCATCATGGATTCTAGTTGCCATTCTTATTCTAGCCATAGGTAAAACTATTAAAACCAAATTTTATCAAAGTATATTATTGGTGATTTTAATAGCTACAACCATAACAGTCGGGTTTGTAAAACTTACTAAACAAAAAGAGCAATTGACTCAGGAATTTTTACTTAAAAAACTTGCCAAGGAGGCTGATCCGGTTACAGAATATTTGTTTACCGATTTAAAAACTAAAATTGAAACAGACACTCTATTAGTTAATCAAGTCAAAAATTATTGGGAAAATAAAGATGATGTTGATGGATATGTACTTGAAAAATATTTTACTGGTTATTGGAATAAATACGACGTGTTTTTATTTATGTGTTTACCTGAAGACACCTTAGTAGTTCAGCCCGAAAATATAGAAGTTAGTTGTTTCGATTTTTTTACTGAAAAAGTTGAACGAGAGGCAGTATCAAGATACAATTTTAACGATAACATCCATTTTTTATATAACAAAGATGGCGTTGGGAGTTATTTAGGAAACGTCACTATCATTGCTGAAGACTCGCTTTATCAGAATGCCATTTTGTACATTGAAATGTTACCTAAACTATTATCTAACAACGAAGGATATCCAGAACTTTTACTCAACGAAAAGGAAATTGAAGTATCAACATCGTTAACCAAGTATTCATTTGCCAAGTACAAGAAAAATCGATTGGTGCATAATAGTGGTAATTGCAACTACAATTTAGAATTAACTGCACAATTGCCTTTTAGCGAAGACGGATTTTTTACCCAATCATTAACTAATTATCAGCACTTGTATTATCAAAGTGATAAAAATACAGTAGTGGTGTTAAGTACACTGCAAAAAACCGATTTTAACTACATGACCACCTTTTCGTATTTCTTTATCTTTTGTAGTTTATTTATTCTAGTTGTTGGTTTATTATTTAATATAGAACCATTTAATTGGAGGATTGGTTTTACGGAATTCAGTACAAAAATCCAGCTTTTTATTATTGTGTCAACTTTCTTATCGTTTGTATTGTTTGGTTTAGGCACATCATATTACATCAAAAAACAATACGAAGATAAAAATACCAAAAGTATACAGGAAAAAGTACAATCGGTGGTTACAGAACTTAATACCGAATTGGCCAACGAAAAACTAATAGAAGAAATAAACCCCGACTTTATTACTCAACAATTAATCAAGTATTCCAACATTTTTTTTGCCGATATTAACTTGTATGGACAAAACGGGCAACTTGTAGCAACATCTCGTCCTGAGATTATTGAGCGAGGATTAATCAGTAATAGAATGAATCCACAGGCATTTCACACCTTAAAGGAACATAAAAAATCGTCGTTTATACACGAAGAAGAAATTGGTGAAATGAACTATCTTTCGGCATATGTCCCTTTTAGAAATAACGAAAACAAAGTTATAGCTTATTTAAACTTACCTTATTTTGCTAAACAGAATCAATTGGAAAATGAACTTTCTCAATTTTTTACGGCTCTCATAAATATTTATGCTTTATTGTTTTTGGTCTCGATTTTTATTGCGGTATTGTTTGCCAACTATATTTCGGAACCTGTTCGTTTAATAAAGGACAAAATCCGGGCTCTTCAATTGGGTAAGTCTAATGAGTTTATTGATTGGAAATCGAATGATGAAATAGGTTCGTTGGTAAAGGAGTACAATCAAAAAGTATTAGAATTAGAAAAAAGCGCCAAATTATTGGCTCAATCAGAACGAGAAAGTGCTTGGCGGGAAATGGCTAAACAAGTAGCTCATGAAATAAAAAATCCACTAACACCAATGAAGTTAAGTATTCAGCATTTAGAACGTTCTATAGCTGATAATCCTGCCGATTTGCCAGAGCGAATAAAACGTACAGCAAAAACATTGGTAGAACAGATAGATACTTTGACCAATATTGCTAATGAGTTTTCGAGTTTTGCCAAAATGCCTAAAACCAATGAACAGCAACTAAATTTAGTGGAAATTTTAGAGTCTGTTATAGACCTTTATAAAAAGGAGAGTGTTGAAATCGTTTTTGAAAACCATTGTGAAAAAGAAGCACTATTGGTTGCTGATAAAGACCAATTGAATAGAATGTTTTCGAACCTGATTAAAAATGCCATACAAGCCATACCTGAAAACCAGAAAGCTAAAATTGAAGTTGCGGCCAGTTGTAAAAAAAATAGTTACGTTATCACCATAATCGACAATGGTGGTGGAATACCTAAAGAATTACAAGAGAAAATATTTACACCCAATTTTACCACTAAAACTACTGGTATGGGATTAGGATTGGCTATGGTAAAAAATATGGTGGAAAACTTAAATGGAACAATTGGTTTTGTTACATCTAATAAAGGAACGACGTTTAAGATTGAGATTCCATTTTAATAATCCTTTTTTAATTAACTTTGGCTTTTATCTTTTTAAAAAACTATGTACGGAATAAAAGATTACGTAAGCAGAGCAAAGAAATTTGTCAACAATAAATCGAATGTTGGTCCTCGTAAGTTGGCTACATTAATGATATATGCCACCGATTTGTGTGACTCGCGTTGTAAGCATTGTAACATTTGGGCAAAACGACCAGTTAAATATCTTTCTTTCGAAAAAATTAAAGAAATAATGAAAAGCAAGGCCGTTTCTAAAGATACTGCTATTGGTTTAGAAGGAGGAGAGTTTTTGTTGCACCCAGAGGCGTTGCAAATTATGGAATGGTTTACAAAAAACCATCCGAATTTTGATCTGTTGTCGAACTGTTTAAAACCAGATAGTTTGATTGAAGCGGTAAAGAAATTTCCACCAAAACGTTTATACATTTCGTTGGATGGTGACAAATATGCCTACATGCACATGCGTGGAAAGGATGGTTACGAAAAAGTTATTCGTGTAATACAGGAGTTAAAAGATGTGGTTCCAATCTCCACTATGTTTACGTTGAGTCCATATAACAATTTTAACGACATGCGTCATGTAGCAGAGGTTTGTAAGCGTGAAGGTGTTGATATGCGTGTTGGTGTATATAACGACATGAGTTTTTTTGACACTGATGATAAAGCACATGAAACAGGAATAGCATCTAAAACTGCAGAAAAACAAATTCCTAATTATGTAGATAAAGATTCAGCAAACGAAGTAATTGTGGAAACACACAAAGAAATTTCTACAGAGTTAACCGATGATAATTTTAAAGAAAAAATACCTGCTATAATTAAAGAATTTAAAGAAAATTATGATTTTTTAGTGCTGTATGATGAATGGCGTAAAGGGGATTTAAAAATGAGTTGTAATTCTATTATTGATTCGCTTTGTATATTACCAAATGGAGATGTCCCTTTATGTCAGAATTTAGATGTTAAAATTGGTAATTTATTTAATAATACGCTAGACGAGATAATCAACAGCGAAGAAACCAAGAAAACACAAAAACATTATCAGCATAATTGTAACGGTTGTTGGGTAAATTTTCATAGAAAATATGATGTGGTTTTACACCGTATGTTCGAAAAATATTTTGGTAAAGGAATTACAGGTAAGATGTTTGGTAACTACCAGTGGGAAGCTGATAAGAAAAAAACGTATGCTCAATATATGAAAGAAACAGAAGCGAAATACGCTTAAGAACAATACAATAATAGTGAAAGGCAGTAATTTTTACTGCCTTTTTTTGTTTCAAATAAATTTTTTATTAGATTTTTTTCGGAAAATATTACATATATAAAATATTATATATAACTTTGTATTGAATTATATACATAATTATATATGATAGAATTAAAAAAATTAGAAAATGCTTCAGAAATGCTAAAAGCAATTGCTCATCCTATGCGAATTGCCATTGTTGATATGCTTTCGGAAGACAAGAGTTTAACCGTTACAGAAATACATGAGGCATTAAATATAGAACAAGCAGTTGCCTCGCATCATTTAAGTATTTTAAAAAACAAAGGGGTATTGTTGAGCGAGCGTAACGGAAAAAATTGTAATTATAAATTAAAACATCCTCGATTATCACAAATTATTACGTGTATAGATAAATGTCAAAACGAAATCTAAAAATTTGGAAACTATAGGATATATATTAGCAATTTTAGTGGGTCTTTCAAGCGGGTTAATTGGTGCTGGAGGCTCTATTTTGGCTATGCCTATTTTGGTATATCTATTTGGAGTGGAAGCAGCTGATACTGCTCCAGCATATTCTCTTTTTGTGATAGGTGTGAGCAGTATTGTTGGGGCCTTTTTAAAATACAAACAAGGACAAGTAAGCTTTAAAACCGTGCTGTATTTTGGAACTCCTACAGTGTTGGCTATTTTTGTTACACGCTATTTTGTCGTTCCAGTAATACCTGATGAAATTCTTACGGTTTACCAATTTATATTTACAAAACGAATTTTAGTGATGGGCTTGTTTTCGTGTTTAATGATACTTGCGGCATATTATATGGTTAGAGATACGGTTACTGATAAACCAGTAAAAATAAATCAGTTGTACAACTTTGGAGGAGGGTTGTTTACTGGATTTCTTTCGGGATTGGTGGGTGCTGGAGGTGGATTTATTATGATTCCGGCACTTATTAAAATTGGCAACATTACCATGAAAACAGCGATTGGAACTTCGTTAACTATTATAGCAATAAATTCAATGGTTGGTTTTGCTGCTAGTTATAAGCATCTTGATATTGATTGGATGTTGTTGCTAACATTTTCTGGATTAGCTATTCTGGGAATTGTTACAGGTAATTATTTTTCAAAACAACTTAAAGCCGAAAATCTTAAAAAAGGATTTGGCTATTTTATTCTCGTGGTAGGATTATTTATATTAATAAAAGAATTTATTTTTAAAAATTAAAAAAATGTACGTAGAACAATTATACACAGGATGTTTAGCCGAAGCGGCTTATTACATCGAATCTAATGGTGAGGCTGCCATTATTGATCCATTAAGAGAAACATTTCCTTATACCGATTTAGCAGAAAAGCGTGGTGCAAAAATCAAGTACGTTTTTGAAACTCATTTTCATGCCGATTTTGTATCAGGTCATGTTGATTTGGCTCAAAAAACAGGAGCAACCATAGTTTATGGACCAACAGCAAATGCAGGATTCAAAATGCATGTAGGAAAAGATAACGAAGAGTTTAAGATTGGCGATGTAAAAATCAGGTTGTTACATACTCCTGGTCATACACCAGAATCGTCAACTTATCTGTTAATTGATGAGCACGGAGAAAACCATGCTATTTTTACAGGTGACACCTTGTTTTTAGGTGATGTTGGGCGACCAGACTTAGCTATAAAGTCGGATGTTACTGAAAAAGATTTAGCTGGAATGTTATTTGATTCGTTACGAAGCAAAATAATGCCACTAGCCGACGAGGTGATTGTTTACCCTGGACATGGCGCAGGTTCAGCTTGTGGAAAAAACATGAGCAAAGAAACTATGGGTACTTTAGGAGAGCAAAAACAAACAAATTATGCTTTAAGAGCAAATATGACTAAGGAGGAATTTATTGCTGAAGTGCTACACGGCATTTTACCCCCACCTCAATATTTTGCTAAAAATGCCATGATGAACAAAACTGGGTACAAAAGCATTGATGATGTGATGGCTGCTGGATTAAATCCAATGACTATTGAACAGTTTGAAAAAGAGATGAACGATGCTATAATAATTGATACCAGAACACATACTGAATTCAAGGATGGATTTATTCCTTCTTCTATTTTTATTGGATTAAATGGTCAGTTTGCGGTTTGGGTTGGGGCATTAATAACCAATTTGAATCAAAAAATACTCTTAGTTACTGATGAAGGTAAAGAAGAAGAGTCGGTTCTAAGATTGGCCAGAGTAGGATATGATAATTGTGTGGGATATCTAAAAGGTGGGTTTAAAACATGGGCAACTGCTCAAAAACCAGTCGAAACAATTACTTCAATTTCAGCAAAAGAACTAGAGCAAATCGCTTTAACTAAAGACGTAAAAATTATTGATGTAAGAAAACCAACCGAATTTTTATCAGAAAGATTGGAGCAAGCCGAATCATTTCCGTTAGATGACATTAACAATTGGTTAAATAAAATTGATAAAAAAGAAACCAAATACTTGCATTGTGCTGGAGGGTATCGATCAATGATTGCTACTTCAATACTCCGTAAAGAAGGTTACCGAAATATTATTGATGTTGCCGGTGGAGCGAATGCAATTTTTAATAATACTACGTTGAAAAAGACAGCTTACGTCTGTCCTTCAACACTTTAATAAATAAAGTAATTAACAACTAAAACCTAAAAAAATGAGTTACGAAAATGTAAATTTAAACGAAGCTACAATAGTAGATGTAAGAGAACCTTTTGAATTTGAAATGGGAAGAGTAGAAGGTTCAGTTAATATTCCACTTGGAGAAGTTCCAGGCAGAGTACAAGAATTTAAAAACATGAAAAAACCGTTAGTTCTATGTTGTGCTTCAGGAGGAAGAAGTGGACAAGCAACCAGCTTTTTAGCTCAAAATGGAGTAGAAGAAGTATACAATGGTGGTGGCTGGAACATGGTTGCTATGAGAAAAGGCTAATTAAATAGTGATAAGTTGAGTGCTGAGATTCCTCATTACTTAATATTTGTCGTTAAACACTGAAAAAAATGGGAATAATTAGAAAAATATTTGGTCTTGGTCCAAAAGTAGATTGCCACGAATTGTTAAAAAATGGAGCTGTTTTGATTGATGTAAGAACTCCTGGAGAATATAATTCAGGACATGCTAAAGGTTCAACAAACATTCCGTTAGATAAAATCAAGTCTAAGGCTGATAAAATAAAGCAGCTAAAAAAACCTATAGTGTTGTGCTGTAGATCAGGAGTGAGGAGTGGCCAGGCAACTGCGATTCTTAGAGGTGCTGGAATTGCAGATGTTCACAATGGTGGACCATGGAATAATTTTGCATAATGGGAAAAGTAAAAAACTGGATATTAACTCATAAAAAGAATTTTATTTTAGCGATTCTTGGTGCAATTACGGGTTATCTTTATTGGTACTATGTGGGTTGTGATAGTGGTACTTGTGCCATTACATCAGTTTGGTATAGAACAACTATTTATGGAGCATTAATGGGTTGGTTATTGAGCGATGTATCATTTAAGAAGCAAAAAAATAAGGAAGTTAAAGAGCAATAATTATGTCAAAATTTACCGATTTAATAAAAGGAGAAACTCCTGTTTTGGTTGATTTTTATGCAACTTGGTGTGGTCCTTGCAAGATGATGTCCCCAATTTTGGAGGATGTTTCCAGTCAAATAAAAGGAAAAGCAAAAGTTTTAAAAATAGATATTGATAAAAATCCGCAGGCAGCTTCTTATTATAATGTAAGGAGTGTTCCAACATTAATTCTATTTAAAAAAGGAAAACAAGTTTGGCGTCAATCTGGCGTTGTTCAAACCAAACAATTAGTTCAAATTATTAATCAAAATATATAAAAACAAAAAACTATGAGTAAGAAACTTATTTTAATTTCAACGATTGTTGTATCGTTGTTTACAGTATCATGTGGTAACAGTCAAAATAAAACACCTGAATCTGCTGTGGCAAATACAGAAGTAATTGTTAATGTTGATGCAAAAACATTTGGTGAATTAAGTAGATCACAACCAGGAACTGTTTTAGATGTAAGAACGCCAGAAGAATGGGCAGAAGGAACGCTAAAAGATGCTGTAAAAATCAACTATCAGGGAGATAACTTTGAATCGGAAATAGAAAGTTTGGATAAAAACGCACCCGTTTATGTTTATTGTAAAAGAGGTGGTAGAAGCTCTAGTGCGGCCGAAATTTTAAAAGAAAAAGGGTTTACCAAGATTTATAATCTTGATGGAGGAATAACTTCTTGGCAGGAAAATGGATTTGAAGTAGTAAAATAATATTATTGGTAACTTAGAGTAATTCTAGAATTAATAAGCCTCTGAGAATTAATAATTCGATTAAAAAAGCGCTCTCCTTGAAGTGTGAAGTTAATTTCTTCTACAGACTTAATAATTATATTGCATGGAAGATTGTTGCTTTTATCTATTTTCTTGATTGTTTTTACAATCTCTTTTATTTTTTGAATAGAGATATACTCACCATTTGAGCAATTTACTACTATATTATCATGATTTCTGAATACTGATATCATAACTATTTTTTTGAATTAATTAAGTTTAATAATTTAAATTACGTACTCAAATATAGTTTGTATTTAAATGTAAAAAATCTAATAATTAATAAATAATTAGTAGTCTAAATGATATTAATATTTAATAACCATTTGATATATAGTTTTTTAACATGTATTATTTTATGAATAATTAGGGTGTTGGTTTAATATAAAATAGGGTAGAAGTGCTACATTGTTATAATAAAAAAGCCCCAACATTGTTGAGGCTCTATATTTTCACCTTTCATCGTCGTCGATATCATCTTCTTCATCAGATATATCATCCTCATCTATATCATCATCCACATCACCATCATCAAAATCATCATCTACGTCGTCATCTTTGAAGTCGTCATCATCTGCTTCAACAACTTTCAAATCATCTCCAACAGCTGTATCATCAAAATCGTCATCCTCCTCCTCATCATCCTCGGTAGGTTTGTATTTAGTTTTTTTCTCGGTATCCAAAATAACCAGGTAATTCACTTCGTCACCAGGGGTTTCGTATAAAAAACCTTCTTCTATTCCACCTTGGTAGGGGAAGCTAAAGAATTTAACATCTTCATCTTCTAATTTCTGACGAATAGCTTTTTTTAGTTCGGCAGAAAGTTTTGAATATTTTACTACAATTTTTTTCATTTATTCGTTGTTGATAACGGGTTCAAATATAAATTTTATATTAAAATAAAAAACTTTTTTTTGAAAAAAAATAAAGCAATAAAAATTGTGTGGTTTGTCGAAAAATATAAGGGATTTATAGAGTTTTTCGTAAAAAAATAATGATTTGGTTAAATCTTAATACCTTTACTAAAAAATTATTTATGCATAAAATAGAAGAAGCCATCTCGAATATTAGTTTTGTCTATCTCCGACATGGGATTTTAATTCTTTCTACAATTACTGTTGCATTTGTAATTTCGGTTATATTTCGAAAAATTGCTCAAGTTGCTATAAATAGTTATGCTGAACGAATCAAAGTCGACCCAACAAACTATTCTTTTCTTAAAAACTCATTAAGTTTTATTATTTTTTCTATCGCTTTATTTTTTATTTTCTCAAAAATTCCTTTTTTCAGGTCATTGGGTAACGCACTTTTTGCCGGAGCAGGAGTTTTTGCTGCGATTTTAGGTTTTGCTGCACAAAAAGCTTTCGCCAATATTGTTAGTGGTATCTTTATTTTAATTTTTAAACCTTTTAGAGTTGGAGATACTATTGAGTTTTCATCAAATAAAGGTGTTGTGGAAGAAATTACTTTAAGACACACAGCTATAAAAGATTATGAAAACAGGCGTATTGTTGTGCCAAATAGTATAATAAGTGAAGATATAATCGTTAATAGCGATATTATTGATGAAAAAATTCGTCAACATATTGTTTTTGCAATTAGTTATGATTCTAACATAGACCAAGCGATAGCTATAATTCAACAACAAGCAGAAAAACACCCTCTTTTAATTGACCATCGAACAACGGAAGAACTTGCTGCCGGAGAATCGAAAGTTGTAGTTAGAGTGATAGGATTGGAAGATTTTTCGGTGCATTTAAAAGCTTATGTTTGGTGTTATGGGAATGATAATGCTTTTGTATTAAAATGCGATTTATTAAAATCAGTTAAAGAAGAGTTTGATAAACAAGGTATAGAAATTCCATTTCCATACCGTACAATTGTGTATAAAAATGATTTGTTAAGAAATAAACTTGAAGAGGAGAACGAAAAATAAATCCTTTGTAAAGAAAGGGATGCCACCTGGTAATTTAGATTATCATGGTGAGGTATTTTCTCAGAATAAGGATATTGAATTAATTAGTTACTCGAAAGATACCATCAATAGAATATCTACTGATAATTTGGGTAAAGCATTAAGTTTGATTTCTGAAAACCATGAGAGTTGGATAAATTTAGTAGGGCTGCACAATGTCGACCATATCAAAGCAATAGGGAATCATTTTAATATACATCATTTGGTTCTGGAGGATATTTTAAATACTGACCATCGACCTAAAACAGAATTATATGATGGATATTTATTCTTTATTGCAAAGATGTTTTTAGTGTCGCAAGACGACAATTATCAATTTGAACAGGTAAGCTTTATAGTTGGAAAAGATTATTTATTAACCTTTCAGGAAAAAGAAGGAGATGTATTTAATATAATACGAGAGAGACTGGATGATAAAGATTCGAGGCTGCGTATTCGAAAATCTGATTATTTATTTTATCGTTTAGTAGATACTATTGTGGACGGATATTATTATACTTTAGAACATATTGCAGATAAAATTGAACTGTTGGAAGATCGTTTACAAGATAATCCTTCAAAGGAAGATTATAAGGAAATTCAACAGTTAAAGCGAGACTTGATATTTCTTCGTAAATCTGTTTATCCTTTGCGAGAAGCCATAGCTAAAATTACTAAAGAAAACAACGATTTAATTGAAGAGGATAACATCACTTATTTTAATGATGTTTATGATCATTGTATCCATATTATTGATAGTATTGAAACATTTAGGGATTTGACCTCAAGTTTAATGGATTTGTACATGACTTCAATGAGTAATAAAATGAATGAGGTAATGAAGGTTTTAACAGTAATTTCAACTATATTTATTCCTATTACATTTGTTGCAGGAGTTTATGGAATGAATTTTCAATATATGCCCGAGTTAACTCACAAATGGGGATATCCAATAACCATGATAGTAATGACTATTTTAGTAATTGTAATGATTGTTTACTTTAAGATAAAAAAGTGGTTTTAATAGCTAACCACAAATGAATCAGTAAGGTTGTTTTGTTGAATTAATTTCTCTTTTAGAGCTTTCGCTTCTTCATAGGTGCTAAATTTTCCAGTATATATTTTCACCAGTCCATTCACCTCTTTTTTAAAGGTTTCAGAAGGTTTTAGCTTGTAGAGGTTTAAAAATTCATTTAATCTTTTTTCATTGTAAAATTGTAGTGATAATATTTGTACAGAATAAGATTTATTTGAGTTTGATAGGCCACTTTTTGTGGATGAATTATAGCCTTCAGGCATTGAAGTTAAATCTTCTCTTTTATTTGCTGTTTCGGGTAAAGATGTAGGTAGGTTTTTCATTTTTGCCAAAGCAATTGCATCTTTATTTTCATTCTGTTTAGAAATTTCTTCTAATTGTTTAGATAAGCTATCCATTTTTTCAATTGTAATAATTTCATGGTCTGAAAGAATTATTTCTTTGTCTAAAACAACCATGTTACCATTGAGCGAATATTCTAAATGTACAGGAATTGAAGCCTCGCTTTCATCAGAATCTTTTTTAATAAGTTTACAGTTGATTTCAATTTGATTACCCGAATCAAAGTTGGAATAAAATTTTATTAATTGCCCTCGAGTGTCAATCAATAAGTTGACATTATTATAAACATCAACAGTGTATTCGTCAGGGATGGAAAGGGTTAATTTAAAAATACCAGGTTGTTCTTTTCCTATAATCTTTATCGAAACCTGATAGCTATTATTGGTTGATTTTAAAACTGAATTTTTAATTTCAATATCATTAGCGTTTACAACAAAATAAAACAAAAGAATAGAGAGTATTAATACAACTGATTTTTTCATATAACCTGTTAAAAACGAACCAATATTAGCTAAAATTGATATAGTAAACAAATAATTTTAATGACCATTAAAGTAAATTAAGGTAAAAATAAAATATATAGTTAAATTAGCCGAATGAATAAAAAAGGAGTATTATTTTTTGTTTTTTTATTGAGCAGCAATTTTTTTATTGCCCAATGTCCTGTTAGTGTTTCAATCAATCCGAGTGCAACAGGAGCAACATGTAAAAATACCACTATAAACTTCACTCCTACACCAGTAAACGGCGGAACAAATCCTAGTTATTTTTGGCTGGTTAATGGCGATACTCTAAGCACTTCTACTAATTTTTCTACAGCTGTAAATAGTGCACATATAGAATTAATTATGATTTCGAATAGTGGTTGTGCTCAAGATTCAGCTTATTCAAGTTATTATATTAATTCTATAACCCTTGAGGCATCATATAATGTAATTATTGAAGAATGTAATCAGCCTGTTGCGGATGTTCAAATAACCAACGTTACCGGCGGAACGCCTCCGTACACTTACATCTTACATACAAATGAAGGTGATTTGACAGGTACTGACGTTTTTACTGATGTACCTGTAAGTAGTTATCCTTTGGTTATCACAGATTCAGAAAATTGCAAAGATACATCTTGGGTACATATTGTGCCTGTTGAATGCCCTCCAATAATACCTCAAGAAGTTTTTACACCTAACGAAGATGGATTTAATGATACATGGCGAATCAATTTTATTGAGCTTTATCCTAAAAACAAAGTGTATGTTTTTGATAGGTGGGGGCAAAGAGTATATTACAAAAATGGCTATACCAATGCAGAAGGTTGGGATGCAAAATATCTAGCCACCAATATGCCTGTATCAACATACTATTATGTGATAGAATTAGAATTTGAAAAACAAGAGAAACAGGTGTTTAAAGGACCGGTTTCCATTTTGAGGTAAATGAAAAAATATTTAATAATAATATTTGTTTTTATTGGATTGACTTTGTCTGCTCAACAGTCGGTTCATTATACCCAATATTCATTTAATAATTTAGGTTATAACCCTGCGTTTATCGGAACAACTAAATGTTTGGAATTTAAAGCTGGATCAAGATTGCAATGGATGGGATTTAAAGGAGCTCCTCGAAGTTCATTTGCTAGTGTTCAACACACCTTTAAAGCAAAAAATTTTCATCAAAATGGTAAACATGGTATTGGCTTATATGTAGAACAAGATGAGATACATATTACAACAAGAACCTATGTTAAATTGGGGTATGCTTATCACAAAAAATTATCGAGTAAGTTCACAGGTGCCGTTGGAGTTTTTGCTGGCATCCAGCAATATGCTATTAATACTGCATTTGCGCCTAATGATCCTGATCCGGTTTTAGCAAATGCTTCTGGTTCTGAATTAAAATACCCTGATATTATGCCTGGGCTTTTAATTTATAATAGCAAGGTTTATTATAGCTTTTCTATTAATCAACTATATTTTAAAAATATGGGAATTGGTGGGGATGAAAACAAACAAATTAATCAGTATTACTTTGGGTGGGGTCATAAATCCCCAGCTGGTAATTGGACATGGTTTAAATCTTTTTTGTTAAAGGCTGATGTTATGGGGCCCCCAGCCATAGATCTTAATATGAATTGGGACTATCAAAATAATATTGGATTTGGGTTAGGTTATCGGATAGGAGAGGCTGTTAATGCTCAATTAAAGTTGAGGATATTTGAGTCAATTGCTATTGGATATGCTTTTGACTTTCCGTTGAATAAAATTTATGGAAATTACACCCATGAATTAATGATAAGCTTTAGTAGATGTGGTGGAGGTGGTATAGGTGACGGTGGAAGTAATAAACAACATGCCTGTCCAGCATACAACTAATTATTAAAGTGTTTTTATCAGTTTTTTTACTTTCGAGTAATCTATTTCGACATAAATGTTGTCGCCATGTATTTTTTCAATAATAGTGAATTTTCCATTTTTGCTTATTGAACGAATATTGTCTTCATCAATAAATAAATCACCAAGTTTTATCCAAGTTTTAATTTTTTTCATAATTATCTCCGTTTTTGTTGAGCTGTTTTTTTATGATGCGGCACAAATTTAGATTTAGTATTTTGGCTCTCAGAATTGGTTTGAATATTTGGAAGTAGTTTTTTGAGTAAATCTGGTTTACCAACTTTGAGTAAAGTGTTTTTAATCCATGCTTGGTTTTCTTTTTTATACCAAAAAAAGAATCTGTGTTGGTTCTGCTTCTCTTCTTTTGTTTTAGGGGTATACACAGGTTTTAAAGTATAAGGGTGATATCCAGAATAATAAATAACAGTAGCAACGGTCATAGGTGTTGGAGTAAAATCTTGAACTTGCTCTAGTTGAAATCCCATGTCTTTTGTTTCTGCAGCTAAATTTGCCATATCTTCAACTTGACAAGCTGGGTGGCTTGATATAAAATAAGGGATTAGTTTTTGGTTTAAATTGTATTTTTTATTGATTCTGTCAAAAGTCTTTTTAAATAAATGAAAATTTGAAAAAGAAGGTTTTCTCATTATTTTTAAAACAGTATCGGAAGTATGTTCTGGTGCAACTTTTAATCTTCCAGAAACATGTTTAGTAATAACCTGTTCGGTATATTCTTCTAAATCTTTTTTATCCGCAGTTTTGTTAAATTCGGGAACCAATAAGTCGTAACGAATTCCACTTCCAATAAATGCTTTCTTAACTTTTGGATGTTCGTCAACTGCCTGATAAATATCAGTAAGGGGTCTATGAGTGGTGTCTAAATTATGGCAAATAACAGGGTTGATGCATGATGGGCTTATACATTTATCACAAATCTCCTGAACTTTTCCCTTCATTTTATACATGTTTGCAGAAGGCCCTCCCAAGTCGCTAATGTAACCCTTAAAATCAGGCATTTGAGTTACTTTGTCAACCTCTTTTAAAATAGATTTTTCAGATCTGCTTGCAATAAACTTACCTTGGTGTGCTGAAATAGTGCAGAAACTACATCCACCAAAACAACCACGGTGCATATTTATCGAAAACTTAATCATTTCAAAGGCTGGAATAACACCACGTTTTTCATATTTTGGGTGTGGTAATCGGGTATAGGGTAAATCGAAAGAGGCGTCAATTTCTTTTTCCGTCATGGTTGGAAAAGGAGGATTTATTACCAATGTTCTATTTTCAATTTTTTGCAATAATCTATCTGCATAAAGTCTGTTAGATTCTTGTTCGACATGTTTAAAATTTGCTGCGTATAATTTTTTATCCTTTAAACAAGTTTCATGCGAATTCAACTCCTTGTCTTGCCAGTTTTTGTTTTTTGGTAAAGAGGCTTGATTCTTAACAAGAAAGGCAGTTTGTTTAATTGTTTTTAAAGATTCGAAAGGAATACCTTTTTGCAATAACGAAACAATTTCTCGTAATGCTTGCTCTCCCATTCCATAAACCAACATGTCAGCTTTAGAATCTTGTAAAATAGACGGTTTTAATTGATTGCTCCAATAATCATAATGGGTAACACGTCGAAGAGAGGCTTCAATACCCCCAATAATAACAGGTACATCAGGATAAATATCCTTTAGAATAGTGGAATAAACTGTAGTTGCATAATCTGGTCGAAATCCCGATTGCCCACCAGGGGTGTAAGCATCGTCTGATCGTAATCGTTTGTTGGCAGTGTAATGATTAATCATGGGATCCATACAGCCGCCCGTTACTCCAAAAAATAAATTAGGTTTACCAAGTTTTTTAAAATCTCTTAGGTCATCTTTCCAGTTTGGCTGGGGAATAATGGCAACCTTTAGTCCCATGCTTTCAATAATTCTTCCAATTACAGCCGCTCCAAAGGCAGGATGGTCAACATAGGCATCACCACTAATTAGTATAACGTCTAAGTTGTCCCACCCACGTATTTCTATTTCTTTTTTTGTTGTTGGCAACCAGTCGGTTAGCTCATACTTCCTTTGCATGCTTCAAAGTTAAGTATTACTTTAACAGGTTGTTGTTTTTAATTGTCGGCTAAATTATTTACCATGGTCTGAACTGTTATGGCAAAATTATCATAATCATCAATATCAATTTTTTGATCAGTAATCTGAGCCATAATAAATACATCATTAATATTTCCGCTAATAAATTTCTGACGGGCTTTTAATACATCTTCAATTTCCTCATATCTGCCTATAGAGTAAATATCGTTGTCAGAGCTTATCTCTATTACTTGTTCGTTATCAATTTGCTCTAATAGTTTGTCAACCGTTTCAATAGATTTTACCGGAATAGCTAGAGCATAATAATGTTTTAATCCTGATTTTTGAACGTCGAGCAAATAATTTACTTCACGAGTAGATATTTTTTTTAAATCTCTATGTTCTTCCACTCTAGCTTCGTTTAGCATGTCAGTTTTGTAATTGATAGAAATAGCTTCGGCAACCGAAATTTCGATTTGATCTTTATAGGCTATTATTTCAATTTTAGTGCAGCCTCGTTTTTCTAGCAGAGTTTTTACAGAATCAATACTTGAAAAACTGGTGTAATTTCCAAATATATATATTGAGGAAGGTTCTTTTATAATGTGAGTTAAATAAGGATATTCGTTAATTACCTGTTGTGATTTTTGTAAGTCATTACCATTTAAACACAGTTGGTAAACAATGCCTTTTGGTAAATTCGGATTAAAAGCATTTGTTTTAATCGATAAAACAATTATTATGATAATTGTCAGATATGTGGATAAAGTTTTCATGGCTGTAAGTTTTAGTTATTAGACAATATTGTTGCTTCCTATTTAAATAGGGTATTTTTACTGATATTCTTTAAACTAATTTGGGAGCTCTTGGGTATATTTTACTAAAAAATCAATAGAAAGGTTTCTGTTGTTCTTTAAAAATATAATAATTCGATATAAAATATTACTAAAACTATATTATAATCTATAAATAATCTTAATTATATGTAAAATACAGAATATAAAATTTATACAAGCTATAAATTACTATTGATTAACTTTGTAGTAAGATGTTTAAATACAACAGTAAACATAAATTAATAATGGGGGCTCTTGTCATGTTATGGGCGGCATATTCATTTTCTGGAAAAAGAACCAATGATACTTTTGATAAAGAGGGAAGACTTTTACAAACTGGAAATTTTAAAGAGGGTAAAAATCATGGTAAATGGACTTGGTTCTACCAAAATGGTAGAAAAAAGTTAGAAGGTTCTTTTAATATGGGAAGCAGAGAGGGAGTATGGTTGACCTTTGATAAAAATGGTGATACGTTGAATAAAAGTTATTATATACAAGACAAACTAAATGGCCCATTTATAACCTACAAAAAAGGATCCCCAATAGATACAACGATTTATATAAATGATGTAGAAGTGAATTAAAGTGGTAATTCAAATTTGGTTTCCCAAATTTCATTTGAATTAACTTTTTGTAATTTAACTTTTAAGTAAGGAGTATCTTTTTCTTTAAAAAGAAATCTATCAATAACCTTACTTGATTCGTT
Organism: Flavobacteriales bacterium; assembly: GCA_050248475.1. GTDB lineage: Bacteria > Bacteroidota > Bacteroidia > Flavobacteriales_E > Vicingaceae > Vicingus. Next base: position 19,096 of record JBFWSH010000014.1, read on the forward strand.
TGTGGGATTATCAGAATCAGTAATTACATCTTCTAATCGGGGTAAAAATGGGTATTGAATAGTTATTTTTTCATCTTCTGTTTGAACAAGATTATGAGCTGTTTCAAAAATAATTTCCTCAAATTTTTCAGCAATAATTTCGTCATTTATTTCATCTTTCACTTCAGGATTTAAATGCGACACCCATTTAAAAAAGCTATCAACAGCTTTTTCTTTTAGTATAGGGTGAATATATTCTGGGAATGGTGAACGAATGTGCTCGTTACTGTTAAACCAAAAATTAAAGGTTTGCTCAACTAATTCACTGCTCTCTACAGTATTTGGTTCTAATTCTTTCATTTTGTATTTTTTATCAAATTTAAGGATTGATTCGTCTTAATAAAAATGATATAAATCAGTTATTTTGAAAGCTTCATTTTTATAAAATAATATTTTGTATACATTTGGGCAACTTTGGATTTACCTCATGAGAAAACCATTCGTAAAATGTATTGATTGTGAAACAACAACTTGTTTAGTTAAACTAAATACAAGTCCTGCTTGGATTAAAAAGTTTGAAGAACACAATCAAATAGCATCCTATAAAGAGGGCCAACACATTGTTTATGAAAATAACCCTGTACTGGGTTTGTATTTTATACAAGAGGGGAAGGCAAAAATATTTTCGACTGGGATAAACAATAAAACGCAAGTGGTAAGGTTAACCAAGGCAGGAGGCATAATTGGACATAGGGGTTATGGGGGTGATGTTTATCCAATAGGCGCAATAGCTATAGAAGATTCTGTTGTCTGTTTTATTGATAATGATACCATTTATAAAGCTTTTCTTGAAAACCCTAAGCTTACATTTAGTTTAATGATGTATTATTCTAAAGAGCTACGAAATTCTGAAGCCAAAATTAAAAATATTGCTCAGATGAATGTCAAAGAAAAAGTTGTGGATGCTCTACTTTATGTAGATGATATTTTTAATTCCTCTAACATCACTCATCAAATTATATCCTTGTCAAGAAAGGATCTAGCTGATCTGGCTGGAATAAATCCTGAACAATTATCTCGTATTTTATCTGAGCTTAAAAAAGACATGTTGATTTCGGTTAAATCCAATGAAATCAATATAGAGAAAATAGATGAGCTAAAAGCTATTATTAGTCCTTTTTCAAGAACATACTAATTTTAGTATTTTCTTAACATGCAAAATAAATATGACACATATCATATAAATCTTTGCCAAAAAACAATTCTCAGGTTGAGCATTATCAGTTTAAGACCTTGTTAGTCTTTCTACATTTGTTGTGTTAAATGATGTGTTATGCAAAAATTGTATGATACAAATCAGAAAACTAAATACAACAACACATGGAAGATAAATTCAAATTGTTCGATTTCTCACAAGAGAGAGTAAGGGTGCTCCATTATACTTGGATAGCATTCTTTTTAACTTTTTTTGTATGGTTTAACATGGCTCCTATAAAAAGCCTATTGATTGGGTCATTTGACTTTTTAACAGATCAAAACATTAAATCATTATTAATATGTAATGTGGCATTAACTATTCCAGCTCGAATTATTATTGGTTCACTAGTTGATAAGTATGGGCCAAGAATTACTTTTTCTGGAATTATGATACTTACTGCAATACCAGGGTTAATGTTTGCTTTTGCTGATACGTTTACCCAATTAATTGTTAGTCGTTTATTATTAAGTTCTATTGGTGCTGGTTTTGTTATTGGTATTAAAATGACAGCAAACTGGTTTCCTCCTAAAATGATTGGGCGCGCAGAGGGTTTTTATGCAGGTTGGGGTAATTTCGGTTCAGCTGCTGCTTCAGGTATTATTCCTGTTATTGCTATTTCTTTGATAGGTGGACAGTTTGGTTGGAGATATTCGCTTGCTATCAGTAGCATTATTTGCGGTCTTTATGGTATACTATATTATTTTCTAGTGAAGGATTATCCAGTAGGTAAAGATCCTCAAAAACAAACCAAAAGGGCAAGTATAATGCCAGTGTCGTCTTACGGTGATTTGGTTCAATATATTATTTGGACAGCTCCAATGAATTTTGCATTAGGTTTGTTGGCTAAAAACCTTCAAAAACAAATGGTACATGGAGAGAACATGTTTTCCATAGAGGTTTTGTATATGATTTGGGCTGGATTAGCTATATTATATCTATATAAAGTAATTTCAATTCTAAAAGTAAACTTACCCCGATTAAAAGCAGGTGTTCCTGATGATGAAAAATACCCGTTTAGCAGTGTATCATCATTAAACACTACATACTTTGCCAATTTTGGTGCCGAGCTAGCAGTAGTTTCAATGCTCCCAGCATTCTTTTTCGAAGTGTTTGAGCCCCTCAAAAATTCAGATGGGGAGCGAATTGTAACACTTGGATTAGCTGGTTTAGTTGCAGGGTCGTTTGCTTTTATCAATTTAATTGCTCGTCCGCTAGGTGGGTATTTATCAGATAAAATGGGTAGCCGTAAAAAAACCATGTTAATATACATGTTCGGTATTGCTTTAGGGTTTGCAGCAATGGGTTTAATCGGTAAATACTCAGGTACTTTTCATGAAAATGGAGCGGAAATAATAGTTCCAACCTTTAACGGAACTTGGTGGCTGGTTGTATCAGTGATTATTACTATGGCTTGTTCAATGTTTGTTCAAGGAGCTGAAGGAGCGACATTTGCTGTTATCCCATCAATTAAAAAAGAATTAACAGGAAGAATTGCTGGTATGGCGGGAGCTTATGGGAATGTTGGGGCTGTGACCTACTTATACATTTTTACAATGGTCGATGAAAAAACATTCTTTTTCCTACTTGCTGGGGGCGCGTTCTTTAGTTTCCTTTATTGTATGGCATTTTTAAAAGAACCAGAGCATGGTTTTGATGATGAGGATGGTGGACATTAATATTAACTTAAATTTTATAACCTAACTAAAAAAAATAAACTATGGCACAAACAAATATCGAAAAATGGGATGTCGAAGACGAAGGGTTTTGGGCTTCCACAGGAAAGAAGATCGCAAATAAAAACTTATGGTTTTCTATACCAGCGTTGCTGCTTGCATTTTCAGTTTGGATAATGTGGGGTGTAATAATCAAGTACATGAAGGATTTTGGTTATAATTTTGGCATGACTGATGGGTTAACACCGGGTTCTGACGAATTTAATAAGGTAATAGAGGATGTAAACAAGCTTTATTATACTTTACCTGCAATTGCTGGGTTAGCTGGAGCAACTTTGCGTTTACCTAACTCTTTTTTAATTTCTTTAGGAGGTGGCAGAAATGTAATCTTTGTCACTACTGCTTTGTTACTTATTCCGGCAATTGGAACTGGTATGGCTTTAGGAGATATCAATACCCCTTACTTTACTTTTGCTCTCATGGCAATGCTCTCTGGTTTTGGTGGTGGTAATTTCTCATCATCAATGAGTAACATCAGTTTTTTCTTTCCTAAAAAAAATCAGGGATATGCTTTGGGAATGAATGCTGGTATTGGAAACTTAGGTGTTGCAGTAATGCAAAAACTTATTCCTTTCGTTGTTGGATTTACAGTTTTTGGTGTTGCTGGTGCTTCTGCTGGTGTTGCCGGTAGTGGTCCACTTGCAGGTATACAAAATGCAGGATGGGTTTGGGTACCTTTATTAATTGCAGCAGTAGTAGGTGCTTTTGTTGGAATGAATAACGTTATTACAGGGACACCAAACTTACCAACTACTGTTCAGGGTGTTGGAAAAACATTGTATATGGTTACTTTGGGGGTTATTGCTGCAGCGGTTGGAGCATACTTATTAGTAGGTATGAAATTAAACATGTGGATAGTGCTTCCTATTGTAATTATTTTAGCTGTTGTATTAATGAAATTTGCTACTCCAGGTGAGATTAGAGCAAACTTAAATAAACAGTTTTCGATATTAAGTAGCAAACACAATTGGATAATGACCATTATTTATACGATGACTTTTGGTTCATTTATTGGTTTTTCTGCTGCATTTCCAAAATTATGTCAAGATATATTTGTTTATACAAATCCAAAGGACCCAAGTTTTATTAATCCAAATGCACCAAACTTTATGTTGTGGGCATTTATTGGGCCAATGATTGGAGCATTAATCCGCCCAGTTGGTGGAATATTATCTGATAAATTTAATAGTGGAGCTAAAGTAACAATGGTGAGTACTTTAATGCAGGTAGTTGGCGCATTAGCAGTAGCATATTTTGTTATACAAGCTAGAGAAAGTGCTACTCCTGAAACTTATTGGTGGCCATTTTTTGCTTGCTTTATGTTGTTGTTTTTAGCAACAGGTATTGGAAATGGTTCCACTTTTAGGAGTATACCTTATATCTTTAATAAAGAACAAGCTGGACCTGTTTTAGGGTGGACTGCTGCAATTGCTGCCTATGGTGCGTTTATTATACCAAATGTATTTGGAGAGCAAATTAAAGCTAAAACTCCAGAATATGCCTTATACGGTTTTGCTGCTTACTATGTAATCTGCTTAATATTAAACTGGTGGTATTATCAGGGACCTAAAAGGGAGTTTGATAATCCTTAGTTGTCAATTTTACATCAAAACTTTGAATAATAATTATAAAAAACTATATTATGAAACTATCAAGAAAGATATTAGTGGGGGCAATGCTTTTAGTAGCAGCACCTTCATTTGCACAATTTACATTAGATGGAGAGCTTCGTCCTCGTTTTGAATACCGACATGGATTTAAAGCTGTTGCTGATTCAGCACAAGACGGAGCTGCATCTGTTGAACAACGTACAAGGTTAAATTTTGGATATAAGCACGAAGGATATATCTTTAAAGTTACTTTACAAGATATCCGAGTATGGGGTAGTCAGCCTACATTAATTGGTACAGCAACTCAACAAAACAATGATGGGGCTTATTTATCTATTCACGAAGCATGGGGTGAAGCGTTAATATCAGATAAATGGTCTGTAAAAATGGGTCGTCAGGAAATTGATTACGATGATGCCCGTATTTTTGGTAATGTGGGGTGGGCTCAACAAGCAAGGAGTCATGATGCAGCCATATTAAAATTTAAAGCAGAGAAATTTAAAATGGATTTAGGGGTGGCATACAACCAAGATAAATCAGCATTGGCTAAGACAGAAGCAGCACTAGGGAGTTATAAAGCGATGCAGTACCTATGGTTTAATAATAAGTTTTCTGAAAGCTTTTCAGCAAGTGTACTATTCTTAAATCTTGGTAAAGAACAGTTAAACTACGATAGTACTGTAATGACCCCTCCAATTGCTCCAGTTGCTTATTATACAGATAATTATAGTCAAACAATGGGTGCTCGATTATTATATAAAAAAAATAAATTAGAAGTTGCGGGCGCATTTTATTATCAAATGGGAGTTGATGCAAACAGAAATGTAGTTTATACAGATAGAGATGGTGAATACAACAAAGAAGTTCAAGCCATGAATTATCGTTTAGACATTTCATACAAAATCACTGAAAAAATAACAGCTAAAGCAGGTTATGAATATATGAGTGGTAATAGCCAAACAGATACGAACTTATCATACAAAAGAGTCAATCATGCATTTAATCCTCACTTTGGTACCAATCACAAGTTTAATGGGTTAATGGATTATTTCTATGTAGGAAATCATATTGGTAGTGTAGGTTTAAATGATATTTTCTTTGGATTAAAATACAAAAATGAAAAATTTTGGATTGCTGCTGACGCACATCTGTTCTCTGCTGCTGCGGATGTAAGAGATGGTTACAAGTACCAAAAACAAGTTGCTGATGCAGTTGCTGCTGGTTTACCAACCGCAGACATTAACCAATACCCAGTAATGGATGCCAATTTAGGTACAGAAATCGATTTAACTTTTGGATTTAATTTGGCTAAAGGTGTTGATTTACAGGCAGGCTATTCTGTGATGATAGATACTGAAACTCTTGCATATTTGAAGGGGGTTACATATAAGCCAAATAACTTGAATGCTGGTCAAGGAAGAACAGATCAAACCAATTCATGGGCTTGGTTGATGGTTACTTTCAAACCTAAATTTATTACAGGGGAAGAGAAAAAATAGGATTATTGGTTTTACAGTTTAAGTCGTTTAAATTGTAGTTAGTTAGGTGAGTGGAAAGGAGTAGCTTTTAGTTACTCCTTTATCATTTTTTATATGATGAGTATCATATAAAAAGGAGGAGTGATACCGTAATTTTATAAATCCAGTCTTTAACAAATTCCATGAAGTACTTAACCAGAAATATTATTTATTGCTTAACACTTGTTATGGTGTTTATGTTCTCTTGCAAAAAGGATGAGAACAAGATAGATAATATTACTGTGTCATCTACCCCAATTTTCGGAACTTACAATCCAACCTATATTCAGCCCAAAATGTTGCCTTATATTTTACCTATGCACAACCCTGATTTTAACAAGATGACAGTTGAAGGTGTTGCATTAGGTAGAAAATTGTATTATGATAAAATATTGAGTACTAATAATCGATCTTGTTCATCTTGTCATTTACCTCAATACTCATTTTCACTTCCTTTTATTGGTCCGATAGGCACAGCAATATTACCGCATGTAAATTTAGGATGGTACAACAAGTATGGTTGGGAAGGAGGTGAAGACCATTTGGATTATGTTGCATTAGCCGATTTAGCTGAGGGCAATCCCTTTTTAAATGCAAATGCCGATAGTATTGATTCTCGATTTAAAAGAAGCACAGAATATCAACAAATGTTTTGGAGTGCTTTTGGAGTAAGTATTACCACTCAAACCGATAGTGTTAGAAAAAACTACATCAGTTTTGCATTGGCTCAGTTTTTACGATCCATGGTTTCTAACGATGCAAAGTTTGATAAATACCTTAGAGGTGAAGTAGCGTTAACAGCTCAAGAACTAAGTGGGTTTAATGTTTTTGTTAGCGAAAATAAAGGAGATTGTTTTCACTGTCATGGAACAGGTAATAACCCGATGTGGTCAGATTTGCAGTTTCATAACAATGCTCTTAACTCAACATTTTCTGGGGTAGATTTAGGGAGGTATAACGTTACAGGAAACCCAAGTGACATAGGTAAATTTAAGACACCAACACTTCGTAATATAGCTTTATCGGCTCCTTACATGCATGATAATAGGTTTGCAACACTCGAGGAAGTTGTAGACTTTTATAGCGAAGGCCTGCAACAATCGTCTTATGTCGACCCGCTAATGCAAAAAATAGGACAGGGAGGAACGCAGTTAACTGTAGCGGATAAAGCTGATTTGGTTGCATTTCTAAAAACGTTAACCGATAGCACTTTTATCAATAATCCAGATTTTTTAACGCCATAATTTAAAACATGATTTAAATCATTTTACGAAAGTTTCGGCTACCGTAATTTTATCTAAAATATAACGCTTAAATTTACTCAGATGAAAATAGTTGATAGAGAAACAGGTAAAAGATTAAAAGAGGTTGATCCTGTAATAGGGAACCCTGAAAAAGATATTGAAATTCAGAACGATGAATTGTCGCCAATGGATCCACCTGATGCTTATTCATCCTATGCATCTATTGAGATAGAAAATGGAGAATTAAACGAAAGTTTAATCATCTTAAAAAAAGAACACGAGGAACTTATAACTGTTTTAGATGTGTTTGAAAAAGCATTAGCTGATTTTAAAGAATTAGGATATGTATTGAATAACGATGTAAATGAAGGCTTTAAAAAATTCTTTGATTTTTTCGATAATGATTTATTGCCTCATAATAGAAAGGAAGAAAAAATATTGTTTCCAGTTTTACAAAAAGCACTTTTGGCGAATAACGAACATGGTGTAGGAAAAAATCCAGTAACAGCTGTTGATATAATGGAAGACGACCATGTTAAATTTATTCAATTAGGAACACTAACTTTTAATCTATTAGGTTTAGCGCCTCGTTTTAGGGACGCACAATCGAAAATGTTTACCTATGATGTGGCTTATAATAATGCTAAAGAATTGGTTGAATTAATTAGATTGCACGTTTTTAGAGAAGACAATACCTTGTTTCCGTTAGCGCAGAAATACCTTACAGATAAACAATTTGAAGATATTATTTTAGAAATGAATACTATAACAACCGAAGACGAACATTCGGAAGAACACCATCACCATCATTAAGAAATGGCTAACCCAACAAATATAACTGATCAATTCGGGCGAGTACACGATTACTTACGTATTTCGTTAACCGAACGTTGTAACTTGCGTTGCTTTTACTGTATGCCCGAAGACGGTATTCCCTTAACCGAAAAGTCAAATTTAATGACTCACGAAGAGGTGATATTTATTGCAAAGCAGTTTGTTGACATGGGGGTTAAAAAAATTCGGCTAACAGGTGGTGAACCTCTACTAAAAAAAAACATCGAAAAAATAATACGCGAATTGGCAGAGTTGCCGATTAATTTAGGAATTACAACTAACGGTATATTGTTAGATAAGTATTTGGAGTTGTTTAAAGAAGTTGGTGTAACCGACATCAATGTGAGTTTAGATACACTCAAAAAAGAAAAATTTAACACGATTACACGTAGAGATTATTTTGATACCGTTACCACAAATATTGATAACTATATTAGAGAGGGATTTAACCTTAAAATTAATGCTGTATTAATAAAAGGAGTTAACGATGATGAGTTGGTTGATTTTGTTGCTTATACCAAAGACAAAGATGTGTCAATCAGATTTATTGAGTTTATGCCTTTTGACGGAAATAAGTGGGATTTAAGTAAAGTAGTGTCGTTGCAAGATATTTTGGATAAAGTTGAAGCTAAGTTTGGAAAAAATAATTTGATAAAACTGGAGGATAAGAAAAACGATACCACAAAAAATTATCGAATAGAAGAGTATAAAGGTTCATTTGGAGTTATTAGTACAGTTTCGAACCCTTTTTGCGATAGTTGCAATCGAATTCGGTTAATTGCTAATGGTAGAATTAAAAATTGTTTGTTTTCGTCAACCGAAACAGATTTGCTTTCTGCGTTAAGAGAAGGTAAAGACATCAAACCATTAATTCATCAAGGCGTTTATGCTAAATTTAAATCAAGAGGAGGTATGTCTGCCGATAAAGATTTTTTTAACGAAGATAATTTTTCAAAAAATAGAACTATGACCGCAATTGGTGGTTAATCTAGTCTTCTGAATAACTTTTTTTTCCTGCCAAAAATCATTTTATTACCTTTTTTTAATATATAGTTTTACATATTTACATATTCAATTATTAAATATGGATTCTTTTTTAAAACAATATTGTACTCCAGAATGGCAGCAGTTTGTTGATTTTCATAAATCTACCTTAATTTTTGACGCAAACTCTTTGATTTTTAGTGAAGGAGATGAGGTGAAAGGTTTATACATTGTTAAAGAAGGTAAGGTAAAAGTATACTCGAACGAGTTTGATGGTAAAGAAAAAATTATTCGTTTGGCTGCTGATGGAGAAATAATTGGGCATAGAGGTTTCGGGGGAAATTGGACTTATCCTGTGTCGGCAAAAACGTATGTAAAAACCACCATGACGTTTATTCCTATAAATGTGTTTAATACCATAGCAAAAGCCAATGTAGAATTTACCTATCAGTTAATGATGTTTTTTGCTGAAGAATTAAGATTGTCGGAAGAAAGGAATTCGTTAATTCCTGTAAAAAATAGAATTGCCAAAGCAATTTTAATGAATTATAAAGCATTTGGTGCAGATACTAAGGATCCACTTAAACTGAGTTATACCATAAGTAGAAAAGATTACGCCAGTAAAGTAAATACAACTTACGAAACAGTTATACGAGTATTGAGTGAACTAAACAAGGATAGGATAATTGAGTTGCAAGGTAAATCTATCAAAATAGTAAACCTCCAAGAATTGATACTATTATCAAAGATGGTTTAATTCTCATTATATGTTTTGAATCATATTTTTTTATTTCAAAACAATTAAAAAAGCCATAATATCCAATAAACATGATTAGAATCATATTATTACATGATTCGAATCATTTCTCGTTTGTCTAAATCATAGGACTTTTATATCGTTGAAGAATACATTAACTAAACAATGATATAAATTAAAAGTACAATGAACATGAAACTAAAATCAATTGTTATTACCGTTTCAGTAGCAGTTTGTAGTTTAGCAGTAAACGCACAAGATGGCGAAGCACTTTTTAAACAAACTTGTAGTGCTTGTCACTCAATAGGAAAAGGTAAATTGGTAGGCCCCGATTTAAGAGGCGTAAATACCAAAAGGAGCGAAGAATGGATAACTAACTTCGTTAAAAATGCACAAGCATTTGGAGAAAAGGACGCTGATGCAAAAGCAATAATTGCAGAATATGGTTATCCAATGCCAAATCAAAATGTTTCTGACGCTGATATCAAAGCAATTATTGCTCACATTGCTGCGAACAGTCCTACTGAAGTTGTGGCAACAGAAGAAACTCCATCAGAAGTTGTTGAAGTCCCCGTTGATCCTGCTTTAGATCCTGCTAATGCTTCTGAAGAAGATGTTATGGCTGGTTTGATGTTGTTTTCAGGTGAAAAACGTTTTGAAAACAAAGGTGCATCCTGTATCTCTTGTCATAATGTAGATTACGACCACTTAATTGCTGGTGGATTGTTAGCAAAAGATTTGACAATGGTTTATGAAAGAATGGGTTCTGCTGGGATCAATGGTATTTTAAGTGCACCACCATTTCCTGCAATGAATTCTTCCTATAAGGATAATCCATTAACAGAGCAGGAAATTTTTCAATTATCAGCCTTCTTTCATAAAGCAGGAGCAAATAATGTATATCAACATCAAAGAGTATACAATAATAATTTAATACTTTATGGAGGTGGTGGAGCTTTTATAGTTATTGCAATTATCATCTTGTTGTTATTCATCGAAAGAAAAAGAAAATGTGTGAAGCAAGACATTTTTGATAGACAAATCAAATCTGCTTGTTCAAAATAATATTATTGACTAATAAATTAAACTAAAAAATATGAGTTGGATTGAAGATATCATATCACCGAAAACCAGAAAATGGGAAGAATTTTATCGTAACAGATGGCAGTACGATAAAGTGGTACGAAGTACTCACGGTGTTAATTGTACAGGCGGTTGCTCTTGGGCGATTCATGTAAAAGACGGAATTGTAGTATGGGAGATGCAACAAATTGATTACCCACAATTTAATAAAGAAGTTCCTCCTTATGAGCCGAGAGGTTGTCAAAGAGGTATTTCTTATTCGTGGTACTTATATAGCCCTATTAGAGTTAAATACCCAATAATGAGAGGTGCTCTTTTAGATTTATTTAATGCAGAAAAAGAGGCCGCGGGGGGCGATTTAGTTAAAGCTTGGGAAAATTTACAAAAAGACCCAGTAAAAAGAGCTCGTTATCAAAGAGCAAGAGGTAAAGGTGGTTTTAGAAGAGTAAGATGGGATGATGCTCTTGACTTGATTGCAGCAGCAAATATTTATACTGTTCAAAAATATGGTTCTGACCGTATTATAGGTTTCGCACCAATTCCTGCAAAAAGTATGTTGAGCTACGCTTCTGGTGCTAGATATATCCAGTTAATGGGTGGTGTAAACTTAAGTTTTTACGATTGGTATTGCGATTTACCAAATGCATTCCCAGAAATTTGGGGTGAGCAAACTGATGTTTGCGAAAGTGCTGATTGGTTTGTATCGAAATTTATTGTATCGATGGGAGCAAATCTTGGTATGACAAGAACACCAGATATTCACTTCTTCTCTGAAGCAAGACATAACGGAACAAAAACGGTTGTAATGTCGCCAGACTTTAGTATGGTTACAAAACATGCCGATCAATGGATTCCGGTTCACGCTGGTTCTGATGGTGCTTTCTGGATGGCAGTTACCCATGTAATTTTACAAGAGTATCACGTTAATCGTCAAGTACCGTACTTTATTGATTACGTAAAAAGATTTACCGACTGTCCTTTCCTAGTTCGTTTAGATAAAAAAGGAGATGTTGTTACTCCAGGTAGAATGGTTAGAGCCAATGAAATGAAACAATATCAAGGCATAACTAACGGAGATTGGAAATTCTTAAACTTTGATACAAAATCTGGTGATTTAGTTGTTCCAAAAGGATCAATGGGTCAACGTTGGGATGACAAACAAGGTAACTGGAATTTGAAATTCGAAGACAGTGAAACCAACAAAGAATACGACCCTGAATTATCATTCATTGATAAACATGAAGAAGTAGTTCAAGTAGAGTTTGTTGAATATGGGTTAGATAAAAAAGCATTAAGAGGTGTTCCAGTTAGATATTTAACTTCTGCAACAGGCGAAAAAATTCCAGTAGCTACTATCTACGATTTAACCATGGCACAATATGGTGTGGGTAGAGGTTTAGCTGGTGATTATCCAAAATCTTACGATGATAAAGACCAAGCTTATACTCCAGCATGGCAAGAAATATTTACTGGTATTGGTAGAGATACTGTATTACAATTGGCTAGAGAATGGTCGGATACAGCTGAAATTACTGAAGGTAAATGTATGGTAATTGTTGGTGCGGCTATTAATCACTGGTTCCATGGTAACTTAATGTATAGAGCTTCAATTATGGCTCAAATGCTTACTGGTTGTAATGGTAAAAACGGTGGTGGTATGAATCACTATGTTGGGCAAGAGAAATTAGCTCCAATGGATTCATGGTCAACAATTATGAGTTCTAAAGATTGGGGTACTATTCCACGGTTACAACAAGGACCAATTTGGCATTACATCAACTCTTCGCAATGGAGATACGATGGAAACCAAAAATATTACAATTCTGTACCAGATAATAAATTAGCAGGAATGCATACTGCCGATTGGGCTGTGAAAGCAGTTCGTAACGGTTGGATGCCATATTATCCTCAATACAACAAAAGCAATTTCGAAATTGTAAAAGATGCTCAGAAAGCTGGTTGTAATACTGATGACGAAATGAGAAATCACATTGTTAAACAATTGGTGGATGGAACATTAAAACATGCTATTGTTGAGCCAGATGAAGAAGTGAATTTCCCAAGAAACTGGTTTATCTGGAAAGGTAATGCCATTGGAACTTCTGCAAAAGGGCATGAGTATTTCTTAGATCATTATTTAGGAACTCATACTAATAAAATTGCTGACGAAGTGGCTGGTGATATTGTTGAAGATATTACTTACAAAAAAGAAGGAGCAAGAGGTAAAATGGATTTAGTGGTTGATATCAACTTCCGTATGGATACGTCAGCTTTATATTCTGATATTGTTTTACCAACAGCATCATGGTACGAAAAAGCAGATATCAACTCAACTGATATGCACTCGTTTATTCACCCATTATCAGCTGCGATTGACCCAGTGTGGGAGTCGAAAACTGACTGGCAGATATTTGAAGCATTGGCTGAAAGGGTTAGTTCAATGGCCCCAAAATATTTACCTGGGGTAATGAAAGATGTTGTAAACTCGCCATTGGCACATGATTCGAAAGATGAAATTACTCAACCTCGTTTACAAGATTGGAGCAAGGGCGAATGCGAAGCAATTCCTGGAAAAACAATGCACAAAATTGCATTCGTTGAAAGAGATTATTCAAAAATCTACCACAAATTTATTTCTCTTGGACAAGGGGTGGCGAAAAACGGATTGGGGGCTCATGGTAATCATTATAATTGTGAAGATGTTTATCAAGAAATGCTTGAAAACAGACAACATATTAGTAAATGGGAAGATGGTACAGAATATCCTTCATTAAAAGACGATGTTGAAGCTATCAATGCAGTTCTTAAACTTTCCACATTAACAAATGGCAAGTTAACCAAACGTGCTTATGAAATAATGGGTAAGAAAATTGGTGTTGAGGCAGTTGAAAGATTAGGTGACGGGTACGAGCAGATAGAAATGGAGTATCGTGATTTGCAAGCTCAACCAAAACGCTACAATTCTTCACCACTTTGGTCAGGATTAATGCACGAAGGTAGAACTTATGCGGCATATACTTATAATGTTGATATGTTTGTTCCTTGGAGAACATTAACAGGAAGACAACATTTTTATTTAGATCATGATGCTTACATCGCTTTTGGAGAGCATTTGTCAACATACAAACCATCTCCAACTCCGGAAGCTTATGGCGATTTAAGAGTTACTGTAAACGATGGAAAAGCAAGAATGCTAAATTGTTTAACTCCACACGGAAAATGGCATATTCACTCTACTTATGGTGACACATTAAGAATGTTAACCTTATCAAGAGGCGGAGAACCATGTTGGTTAAGTGAAAAAGACGCCGAAGATTTAGGTATAAAAGATAACGACCATGTGGAAGTTTACAATGACCATGGTACTTATGTAACTAGAGCTTGTGTTAGTGCTCGTATTCCAAAAGGTGTTTGTATTGTTTATCACGCTGTTGAAAGAACTTATAACATTGCAAAATCACAAGAAAGAAGAGGTAAAAATGGTGAAGCTCGTAGAGGTGGAATGAACAACTCGTTTACTAGAGTTCACTTAAAACCAAACTTAATGTGTGGTGGTTACGGACAATTTTCTTATCACTTCAATTACTGGGGTCCGGTAGGGGTAAACCGTGATACGCATGTATTGGTACGTAAAATGACTAAAGTTGAATATTAAAAAAATGTTGAATTATAAATGATGAGTGATAAATATTTAAAACTCAACATTTAAAACTTAAAACTTCATAAGTTATGAATATAAGATCGCAAATATCAATGGTTTTCCACCTCGACAAATGTATAGGTTGTCATACTTGTTCGGTTGCTTGTAAAAATATCTGGACAGATAGAAAAGGTGCCGAATACATGTGGTGGAACAATGTGGAAACAAAACCGGGAACTGGTTACCCTACAAAATGGGAAGATCAAGAAATTTACCAAGGTGGTTGGGTTAAAAATGGAGATACTGTTTCGTTAAAAGGAGCGGGTAAATTAAAAGGGTTAAAAAACATTTTCCACAACCCTAATATGCCAGTATTAGATGATTACTATGAGCCATGGGCTTATCGTTATCAAGATTTGTTTGATGCACCTGAAGGTGATGATCAGCCGATAGGTAGAGCTGTATCGTTAATTACAGGTGAGCCAATGGAAATCAAAGCTGGTCCAAACTGGGATGATGATTTATCAGGAACACCAGATTATGCTCGTCAAGATGTTAACTTTAAACACTTGAGCCAAGCAGAACAAGAAGCAATGTTCCAGTTGGAAAAAATGACTTTCCATTACTTGCCACGTATCTGTAACCACTGTTTAAATCCTGCCTGTGTTGGATCATGTCCATCAGGAGCTTTATACAAAAGAGGTGAAGATGGTGTAGTTTTGATTAACCAAGAAAGATGTAGAGCTTGGAGAATGTGTGTAACAGCATGTCCTTACAAAAAAAGTTACTACAACTGGAATACAGGTAAATCAGAAAAATGTGTGCTTTGTTACCCACGTTTAGAATCAGCTCAAGCACCAGCTTGTATGCACTCATGTGTTGGTCGTATCCGTTATTTAGGAGTAATGTTGTACGATGCAGACCAAATTCAAGCGGTTGCTTCTTGCGATGAAGACCAATTGGTTGACAGACATTTAGATATTTATTTAGATCCGTTTGACCCTGCTGTAATTAAAGCAGCAAAAGAAAATGGTATTGCAGATTCTACAATTAAAGCAGCTCAAAATTCTCCAGTATATAAATTCGTTAAAAAATGGAAAATTGCATTACCACTACACCCTGAATTTAGAACTTTACCAAACTTATTCTATGTTCCACCATTGTTGCCAGCTATGGCTTCGGTAAGTGCAGATGGTACTTATGATACAGTTTCTGAACATTTATTAGCAGGTGTAGAAAAATTAAGAGTTCCAATTCGTTATTTATCATCTTTATTTACAGCCGGAAACGACAACAAGGTAATAGATGTGTTTAAAAAATTACACGCTGTTAGGGTTTCTAGAAGAGACACTACCGTAAAAGATGTAACCGAAAAACAATTAAATACTGTAATGAGTGAAGCTAATATGGATATACATACAGCAAACGAAATTTTCAGATTAACATCGTTGGCTACTTTCGAAGAAAGATTTGTTATTCCTGCTGCTCACCGTGAGGAAGCTATTGAGATGCTTGAAAACACTGGTGATTACAAAGGAAGTACTGGGTTTGGATTTAAAGAAAAACCAGCTAGAGGTCTTTAATAATTGAATAGAATTAAATCTTTTAAAATGAAAAATTTAGAACACTATAAACTTTTAGCTGAGCTTTTCAGATACCCTCAAGAAACCATTTTTGAGACGGTAAGTGAAATACAGTTATTGTTGGATAGAAACTATCCGAATGCAGGTGTGGAGTTTAAAAGATTCTCTGATTTTATTGCCAACACACTATTTAATCAAGTTGAGGAAATATTTCAAAAAACGTTTCACATACAAGCAGTTTGCTTTTTGGATTTAGGCTATGTTATTTTTGCCGAAGATTACAAGCGTGGAGAGTTCTTGGTTAACATGAAAGCAGAGCAAGACAAGTATAAAAATGATACCGAAAGCGAACTTGCAGATAATTTACCTTACGTATTGAGATTATTACCAATACACAAGGATAAAGATTTTGTAAACGAATTAGTGGTTATGGTTATTATTCCTGCACTTGAAAAAATGCTTTCTGAATTTGATGAGTCGAAAACACAAATCAGAGAAAAGGTGTTGAATAAAAAACAGAAAGTAATTATAATGGAAGGGATTAAAGATGGAAATATCTATAAAAATGCCATCAGCTCTTTAATTATGGTGTTCAAAAAAGACTTTGAAGAGGTTAAATACGAAAAAGAGGTAGAAATTATTCCAGCTTATGCAAAAGCATTTTTACATAGCGATTGTGAAGATGGATGTAGTGTGTCGACCCCAACACCAGAACAAGTAAAACAACGAGCAATGCAGTCCATGGGGATTGGAAA
The DNA here is from genome assembly GCA_050248475.1 of Flavobacteriales bacterium. Classification (GTDB taxonomy): domain Bacteria; phylum Bacteroidota; class Bacteroidia; order Flavobacteriales_E; family Vicingaceae; genus Vicingus. Next base: position 36,073 of record JBFWSH010000014.1, read on the forward strand.
CTAAATGTTATAGAAATAAATTAAAAATTATATTAATAAATCTGCAATTTGTAAACTGTAATTGCAATAAAACTTAAAACTATGTTAGATTTTTTATTATTCGGAGCCTTACCTTATGTAGCACTAGCGGTGTTTTTAATAGGGTCAATATATCGATATACTGCTAAAGGCTTTCAGGTGTCATCATTGTCATCACAATTCTTAGAAGGAAGACAATTGTTTTTCGGTAGCCAGTTTTTTCACTGGGGTATCGTAATGTTGTTTTTTGGTCATTTAATTGGTTTTTTGGTGCCAAGTGCTGTTTTGGCATGGAACGGTTCTCCAGTTAGGTTGTTGATTCTTGAATTTACTGCTTTTGGTTTTGCTATCTCGTCATTAATAGGATTAGTATTATTAATTAAAAGAAGAGCTACTACAAAAAGAATTCAGATGGTATCTAATAATATGGATTATGTTGTTTATTTAGTATTGTTAGTTCAAATTATTACAGGTTTAGGAATCGCTTATTTTGGAAGATGGGGTTCTAACTGGTTCGCATCAGTAATGACGCCTTATTTACGTTCGGTATTTGCTTTTAATCCTAACGTTGATTTAATTGCTCAGTTATCTACAAGTAATGCAATGGCTCTGTTAATGGTTAAAACCCATATTGCTTCTGCATTCCTAATTATAGGTATTATTCCTTTTACAAGATTTGTTCACTTCCTGGTTGCTCCGGTAGATTATATTTGGAGAAAATACCAATTGGTTATCTGGAACTGGAATCACAAAGAAATTAGAAATTCTAAAAACTATTTCCCTGGAAAAAGTAGAGATTTCAAAAACAATTAATTATCAAATTGTTTTATGTTTTAGAACAAAAAAAGCCGATTGAATTTCAATCAGCTTTTTTTTTGTATATGATACATGAATTATATTTTATTAAGTTCCCAAAACTCCACCAGCAACAACTTGTTGGGTTGGATTGGTTATAATAACCGGTATTTCAGCATCATTTGCAATAACCTCTTGTTCATCGCTGCCAAAAAAATCTGGTAATAAAGCTCCTTCTTGAGTATTCACAACAGCAATTAAATCAGCATCAATACGTGCTGCAAATTTTATTAATTGTTTTTTCAAACTACCGTCTTCTTCAGCTTGATTCATCGTGTAAGCGATTTTTCTCTCTAAAAAATAATTCTTTGCGAAAGATAACTCTCTGTCTAATTTTTTCTTTAAAAATTCATCTTTAACGTTCTCATAAAATAAATGAATTTTGCTTCCAAAATGAGCAGCAATGTTAGTAGCAACTGCTAATTTTTGTTTAGTAACATCTGAATGATCAACAGGAACAACAATGTCATCATAAGTATCGGTAGCTTTTGGATCTTTATTTTGAACTACAACAAATGGCACTTTAGAATGAGAAATTACCCTCAAGGCATAACTACCCATAATTTTTTGCATTCCTTTTGCTCCATGTGTTCCCATTACAATAAAGCCAGCACCTATTTCTGAAGCTACATCACCTATATCTTCAAAAATATTACCAATACGCACAATTACATGAAATGAGGCCGCTGTATTTTTTTCTGCTTTTTCCGCAATTTTAGTTAGTTTTTCTTTTACAGCATCAACTTCTTTTTGTTTAGAAACAACATGTAATAAATGAACTTCACCATTAAATGAATTAGCAATTTTAGAAGCATGATTAACTGCACAATCAGCAACAGTACTGAAATCATGAGGGACTAGAACTTTAAAAATCTTTTTATCCATAGTTATTTTTATTTGTTGACTTAGCAATTTATTGATTTTTAGAACAATAAATATACATTTTTATTGCAAAGATATAAAACTGATTAATTTTAATTCTTTATTGTGTCGTTAAATTTCGTTTAATTTAAATGTTTCCATAAACTTTGTAGTAAAATTACCTGATCTGAAGTCTTCATTTTGCATAAGTTGCTGATGAAATGGGATAGTAGATTTTACACCTTCAATGATATATTCACTTAATGCTCTTTCCATCTTTTTAATGGCTTCTTCACGAGTTTGAGCAACTGTTATCAATTTCGATATCATTGAATCATAATAAGGAGGAATTACATAGCTAGCATATACATGAGTGTCTATTCGTATTCCATGACCTCCCGGTTCATGATAAGTTTCAATTTTTCCAGGGCTTGGTCTAAAATCGTTAAATGGATCCTCTGCATTTATTCTACATTGTATGGCATGCATGGTTGGTTCGTAATTTTTCCCGCTAATTTTATCTCCCCAAGCTAATTTTATTTGTTCTTTAACTAAATCATAATTAATTACTTCTTCGGTTATTGTGTGCTCAACTTGAATACGGGTATTCATTTCCATGAAATAAAAATCACGATTTTTATCTACTAAAAATTCTATCGTACCAACTCCTTCATAGTTTACAGCTTTTGCTGCTTTAATCGCTGCTTCTCCCATTTTTTTTCTCAATTCAGGAGTCATAAATGGAGAGGGGGTTTCTTCTACTAATTTTTGATGTCTTCGTTGAATAGAACAATCTCTCTCAGATAAATGGCATGCGTTATCACCATCACCTGCAATTTGTATTTCAATATGGCGAGGTTCTTCAATGAACTTCTCCATATACATTCCATCGTTACCAAAAGATGCTGCTGCTTCTTGTCTGGCAGATTCCCATGCAGCCTGCATTTCTTCTTCTTTCCAAATAACACGCATTCCTTTTCCACCACCACCAGCAGTAGCTTTCATCATTACAGGATACTTAATTCTTTTTGCTACAGCTTTTGCATCAGCTAAATCTTTTAGTAATCCTGGAGAACCTGGTACAACGGGAACTCCTGCTTTTATCATGGTCTCTTTTGCAGAGGCTTTATCTCCCATTGCATCAATCATTTCTGGTGATGCGCCAATAAATTTGATGTTATTTTCCTGACAGATTTTAGAAAATTTTGCATTTTCTGATAAGAAACCGTACCCAGGATGAATTGCATCTGCATTGGTAATTTCAGCGGCAGCAATTATCCGAGGAATGTTCAAGTACGATTCAGAACTCTTTGGTGGCCCGATACATACTGCTTCATCAGCAAAACGAACATGTAAACTGTCTTTATCAGCTGTTGAGTAAACCGCAACGGTACTAATACCCATTTCTTTACAAGTTCTAATTACTCGTAGTGCAATTTCTCCTCGGTTAGCTATTAATATTTTTTTAAACATAGTGTTAATTTGAAAATTAAACAATTTGAAAATTTGAAAATAAATATTGCAAGATTTGAAACTGAATTTAAAGGCTATTCATTTTCAAATTAGCGGTTTTCAAATCATAAAATTAACTAGGATCTACTAAAAATAATGGCTGATCATACTCAACGGGAGAACCGTCATCAACTAATATTTTAACAATTTTACCATTAACTTCAGCTTCAATTTCATTAAATAATTTCATTGCTTCAATAATACAAACTACAGTTTTAGTTGTTACTTCATCACCAACATTAACAAAATTAGGCTTGTCTGGAGAAGATTTTCTATAAAAAGTACCAATCATTGGTGATTTAACAGTTACATATTTTGCATCATCATTTTCCACTGTTTTTACAGGGGCTGCAACTGGAGCTGGAGCCGCTTGTTGAGTTTGTTGAGGAGCCTGCATCATCATTTGTGCCGGAGCCTGAATAATGGTTTGAACTTCTTCAACTTTTCCCTTTTTATAAGCAGGAGTTTTAATAACAATTTTAAAATCTTTGTCTTGAATTTCTACTTCGCTTACGCCTGATTTAGAAACAAATTTTATTAGTTCTTGAATTTCAGATGGTTTCATGTATTGAAATTTATGTTGTTGTCAATTATTAGGGTGTAAAATTAATTATTATTTGCTATTGTTTAGAATCATAAGCCCATTTTACCCAAATGGCTCCCCAGGTAAATCCACCACCAAAAGCTGATAAAATAATATTATCGCCTTTTTTTAGTTGTTTTTCCCATTCCCACAAGCATAAAGGTATGGTTCCCGATGTAGTATTTCCATATTTGTGAATATTCAACATTACTTTGTCATCACTTAGACCCATTCTACGAGCAGTAGCATCAATAATTCGTTTATTGGCTTGATGAGGAACTAACCAGGCAACATCATCTGCCGTTAAGTGGTTTTTTTCTAAAATCTCGGCAGAAACATCAGCCATATTGGTTACGGCAAATTTAAATACTGCTTGTCCTTCTTGATGTATATGATGTTCTTTGTTTTTTACCGTTTCTAATGATGGAGGGTATGCTGAACCACCAGCTTTTTGATGTAAATGTTGAAATCCTGAGCCATCACTTCGTAAAATGGAATCCATTACTCCATAACCTTCGGTATTTGGTTCTAATAAAACTGCTCCACAACCATCCCCAAAAATAATGCAGGTTTGTCTGTCCTCATAGTCAACTAAAGCCGACATTTTATCTACGCCAACAACCACTACTTTTTTATGTGTGCCAGATTCTACAAATTTTGAGCCTGTTACAAGCCCATAAATAAAGCCTGAACAAGCTGCATTAATATCAAATCCAAAAGCATTAATTGCTCCAACTTTATCGGTAATAATGTTAGCTGTTGCTGGAAAAATATGGTCGGCTGTAACTGTACAGCAAATTAGTAAATCTATTTCTGTTGGAGAGATTCCTCTTTTTTTACAAAGCTCTAGAACTGCAGGAGCTGCCATATCTGATGCTCCTTTTCCTTCTCCTTTTAGTATTCTTCGTTCTTGAATACCAGTTCTCGAGATAATCCATTCATCGTTGGTATCAACCATTGTTTCCAACTCTTTGTTGGTTAAAATATAATCTGGAACGTACCCTTGAACTGCAGTTATAGCTGCTGTAATTTTACTCATAAGTTTTGTTTTCTAGAAATGAACAACGAAGGTAAAAAATATATCTTAGTCTTAAAAAGAATAAGGTAATAAAACAAAAAAACTTGCTGTAAACTGTTACAGCAAGTTTTTTATATCTACATGAAGCTGCTCTTTAAAGAGCAACTTGTTTTTCTACAGCTTGTTTTCCTCTGTAATAGCCACAATCTCCACATACTCTATGGTACAATACTGGGGCTCCACAGTTAGAACATGTTGAAGTGGTTGGTGCAACAGCTTTATAGTGTGTTCTACCTTTGTCTCTTCTGGTTTTCGATGTTTTTCTCTTAGGATGTGCCATTTTATTTTATTTTTCTAATTGTTGTTAATGTTCTTTAATGCTGACCAACGTGGGTCTATCTCTTCTGTTTTATTTACTTCTAATTCGTTTAATCGTTTTATTGTTTCAGCATTACATTCAGTTTCTTTATGTACTTTTCTGAAAGGTATGTTTAATTCAATAAACTCATAAATATAATGTGCTACGTTAATTTCATGCTCATTTTCGGCTAATATTAAAATATCGTCAACATCGTTAAGTGAGGTGTCTCCAAATTTAACAATCAATTTTTCTTCGCCTTGTATAGGCATCTTTAAATCTTCAAGACACCTGTCGCAAGGTACAATTATTTCGCCTTTAAACGAAAAATTTAGTAGCATCATGGTAGATTGTTTGATAAATTCTAATTCCACCTTAAAGTTGGAATCAATAAAATCATCACAATCTAATTGTTCAAAGAACTTGTTGTTTACATCGAACTCAAAAAAATGAGTTCCCTGCTTTAAACTAACAAACTGTATTGTATAGTCTTTCAATGCTTTCACTTACTCTTTTAAAAAGAAAGTTGGCAAAGGTAATAAAATTATTAACACTACAAATAGTGTTGCAAACAATTTTAGTTTATTTAAAAACTCCAATCGTACTGATTTATTTCTAATAAACAATTAGTTAGCAAATCAATACTACCTTTTATATCATCTTTATCAGCCATTTCAATAACTTGATGGATATGACGAGTAGGTATAGAAATAGCACCAGCAATAGCTCCACCCGGATTCATTCGTTGAATTCCGGCAGTATCTGTTCCTCCTGCGGTTAATATTTCTTTTTGATATTTTATTTTATGTTTTTGTGCTGTTTGCTCCATAAATTTTACCATTCTGTAATCACAAATGGTAGAGCTATCCATAATTTTTATAGCTGTTCCTTCGCCTAAAGAGGTGATTACCTCTTCTGGTTTTGCTCCTGGAACATCAAAAGCGATTGTAGTATCTAACCCAAAACCAAAATCAGGTTTAATTTCTAAAGCTGCAACGTTGGCACCTCTAATACCAACTTCTTCTTGTACGGTAAATACGCCATAAACATCAAAAGGAACTTTTTTGGTTTTTAAATTTTTTAAGGTTTCAATTAAGATAAAAACTGCCAAACGATTATCTAACGATTTGCAATTGACACAATTTCCCATCTCTATTAAACCTCTCTCACGAGTAATTGGATCGCCAATACTTACAATTTTCTCGACTTCTTTTTTGTTCATTCCTAAATCAATAAAAAAATCGGTTGTTTTAGGAAGTTTGGTTCTTTCTTCTGCACTCATTACATGTATTGGTTTTGAACCCATTACCCCAATCACATCTTTTTTACCATGTATAATTACTCGTTGTGCAGTTAATGTTTTTGGGTCGAAGCCGCCAAGGGTATGGAATCTAATAAAACCTTTGTCATCAATATGGGTAACCATAAAACCAATTTCGTCCATGTGAGCACCAATCATTACACGTTTTTTGTCCTTACCTTTTTTTATGGCATAAACATTTCCCATGTTATCGATGGTTACTTCATCTACCAATGGTTTTATTTCTCTTAATACAATTTCTCTTATTCGTTGTTCATGTCCTGGAGCTCCCGCAACTTCAGCAATTTCTTTTAACAATGGAACATTTATTGGCATAATATAATTTTTAGTGGTTATTTAATCGATATAACTTAATTTCATCATGTTTGCTTGTCCTTTTTCAGCAATTGGCACGGAAGCAATATTAATTACAAGGTCTTTCGTATTTACAAAACCTTCTTTTTTAAGAATGTATTTGATGTCAGCAATGGTATGGTCGGTGCTCACATACTTGTCGTAGTAAAACGCTTTAACACCCCAAACTAAACTGAGCATATTTAAGATTGATTTGTTACCAGTAAACACATAAATACCTGCTTTTGGTCTAAAACTTGAAATTTTGAACCCTGTGTAGCCTGAGAATGTCATGGTAACAATGGCTTTGGCTCCAACTCGTTGAGCTAAACGGCATGAGTTAAAACAAATAGAATCGGTAATATATCTGTCATGATTATCTTCTTCAGGTGGATATTCATAATTGTATAAACTATCATCCTGTTCAACATCAGAAATAATTTTTGCCATACTCTCTATCACCTTAACAGGGTATTTACCTACTGATGTCTCAGCACTTAACATTACAGCATCCGCTCCATCTAACACAGCATTGGCAACATCATTTACTTCAGCTCTGGTTGGAGTAATATTTTCAATCATGCTTTCCATCATTTGGGTAGCAATAATTACAGGTTTACCTGCTTTCATACTTTTTTTAACCAGCATTTTTTGAGTTAATGGAACTTGATGAAAAGGGATTTCAACACCTAAATCTCCTCTTGCAACCATCAAGGCATCTGTAACTTTCAAAATATCATCAATTTCACGGATAGCTTCTGGTTTTTCAATTTTGGCAACTACTTTAGCTGTACTTTTTGCATCGGCTATTAAATGCTTTAATTCTATAATGTCTCGGGCAGTTCTAACAAAAGAAAGACCTATCCAAGAGATGTTCATTTTTAATGCAAAGTTTAAATCTTCAATATCTTTTGGAGTTAAACAAGGCAAAGATATTTTGGTGTTTGGAAGGTTTACACCTTTGTTAGAGGATAATTTCCCACCATAAACAACTGTAGCAACAACCTCATCTTGTTTGTTTGTTGATTTTATTTTCAGGTTTAACTTTCCATCGTCAAGTAAAATGGTTTCACCAGGAGAAACATCTTTTGGAAAGTTCTGGTAACTGATATAAACTTTTGCGTTATTACCAACACATTTTGTTGAGGTGAAAATAATGTCTTGCCCCTCTTTTAAAATTATTCCATTGTTTTCAATTTCACCAACTCTAATTTTTGGGCCTTGTAAATCAGCTAAAATGGCAACGTTACGTCCTTTTTCCTCACAAATTTCACGAATTATATTTATCGTTTTTTCATGGTCATCATAACTTCCGTGCGAAAAATTAACTCGACAAACATTTACCCCTGCGTCAATAATTTCGGAAATAACTTCTTTGGTTGATGTTGCTGGTCCTAATGTTGCAACAATCTTTGTTTTTCTGTAATTCATTTAAAAAATTAAATTTTGTTTAGATTTTAGTGTGTTTACATCAATTTGAAACGAGGTCAGTACCAATTGAATTTCACTAATTTTATTTATAATGTTTTCTATAATATCATTGTTTGAAGCTCCTTTAAGCAATAAAAAAAAGTCGGTAGATTTATGTTCAGGGATTAAAAACCCCTTGTTGCTCCTGTTTGAAAGCAAATAATAATCTATAAAGTTTTCTTCATCAATATAATCATAAAGTGCATAATTTGCCTTAGAACTTTTTGAGTCAATATCCAAATCCTCACCACGAACTAAATCGATTTCCAAAATTTTGTTTAACTCATAACACAATCTATAATCTTTAGCATGACAACTAATACCTATCAGGCTAAAATCATAATCTTCCTCAATATTTAATGTGAATTTAGACATTTCTTAGCAAAGATATAAAGTTATAGCTATTCTAGAATTAATTAGAAGTTAAATCGTATAGAATGTATTATTTTTGGTTTAAACTTAGTTTATAGAGTAGTATTTTTAAATAAGTTACTCTTAGGATAAAAAATATTAATGATAATAATATCTGCTTTATGGCTTATTCTTTTTCGGAAATAAGTGATTTTTTATAGTTTTGAGTAAAATTTTGGCCCTGTAGTTCAACGGATAGAATAGTAGTTTCCTAAACTGTAGATTCGGGTTCGATTCCCGACGGGGCTACAAGAAAATGGGGCTATGACAAAAATGACAATTATCATATTATACCTTCTGAATTATGATAAACTTTGTTTACGAGTTTAGTTATAAAATAATTTAAAAACATAAAACAATGAAACAAGTAAAAATGAGTGTTGTAGCGATGGCTATGATGTTTAGTGTAGGAATGTTAAGTTCTTGCGGTTCTTCAGAAGAAAAAAAAGAAGAAGTTAAAGAAGTTGTAACAGAAACACCGGTTGAGGAAGTTGCTGCTACGCCAACTCCGGGAGAAGAGCTTTATAAAACAAGTGGTTGTACAGCCTGTCATAAAGTTGAAGGGAAATTGGTTGGACCATCTATTAAAGATATTGCGGCTGCTTATGTTGATGAAGCATCTTTAACAGCTTTCTTAAAAGGGGAAGCGAAGGCGATTGTTGATCCAGCTCAGGAAGCTGTTATGGCTCCTCAATTGGAAGTAACTAAAAAAATGAGTGCTGAAGATTTAAAATTAATTGTTGACCACATCATGTCTCATAAATAATTTTTACGATTGTTGATTAAACAAAAACAGGGAGTTAGTTAACTCCCTGTTTTTGTTTTGATATTTTTTTGTGATTACATCATACCAGGCATTCCTCCGCCCATGCCTCCCATGCCACCCATTCCTGGTGCATCGTCAGCTTGTTCGTCGGTAATTACACATTCGGTAGTTAAAAGTAATGCAGCAATTGAAGCAGCATTTTCTAGGGCAACTCTGGTAACTTTGGTTGGATCAATAACTCCCGCAGCATACATGTTGGTATACTCTTCGGTTCTTGCATTGTAACCAAAATCATCTTTGCCTTCTCTAATTTTTTGAACCACAACTGCTCCCTCACCACCAGCATTGATAATAATTTGGCGTAAAGGTTCTTCTAATGCTCTTCTTACAATAGCAATACCCGTGTTTTCGTCTTCGTTAATTCCTTTAAAACCGTTTAAAGCACTCTCAGCTCTAATTAACGCAACTCCGCCACCAGGTACAATACCTTCTTCAACAGCAGCACGAGTAGCAGCCAGAGCATCATCCACTCTGTCTTTTTTCTCTTTCATTTCTACTTCAGTAGCAGCACCAACATAAAGCACAGCAACACCGCCAGCTAGTTTCGCTAAACGCTCTTGAAGTTTTTCTTTGTCGTAGTCAGAAGTAGTTGTTTCAATTTGTGCTTTAATTTGATTTACTCTTCCGTCTATTGCTTTCTTATCACCAGCACCACCAACTAATGTAGTGTTATCTTTATCTATAGTTACTTTTTCAGCGGTACCCAACATTTCTAAAGTAGCATTTTCTAATTTAAAACCTTGCTCTTCAGAAATTACAGTTCCTCCTGTTAAAATAGCGATATCTTCCAACATGGCTTTTCTTCTGTCTCCAAAACCTGGAGCTTTAACAGCAGCTACTTTTAGTCCACCTTTTAAACGGTTTACCACTAAAGCAGTTAAAGCAGTACCATCAACATCTTCAGCAATAATTACAATTCCTCTACCAGATTGAGCTGCTGGTTCAAGGATTGGCAATAATTCATTTAAGTTTGATATTTTTTTATCGTGAATTAAGATGTATGGGTTGTCCATGTCAACTACCATTTTCTCAACATCTGTTACAAAATATGGAGATAAATAACCTCTGTCAAATTGCATACCTTCAACTACGTCAACTGTAGTTTCAGTTCCTTTCGCTTCTTCAACAGTAATTACACCTTCGGTTTTCACTTTTTCCATTGCTAAAGCAATTAAGTTACCGATGGTTTCGTCATTATTTGCAGAAATTGTAGCTACCTGACGAATTTTTTCGTTGTCGGTCCCTACTTCTTTCGATATTTTTTTAAGTTCAGCAACAACAGCAATTACAGCTTTGTCAATTCCTCTTTTTAAGTCCATTGGATTTGCTCCAGCAGCTACGTTTTTAAGTCCAGCTGTTACAATAGCCTGAGCCAAAATGGTTGCAGTGGTTGTTCCATCACCAGCATCATCAGCAGTTTTGCTAGCTACTTCTTTTACCATTTGAGCGCCCATGTTTTCAATAGGGTCTTTTAATTCAATTTCTTTGGCAACTGTAACACCATCTTTGGTCACATGTGGTGCACCAAATTTTTTGCCTATAATTACATTTCTACCTTTTGGTCCTAAGGTTACTTTTACTGCATTTGCTAATTTATCTACACCTACTTTAAGGCTATCTCTCGCATCTATGCTAAATTTAATTTCTTTTGACATTTTTCTAACGAATTAATTTGGTTAAACAATTGCGAAAATATCCGCTTCTCTCATGATTAAATAATCTTTGCCTTCAACAGTTATTTCAGTTCCGGCATATTTGCCATAAAGTACAGCATCGCCAACTTTAACTGTCATTGGCTCATCAGGTTTTCCTGTTCCAACGGCCAATACTTTACCACGTTGTGGTTTTTCTTTAGCAGTGTCAGGAATAATAAGACCTCCTGCGGTTCTTTCTTCAGCTGCAGCAGGTTCTACAATAACTCTGTCAGCTAATGGTTTAATGTTAATAGACATTGTTTTTTTAATTTTTTGGTTAAACAAATTTTTTACGCAAGCACATTAGTCAGATTTTGTGCCAATGCGCAATATTAATTCTTTTAAGACATTTTTACAGATTAGTATGACAAGAATGACATATTTTATATCAAATCAAATCCAATGTCTTTTCGGTAATATTTTTTGTGGTAGTTGATTTTTTCTGCATTTGCGAACGATTTGCTCAAGGCATCTTTGATGTCAGCTCCGAATGAAGTTAATGCCAATACTCTACCACCAGCTGTAACAATGTTTTTACCATCTTGTTTAGTTCCAGCATGGAAAGCTATACTGTTTTCAATTTTATCGAAACCAGTCATTACTTGACCTTTTTCGTAATCTTCTGGATAACCACCTGAAACCAACATTACTGTTGTTGCTGTTCGTTGATCTACTTCAAACGATTTTTCGTGTAAAGTTTGGTTGCCCACGCCAATAAACAAGTCTAACAAATCCGATTTTATTCGTGGTATAACTACTTCCGTTTCTGGGTCGCCCATGCGTACATTGTATTCTACTACGCTTGGATTTCCTTTATCGTTCATTAATCCAATAAAAATAAATCCTTTGTAGTCGATGCCATCTTTTTTCAAGCCATTAATGGTTGGAATAACGACTTGTTCTTCCACTTTTTTAATAAAATCGTCGGTAGCAAACGGAACAGGAGATATGGCTCCCATACCTCCGGTGTTCAATCCGGTATCTCCTTCACCAATACGTTTGTAATCTTTGGCTGATGGTAAAATCTTATAGCTGTTTCCATCGGTTAACACAAACACAGAAAGCTCAATGCCTTTTAAAAACTCTTCGATAACAACGGTAGCTGATGCAGCACCAAATTTAGCTTCGGCAATCATGTTAGTCAGTTCTTTTTTGGCTTCTTCTAAATTGTTTAAAATCAACACACCTTTACCTGCAGCTAATCCGTCGGCTTTTAATACGTATGGAGGTTGAAGTGTTTCTAAAAAGGCAAAACCATCGGTTAAATTGGCTTTGGTAAAACTTTGGTATTTAGCTGTAGGAACTCCGTGTTTTATCATGAATTTTTTTGAAAACTCTTTGCTTCCTTCCAATAAAGCACCATCTTTTTTAGGGCCAATAACTGGAATATTTTTCAATTCACTGTCTGCTAAAAAGAAATCGTGAATACCATTTACTAATGGGTCTTCTGGTCCAACAACAACCATATTAACGTTATTGTCTAACACAAATGTTTTTATGCCTTCAAAATCGTTTACGGATAAATTTACATTGGTACCAACTTGAGCAGTTCCAGCATTCCCTGGTACAATAAATAAATTTTGTAGTTTATTGCTTTGAGCTAATTTCCATGCAAAGGCATGTTCTCTTCCTCCTGATCCTAAAATTAAAATATTCATATTTTTTACTTTTTCACAAAAGTAAAAATTCCCTTATTGGAATAGAAGTAGATTTATAATTATTTGGTAAAACGATTTATTTCGTCTTCACTACAAACTCCACTCTTCGGTTTAGTTGTTTACCTTCTTCGGTTTTGTTATCAGCAATGGGTTTGGTTTCTCCAAAACCATTAGAAGACAACCGTTTTTCAGCAATTTTTTTCGAGGTAAGGTAAGTTACTACTGCAGCAGCTCTATCTTGTGAAAGTTTAAGGTTGTCGGCATCAGCCCCAACATCATCGGTATGTCCATTGATTTCTATGATAATGCTTGGGTTATCGGTTAATAGTTTTAGCAATCGGTCTAGTTCAGGGAAAGACTCTTCTTTTAAGGTGGCTTTACCAAATTCAAAAAAGATGTTGTTTAATCGTATGGCTTCGTCTTTTTCGATAGGAGCGAGGTACAGATTAACTTCTAACTCTTGGTAAGCTTCCAGTTTACTTGCGTCAATGTTTTGGGTTACCGAATAATAATTGTCGGCAGTAGCCATAAATCCATAGTTTTTACCGTGTGGTAATACAATTTTATAAATGGTTTCTTCGGGGCTTGTACTGGCGGTTCCAACCTCTTTACCCGAAGGTAATTGTTCGTAGCTAATTTTTGCTTTTATTGGTTGGTTGGTTTTTTGATCAAGTACTTTTCCGTATACCAACACTACAGGTTCTGGTTTTGCAGCCTGAGGCATTTTAATTCTATAAACATCGCTTTTTCCGTGGCTGTTTTTTTCTGAACTGAAATAAGCATATTCACCCGATGCATCAATGCTAAAGTAAGCATCAAAATCGGCAGAATTAATTTTATCACCCATGTTAACAGGTTTCGACCAATTAGTCCACGAATCATCCAATCTTCTAGTCATCCAGACATCAGCACCACCAAAACCACCAGGTAAACCTTCAGAAACGTAGTACAATGTTTTTTCGTCGGAAGCTAAAAATGGTCCAAATTCATCACCTTTGGTATTTACTACATTGCCAAGGTTTAAAGGCACCGACCAATTGTTGTCAGACGTTTGAAATGATACCCAAATGTCTTTTTCTCCAAAACCTTTTTTCTTTTCGATAGCCATTAGTAAAAACTTGCCGCTGTTCGATAAAAAATAGTTCACGTATTGGTTATTGTTTTCGTATTTTTCAATGATTTGCTGTTTTGGGAACGCCCAGCCACCACGTTGCCGAGAGCTTATTGAACAACCGCCTCCGGAAACGCTACCATCGAAATATTTGTATAAATTAGATAGTAAAATGGTGTTACCATCAGGTGTAATGGATTGTACCGAAGTGGAATAACCGGGTACATTTAGTGGTGTACCAATATTGGTTGCTACACTCCAGTTTCCATTGGCTTGTAAATACGATACCCAAATGTTGTTTTTACCGCTATTGTTTTCAGGGTAGCGAGTAATGAATAAGGTTTTGCCGTCTGGAGATATTTTTGGAGACAATTCGTTTCCAGCAGAATTAACGTTTGTTCCTAAATTTTCAGGTTCGGCGTCAAATTTTATGATGTTCTGAGCTTGAAACAACTGAATGCTAAAAAACATGAATGAAATAATACAAAATCGCAACATGAGATTAAATTTTAAGGTAAAAAAATGCCTGCTTTTTACACAGGCATTTCTTATGAAAAACTAACTAAACTTTAATTTTTAATAAACTTTTGGAGGTGTTTTGATTTATTTGATAATTCTATTTCTAAAATATAAGTTCCATTGTCCAGGAATGTTGTGTTGATAGATTTTGAAGGGTTGGTAAGATATAAAATTTCTTTTCCAAGAATATTGTAAATTCGAATTTTTGCTACTTGATTGTTTAAATTTAGTTGATGATGAAAAGGATTAGGGTACAACAATGTTTTTTGAGTGTTTAAGTTTTTTTCAATAGCAGTACTATTAATACCGTTTCGGTAAATTCCTAATCCTGGAGATATATTGTTAAAAGCTATATAAACAAAGTTGTTAAATTCAAATAACCCCGAACCGTTTAAATTGCTGGGTAAATCACTTGTAATGTTATCCCAGCTGATACCTTCATTTTGTGATAGATAAATACTGTCTTTTAATTGAAAAACAGTCATATCGAGGTGACGGGATTTCACATAAATATTGTTCCCTTTTCTATGAACTTCGAGTGGATTTAAACCCATCATTTGAGGTTTTGTCCAAGTTGTCCAATTTAGACCTTCATTGGCGCTGATGTATGAAGCTCCACCTTGCTCAATGTAGTAAAGATTAGTTCCCATTCTCCAGGTTAAGGTACCATTTAATTCACCGCTTCCTATGCCAGTATTGCTTTGAATCCAATTATTACCATTGTCGGATGATATGAAAACACCGCCACCAATAGTTGTAGCAATAAGTTTATTGTTAATGGTTTCCATATCTATTATATTGAGGTTAGTTAACCCCGTATTTGATGGATTCCAAATTAAACCGCCATCTGTTGATTTATAAACACCAAGATTTGATGTATAAGCAAATAGGTTTGATGAGAGGTGGATAAACCCACGAACAACCGAAGCTGTTGGTGCTCCATTGGTACTATTCCAATTCGAACCATTGTCAGAACTGTAATAGATACAACTGGTTGACGCATTCATCCCGGCAAAATAAATTCCATTATAGAAATAACCACATACAGGAACATTTAATGGAATAGGAGGCTGAATTTCCGTCCATGAATTTCCATCTGTATTACTTCGATACATTTTTGCATTTGCTCCAGAGAATAGATAGGTGTCCGAAGGAGCTAATGTCACTGCACCTTGAGTTAAATCTGATATGCCAGAGTTAACCTGTGTCCACTGTGCTTTTAAGCTAGTTATAGACAAAATTGAAATAGAAATGAGTAAGCTAATTTTTTTCATAATTTTTTTAATTAATCACCTTTTCCAAAGTAATTATCTTTGGAAAAGGTGAGTTTAATTTTTTATTTAGTTGGGTCGAATTTACCAAACCATAGGCTATTTCCCCAACGTTCGCTACCACTAATACCGCCTTTACGTTGACGAGCAACATAAACCACTTGTTTGCCACCATTGATACTGAAGTAAGGAGAATCTTTTCCTTTACCGTTGTCTTCTAGGTCAATGTATAGAAAGTAGTCTTTTCCTCCAAAAGTGGTAAAATCTGAAACTGTACCTGAAGTTATATCAATTTTACCGAATTTACCTTGGTATAATGGGGTATAAACACAAGTCGTGGTGGTGGTTCTTGTACCTGCCAAGTAATTGGTTGATGTTTCAGAAGAGCAGTCAACATCTACATCTTGAACTAAAAATACATTCCAAAATAAGTCTTTTCCGTTTGGAGCTTCGTAAAGAGCAAATTCAGAAGGGAATGATTTTGCTCCGCCAGCACCACCAAACAATCCTGCCGGTTTTGCCGTGTTTTCTACACCATAATAACGTTTAAATGTACCGGTTTTATCAAATTGAAACATCATTAAATCTTTGTAAACTCTACCTTTAACGTCGCCCATGTTGTCAATTTTAAAATCTTGACCAGATACAAATACATCGCCATTTGAAGTAATGTTAACACCATTTAAGATGAATTTCTTACCATCAAATTCACGTAATTTTTTCTGACTGGCAGGTTTAATTCCTTTGGTGTTTATTTCATCTATTGATACAGCAGAAACAAATTCAGCTTTTCCTCCGGTAATTTTAGCAATTTGAAGGTATCCAAATTTCATTCCTTCAAGAGTCGCCATTCTCACGCTTTCATCGCCAGCCGTTGGATAAGCATCATTGGTAAGACTAAAAGGAGCTTTGGTGTAATTTTTTTCAGGTTTATTGATGTTTCCAGGACCATAGAAATACACATCGTTTCCAATTGCATAAGCATCAAAAATAGCCCATTCGTTACATTTGCTGTTAAAGTTAAATCGTTCCTTAACATTTCCTGCTTCGTCAATTCTGATGTAAGTTAGATTATTGGGGTTCGAATCGGCTAATTTACCCATGCCAGCGGCACTAAATGGTGCAAATACTAAAATCCATTCGTCGGTATCTTCTAATTCTTTTGATAACAATAAGGATTGAGGATGGTCAAATTTAATTGGCGTTTTTTTCACAATATTTAAATCTTTGTCAATGTGCATTAACAAATATTCTCTGTCGGCTTCTTTCGACATAGACATGATTCCTTTGTTTACTAATGCACAAACTAACAATTCTCCTTTGTCAGCAATATCTTTATGAGCGGTATAAAACAACTTACGTTTTTTATCGTCACCATCACCACCAATTTCTTTTGGTTTTTCTTTATCTAACAACTTTTTAGTGGTTTCATAACCACCTTTCCACCAGTTCCATTGGTTGATGTATAATGTTTTGCGTAAAACCAATTTGCCAGTCATGTTTGGACTAGCAGTTACACCAATTATTTCTTGATAGTCGCCTTTGTAGGTTTTATTTTTTGAACGAGATCTAACTTTTCGTTCGGCTTCTTTAAAGTTGTTTAGTAAATTAAACTCGTAGTCGAATTGATATACTTCATATTCCACTTTTCGGTTGTTGTCTTTGGTTACAAAAACCATATCGAATTGTTGTTTTACATCGTCAACAACAACGTTGCCTAAATAACCTTTGTTTTTTGATTTTCCGGTTAGTTCTACCGTTTTTTCTTGTGCAATTTGTGCACTAGCTGAGAATACAATGGCAAAACCAAATAGACCAGCGATTATTTTTTTATTCATCATAATTATTTAAAGTTTAGAATAGTTAACGGTACAAATATTCCTCAAATAGAAAATAAAATCAATACGGCATTTGTCGTATAAATCAATCTTCAAATATTTTGAAAAACATTAAAAATGGCTAGGCATTGATTTTTCCTTATTCCTAACGATATCGTATCTCAACATTATTTCGTGGCTACCACCATTGTAATTAAACGTGGTATTGGTATAAGAAAAATCAAAAGAGTATCCAAACATAAATTGGTCGTTTAAATTTACGCCTAGTAGAAAACCAAGAGCATCTCCAGTTCTCCATGATATTCCTCCAGAGAATTTATCGTTGTAGATAACTGAAGAAGTTAAATCCATTTGAATAGGAGCTCCACTTGTAACTTTTACAAACGATGTTGGTTTTAATTTAAACTGTCCATCAGTAGTAAGATTAAAAATTGTACCTCCCATTAAAAAATAGTGGCGTTGTTCGTTTGATATGGCTATTGAAGTTCCAGCTGGATTGCTTGCGTCAAAACCATTTTGTAACAATTTTGGAGTTGATATTCCAGCAAAATATTTTTTGTTGTAATAATATGCTCCGAATCCAAAATTTGGCAAAGTTCCGCTACTAATGTTTTGTGCAAACGAAGCATCGTTTTGATCGATAATTTCTAACGAGGTTAAATTGGTTGAAATAAAATTAATTGATGCTTTTATTCCTAGAGACAACTTATCTCGGTCGTTAATTTTTATTTTGTAAGCAAAATCACCAGCTAAACCAACATTTTGCGATGGGCCAATTTGATCGTTTAATACCGAAAATCCAACACCAATATTTTTACCATCAATAGGCATGTGGGCGGTTAAATTTTGTGTAGTAGGAGCCCCTTTAAACGAAGTCCATTGTGAGCGATGAATACCTGTTATGCTTATGGCATCAACAGTACCGGCATAACCTGGGTTTATAGCCAATTTATTAAACATGTAATGCGTAAACATGGCCTCTTGTTGTGCAAACGTTACACAAGAAATAAAAAGAGATATGATGGTTATAAAGTTTCGCATGGTTATCTATTTATATATATGTAACCTTTAATTTCTTGAGAACCTGAAGGTCCTGTTTTACCTAAATCAAGGATGTAGAAGTATGTTCCTGATGGTAATTTTTCGCCAATTGTAATTCCAAACTGACTTGTTCCATCCCAATCCGATTTATAAGGAGCAGCTTCAAATACTTTGTTACCCCAACGGTTTACAATCATTATTTTATTGTTCGGGAATTGACTAATTCCAACTATTTCAAATACATCATTTACACCATCACCATTTGGAGAGAACCCTTCAGGAATTTTAAATTCAGAAACAACACTTACTGTAATGGTGTCTGAAACTATGCAACCACTTAAACTAACCTCAACAGTATATAAAGTTGTTTCTGTTGGAGATGCAATAGGGTTAGCACAGTTTACACACGATAAACTAGATGTTGGTGTCCAAGTATATAACCCTCCACCTGTAGCGGTTAATTGCGATGATTGACCTGATAAAATCAATTCAGGATCGGCAGTTAAAGTTACTATTGGTAATGGATTTACATAAAGTTCAGTTATTACTAAACTATCGCATCCACCAGAAGATACCAGCAATTCCGAATAAGTTCCTGCAACTGTTTGATAAGTTCCTGCCAACAAGATGCTATCTCCAGCGCAAATGGTATCGTTGATATTTATGATAAAGCTGTTTATCACATTTAATGTTGTTGTAATTGTACTATCGCAAGTTAAACTTGATGAATAAACATCAACATAAACTCCTGCAGTAGTTTGATATGCACCTCCAAGGAAAATACTATCACCACTACAAATGGTTGCATTTGCAAAAATTTGATAAGTAGGATTTACTATTAACTCTTGGTAAACAATACTATCACATCCATTAACAGCTCCGTTTGGTACTACAGTAGAATACATTCCAGCAACTGTTTGGTAGTTTCCAAAAATCAATGCTGAATCATTATCACAAATGGTTATTGGTGTTAATGTATTTGTAGCAATTGGATTTATTCCCAATGTAGTAACAACGGTACTATCGCATCCAAAAATTGTATTGTAATTATCTGTATAAACTCCGGCAACAGTCTGATAGGCTCCTCCTAAATAAATACTATCTCCAGCACAGATGTCAACATTCTGATTAATGGTGTATATTGGATTAATATTTAATGTAGTAACAACGGTACTATCGCATCCAAAAATTGTACTGTAAACGTCAGTATAAACTCCGGCTGTAGTTTGATAAGCTCCGCCAAGCATTATGCTATCACCTTGACAAATTGCCGTTGAAGCATTTATAGTATAAGTAGGATTTATTATTAAAGTAGTAGCAATAATACTATCACAAGTATTAACCGATTGCAAAGTATCGTAATAAGTTCCTGCACTAGTTTGGTAAACACCACCCAACATGATGCTGTCGCCTTGGCAAATAGCAAAAGATTGCGGTACTACATAATTTGAATGAACAATTAACTCCTGAACCAAAACACTGTCGCATCCCGTTGAGGCAACAAGAACCTGATTGTACGTTCCGGCAACTGACTCGTAATTTCCAAAAATTAATGCACTATCACCTTGACAGATTTCTGCATTTGCCAAGTTGGTGTATACAGTAGGTATAACATTTATATTTATGGTATCTGACGAAGAGCAAACACCTATTGTAGCTACTACATAATACATTCCAGCTCCGGTAGTACCAAAAGTTTGATTCATGTATCCGGGTAAGGGAGTGCTTTGCCATTGGTAAGTATCAGCGCCGACACCAGCATCTAACAATACGGTTACATTTTCACAAACTGTTGTGTCAGGCCCTAAATTTATTGGATGATATGGATTGATGATCAATTCCTGAGCAACAATACTGTCGCAACCAAAAATTGTAGTTGTTGAATCGTAATAAATTCCTGCTACCGAATAGTAGTTGCCAAATATTAGAGCACTATCGCCTTGACAAATTGATATTGGTGCTAAGCTGTAATTATAAGCTGGATTGACAATTAGTTGTTGAATAACAATACTATCACAGGTTGTTGATGCTACTAAGGTATCGTAATAGTTACCTGCAACAGTTTCATAGTTCCCAAAAATCAACGCACTATCACCCTGACAAACTGCAACGTTTGGTAAATTGGTCGTAGGCACTGGATTAACGGTTACATTAATGGTATCGGAGGCAGAACAAGTTCCAACATTTACGGTTACATAATATTGTCCACTAGTTGTAACCAAATAGGTTTGATTGGTACTGTTATCCTGCCAGGTGTATGATGTTCCAGATCCTGCATCAAGTAGTAATGAGTTACCAGCACAGAAAGATGTATCGTTTCCTAAATTTACACTTGAGTTAGATAATACTGATAATGTTTGATTAACGATACTGTCGCAACCATTAACTGTAGATAATGTATCAGAATATGTGCCTGAAACTGATTGATAAGTTCCAAAAATCAGTGCACTATCACCACTACAAATGGTTATTGTTCCTAAATTTTGGTTGTAAGTTGGGTTTAAAATAAGTTGTTTTACTAAAATACTATCACAACCTGTAGATGCAGTTAACGTATCATAATAACTACCTGCAACGGTTTGGTAGTTTCCGAAAATCAATACACTATCGCCTTGACAAACTATTTCGTTCGAAAGGTTAGTGGTTACTATAGGGTTTACGGTTACATTTATGGTATCTGAAGTTGTACAAGCACCTAAAGTAGTTACTACATAATAGGTTCCTGTAGTTGAAACAGTATATGTTTGTTGGTTGTAAGGGAACCCGGTTCCATTCATCCATTGGTATGAACTTGCACCAGCACCTGCATTTAATGTTAAACTATTTCCGGCACAGAACGTCGTATCATTACCTAAATTAACCGCATGAACAGGACTAACGTTTAAGGTTTGTGTTACGATACTATCGCAACCGTTTATTGACTGGTAAGTAGCCGAGTAAGTTCCTGCAACCGTTTCATAGTTTCCTAATATTAATGCACTATCACCTTGGCAAATAGTAACGGTACCAAGATTTTGGTTATAAGTAGGATTAACATTTAGTTGTTGAACTAAAATACTGTCACAGCCTGTTGACGCTACAATAGTATCATAATAGTTTCCTGCAACACTTTGATATACTCCAAAAATTAAAGCACTATCACCCTGACAAATAGTAGAGTCAGGTATATTGGTTGTTACAATAGGATTTATTGTTACTGTTATTGAATCAGTATCGGCACAAGTACCAAAACTTGCAGTTACAAAATATATTCCTGTAGAGTTAACTGTTAATGTTTGATTTTGATAGGCTGGTATAGCATTGTTTTGCCATAAATACGTTGCTCCAGTATTTCCCGCATCTAGTATTAAATTGTTTCCGGCACAAAAAGCGGTATCGTTACCTAAATTAACGAGAGGAACTGGATTAACAGTTACAACAATAGAGTCGACGCCTGTACATCCAGCAGTATCTGTAACAAGCACATAATATGTTCCTGAGGTATCAACTACAAAAGTTTGAGAGGAAGAACCATTTTGCCACTCGTAAGTTGCTCCTCCAGGAAATCCCCCTGCGTCTAATGTTAGTATTTGACCTGCGCAAAAGGTAGTATCATTACCTAAATTAATAGCAAGAAAACAACCTAAAGGTTCATTAGCACAACCATTTAATTGTCCATCACCTCCATCACCCCCACTAAAAATAGGATTTAGGTTAGATGACTGAGTGTAACAAGCTACTATTGAGCCGCTTCCGTCTCCGCCAGAATAAATAGAATTTAAATTAGAGGCTTGAGTGTAACAATCTTTTGTATAACCACTTCCGTTACCACCATTATTGATGGCGTGTAGGTTTGAAGTTTGTGTATAACAATCTTTACTATATCCATCACCGTTGCCACCATACACTATATTGTTAAGGTTAGAAGTTTGCATATAGCAATCTTTACTATGCCCGTCGCCATTACCTCCTTGCGAAAGAGTGGTGTTTAAGTTCGAAGTTTGCGTATAACACCCTTTGTCAAATCCATCTTTACTTCCTCCATTAAATATGGCGTTGTTTTGTGCCATAGTTACTGTCGCTCCACAAAGGAATAGCATTAGGTATATGATGTATTTAGTCATTCTTATTTTTGATTATAAGATGTAAAAGCATTTAAAAGACTATTTAAATTTATTGAGCTGTCCTTACACCTCTACCACTATAGGGACTGTTTCTTGCCCCTGTGGTTGCATGGTAGTGGCCATATTGACGAGAAGAAGTTCTTAATTGATAATCTGGCGAATTATATGAGCCACCTCTCATACCAATACCCCAAATTCCAGCTGGCCAATTGGGCACATCATATGTCCCAGCTGCGTCAAGATTCCCATCACCATGATTTCCTGTAAAAGTTCTTCCTTCAGCTCTTCCTACAGCTATTGTTAACTCCCATTGATTACCAGCTAACTCCATTATTCCATAGTATGAAGCACCAGCCTCAACTCTATTAGGTGTAGCTAAGCTTGCTGCAAACACACCAGCTCTATAGGGTCTAGAATTGTTTGTTAAAACATAAGCAGCATTTCCTATTGTTGTTACCGAATTTACAGTTTCGTTTGGCAATCCAGCATTTGTTATAGTATATCCTGGCCCTGCTTTAAGAGTTGCGTCTCCCCATACATATTCATCTGGAGTAGGTAAAAATCCTACACCTCTTGATCCTCTTGCTGCTTTTTCGTATTCTAATTCGGTCATAGGTCTTAGTCCTGCCCAATCAAAGTAACCTAAATAATCGGCATAATTAATATACACTAAAGGTCTGTCTGGTGCATCTGCTGCAAAATTAGGATGGGTTCCTGTTATAGATTGAAATCCAGTTGTGTAACTACCCATATACCTATTAGTTGCTTGTGTTAGAGTTAGTTTGTTCAGAAAATCAGCATATTGTCCTTGTGTTATTTCATACTTCATACAATAAAAAGCATTAAACCCTTTTGGAAAAGCTGCAGGCAATGTTTTAGCAGTTGCATCACTAAAGTCTTCATAAGAAGGACTAGTCATGCCAGACGTGTTGTTATTTCCTAATGAACCTGCGCCACCACCACCAAGTGTTAAAGCTGCTTCTGAAGTTAAATAAAATGGGTTTCCCGACGTTCCTGCTTCAAATTGGCCTTGGATACCAACTCCAGCAGTTGTAGCTCCATCACCCAGATAATAAGCTCCTTGCGGAACATAAACCATTTCTATAGCAAACACACAAACCTCCACACTATCGTCATCATTTAAACCATCAACACCATAATCCCAACGTAAACGAGCATTAGTAAAGTTAACATTACCAATGCCGTTGGCATTTCTGTATAAAAACGCACCTTTACCATCAGAGGTAGTGTTAATTGTAGCCCCTGCTGGCTCAGTATTACCATCATTTGCAGCTGTTCCATCAACATATTTTAATGTAGCATGTTTCCAGGTGTTCATTGGAGGAATTCTGTATTTTACAAACACATATGCTGCATCCCAGTTGCTTTCAAGCGTTGAAGTTCTCCAAGAATTTTCCCAACTTACATCAAACTTTACATGTGTATAATTAGCTGCTGTATTTTGAGCAATAATTGAAGTGTTAGCTACAGCAATATTGTTAGCAGATAAATTTGTTACCGAAGAAATAGCAATCAGCAACATTGCTGCAGTAACGTTTTTTGTAGTTTTTAGTAATGAATGTTTCATTTGTCTGTGTTTTATTTTTATTCGTCGAAATAATTTTATTATTAATCTTCACAAAGATTTGGTTAATGAGAAAAACTCGCAATACGGCATATGCCCTATTTTTAAAATTTTAATATTTTTTTCTCAATACATTTATGTATCGCTTCAACTTTATTGTGTGCACCTAATTTTTTATAAATGTTTTCGGTATGTTTTCTAACTGTTGCAGGACTAATGTTCAGCTGACTAGCTATTTCAGTATAATTTAACCCTTTATACATTAGAGCAACTACATCTTTTTCTCTACTAGTAATAGAACTATTAATTTGTTTCTTCATAAAGGATTTTTTTCAAAAACAAATAACATTAAAAAAACAAAACCATTCAATACGGCATTTGTCGTATATCTTGTCAATACTGTTTTTCCGAAAAAAAATAATAACTTCGTTGTCTGAATTTATTCATGAATAAGCTACAAAACATAAAATCTAAAATTGTTGATTATAAACAACTTGAAAAGTTGGTTTCAACATGGAAATCTGACCATCAACAAATTGTTTTTACCAATGGTTGTTTTGATATAATTCATCGTGGACATGTTGAATACTTAGCAGAAGCATCAGATTTGGGGAATAAATTTATTCTAGCAGTAAATTCGGATGCATCCGTTAAAGGATTAGAAAAAGGAAGTTCAAGACCAATACAGGATGAATATTCAAGAGCTTTAATTGTTGCGGCATTTAAATTTGTTGATGCTGTAATAATTTTTGATGAACAAACTCCTTTAGAGCTTATTCAAAAAATTGTTCCAGATGTGTTGGTGAAAGGAGGGGATTACGACCCTAATTGTACAGATAAAACAGACAAAAAATACATTGTAGGTTCTGATGTGGTTAAAGCAAATAGTGGTAGAGTAGAGGTTATCAAATTTGTACCAGGGTTTTCTACTTCAAAAATTGAAGCTAAAATTAGAACTTGTAAATAAAATTTCCCATCCCTGCCCTTCCCAAAGGGAATGGATTGTTCCCCTCCTTCGGAGGGGTTAGGGGAGGAAGTTTCATTTATACCAACCCGAATACATTACATAACTATCAGCGATTCGATTTATTTCTCCTTCAATTAAATTTTGGTCTACATCTTTTATTTTTTTAGCTGGGTTTCCAGCGTAAACACTTCCGCTCTCAATGCGTGTTCCTTTGGTAACTACAGCTCCAGCACCAACAATTGAATTACTTTCAATAATCACATCATCCATAATAATGGCGCCCATACCTATTAAAACATTGTCATGTATAGTGCAGCCATGCACCAAAGCATTGTGTCCAATTGAAACATTGTTGCCAATATTGGTGGGTGATTTTTTATAGGTGGCATGTATTACCGCTCCATCTTGCACATTTACTTTGTTGCCCATTTTAATGTAATGCACATCGCCACGAATAACAGCATTAAACCAAATGCTGCAATTATCTCCCATTTTTACATTGCCCGTAATGGTTGAATTTTCTGCTAAAAAACAATCTTTGCCAAAATCTGGAGTGTCTCCGTTTACTGTTTTAATTAATGCCATAGTTATTCTTTGTTTTTTGAATCGATAATTATTGTAACTGGACCATCATTTACTAATGATACTTTCATGTCTGCACCAAATTCGCCCGTTTGTATTTTTTTGTTGAGCTCTTTTTCGAGTTGAGTTATAAACTTTTCATATAAAGGTATCGCAATTTCTGGTTTTGCGGCATTTATAAACGATGGTCGGTTGCCTTTTTTTGTGCTAGCGTGTAAAGTAAATTGGCTAACTATTATCACTTCTCCATTGGTGTCTAAAATAGATAAATTCATCGCCCCGTTTTCATCTCCAAAAATGCGTAAACGAGCAATTTTACCACACAACCATTCAATGTCTTCGGGCGTATCTTCATGCTCAATACCCAATAAAATAAGCAGCCCATTGCCAATTTCACTTTTGGTGATTTGGTTAATTTCAACCGATGCTGATAATACTCTTTGAATAACTGTTTTCATTGGTTACGAAGATAATAGTTTTAATTCCATTTTTTAAAAAGTAAGTTTATATTTGGATAAATTAATTGTAATATGAAGAAGCTAATATTAGTGCTGTTTTTACTGGCCGGTTTGACTAAAGTTTATGCTCAACAAGAACCCACACCAAAGGAATTTGATCAGTTTTCGTATGGGTTAGGGGCTGGATTGGATTATGGAGGGTTGCTTGGGGTTAATGTTTCTTGGTATATAGTTCCAAATGTTGGAATTTTTGTAGCAGGAGGCTATAGTTTTCCTGGTGTTGGTTACAACTATGGGTTAAAAGCTCGATTACGAAGTGTAAATCAAAAATCAAACTTATCTCCATATATAATAGGTATGTATGGCACAAATGCTTTTGTAATTTATAAAGATAAATATTCAGAAGAATTTAAGAGTTTTAATGGGACAAGTTTTGGTGTTGGAGTTGATTTTGGTCCTAAAAATGGAAAGAACACATTCTTTAATTTTTCAATCATTTATCCTATTAGAGATGCCCAACTAAAGGCTTATGATTTTTATCCAGCGACTCTTGGGTTGGGAATAAAGTTTGTATTGTCAAAACATAAATAATTAATACCCCTTACCACGATAGTTTTCTTCCTCGTCGTCGTTATACATGCTTAAATAGTTGTTGTATCGAAACTCAACAATTTCTCCACTTGCCACAGCATCTTTTACCGCACATTTTGGTTCGTTAATATGTTGACAATTACTAAACTGACAATCATTTAATACAGCCCTCATGTCTAAAAAGTAATGCGACAAATCAGATTTGTCAAAATCAATCAATCCAAAAGCTTTAACTCCGGGAGTATCGATAATATTGCCTCCAAAGCTTAATTCAAACATTTCGGCAAACGTAGTGGTATGCTTTCCCTGTTCGTGCATTTCAGAAATAACACTGGTTTTTAATTTAAGTGTTGGTTCTAAGGTATTTAATAAGGTAGATTTTCCAACACCTGAATGACCAGATATAACCGAAATTTTATCTTTTAAAATTAGTTTGAATGTGTCTAAATTTTCTTGATTTAAAGCGGAAACAGCTATACAATGGTAGCCAATTTTGGTATAAATAGCCATTAAAGTATTTAGTTCTTCTTGTTCTTCCTTATCATATAAGTCAATTTTATTAAACACCAATATAGTTGGAATGTGGTAGGCTTCAGCTGAAGTTAAAAACCGATCAATAAAGCCAGTCGTAGTTTTGGGTTGCGAAATAGTAACAATTAAAATGGCTTGATCAACATTAGCCGCAATAATGTGCGAGTGTTTAGAAAGATTAATGGATTTGCGAACAATGTAATTTCTTCGATCTTCAATTGCTGTAATAACATTACTACCTTCATCTTGTTTAATAGTAACTATATCACCAACTGCAACAGGATTTGTAGAACGAATCCCTTTTAAGCGAAATTTTCCTTGAATACGTGTTTCCACAACTTCTCCTGTATCAAGTTTTACATTGTACCAGCTTCCAGTAGATTTTACGACTATTCCTTTCACACTAAATTTAAAAAATCAAAAATAAAGAAATATTATGCTTTAAGTTAAAATCAGTATTTTCGTGGTATTAAAAAGTGGTGCAATATTATGTCAATAGAGGTAAAAAATGTAAGTAAGATTTATGGTGAACAAAAAGCGTTGGATAATGTTTCCTTTGTAATTGAACCAGGTCAAATTGTAGGTTTTTTGGGTCCAAATGGAGCAGGAAAATCTACCATGATGAAAATCATCACTTGTTTTATACCGCAAACAGAAGGGCAAATAAAAATTTGTGGTTTTGATGTAACCGAACAACCTATTGATGTAAAAAAGCATGTAGGTTACTTGCCAGAACATAATCCATTGTATTTGGATATGTATGTAAAAGAATACTTGGATTTTACTGCAGGAGTGTATAAAGTACCAAATAAGCGTGAAAGAATAATGGAAATGGTAGAGATGGTTGGTTTGACGTTGGAACAGAACAAAAAAATTGGAGCGTTGTCAAAGGGTTATCGCCAGCGGGTTGGTTTGGCTCAAGCTATGATTCATAATCCTGATGTGTTAATTTTGGATGAACCGACCACGGGGCTAGATCCTAATCAGTTAGAGGAAATTAGAAACCTGATAAAACGAATTGGTAAAGAAAAAACCATTATGCTTTCAACTCATATTATGCAAGAGGTTGAAGCAATTTGTGATAAAACCATTATCATTAATAAAGGGGTAATTGTTGCCAACGATACAACTAGGGAGTTACAAAAACAAAAATCGAAATCGATAATTTTAACTGTTGAGTTTGATAAAGAAATTACTAAAGGACAATTAGAACGTATTGATGGAGTTAGTAATGTGCTGAATAAAAATGGAAATAGTTGGATTTTAGAAATAGCTTCAGATACTGTTAGAAACAACATTTATCAGTTTGCCATGAAACATGAACTTACAGTTTTAACCATCCAAAAGGAAACACAAAGCTTAGAAAGTGTGTTTAAAAATTTAACCAAATAAAATAGTTTCAGATTCTTCGTAAACAATATTTTTTTTCTTTTCTTTGTCGAAATATTTGTGGAATGATTTGATAGATTGCAACCACGACCAAGTTTTCTCTCTTTCAAAAACTTGTCAAAAAAGTGCTAAAACATGATTGCTTTCTCTCTACTCATTACTTCAAATTTTATTTAACAATTGATTTATTCATTTAAAATTAAAATTTAATGTCGTATTTATTTACATCTGAATCGGTATCAGAAGGGCATCCAGATAAAGTTGCCGATCAAATTTCTGATGCATTAATTGACAACTTTTTGGCGTTCGACGCTGATTCAAAAGTTGCTTGTGAAACATTAGTTACCACTGGGCAAGTTGTTCTTGCAGGTGAAGTGAAATCTAAAGCATATTTAGATGTTCAAGAAATTGCCAGACAGGTTATTCGTAAAATAGGTTACACTAAATCTGAGTATATGTTTGAGGCTAATTCTTGTGGTATTCTTTCAGCTATTCACGAACAATCATCTGATATTAACCAGGGTGTTGACCGTAAAAAGAAAGAGGAGCAAGGTGCTGGTGATCAAGGTATGATGTTTGGTTATGCGACTAACGAAACAGAAAACTATATGCCATTGGCATTAGATTTAGCCCATGGTATTTTAATTGAATTAGCGGCTTTACGTAGAGAAAACAAACAAATTAAATACTTAAGACCAGATGCTAAATCTCAGGTAACATTAGAATATGATGACAACAACAATCCTGTTCGTATTGATGCAATTGTTGTTTCTACTCAACACGATGATTTTGATGCTGAAGGAAAAATGTTAGCTAAAATCAAAAAAGACATCGTTGATATTTTGATTCCAAGAGTAAAAAAGAAATATCCAAAATACGCTCATTTATTTAATAATAAAATTAGCTACCACATTAACCCAACGGGTAAGTTTGTTATTGGTGGGCCTCATGGAGATACTGGTTTAACAGGTAGAAAAATTATTGTAGATACTTATGGTGGTAAGGGTGCTCATGGTGGTGGTGCTTTCTCAGGTAAAGATCCAAGTAAAGTTGACCGTTCTGCAGCTTACGCTACTCGTCATATTGCTAAAAATCTAGTTGCTGCTGGAGTTTGTTCTGAAGTGTTGGTTCAAGTTTCTTATGCAATTGGTGTTGCACAACCAATGGGTATTTTTATTGATACATATGGTACGGCTAAAGTTAAAATGACCGATGGTCAAATTGCAAGAGTAGTAGAGTCGGTATTTGATATGCGTCCTTACTTTATTGAGCAACGATTAAAATTACGTACTCCTATGTACAGCGAAACAGCTGCTTATGGTCACATGGGTCGTAAAAACGAAGTAATTACCAAAACTTTTAAATCTCCTGACGGAAAAGAGAAAAAAGTAAAAGTAGAATTGTTTACTTGGGAGAAATTAGATTATGTTCCTAAAGTGAAAAAAGCTTTTAAATTAAAATAAAATTAAGGTCGATTATTCAATATAATCGACCTTTAATTTAAAAAATCAACCGTTAACATAAGCTTATCAAAAAAAATTAACCATTAAATAATTTTTTTTGTAATTTGGCGGTTAATTACAACAAAGTAATTTTAAAATTAAAAATAATACAAACAAAAAAGGTTAGATAACAAACAATTAAACTATGAAAAAGTTATTAGCACTATTAACAATTACGAGCGTTTTGAGCTTTGGTATGTTAAATAATTCAGTTTACGCGCAAGAAGAATCGGCGACTGAAGAAACAGTAGTAGAAGAAACTCCGGCTCCAGCAGAAGCTACTCCAGTAGCAGCAGAAGCGCCAGCTGAAGAAGTTGCTCCAGCAGAGCAGTCTTTTACTCAAGTTATTAAACAAAAATTTATTGAAGGTGGACCTGAGTTTATGGGTATCGTTTTAGTGTGTTTAATTTTAGGTCTTGCAATTGTTATTGAAAGAGTTATCTACTTAAACATGTCTACAACAAACACTACTAAATTGTTAAAAAATATTGAAGATGCATTATCTTCAGGTGGTGTTGATGCTGCTAAAGAAGTTTGTAGAAATACAAAAGGACCTGTTGCTAGTATTTTTTATCAAGGCTTAGATAGAAGCCACGAGGGTATCGATATGGTTGAAAAATCAGTTGTGTCTTATGGTGGTGTTCAAATGGGATTATTAGAAAAAGGGATTTCTTGGATTTCATTATTTATTGCTCTTGCTCCGATGTTAGGTTTCATGGGTACTGTAATTGGTATGATTGGAGCGTTTGATGCTATTGCTGCTGCTGGTGATATTTCTCCTGCTGTTGTTGCTGATGGTATTAAAGTGGCTTTATTAACTACTGTATTTGGATTAATTGTAGCGATTATCTTACAAATTTTTTATAATTACTTGGTTGCAAAAGTTGATGGTTTAGTTAATGACATGGAAAATGCTTCTATTTCATTAATTGACATTTTAGTAAAACACGATTTATCTAAAAAATAATAAATATGGATAACAAGTTATATAGAATCATATTAATTGCATTATTAGGATTATCTGCTGTTTTAAGCGTGTTATTCTTTGTAGGTGCAGTTAGTGAAGGTTTGCTAATTACATGGTGCTATATTTTGTTTGGAATAGCAACGCTTGCTGCGATTGTTTTCCCTCTACTTAATATGGTTCAAAATCCTAAGGGAGCAAAAAATGCACTAATTGGTGTGGTTGCTTTATTAGTAGTTTGTGGTGTAGGTTATGCTTTAGCAGGAAACGAAGAATTTTTTACTCATGACGGTAAATTATTAGCTGATGCTGCAACCTCACAAAAATCTGAAGCTGGATTAATTGCATTTTATATTATGGGTGCAGCTGCTATTGGTGCAGTGATTTATGCTGAAGTATCAAAAATGTTAAAATAAATATTCATGGCAAAAAGAGAAATATCTGAAATAAATGCCGGCTCTATGGCCGATATTGCCTTCTTGCTTTTAATTTTCTTCTTGGTTACCACAACAATGGATACTGATACCGGGTTATTAAGAAGATTACCTCCCCCACCAGAAGATCAGCCAGAAGATATTGATGTTAAACAACGTAATATTTTTGAAGTATTGGTTAATGCGAATGATCAATTATTAGCTGATGGTGAATATATTCAAGTAACAGAGCTTAAAGCTAAGGCGAAAGAATTTATTAAGGGAGATCCAAATAATCCAGAGATGCCCGAGTTTAAAAACGAGGATGTGCCAATTTTTGGAAACATTCCTGTTTCAAAACAAATCGTTTCTTTGCAAAATGACAATGGTACATCTTATCAAATGTATATTAAGGTACAAAATGAGTTGATTTCTGCTTATCGTGAGATTAGGAATGAAAGAGCATTGAAAGAATTTGGAAAAACTTATGATGAACTGGTTAAAACAGCTGAGTCATCTGAAACTATTGCAAATCAAGCAGAGGCTATAAAAACTATTTATCCTCAACGTATTTCTGAGGCAGAACCTAAAGCTATAGGAGGAGGTCAATAATGTCAAAATTTAGAAAAAACGGTAAAAAAAGCCAGCCAGCCGTAAATACAGCAGCTTTGCCTGATATCGTGTTTATGTTACTATTTTTCTTTATGGTTACAACTACCATGAGAGAAACTACATTAAAAGTGCAAGTAGTAACTCCAAAAGCTACTGAGGTAGAAAAAATGGAGAAAAAATCGTTGGTAAGCTATATTTATATTGGTGAGCCTATTAAATCGTTACAAGGTGCTTTTGGTACAGCTCCACGTATTCAGTTAAATGACGTATTTGCTACTAAAGAAGATTTGTTTCAGTTTGTTGAAATGGAAAAGGATAAAAGAGATGAAGCGGAACGTAACATGATTACCTGGTCGTTAAAAGTAGATCAAGATACTAAAATGGGTATCGTTACAGAAGTAAAGCAAGAAATGAGAAAAGTTAATGCTTTAAAGATTAACTATTCATCTAAGAAAACGGATAAAATTGTGGATTAAGATTTACAATTACAATAAAACAAAGAAGGGAGCAATTTTGCTCCCTTCTTTGTTTTATATCCATTCTTAAAGTTTAATGCAAACATTTTTAGGTTCAGTAAAAAAGTTTAAGGCTTCAAAACCACCTTCTCTACCAACTCCCGATTGTTTAACTCCACCAAAAGGAGTTCTTAAATCACGAAGCAACCACGTGTTTACCCATACAATACCTACATGTAAATTACTGGCAACTCGATGTGCTTTTTTTAGGTTATTTGTCCACACCGTAGCCGCTAATCCATATTTTGTACTATTCGCCATCATTAGTACTTCTTCTTCAGTTTCAAATGGCATAATAGTAACCACAGGTCCAAATATTTCTTCCTGATTTGTTCTACAATTGTGGCTTAATCCTTCTATAACTGTTGGTAAAATATAGTAGCCATTTTTAAACGTTCCATCCAAAATAGATTGTCGCCCTCCACACAATATTGTTCCGCCTTCTTCTTTTGCTAAATCTACATACGATAACACTTTTTTCATGTGTGGCTCAGAAACAACAGCACCTACATTAGTGTTTTCATCAAACGGATTACCTACTTGGAGTTTCTTCACTTTTTCTACAAAAGCAGTTTTGAATTTTTCATAAATCCCCTTTTGTACAAAAATTCGAGAACCGCATAAACATATCTGTCCTTGATTTGCAAATGATGAATGAACAGTGGTTCTTAATGCATCATCAAAATCGCAATCATCAAAAATAATGTTTGGGTTCTTGCCACCAAGTTCTAACGATAGTTTTTTAAACATTGGACCAGCAGTTGAAATAATTTGTTTTCCAGTAACTGTTCCTCCTGTAAATGAAATAACAGGGATATCAGGATGATTGGTTATGGCAGCACCAACTTTATGTCCTAGACCATGTACAATATTTAAAACTCCTTTCGGCAACCCGGCTTCAATACAAATTTCTGATAACAAATATGCTGTCATTGGTGTGACTTCCGATGGTTTTGCTACAACAGTGTTTCCTGCGGCTAATGCAGGAGCAATTTTCCAACTGAATAAGTATAAAGGCAAATTCCAAGGGGAAATGCAGCCGCAAACTCCAATAGGCTCACGTAAAGTGTAATTGATTGCTGTATCTTCCATTGAATGTGATTCGGAAGCATAATGCAAGATACCTGTAGCATAAAAGTTAAAATTGCTGGCTGCTCTTGGAATATCAACCGATTTAGCAAGTTTCAGTGGTTTCCCATTGTCAATTGATTCTGCTTCAGCTAATTTGTCAAGATTTTTTTCAATTAAAAAAGCAATTTGTTGAATTATTCTGGAACGTTTTTCTTTTGGTGTTTTGCTCCAAGAAGGAAAAGCTGCTTTAGCAGCTTTTGTAGCTAACTCAACATCTTGTTCATCAGAATCAGGGATGAGTGAATAAACCTCGCCAATTGAAGGGTTAACATTATCAATATAGGTGTTGTTTACTGGAGCTATTAATTCTCCATTGATGTAGTTTTTTAACTTAAACATAGTTGTGGTGTTTGAAACGTAAAGTTATAAATTTACCATAAAGGTTACTACTAAAATTATCACTTAACTAATTTCAATAGAAATGTTATACATTTGCACTGTCTAACTCAAGTTGGATTTCTAAAATGAATAAATTCTTTTCTCGAATTTGGAAAATATGTTTAAAGATTTCCCTCTGGTTTATTGTAATTAGCATCTTATCAGTATTGGTTTTTAAATGGGTTCCTATTCCAGTTACACCATTAATGCTTATTCGTTGTGTTGAGCAAAAAATGGATGGAAAAGAAATGATCTTAAAAAAAACATGGGTACCAAAAGAGGAGATTTCAAATTCATTGCAA
This sequence comes from Flavobacteriales bacterium, assembly GCA_050248475.1. Taxonomy (GTDB): domain Bacteria; phylum Bacteroidota; class Bacteroidia; order Flavobacteriales_E; family Vicingaceae; genus Vicingus. The sequence goes on from JBFWSH010000014.1 coordinate 70,794, forward strand.
TTGGCAGTAGTGTGTTCGGAAGATCAGAACTTCTTGAAACATAACGGTTTTGATTTTGGGGCGATTGAAAAAGCCATGAAACATAACAAAAAAAGTAAGAAAAAGCGTGGGGCAAGTACCATAAGTCAACAAACGGCAAAAAATGTTTTTTTGTGGCCAGGACGAAGTTGGATAAGAAAAGGATTTGAGGTTTATTTTACTTTTTTAATTGAAACCTTTTGGAGTAAAGAACGCATTATGGAAGTTTACCTCAACGTGATAGAAATGGGTGATGGTATTTATGGTGCAGAAGCTGCATCACAAACTTACTTTAATAAATCTGCTATAAAAATAAGTAAACAACAAGCAGCTACTATTGCAGTAGTTTTACCAAGTCCGTTAAAATACAATGCCAAACGGCCAAGTGCTTTTTTACAAGCAAGAATAAACTGGACAATGAGACAAATGCGTTTTTGGGGAGGAAAATTGGATTATGATAAAGAGAAAAAGAAAGAGAAGAAGAAATAGTTTGTCTACTTTTTCTTATACAAAGGTACTGATGAACAAGCCTCTCCGAACATGATAGATTTGGCATAATCTTGTAAACGATTGGTAAAATCAACAAAAACAGATTCTGGAATAGGGTGTTTCCCACAACCTTTTACAATTACATTTTTACCTGAATAAATCGAAAAATCGTGCTGATTTAATATATTGGTTAAAATCGATTTTTCTAATTCACTGGTATTTCCAAAAACCACATGTTTAGCATACGGTTTTAATTGTGATGCAACTAACATATAAGCCCATAAAGGAACAATAGCATCGGTAGAACAAATGATGGAAATGTATTTATCTTGATAAATTTCCCAATTGTTGTTTTTTACAAAATCTCTAAAGTTTTTTTCAATCAATACAAAACCTTCATGTAAACACACTTTCATATCAAAAATTACACGTTCGCCTTTCGGGTAAAAATCATCCAAACTCACTTGAATTAAACCGCTTTTTTCAACTCTATTTATGATATCGTTTTCCATGGTAAGCCCAAATTTACTCACATTAAATTACTAAATTTGTACTTCTATTTTAAAAACATAAAAAATTTATATAATATGTCTGAAGTTTTAACAGCAAATACATTTGGAATTCAAGAAGCATTAAAGGCTTTAGGATTAAAAGAAATTAACGAAGGAACATCAACCGGTTCAAACAATTTTGGTAGTGGGGAGGTACTTTCTTCTTATTCTCCAACCGATGGAAAATTAATTGGTAAAGTAACGACAACAACTAAAGAAGATTATGAAAAAGTAATGGCATCAGCAACAGTTGCATTCAAATCTTTTAGAGCAATTCCGGCGCCACAAAGAGGTGAAATTGTTCGTCAGTTTGGAAACAAATTAAGAGAATTAAAAGAGCCACTAAGTAAATTGGTTTCTTATGAAATGGGAAAATCGTTGCAAGAAGGCTATGGTGAAGTTCAGGAAATGATTGATATTTGCGATTTCGCTGTAGGGTTATCACGTCAATTACACGGATTAACTATTCCTTCAGAAAGACCAGGACACGTAATGAGAGAACAATATCATTCGTTAGGAATTGTTGGGATTATTTCTGCATTTAACTTCCCTGTAGCTGTTTGGAGTTGGAATACTGCTTTAGCCTGGGTGTGTGGTGATGTATGCGTATGGAAAGCTTCTGAAAAAGCTCCATTATGCTCAGTAGCTTGCCAAAACATAATTGCTGAAGTATTGAGAGAAAATAATTTACCTGAAGGTATTTCTTGTATCATTAATGGTGATTATAAAGTTGGTGAAATGATGACTACCGATGCCAGAATTCCATTGATTTCTGCGACGGGTTCTACAAGAATGGGACGTGTTGTTGGTAAAACAGTAGCTGAACGTTTTGGTAGAGCATTATTAGAATTAGGAGGTAATAATGCTATTATTATTACTCCAACGGCTGATTTAAAAGTGGTAGTTCCTGGCGCTGTTTTTGGTGCTGTTGGTACTTGCGGACAAAGATGTACATCTACTCGAAGATTAATTATCCACGAGTCGGTTTACGATAAGGTAAGAGATGCAATTGTAGGAGCTTACAAACAAATAAAAATTGGTAATCCATTAGACGAAACTAAACACGTTGGTCCGTTAATTGACAAAGATGCAGTAAATATGTATTTAGCAGCGATAGAGAAAGCGAAAGCTGAAGGTGGAAAAGTGTTGGTTGAAGGTGGTGTTTTAGAAGGTGAAGGTTATGAAAGTGGTTGTTATGTAAAACCAGCTATTATTGAAGCTCAAAACCATTTTGAAATAGTGCAATACGAAACGTTTGCTCCAATTTTGTATTTAATGAAATATACTGGAGAGGTAGAAAATGCTATTGAACTACAAAATGGAGTTGCACAAGGTTTATCATCTGCAATTATGACCAATAACATCAAAGAAGCAGAAAAATTCTTATCATTCTCTGGTTCTGATTGTGGTATCGCTAACGTAAACATTGGTACTTCTGGAGCTGAAATTGGTGGTGCTTTTGGTGGTGAAAAAGAAACAGGTGGTGGGCGTGAGTCAGGTTCTGATGCTTGGAAAATTTACATGAGAAGACAAACAAACACCATTAACTATTCGGATAGTTTACCTTTAGCACAAGGAATCAAATTTGATTTATAAAGAAAATATAAAAATAGATTAAAAAGAAAAGGCTTCAATTTTGAAGCCTTTTCTTTTTAATCTTATTTAACAATTAATTTCTCTAATCGAATATTGTCATCAGCATTAAACTCTATAAAATATAATCCGGGAGCAAGTTTTTTTCCCTGATCAACTGCTAAGGTATATTTTCCAGCAGAAAAACTATGGTCGTTAACTATAGTAGCCACTTCTTTTCCTAACACATCCTTTAAAGTAATTTTTAATGATTTCACATTCGAACTTAACATGTATGTTAAATTGGTATTTTCATTGCTTGGGTTTGGGAAAATATTAATGAACCCAATTGGACTCTGCTCTATAATTTGAGTAGATACATCACTAATTAAATTAATATCATCTAGGTAGAAATTGTTACCACCATTACTTTTAAAATAGAATTTTAATTTAACATTATTTGATGATGCTAACGTGGAATTAAAAATCAAATTATGTTCTTTCCATTGTGTGCTATCAGTTGGTATAAATGAAGAATTGGTAGCTTGAGCACTACTTAATACATTGGCTGATTTAATACCCACTATTTGCCAAGTTGACCCACAATCAATTGAAGAATAAACAATTAATTGGTCGTTTCCTCCTGACAATTTTTTGGCATAAGCACTTTTCCAGTTGATTTTTGGATTTGGTATTGCAGATAAATCGTAAGTTGAGGAGATTAGTTCTGTTATTGTTGAAGAATTGTTTGTTATGTTGTTAATTTTAACACAGTTATTGCCGCTATAAGATACTGAAGTAGTATGTTGCCAATTGTTTAAGGCTGTGCCATACGAAAACCAATTATCATTGAAATTAATTGTACTTTCAAATCCTTCCGAATAAGGTAAAATATAATCAGCATTTATACTGCTAACTACAATTATGCTGTCTTTTTTATGATATCCTGAACCATTTGTTGTTCCAGGTTCATTAATTACAGAATAGACACCCTTGGTGTTATAAGTTATAGTTGGATTTTGGATATTACTGGTAGATGGAGTGCCTCCATTAAAAGTCCAGTTCCAAATAGTTGGAGTAGCATTATAAGAGTTATCGGAAAAGGAAACTTGTTGGCCCTCACAAATAAATTTTTTGCTGTAATTAAAGTTTGCAATCGGAATACAAATAGGATTTGCATCATATGGGTCTGCAGTGCCTGTATTAATCAAGTTTGCCTGGCTACATAGGATGTCTCTTGCTCCTACAGGGGAATTAAGTGCTGCATGCATTCGTTGTTTTTGACCTTCAGTAAACATTAGATCACAAAAATTGTACTCCATGTAGTTTTGAACATTATCAGTAGAACCACATGAATTTGCACTAGATAAACAGCCCGTCCTTCCAATAGTATTTGGAGTATCCGTTACATGGTCATCATCAAAACAATTGTTAGGGTCTTGTGGGTCGTTGCTGTCCCCCCATAAATGCGCTAGATTTAAATAATGGCCAACTTCATGACTAACAGTATTGCCTAATTGTTGTGCAATTAAAACGATACCTTCTGTTTCATCGGTAGTAGTGCCAGGGTAAAATGCATATCCTCCTGCATCAAAGGCAATTTTTGTTCCTTGCCAGATGTTAAGGTATTTTACTGTTGGTGTATTCCAAGATGGGCGAATGGTTTCTTTTACGATTTCATCCATAGCATAAGTAAGTGTACTTTTAGTTCTGGTTATTCCTTCTGTGCAATTACCATTTGGATCAAGTCTTGCTAACCTAAATTCTATTTCACTGTCAGCAGTTATTCCTGCAAACATTGGATGAACGTTAATGATATCTGGATTTAATTTTTGAAAATCTTTATTTAATTCGGCGATTTCATTTTCAATAGTGGCTTTCGAAATATTTTCAGGGCCATCATTGTGAATAACATGCCACACAACCGGGATAATATATGAAATCACTTTTTTTCCACTGGCATTAATTTTTATTCTGCCATAATTGTTTTTTGTCCACTCTTGAGCAAAATTATTTTGTTGATCCATTAATTGCTTAATTATTGGGTTTTTTGCAATGATTTCGTTGTATCGTTGTGATGTAGAACAAGATCTATAATCTACTCCAGAAAACCCTTGTTCTTGGGAGAAACCAAGTGTTGAGTATAAAAACACAATTAGGCATCCTATTTTTTTCATGTTTTTTTATTTATACAAAAAAAGACTCGAACAAAATGAACGAGTCTTTTTTTAAAGTTAGTTTAACTATTACTTAACAATTAATTTTTCTATTTTAACTTTGTTGTCAGCATTGAATTCTACAAAATAAAGACCTGAAGCTAATTTTTTTCCTTGGTCGATACTCATGTTGTATTTACCAGCACTAAAGCTTTGTCCGTTTACAATATTTGTAACTTCTTTACCTAAAACATCTTTTAGTGTTATTCTTAAATTTTTCACTTCAGTTGTTAAATTAAATGAAACGATTGCACTTTCTGATGTTGGATTAGGATAAACCACAAAATTGTTTACTGTTTTCACTTCATCAATTCCAACTGGAGAATCTCCAAAAACATTGATATCGTCAATATAAATATTGTTTCCACCATTGCTTTTAAAATAGAATTTAAAACGTACATTGCTTGAGGCAGCTAATCCAGCACTTAAAGTTTGTGTAAAATCTTTCCATTGAGACGCACCTGAGGGTACAAAGCTACTGTTAGTAGCAGGAGCACTTGCCATTGTAGATGCAGTTTTTATTGTAACAATTTGCCAAGAAGCACCACAATCAATAGAAGAGTAAATGATTAATTGATCATTACTACTTCCTGTAGCTTTTTTAGCAAAGGCATTTTTCCAATTTAATTTTGGAGCAGTCATTGATGACAAATTATAAGAAGGCGAAATTAGCTCTGTTACGTCATTAGCAGCATTAAAGATATTATCAACCTTTACACATTTTGATCCTGTATATCCTAATGTGTTAATTTGCTCCCAAGGACTACCGCTTGGGGCTGTTATCCACCAGTCATTATAGAAATCCACATCATTCTCAAAACTGTCGGCATATGGCAGGGTATATTGTGCATTAATAGAACTAACAGTGATAATGTTGAATTTATTTGCTAAAGGACCCCACCCTGCTCCATTTCCAGCTTTTAAAGATGCGCTATAAACTCCAGCAGTATTATAATCAATAGTAGGAGTTTGAACACCTGATACATTAGGGGTTCCGCCATTAAATGTCCAATCCCATTGTGTCGCTGTACCATTATAAGTGTTTATTTCATTAAAAGTAACTTGTTGACCTTCACACAAATATTCTTTGTTATAGGTAAAATCTGTTCCCATTAATATACAAACAGGATTTTGAACATATGGATCATCGATTCCTGTATTAGCTCTATTTGTTGAAGACCATAAAGTACTTCTTCCTCCAACAGCGCTATTTAAAGCTGAATGCATTCTTGATTTTTGACCTTCAGTAAACATTAAATCGCAAAAGTTATACTCCATATAGTTTTGAACGTTATCTACCGAACTACATGAGTTTGCAGTTGATGTGCAACCAGTTTGACCAATAGTGTTTGGAGTATCAGCTACATTATCATCGGTTGAACAATTACCTGCATCTCCTGGTGTGTTTGAGTCGCCCCAGCAGTGTTTAAGATTTAGCCAATGTCCTACCTCGTGTGTTACGGTATTGCCTAATTGAGCAGCTCTTAATACCAAGCCATCTCTGTTGTTTGGAACAGACCCAGGATAATATGCGTAACCTCCTGCACCACTTCCAATGGCTTGTCCCATCCAAATGTTAAGGTAATATCTTCCATTTCTATTCCATGATGGAGCAATCGTTTTAGCCGATTCATCCATTGCATAGGTAATAACATTTTTTGTTCTAGTAATACCTTCAGTACAGTTTCCATCAGGATCTTTACGTGCTAATCTAAATTCAACTTGAACATCGGCAACTATTCCAAGAAAAGCTGCATGTGCATTGCCCCAGTCTGGATTTAATTTTTGATAATCCTTATTTAATTCAGCTATTTCATTTTCTATGGTTGCTCTTGAAATGTTCTCAGGACCATCATTATGTACTACATGCCAAACAACAGGTATAACATATAATATTGTTTTTTTACCAGTTGCGTCAGTAATAATTTCTCCGTAGTGATTTTTGGTCCATTCTAAAGCATCAGCATCTTGTTGATCCATTAATGCCTTAATTGCAGGATTATTTTCGATAATCTCATTGTTTCTTTCAGCAGCTGAGCAAGCTCTATAGTCAACACCGGGTATACCTTTTTGAGCATTAACACTTACACTTAGTGCCAGACCTATAATTAAATATATATTTTTCATGTTATTTTTGAATTAGCATTTTATTATTGTACAATTAATTTTTCTATGGTTATTTTATTGTCAGCATTAAATTCTATGAAATAAAGACCACTACTTAGTTTTTTTCCTTGGTCAATACTCATGTTGTATTTACCAGAATAAAAGCTATGTCCATTCACTATAGAAGTAATTTCTTTGCCAAGAACATCTTTTAAAATGATTTTTAAGTTTTTCACTTCTGAATTTAAATTAAAAGAGATAAATGCCGCTTCTTTTGCCGGATTAGGATAAACAACAAAGTTATTTACGACTTTCACTTCATTAATTCCAACTGGATCATCACCAAAAACATTAATATCATCCAAGAATAAGTTGTTTCCTCCATTATTTTTCAAATAGAATTTAAATCTAACATTTGATGAGGAAGCAAGTCCAGCACTTAGTGTTTGAGTAAATGTTTTCCATTGGGATATTCCTGAAGGAAAGAAATCAGCATCAGTATTTGGTGCACTTGACATTGTTGATGCAGTTTTTATTGCAACAATTTGCCATGAAGCTCCACAATCAATCGAAGAATAAATGATTAATTGGTCATTACTGCTTCCTGTTGCTCGTTTAGCAAAAGCTGATTTCCAACTAAGTTTTGGAACGGTCATCGATGATGGATTGTAAGATGGAGAAATTAGTTGAGTTACATCGTTAGGTGAATTGTAGTTATTGTAAACTATTGCAGATTTCGATCCAGTATAGGCAGCAGTCGAAGTAAGTTCCCAGTCTAATCCGCTTAAGGTTTCTATTGTCCAGTCATTATTAAATTGTGTAGTATTTTCAAAACTATCGGTAAATGGTAATGTATATTGAGCAACAATTGAACTCACAGTAATAATATTACTTTTAGAAACGGCAGGAGTATAATAACCAGCAGTTGTACCTGGCGAATAAGTTGCTCCGTATGATCCTGCAGTATTGTAAGTTATTACTGGAGAAGCAACATTAGCAACATTAGGCGTGCCACCTGTAAATGTCCAATCCCACAGAGTTGGTGTGGCATTATAGGTGTTCATATCACTAAAAGTTACCTGCTCTCCTTCACAAACTTTTGTTTTGTTGTAGGTAAAGTCTGCTCCCCAAGGAATACAAATTGGATTTGTATTATATGGATCAGCAGTTCCTGTAAATGCTAAATTCCCGGCATTCCATAGTTGAGCAAGTCCTGTTGAAGTACTTGTAGAGTTTAAAGTAGCCATCATTCTTGTTTTTTGATCTAAGCTAAACATATTCTGGCAAGAATTATAACTCATGTAATTTTCTATTTGATCTACAACATTACCTCCATATGGAGAGCCTCCTGTATTATCATTCGAGCAAGTGTTTTGTGTAAAATCACAGGGGAAAGATGACTCAAAAACGGGAGGAGTATCACAACAATAGTCACCAGAACTACCACAGCTTCCACCACAACTGCTTTGAAAAGTATGGTACAAATTAAAGCAGTGACCCACTTCGTGAGTTAGCGTTCTTTGCCCGCCATCAAAATTTTGATTTACCATAACTACACCATAAGTACTATTTATTCCGGATGAAGGAAATTGAGCATACCCAGCAACATAAGATCCATCAGGATTGTTTTGAATCTCATCGATTACCCAGATGTTAAAGTACTTTTTACTATCCCAATAACTCGTAGCTTTTACATTATCTCTCGGGTTAGGATTTAAGCTTAATGGAGACTCAACTCTTACTATTCCTTCAGTACAATTTCCATTAGGGTCTTTTCTTGCAAGTCTGAATTCGATATCTAAAGAAGTAGCATAAGGTGCAAATAAAGCCCTGGTACTTCCTGCATCAGGATTCAATCGTTTAAAATCTTGATTTAACGTTGCTATTTGAGCTTCAATCTGAGCTTTTGAAACGTAAGCTTGACCACCATCATGTGTAACATTGTGAACAACCACAGGGATAATGATTGTGGCTTTTTTTGCTACAGGATCATAAGTTTGTTTGAAACTTGAAATATAATCTTCTAAATCCTGTCTTTGTTGGATTATAGATGGGTTTTGTTGTTCCAATAATGCGGTCTGTTCATCAGTAACACACCAGCTTCCAGCTTTGTTTTGTGCAAAAATACTAGTCAATGTTAGTAATAAAATTGAAGATAAGATTATACTTCTAGTCATGTCGTTTTTTTTTAGTCAGTCAGTAAAATTAACTATTTTAACCTTAATTAGGACGTTTAATTTCCCTTAAAAGTTGCATTCCTAAGGTTTTGAATAGTTGTCTGTTTATAAAATAAATAATCATGTAGTTAAAAGAATGCTTTAAAAGAATAGTATTGTATTGAAAAACAAACTTTAGATATGAAACAAATCAAATTATATACATTATCAGTAATTGTTGCTGGTTTAATTTTTTCTTGTGTTCCATCAAGGAAATATGAAGAACTCAATACTAAATACAAAACGTGTACTGATGAAAATGCAAACCTTAAAAATGCTAATAAAGAATTAGAAGAGAAATCGAACGAAATGTCGGTTTCCATTGAACAATTAAAAAAGGCAATCGCTGTGTTGGAGAGCGATACCGCCGTCATGGGTAATTCTTTACGATTAATGACCAGTAACTATGATAATATTAACAAAACCTATCAATTGTTGTTGGATAAAAACAATGAATTGTTATCGGGAAATAAAACCACAACAGAAAAGTTGATGAAAGATCTTCAGAAAACTCAGGAAGAGTTACAGTCGAAAGAAGATGCACTGAGAACTTTGGAAGGTTCATTAACTGCAAAAGAAGAAAAATTAAAAAAATTAACTGCAGAGTTGGAATCGAGAGAGAAGCGAGTAAATGAGTTGGAAGCAATGATTAATAGAAAGGATTCGTTAGTTACGGCATTAAAAAATAAAGTAAAAGATGCTTTGCTTGGATTTGAAAACAACGGGTTAACTATTCAACAAAAAAACGGAAAAGTTTACGTTTCATTAGACGAAAGTTTATTGTTTTCGTCAGGAAGTTATGCAGTAGCAACTAAAGGGGTTGATGTGTTAAAGAAATTAGCAAAAGTATTGGAGCAAAACCAAGAAATCAATATTTTGGTTGAAGGACACACCGATAATGTTCCATTAAATGGGAAAGGCGACATTGCTGATAATTGGGATTTAAGTGTAAAAAGAGCAACCTCTGTGGTTAAAATTATTACGACAAACAGCAGTGTTAATCCAAAAAGATTGACTGCCGCTGGTCGTAGTGAATATATTCCTTTGGACATGACCAATACTGCTGAAGGAAGAAAGAAAAACAGAAGAACAGAAATTATTCTTTCGCCTAAATTGGACGAGTTGCTACAGATGTTAGAGAGTAACTAATAAAGAGTTTATATCAATGTTTGGTAAAGCATTTGCCACATCAAAATCACCAATTTTGGTTCTACGCAGTTCGCTTAAGTGAGCCCCAGACTTCAATCTTGTGCCAAAATCTCTTGCAATGGAACGAATGTAAGTTCCTTTGCTACAGGTGATTTTGAATTTTACATGCAGGCCTTTTTCATAATTCGGAGTTAAATTGATTCTGTCGTTTTTGTAGTTTTCATCAATAACCACCGCATCTTTCAATTCGTGGATGTTGTTTGAAACCCCTATAATTTCAAAAGATTTTATGTTAATCAAGTTTGATTTTATTTCTACTTCTTCACCACTTCTGGCATACTCGTAAGCACGTTTTCCATCAATTTTTTTTGCTGAATGTATGGGAGCAGTTTGTTGTTGTTCTCCAATGAACGATTTTGCTACTTCTTCAATCATTTCTTTAGAAATATGGAGTGTAGAAAATTCCTCATCAACTTCTTTTTCCAGATCAAACGATGGGGTAGTGGCACCCAAGGTAATTGTACCAGTATATTCCTTAGTTTGCGACTGGATTTCGTCAATTTTTTTGGTAAATTTTCCGGTACAAACAATTAATAATCCTGTAGCCAAAGGGTCAAGTGTTCCAGCATGTCCAACTTTTATTTTTTTAAGATCAAGTTCCTTTCTAAGTTGGTAGTGGATTTTTTTCACTACATCAAACGATGTCCATTTTAATGGTTTGTCGATTAAAATAATTTGCCCGTTTAAAAATTTGTCTTGAGGTTGTTGCATTATACTATGGTAAGTTCAATACCCATAAAATAAAGTGCCAGAATAATAATTCCAACAACAATACGATAATACCCAAAATACTTAAAACCGTGTTTGGTTAAAAAGCTTATAAATCCTTTAATAGCAATTGCCGCAACAATAAAGGCCACTATATTTCCAACGATAAGAACGGTAATTTCTTCGCCATGAAAACCACCGCCATCTTTATAAAATTTCAATAACTTGTATCCTGTTGCTGCCAACATGGTTGGTATTGCTAAAAAGAAAGAGAATTCAGCAGCGGCCTGTCTGTTCATTTTTTGAGTTAACCCGCCAATAATGGTTGCAGCTGAACGCGAAACACCTGGAATCATGGCAATGCACTGAAATAAACCAATTTTAAATGCAGTTGGATAAGTTACTTCCGATGTGCCAGATTCTTCTGTTTTTGCAAACCATTTATCTACATATATTAAAACAAGACCACCCAGTAATAAAGTTGAAGCCACAACAATTACATTTTCAAGTAAAGTATCAATAAAATCATTTAACAAAAAACCAAAAATTGCTGCAGGAATAAAGCCGGCAAGGAGTTTAAAATAAAAATTTATCGATTGAAAAAAACGTTTCCAGTATAATGCCAAGACAGATAAAATGGCTCCAAATTGGATAGCTATAGTAAAAGTTTTGGTAAAATTATCTTCAGCAATTCCCATTAAAGAGGAGCCGATAATCATATGTCCGGTAGACGATACTGGTAAAAATTCAGTAACTCCTTCAATAATTGCTAAAACAACAGCTTCTAAAATGGTCATGAAATTATTTTACTTTTTTCATAATTCCCCAACCAACTATAGCTAAACCTATTAAAATTAAAGCAGGCGCAATAAACATACGTCTAAAGCTAAAAAGTTCCTCGCTAAAAACTGCCGGGTCGTCAGAACCACCTCCCGACATTAAAATATAACCTAAAATGGCCAAGGCAGTACCAATAATCATTAACATGTAGTTTTGCTTTCCAAAAGCAAAGTCGTTATTTATTCTGTTGTTTTCGCTCATAATTGTTTAATTAATACAGATTTCCAGCATCCATTCGTAAATATTTTCGAACAGCAAGGGTTGTAGAAATCCAGGAGATTAAAATTCCTAAAATAATTACTATTAAAAATAAAGCACCATATAATTCGATGTTTTTGAAATCAATAATTTCTGGCATTTGTTTTTGCATGTAATACAAAAATAACACAATTAGTCCGATGGCTAAAATTGCTGCTGCAATACCATTTCCAATACCTTTTAACACAAATGGTTTTTGAATAAAAGTTGATTTTGCGCCAACCAACTGCATGGTTTTAATTAAAAATCGTTTTGAATAAATTGACAATCGGATAGTGTTGTTGATTAACGCCATAGCAATGATTAGCAATAATCCGCTAAATCCTAATAAATAAAAACTTATTTTTTTTACGTTCTCATTAATCAAACTCACCAAGTCTTTTTGGTAAAATACTTCTTTGATTTTTGGATTGTTGGTTAAGTTTGCTTCAATAACGGCCAAGCTATCGTTATTCGCATAATCAGCATTTAACTTTACATCAATTGAGGCAAGCAGGGGATTGTACCCCAAAAAACTAATAAAATCTTCGCCTAATTCTTTTTGAAGTTCAGCAGCAGCGCTATCGGGGTGGATAAAATGCGTGGATTTTACAAAATTTTCAGCGTCTAACGATTTTTGAATTTGTACAATTTCCACATCCTTAATACCATCTTTTAAGATGATGGAAAATCCGATATTTTCTTTTACGTGGTCGGAAATTTGTTTAGCATTCAATACAATCAAGCCCAATATTCCCAACATAAAAAGCACTAACGAAATACTAATTATGGTAGTAAAATAAGATGATTTTAGTCTTCTGCTTGTATGTTTATTTTCTCCGTTCGACATTTTTAAAATTGAGTTGCTAAAGTATCACTTAACTTGCTTCTAAACAATTTATTTCTCAAAAATACTGCTAAATATTGTTAATTTCGTGGCTCTAATAAAAAGACTTATTAACGATGCAATATGAATTTCAGAAGATAGAGAACGATTGGCGAAAATATTGGGCCGAAAATAAAACGTTCGCTGCAAAAGATAACAGCGTTAAACCCAAATATTATGTATTGGATATGTTTCCTTATCCTTCTGGTGCTGGTTTGCACGTTGGCCACCCGCTTGGTTATATTGCATCAGATGTATTTGCACGTTACAAACGTTTGTTAGGATTTAACGTGTTACACCCCATGGGTTACGATTCGTTTGGTTTACCTGCCGAGCAATATGCCATTCAAACAGGTCAACATCCTGCCATTACTACCAAAATGAACATTGAAGGTGGTGTGGATAAACAAGGAAATGTTATTCCTGGTTACCGAAATCAATTGGATAAAATTGGTTTTTCGTTTGATTGGGACAGAGAAGTGAGAACATCTGATCCTAGTTATTACAAATGGACGCAATGGATTTTTAAACAACTGTTTAATTCGTGGTACAATAAAGATGCGGATAAAGCGGAGAAAATAGAAACCTTAATTGAGCAATTTAAAACTGTTGGAAATGCAACAATAAATGCTGTGTGTGCCGATGTTGAGGTGTTTTCAGCGGCAGATTGGAACAGTTGGAATGAGTCAGCACAACAAAAAATGCTCTTGAATTACCGCATTGCTTATTTGTCGGATACCTGGGTAAACTGGTGCCCTGCTTTAGGAACAGTATTAGCTAACGATGAAATAAAAGATGGTGTTTCGGAACGTGGCGGACATCCTGTGGAGCAAAAATTAATGCGTCAGTGGAGTATGCGAATTACTGCTTATGCCGAACGCTTAATTAATGGATTAGATGGATTGGATTGGACGGATTCGGTGAAAGACATACAACGAAATTGGATAGGAAAAAGTGAAGGAGCATCTGTAGAGTTTAAAGTGGAAAGTTCAAAGTTCAAAGTTGAGGTTTTTACAACCAGACCTGATACCATTTTTGGAGTTTCGTTTATGGTGCTTGCACCCGAACACGAATTGGTGGATGTAATTACAACCGCTGAACAAAAAGCAGCAATTGAAGCCTACAAAAAAGCTGCTTCGTTAAAATCGGAACGCGACAGACAATCGGACATTAAGAACATTACCGGAGCATTTACCGGAGCGTATGCCATTCATCCGTTTACGGGAGATAAAATACAAATCTGGATTGGCGACTACGTGTTGGCAACCTACGGAACAGGGGCTGTAATGGCGGTGCCTTGTGGCGACCAACGCGACTGGGATTTTGCCAAACATTTTAATATCGAAATCAAAAACATTTTTAAAGACAAAGACATTTCGGAAGCAGCTTATGCAGAGAAAGATGCCATAATTGCCAATTCTGATTTTCTGAACGATTTACCAGCAAAAAGAGCCATTAAACTGGCCATTTTTGAAATTGAAAAACGGGGTTTTGGAAAAGGTAAAACACAATACCGATTAAGAGATGCGGTATTTTCTCGCCAACGTTATTGGGGAGAACCATTTCCGGTTTATTACAAAGGCGAAATACCTTATTTATTGGAAGGAAACGAGGTGGTAGAATTGCCCGAAGTAGATAAATATTTGCCTACCGAAGATGGCGAGCCACCTTTGGCAAGAGCAAAAAAAGAAGATTGGAATGTGACTTGCCCTGGCGACCGAATGGAGTTTAACACCATGCCGGGTTGGGCAGGGAGTAGTTGGTACTTTTTACGTTACATGGATGCCCACAACGACGACGAATTTGTTGCTAAAGAGAAAGTAAACTACTGGAAAAATGTAGATTTATACATTGGCGGAGCCGAACATGCTACAGGGCATTTGTTGTACGCTCGTTTTTGGACCAAATTCTTATACGATTTAGGCTACATCCCATTTGAAGAACCTTTCCAAAAAATGATTAACCAAGGAATGATTCAGGGAGTTAGTGCTTTGGTTTACATTGGTTCTGATAATGTTATTTACTCTGCAGAAGATGAAAGAATAAAGGGATATCTTAGCCCCACAAAAATAGATACGAAAGAGTTTGAAAATGGTGATTCACAGCAACATCTAACTATAAATGATATTCCTGATGTTTCATTCACTACTTATAGAACTATTCCTGTATGGGTTAACCTTATCGAGGGGGATAATTCATTAAATATTGCAGCATTTAGAAACTGGCTCCCTGAATATAAAAACATTAAAATGGAAACATTTAATGGTAAAATCATTTGCAAAAGGGAAATAGATAAAATGTCGAAATCGAAATACAATGTACAAACACCAGATGAATTGGTAGAAAAATACGGAGCCGATACTTTGCGTTGTTACGAAATGTTTTTGGGTCCGCTAGAACAACACAAACCTTGGGATACACAGGGAATTAACGGTGTACATGGTTTCTTAAAAAAACTGTGGCGTTTGTTCCACGATGATAATGGCTTTAATGTAAGCGACGAAGCCCCAACCAAAGAAGAACTAAAAAGCCTACACAAAACCATTAAAAAAGTAAAAGAAGACATTGAGCGTTTTTCGTTCAACACACCGGTTTCGGCTTACATGATTTGTGTAAACGAGTTAACTGCACTTAAATGCAACAAACGAGCAATTTTACAAGATTTGTGTATTATACTTTCGCCTTATGCACCGCACATTGCAGAAGAGTTATGGGCTAAACTGGGCAATACCGAAAGCATTTCAGAAGCGGTGTACCCGAAATACAACGAAGAATATTTAACCGAAAGCAATCACAAATATCCTGTATCGTTTAACGGTAAAATGCGTTTTGTGTTGGAATTACCCACCACGTTAACTGCTGCTGAAGTAGAAAAAGAAGTGATGGCAAACGAGCAAACCATTAAACAACTCAACGGTCAAGCGCCTAAAAAGGTAATTGTTGTGCCGAATAAGATTATAAATTTTGTCGTTTAATGGGGGCAGTTGTTACTTTAAAGCAATAGAGTATAATATTTTTTGATGAGAGTTTAAAAGTAGTTATCTTTAACTGAGATTTTGGTACGATATATGTCGTTCTGAGTACTCATTTTAAACCCTTACTTATGAAAAAATATTACATTCTATTTGCAACACAATTAATGGTTGTAACACTTTCTGCCCAACTATCAGGAAACTTTACAATTGGTGGTTTATCTCCTGATTATGGTAGTATCCAGTCTGCCGTAAATGATTTAATGGTCAATGGAGTTAATGGTCCAACTACTTTTTTAATCCGGGACGGTAATTATACCGGGCAAATAAATTTTGGTATAATATCAGGCGTTGATTCAGTCAATAGAATAACCTTTCAGGGTGAAAATCAGGACAGTAGTTTAGTTAATATAAATTATGCTGCAGCAGGTTTTTCGGACAACTGGGTAATCAAGTTTGATAGTTCGGCTTACATAACATTAAAATGGGTTACAGTTGAGGCTACCGGAACAAATTTATCTTATACTACTGCTATTGAGGTAGGATCGTTTAGCCATTATGTTCACATAGAAAATTGTTTTCTTCGGGGAAAATCCTTTACGAATTCTCCAATTTTGTATGCTGCCCAAGGGTCATTTTATGAACATTTATTAATTAAAAATAATCGTTTTTATTTGGGTGGAATAGCAATAAATCTAAGAAATGATGGGGGTGCTTCTCTACCCAATGGACAAGGGGTGATAGTGGAAAATAATGATTTTGTTGATAATGGCTATGGAGCTATTTCAATGATTAACCATGATTTTTTTGAAATCAAGGACAATCGGGTCTCTAATCCTGTTGTAATTAATTTGGTTGGATATGATGCTTTTTATTTTAGTAATGTAGTAAAAGGTGGCATTATTTCCGGAAATCAAATTAGTGTTTCTGGAAGAGATGGGATAACATTAAATAATTGCAAAAATCCAATAACTGCAAAAGGAGCATTCTATAATAATTTTGTTAGTATTAGTGGAACAGCGGTAGGAAGCGGATTAAGTATTTTAGGTAGCCCGGTAGTTTCGTCTTCTAAAACTTCATATTGGGATGTTTTCAATAATACTATTATAGTTAATAAAAGTAGTTCCAGTAAAGCTTTAAATTTATATAAATCAGAGAATAACAATATTTACAATAATATTTTTTACAATAATAACGTTGGAAATGCAATTTATAACAACAATGCTTCTACGATTATTAACACTGTGATGGAATATAATGTTCTTTATACAATCGATTCCGTTGTAGGAGTATGGGATTTAAATAATTATCTGAATTTGACTGATTTTCAGTTAGCATCTTCTTCAAATGCTACTTCGTTAGAAGTTAATCCTAATTTTTTGTCGATTACAGATTACCATTTATGTAACTCAATTATTGATGGTGCGGGGTCTCCATTATTTTATTCAGCAACAGATTTGGATAACGAATTAAGAAATGCAACAAATCCTGATATTGGTGCTGATGAATTTAATTCAAATTTGGATAATAGTACAACTATAATGAACAATGAAATTACAGCCAACCAAGCAGGAGCAAGTTATCAGTGGTTAGATTGTGACAATGGAAATGCAATTATACCATTAGAAACAGCACAGAGCTTTACAGCTACCGTAAATGGTAATTATGCAGTAGAGATCACCATGGGAAGTTGTGTAGATACTTCTGCTTGTGAAGCTGTAACAGGAGTAGGAATAAAAGAAACGGCAAACACTAACGTTTCAATTTATCCAAACCCGACTAATGGAGTTGTAACAATTGATTTAGGTAACAATGCAAATGTTGTTAACTATTCGATTACTACTATAGAAGGTAGAGTTATTGAAAATGCTAAAGTAACGACTAATTTGATAAAAGTTGACTTAAGCAAAGAAAGCGAAGGAGTTTATTTTGTAAGAATAAATACCGAAAATACTTCAACTGTTTACAAGTTGATTAAACAATAAATTTCGAAAAGTAATAGATAAAAAAAACCGATTGAATCTCAATCGGTTTTTTTGTTGAGGGATTCGAACCCACTATGCTATAATTAGTTATCAGACACTTAACAGATTAACTGCTGTTGAAGTAGAAAAAGAAGTGATGGCAAACGAGCAAACCATTAAACAACTGAACGGTCAAGCACCTAAAAAGGTAATTGTTGTGCCGAATAAGATTGTTAACGTGGTGTTGTAGAAATAAAATTGCTTTTTTCAGGATTAATCTTTAAATATGCAATGGATAATAACTTTTCCTGCCATGAGAAAAATACTGCCTCTTTTGTTTTCTATAATTTCTTTATCGTCAGTAGCACAATCACAGTTTACAGCCATATATAATCACCTTAAATTTGATAGAATTTGGGATGTTGAACAGCAATCGGATAGTGCTTATATTATTGCAGGAACTGGTTCAGCCCAATTTACCGTAGCTAAAATTACTTCTGAGGGGGAAAGTATTTGGTGTAAACAATATGGAGATTCAGCATTTGGAGCAGAATTTATCTACGGTATCTTGAAAACATTAGATAATGGATTTCTATTAACAGGTTATTCTAAGAGCTTTGGAGATGGCTCAGAAGACATGTTAATTATTAAAATTAATAACGAAGGTAATATTGAATGGTCTCAGGTTTTAGGTGAAAATGGAATGGACTATGCTTATGATGCTATACAACTTCAGGATAGTAGTTTTATTATTTGCGGAGCGTACACTCCTCCTCCTGGCATTTTTTCAAGTGCAGGAGTTGCTAGAATAGATAAAGCAGGAAATATTCTATGGGTAACAACAGCAGAAAATGGTGGGTTTGACTCATTTATAAAAGTAATAAAAACCGATGATGATAAATTATTTCTGTGTGGAGGTCATGGAGGAAGATCACAAATAGCTAAAATGGATATCAATGGTAATGTTTTATGGGGTAAGGTAATCGCTCCTAATTGGTCAACAATTGCGACTGGTATAGTAGGAACTCCTGATAAGGGAGCATTTGTTGTTTCTCACTCTGAGTATATTGGATTTGGTTCTTCTGGAAAACCCGATTTGGTAATTTATAAATTAGATTCTATGGGAAATGTTGACTGGTGTAAATTTTATGGAAATCCTGGAAGAGAGTTTGCTGAGGATGCAATATTTAATGAAATAGACTCGACTTATATAGTAGCTTTTGATACTGATGTAGATAATGACGGAACTTCTAAATATGGATTAGCAAAATTCGACATATTTGGAAATTTAATTTGGAGTAAAGCTTATGGTGGAAGTGGGGTTGATTATGTCAGATCTATAAAAAAAGCTACCGATCAGAGTTTGTTTATTGTTGGAGAAACAACTTCTTTTGGAGGAGTTAAGCCATTTTTAGTAAAAGTGGATAATAATGGAAATGGGAGCGGATGTTATGAAAATGCCCTAGCTATTGATACCACTGGAAGTACAACAAATATTTACATTGTTTCCAGTTACAATTTTTTATCAACAACACCTGTTTTATTAGCTCATTCATTGGTTACAGATTCCATTAATATCAATGACAGTCTCCTTTGTTATGAATGTGATTCGGCAGATGCAAAATTTGGATATTTAATCAATAACAATGAAGTTAGTTTTTTGGATTCTTCTGTCAACATAACTAAATATTTTTGGGATTTTGGGGATGGTGACTCCTCTTCTGAATCCAATCCTGTGCATTATTATAGCTTTGATGGGAATTATCATGTGTGCTTAACTGCGATGAATTCATGCAGTTCTGATAGTTTTTGTTTGTCGTTTGATATTTTAATTACAGGAATTGAACCTACTCAAGAAATTATTTCTTCAAAGAATATTTATCCTAATCCAACAAGTGGATTGTTTACAATAAGTTTAACTAATCTACAAGGCGAAGTAAATTACTCCATAGCTACTCTTGAAGGGAGAATTGTTAAACAAGCAAATAATATTACAACAAACGACATTGAAGTGGATTTAAGTAATGAAAGTAAAGGAGTTTACTTATTGAGAATTAATGAAACAAACACTAGTAAAGTTTACAAGATTATAAAACAATAAGTTTCGAAAAGTAATAAATGAAAAAAAGCCGTTTGATTTTTAAATGGCTTTTTTTGTTGAGGGCGATGAGGGATTCGAATCCATCATGTTATAACTGGTTATCAGACACTTAGTGTATTAACGGCCGCTGAGGTAGAAAAGAAGTAATGGTAAACGAACAAACCATCAAGCTACTCAATGGTCAATTATCCAGAAAGGTAATAGTAGTGCCACAGAAAATTGTGAATGTGGTGGTGTAGAAATTATTTTAATCTAGTAAACTACAGTAATCTAGTTTTTTTGTTTCTATCACAACATGTATTGTGAGTAAAAACACGTATTAATATCAAGTATTACTACTGATTGTTTTTATATGTTATATAACATACATTTGTCATGATTATTAACTAAAAACTAAAAAAAATATGGAACCTATTATTGGACAAATTCAAGCTTTTGGATTTCAGTGGGCACCTCAAGGATGGCTAAATTGTGATGGGTCGTCATTGGCAATATCTCAGTATCAATCTTTATATTCCTTAATTGGTACAACCTATGGAGGAGATGGTGTTTCGACTTTTAAATTACCAGATTTAAGAGGGCGTACTGCTATAAATCAAGGAACTGGACCTGGATTAACACCACGTCTAATGGGACAATCTAGTGGGTCCGAAATAAATATCTTGAATGTGCAACAAATGCCTTCACATAATCATTTAGCAGTTGGTACAGTAAAATCATACTTTGCACCACCAACAGGAGGAGGAACATCAAACAATCCGAATGGTTTGAATTTTTCAGGTTCTTCAGGAACCAATGTATATACTACCCAAGCTGCGAATGGAACTATGGCTGCGGAGAACGTAAATGTAACAGTTGGAAACAATGGAGGAAATGCTCCTGTGAACAACATGGAACCTTATCTTGTTGTTAATTGGTGTATAGCATGGCAAGGGGTTTATCCACAAAGACCTTAACCAAATAAGAATCAAAAAAGCCTCACATTTCTGTTAGGCTTTTTTTTAATCGTGTTAATATAATAATTAAGTATGAGGATATTTTTTGTACAGTTAAAACAAAAACTATAAATTAGCCTATTCTTAAATTAAAAACATGTTATAAAACATAAAATATGAAAAAATTAATACTTATTTGTTCAGTTATCCTTTTAGGAAATCAATTTGTGAGTGCACAGGTTTCCAAAACGAATTCAACACCTTTAACCTTAAGTTCGGGGCCAGTTAGTGGATCTAGGACCTTCGCATTTACAGCTGGAGATTTTGGGGGTTGTTCATCATTAACAGAAGTAGAAATTTCAATTACCATGACAATGGGATCGGGAGCACTTGACTGTAACGCAGCCGGAGACCCTTATTCTGTGCAGGAAGATCTTGGTCTTCGATTGACTTCACCAACAGGAACAAGTGTGGATATCCTTTTTGATAAATGGGACTACTTTGAACCGTCATTAGGTAATACACTCAGTAGTTTTGTTACCGTTCCGATTTCAACGATTTTGTTTGACGATGATGCGGCGTCATTAATTGGAGGTGACTGGAATACCTTCGCCGGAGGTTCAGCAAGACCTGTAGAGCCTTTTAGCACATTTGATGGGCAGAATGCCGTGGGTACCTGGACGCTTTCCATGTGTGATGGTAATGCGCAGTTTTCTGCAAGTGATTACTTCTGTATTACTTCATCTACATTAACAGTAACTTGTGGAGCAGCATGTACTGATCCTACGGTACCAACAATTACAGCGAGTTCACCAACAGTATGTCCAGGTAATTCTTCAACTTTAAATATTACAGGAACATTAAACGATGCAACAAACTGGGCAATATATACAGGTTCATGTGGAGGAACCCTATTGGGAACAACAGCAACAAGTTCATTTGTGGTAACACCAGGAGCAAACACTACATATTATATACGAGGAGAAGGAGGATGCGTTACTCCAGGGTCTTGTGGAACAGTTACTGTAAATGTAAGTAACCTTAATTTGACAGCCTCCTCACAAACCAATGTAGCCTGTAACGGAGGCTCAAACGGAGCAGCAGCAGTAAATGCAGCCACAGGCGGAGCAGGCGGATATACCTATAACTGGACACCAGGTAATCCAACAGGAGATGGAACAACAAGTGTGTCAGGATTAACAGCCGGCACATGGACCTGTACCGTAACCGATGCCAACACATGTACAGCCACACAAAACTTTACCGTAACCCAACCAAGTGCATTAAACCTAACAGCCGCTTCCCAAACCAACATATCCTGTAACGGAGGAGCAAACGGAGCAGCATCAGTTACTGCAGCCACAGGCGGAGCAGGCGGATATACCTACAACTGGACACCAGGCAACCCAACAGGAGACGGAACGACATCTGTAACAGGCCTAAC
>JBFWSH010000015.1:0-90150 GCA_050248475.1 Flavobacteriales bacterium
TACAGACGTACAAACCGCGTGCAACAGTTACACGTGGATAGACGGTAACAATTACACCACAAGCACCAACACACCAACTTATACGATAGTTGGCGGAAGTTATCAAGGTTGCGATAGTGTAGTAACCTTAAATTTAACCATCAATCCGAACCCGACCGTAAATGCAGGAGCAGACCAATCTGTATGCGAAGGCACATCAGTAACCCTATCAGGAAGCGGAGCAAACAATTACACTTGGGATAATGGCGTAACCGACGGAACATCCTTTACACCAGCATCAACCACCACTTATACGGTAACAGGTACAGATGCAAACAACTGTAGCAATACCGACCAAGTAACCGTAACAGTAAATAACTGTACACAACCTCAGCCAACGGCTTCATTTGCAGCTTCATCAACAACAATATGTATAGGAGAAAACATCACCTTTACCGACAACAGCTCAGGAACAAATGTGAACAGCTGGAATTGGACATTTAACAGTGGAACACCAAACACAGCCAACACACAAGGGCCACATACCATAACATTTACAACCGCAGGAACATTTAACATTACCTTACAAGTAACAGATGATAATGGAACAGATGACACTACGATTGTTGTTAATGTAATTTCACTTCCAATAGCTGATTTTATACATGTTCCAACAGAGGTAGATGATGATTTTAATAGCGAGGTTACTTTTACTGATAATTCGGTGATTGCAACAGATTGGTATTGGAATTTTGGAGATGGAACCACTTCTACGCAACAGCATCCGGTACACGTATATGCTGATTCGGGAACATATTTGGTTACTTTATTTATCGAAAATAGTTACGGATGTAAAAACAACATCCAAAAAAATGTGCGAATAGATCCCATATTTACGATATGGATACCCAATGCATTTACCCCCGATGGAGATGATGTAAATGATTATTTTACAGTAAAAGGTTATGGAATAGCTCAATTAGAAGTTATGGTATTTGATAAATGGGGAGAATTATTATATAATAATGACGATAAGGAAGATCTAGAACCTAAATGGGATGGAAAGTATAAAAATGTGATACTAAAAAACGATGTTTACGCATATAAAATAAAAGCGAAGGATGTATTAGGCACATGGCATGAGTTTATTGGTCGGGTTACGTTGATTAATTAGTTTTGAGTATTTTTTTTGCCTTAACTATATTGGAGGGGAATTTTATAGCGTATGGCACAATGTTAAATTAAAGAAGCTATTTTTTATTAATCTGAATGGTTATTATTGTACGGATAAATAAGTAATATTTTTTATAGTTTTAAATTTTTTTACTATCTATATTTCAAGTATTTATTGTTATTATTAAATAATTTAAACACGTAATATTTTGATAAAATTTGTTAAGATTATTCAAAAAAATGAATTAACTTTAACATTAAATTACTAAACATATGAAATAGCCATGTGCCGAAACATACGAACAGTGATGAAGATAACATAACGTATTCCATATAATCGCCTTAGTAAAGTAAATATTTATATTATGAAAAAAGTAGTAGTTATATATCTGTTTTTGATGCTTGTACCATTTATTGGTAAAGCACAATTGAGCATTGACCCTGTAATTACTTCTCAAAATTTTACGCAGGATACAGTTCCTTTAGGTACAGTTGTAAATTTTAACGTTAAAGTTTTATATACTTCATTAACACCTTTTACAGGAACGGTTTATTTAGTTTCCGGGGTTGACAGTTCTGCAGGTATCACTTCAGTAGATACTGTTGGTTTTACTTCTGTTGTTAATATGGTAAATGATACTTTTAGTATTCCTTTTACTGATACTGTAACACTTCAAAACGGGTATCGGGTAGGAGAGGATATTATAGTAATTTGGCCAGTGGCTGCCGGTTTAACACCACTGGATACTTTTAGAACGGATATATTTGTAACGCCTATTATTACTGGATTAAATGAACATAAAGAATTGTTTGATAAGGTATCAGTTTTCCCAAATCCATTAAGTAATCAACTCACCATAAAACAATTAACTACTGATTTAAACATTAAACAGGTAAAAATCTATAACCTGAGAGGCGAGTTAGTTTACCATGAGTTGTATCAACAAAATATAGATGTTTCTAATCTACCTAAAGGATCCTATTTATTAGAATTAGAATTGGAAAACAGACAGCGTTTAAAATTTAAGATGATTAAATAAGTAATTAAAACAGAATTTATGGAAAAATTCGCTACACTTTTTTACTGATTCGAGTTCATCTGTAGCTTCTCTGCAAATGGAGCTTGTTGGTTGGTAAAACTAACGAAACTATCCCAAATATAAACCTTAAAACTCCAGATTATGAAAATTTTGGCAGTTACCCTCATACCCCAATTAAAGCAACTTTTAATCGGTTTTATAGTAATCTTAATAAACTGTTCGTACGGAGTTGATTACGAAAATAATAAAAAACCCATCAACTGGGAAGTACTAAAAAGCAACGATTATATAACTATATCTTATAAGTATTCAAACTGTCATTTTCCTGATAATAGTAAAATTGATAATGTTTATTTACAAGTAAAAAACAAAACCAATCAGGAAGTGTTTTTACAATGGAATATAGAATATTGGTATAACGATAATTGTATCGGTTGTGAAACGGAAACATAAATAAACATTCTATTGTTTTAGAACCAAATGAAATCAAAGAGGGTTGGTGTACCGAAGAAATAAACCAATCATTGATAGTCTTTTCAAAAAAATCAAATTATAAAATAAATACAAACCTTACCAAATTTAATTTAAAAAATGTTAGAGCTTCTTTGATAGTAAGTTAAGTAATGAAATATCTACAGATAATGTAATTAATGTTCGCTAAAATGAATTTTTATCTTTTAATATACTTATTAAATAAACTTAAATATTATAAAAACGGATTATAATCGCCTTAAAATTTTATTTGTTATGCGGTTCTCTTTTTGGTAATATTTTAAGTGCTGGAATGTATGTTTAATTCAATCATAAAATCAACCTGATATGAATACAATAATGTGCAATACTGTAGAGAACACCAAGAGAGTAGTGTTCTTTGCCAAAGAAGATATCGGAAAACTAACTTTTTCTAAAGAAGATGTTTTATTAAATGACAAAGAACAGCAGAATGAACGACTCCAGGGATTAACTAGAGCAATGTATTTAGGAAAAGATAAAATAAAAGTTAGAATACTTTTTCGGGATACTATCGGTGAAAAAATAGTAGAGACTACCATCTGGGGAGTTTCTGAAAAATATATTTTACTTAAAGGTGCTATTATTTTACCTATTAAATCTACCCTCAAAATAATATTTTACTAAATAGGGTCATCCTAGTAGTTTAATCAAATTTTAGTGGCTTGTCAGATAATATTAAAGAGTTCTTATACAGAAGGTCCATATTTAATTCTCATTTCAAGTAATATTTATTGCGTTTTTATGGCGCATTTTATAGTAAAAAAAGGTCATGTAAAATTTATTACTATTTTTTAAACACGTAAGATATGAGTTAGATTTATTAACATTATTTTAAATTATACCTGATTTGCCCGTAACTTTAATCATACTCTTTTTATCAATGACACACAAGAATAAACTGATAGTATTAAAAATTATTTTTATGAAAAAAAATAGACTCTTTTTTAAGCTTTTAGGCGCTTTAGCGATAATATACTCCTTGGGAGTACAAAAAGTAAAAGCACAAGATAATTCCGGTACAGAATTTTGGTTTACTCTTTTTGCCGAAACATATATTGATCATCTTCCGGGTGTATACATTATAAGTTATTACGACTGCACCGTAACTATTGATTATGTTGCCCGTGACCCTCTGTTAGATCTTGCGGGAGATACAAACTGTACACGATATACCGTTAATGTAACAGGTGGAGTTCCTTTATATGTAGATATTCCTTATGATTTACAAGCATTATGTTGGAGATATGCCGATGATTTGACCGTTCCGGAAACTATTCAAAAAAATGGTATTAGAGTAACATCTACAGCACCTATTGCTCTTTATTCTCAATTTCTTGCGACTGCATCTTCTGAGATGACTCCTATTTTGCCTGTTGAAGAAATGGGCTTAGAATATATTGTGTCGGCTTATCGTGAAATTACAGCTGATAACCTTGAATTTAACGCCAGAGTAACCGTAGTAGGTATTGAAGACAATACTTCCATCACTTTTACACTTCCTTCCAATGCATGGACTTCATCAACAAATGCAAATGGAGCAATGACTCATGGTCCCAACAGTACTTGGTCTATTATGTTAGATAAAGGAGAAACATATACTGTTCTTTCAAACGATAATGGTCAGGCTCTTACTGCAACTCCTGCTGGATCCTCAGTAACTGTAAATAATAACCAGGGATTAAACGGTATGAAAATCGTAGCGAATAACAAGATTTCTGTGCTGGGAGGTACTGATTGTACTTGGATTGGGAATGATGAATACCCCGGCTGTGGAGCCTGTGATTTAACATGTACTCATTTAAAACCTGTTGAAAATTGGGAAACAAGATATATTTCAACTCAAACGTTACAACGACCAAATCAAATGTCTTTAGCTGTTGGTTTAGCTAGTCCACCTACGCCAAATATTGAACCATATCCAGCAAATTTTAACCAGTTATCGGTTGCCGACTACTTATTAATTACAGCAAGTGATAATGGTACTACTGTTAATATTACAGGTGAATTTAACTATACTAAAAGCTTAAATTCAGGAGAATGGTTTATTTATGAGTCTCCAGGTAATTCAAATCCAGCAACACCACCACCAACATCTAGCCCTGGTAAATCCAATCATGTTATTGAAGCCAATAATCCTATTCAGGTGGTACAAATGATGAAAGGTTGGCAATGCGATAATAATAATCCTGCCGATCCTACACAAATGCTTGTTATTGAAGAAAATATGTGGAGAGATAACTACATAATAACAAATCCTACACAATACCTGAATAATTTTTTTGTATTCATTGTTAAAGAACCATCTGGCGGAAATCAAGCTCGTAATTCATTGAATTTGGTAGTCAATGGTGTAAATATTACTATCCCAACTGGTAACAGTCCTACAAACGATGGGACAGGAGGTTGGTCTCAAATGGGAACTGTTGAGCCTTATTACTATCAAAGAGTTAACATAGCGGCAGGTGGTGCAATAAGGGCTAAATCTATTCCTTTAACTCCCGGAGGGATAACTTATCCTTTTGCATTTTATGCATCAGGATCAACCAATGCGTCTTCTTATGGTTATATGGGTGGGAACGTTTGTAAATTAGAAGCGTATGCACATGCCGATACTGCAAATATTTGTTTAGGAGAACCGGTTACTTTTGTTTTAGATAGTACAAAAAATGGTGGTACGATAGCTTCTGTTTTAACTTACGATTATACTTGGACTATAGCGTCAACAACAGATACCATTTATACTTTTACAGGATTTGGTGCTGACCCAACTCATTCCTACACGCCCACAAGTCCTCCCGTAAGTGCAGGAGTTTATGAAGGCTATTTATACATCACAGATAATGCTGGTTGTAGTGCTATAGATACATTTGTGGTGGTAATTGATTCTATGATTACTAGTCCAACAGTCGGATCGGACGTGGTGGTTTGTGAGGGAGATACCATTAACTTAACTGCTAATTCTACTATTTCGGGAGTTGCATATTCTTGGACCGGACCATTAGCTTTTGTAGATACTGCACAAAACCCGGTTATTCTTAACGCAACTACACCAATGAGTGGTGCTTACTCGGTAACTATAGCTAAAAATGGTTGTACAAGTAATCCGGTTTCTATGAATGTTACTGTAAACCCTAGCGACACAATCGTTTTAAGTTCTGCAGTCGGTACCGATGCACAATCCTTATGTGTAAATATAGCCATCACTAACATTACATACAGTGTAACAGGTGGCGGCACAGGAGCAGGTGCTACAGGCTTACCAACAGGAGTAACAGGCAGTTATTCATCAGGAGTCTTTACCATAAGTGGAACACCATCAGATACAGGAATATTTAATTACATGGTAATCACCTCAGGAACATGTATGCCAGATACTATAAACGGTAGCATAACGATAAATTCTTCACCAGTTATAGATTCAATTCCATACACCAATGAGAGTTCATGTGGAGCAAATGATGGAACTATTACAATAGCAGCATCAGGAACAGGGTTAACTTATTCTATTGATGGCGGTACAACCTTTGTTGCAAGCAACTCATTTACAGGATTGATGGCAGGAACATATACAATAGTTGTGGAAAATGCTTCAGGATGTAGAGAAAATGGAGGGGTAATATCCATAAGTAGTGCCGGAGCACCACCTGCACCAACAGCCACCATAACGCCAAATCCTGCATGTACAGGAGATTCAATAACGCTGGAAGTAACTTCTCCTGTAGTTGGAGAAACCTATAATTGGACAGGACCCAATTCTTACGCAGCAACAGGAGAAATAGTAGGCATTTCCGGAACAACACCATCTATGAGTGGATTATATACAGTAACTGCAACTGTAGGCAGTTGTGTGAGTCCAGGAACTACTATAAATGTAACCATCACCCCTAATGATACCATAACATTAAGTTCGGCTTCAGGCACTGATGCTCAAACCGTATGTGAAAACACTGCCATCACCGATATTACCTACGACGTAAGCGGAGGGGGCACAGGAGCAAATGTTACAGGCTTACCAACAGGAATAACAGGTTCTTTTGCAGCAGGTGTATTTACCATAAACGGAACCCCTACCCAAACAGGCACATTCAATTATACCGTAACAACAACAGGAACATGTGCAAGCACAACCGCCAATGGAACAATAACCATCAATCCTAATGATACCATAACATTAAGTTCGGCTTCAGGCACCGATGCCCAGACCATATGTGAAAACACTGCCATCATCGATATTACTTACGATGTAAGCGGAGGGGGCACAGGAGCAAATGTTACAGGCTTACCAACAGGAGTAACAGGTAGTTATTCATCAGGAGTGTTTACCATAAACGGAACCCCTACCCAAACAGGTACATTCAATTATACCGTAACAACAACAGGGACATGTGCAAGTACAACCGCCAACGGAACAATAACCATCAATCCTAATGATACCATAACATTAAGTTCGGCTTCAGGCACCGATGCTCAAACCGTATGTGAAAACACTGCCATCACCGACATTACTTACGACGTAAGCGGAGGCGGCACAGGAGCAAGTGCTACAGGCTTACCAACAGGAGTAACAGGTTCTTTTGCAGCAGGTGTATTTACCATAAACGGAACGCCTACCCAAACAGGCACATTCAATTATACCGTAACAACAACAGGAACATGTGCAAGCACAACCGCCAATGGAACAATAACCATCAATCCTAATGATACCATAACATTAAGTTCGGCTTCAGGCACCGATGCCCAGACCATATGTGAAAACACTGCCATCATCGATATTACTTACGATGTAAGCGGAGGGGGCACAGGAGCAAATGTTACAGGCTTACCAACAGGAGTAACAGGTAGTTATTCATCAGGAGTGTTTACCATAAACGGAACCCCTACCCAAACAGGTACATTCAATTATACCGTAACAACAACAGGGACATGTGCAAGTACAACCGCCAACGGAACAATAACCATCAATCCTAATGATACCATAACATTAAGTTCGGCTTCAGGCACCGATGCTCAAACCGTATGTGAAAACACTGCCATCACCGACATTACTTACGACGTAAGCGGAGGCGGCACAGGAGCAAGTGCTACAGGCTTACCAACAGGAGTAACAGGTTCTTTTGCAGCAGGTGTATTTACCATAAACGGAACGCCTACCCAAACAGGAACATTTAATTATACCATAACAACAACAGGGACATGTGCAAGCACAACCGCCAATGGAAGTATAACAATTAATAATTGTACTATGCCGACAGCCTCTTTTACAGCTTCATCATTAAATATATGTATTGGTGATACAGTAACATTTATAGATAACAGTACCGGAACTAACATATCCAATTGGAATTGGGTAATAGATGGAGGTACACCGGGAACAGCTAACACACAAGGACCACATGATGTTGTTTTTACAACCGCAGGATCATACAATATAACATTAACAATTACAGATGATAATGGAATTGATGATACCACTATTACTTTGGTTGTGAATCCACAACCTGCAGTAGTAGCTAATGCTACAGCTACAACAATATGTGAAGGAGATACAGTAACCCTGACAGGAAGTGGAGCAACAAATTACAATTGGGACAATGGGGTAACCGATGGAGTGGCTTTTGTGCCAACAGCAACCACCACCTACACCGTAACAGGAACAGACGGAAACGGATGTCAGAATACAGATGCCATTACTATTACAGTAAACAACTGTACCCAACCGACAGCATCCTTTACAACATCATCTAACTCAATATGTATCGGTAATAGCATTACATTTACTGACAACAGCACAGGGATGGGCATAACCAATTGGAATTGGACATTTAATGGAGGAACGCCTTCGACAGCCAATACACAGGGACCTCATACCATAGTTTTTGATACTGCAGGCACGTTTAATATCAATTTGCAAATAACCGATGCCAACGGAGCAGATGACACTACTATTTCAATTACGGTAAATCCATTACCTGTTGTAGTGGCAAATGCTACAGCTACAACAATATGTGAAGGAGATACAGTAACCCTATCAGGAAGTGGAGCAACAAATTACAATTGGGACAATGGGGTAACCGATGGAGTGGCTTTTGTGCCAACAGCAACCACGATCTACACTGTAACAGGAACAGATGGAAATGGATGTCAGAATACAGATGCCATTACTGTAACAGTAAACAATTGTACCCAACCGACAGCATCCTTTACAACATCATCTAATTCAATATGTATCGGTAATAGCATTACATTTACTGACAACAGCACAGGGATGGGCATAACCAATTGGAATTGGACATTTAATGGAGGAACGCCTTCGACAGCCAATACACAGGGACCTCATACCATAGTTTTTGATACTGCAGGCACGTTTAATATCAATTTGCAAATAACCGATGCCAACGGAGTAGATGACACTACTATTTCAATTACGGTAAATCCATTACCTGTTGTAGTGGCAAATGCTACAGCTACAACAATATGTGAAGGAGATACAGTAACCCTATCAGGAAGTGGAGCAACAAGTTATAGTTGGGACAATGGAGTAACCGATGGAGTAGCTTTTATACCAACAACTACCACAACATATACAGTAACAGGAACAGATGGAAATGGATGTCAGAATACAGATGATGTGGCAATTATAGTAAACAACTGTACCCAACCAACAGCCTCTTTCACTGTTTCTTCAATGAGTATCTGTGCGGGTCAAACCATTACATTTGTTGACAATAGTACCGGAGGAATTACCAACTGGAACTGGACATTTAATGGAGGAACACCAGGATCAGCCAATACACAAGGTTCTCATTCAGTGACCTATTTTACAGCAGGTACTTTTAATGTTACATTGCAAGTTTCTAATTCAAATGGGGCAGATGATACAGTAATGACAGTTACAGTAAATCCAAAACCTCAGGTTACTTTCTTAACAACAGATGATAATTGTAAAGAGTCTTCTGGAAATATTACAGGAATTGTTACCATGGGTTCTTACCCTGTTACATTTAACTGGAACAATGGAAGTACTGACTCTACTTTGTCAAATTTAACATCAGGAACATATAGTGTGTTAATTACTGACAACAATGGTTGTATGAATACAGAACAAGTAATTATTAACGATTTACAAGAAGGTTGTGATTATTTTGTGTACGTTCCAAATGTATTTACGCCTAATGGAGATGGAAATAACGACATTTTCTATGTAAGAGGAAAAGGAATTAGATCCATGAACTTAGAAATATTTAATCGATGGGGAAATAAAGTTTTCGAAAGTTCAAATATTGAAGTTGGGTGGGATGGTAAATTCGATGGAGCAGAACAGAATTCAGCGGTATTTGTTTATGTAATAAGTGCTGTTTTAGAAAATGGTAAAAAAGTAGAAGAAAGTGGTAACATTAGCATAATAAAATGAGGTATACTATGAAGAGGATAATTTTTAGAACTCTCCTTTATTAATAACCATCCCGATAATTATCTCGGTTAAACTTTAATAATATGAAAAATATAACAAAAACGATACTGATAGCATTAGTGCTGATCTTAAATATCGAACTTCAAACTTCGAGCCTGCAAGCTCAGGATATACATTTTTCTCAATTTACTATGACCTCTGTTTTATTAGATCCTTCTCAGGCAGGTAAATTTGGTGGTGATGATCGCGCAATTTTAAATTATAGGGATCAATGGAGAAGTGTTGCATCACCATATAAAACATATGGATTTTCTTATGATTTAGGATTTAACAGACAACACCAAAGAGATAACTTTTTTGGCTTAGGGATTTCTGCTTTTAGCGATAAAGCGGGAGATATTAGTCTTGGTTCGACTTTTTTGAATCTTTCTTTGGCATACCACATTCGTTTAAATAAAGACAGTTATTTGTCGGCTGGAGCAAAAGGTGGTTTTATGCAGAGAAGTGTTGATGATTCACAATTTCGTTTTGATAATCAATTTGATGGCTCAGGGCATAATGATACTTATGCGTCGGGTGAGTTGGTATCGAATAATTCCTTTTTTGCTCCTGATTTTTCGGTGGGATTATCATATTCTTACGGTACGATAACTAATAATGTGATTAGTAATAATGGATTTGATAACACAAAAATAAATGTAGGTTTTGCTGTACATAATGTTTCAAATCCCGGTTATTCGTTTTTTGATAAAGGCAATGAGAACTTGAATTTTAGATATGTTCTTCATACCAATACTTCATTTGGTGTAAGAGGTTCAAATATGGCTTTGCAACCTTCCGGGTTTATTGCGTTTCAACAAAATGCCACTGATATTGTGTTTGGAACATTTTTCAGGTATAACCTGAAAGAAAAATCTAAATTCACGAAGTTTTCTAACGGGGCAGCATTTAGTATAGGAGCACATTATCGTCTTGCAGATGCATTTATTCCCTCTCTATTAATAGAAACCGGAGCATTTGCTTTTGGACTAAGTTATGATTTGAATATTTCAGGATTAACTCCTGTTAGTAATGGAAATGGTGGTTTTGAAGTTTCTGTCAGATACATTTCGCCCAATCCTTTTGGAAGAAAGAGATCCGCTGCCAGATTCTTTTAGAAGAAATTATTCATTTTTTAATAGTTGTTCAACTTCAATTTCATCCTTCACAATAAAACAGTTAGGAAATTGAAGTTGAATTTCTTTTTGAAATTTATACGCCTCTAATTTAGTTCTAAAATCCCCTACCCGTATTTTAAAATAAGGTTGCTGGTAAACTTCATGAGCTTTTACTGAATTAAAAGAGCTTAAAAATCTAGCTTTTTCCTCTCGTGCAGGTTGTTTTTTATTGTCCGAAAAAATTTGGATCCGATAACCATTTAAGGTGTATGATGATTTATAGGTTTGTACCATGTCATCAATCCTGTTGTCTTTAATTACTTTAACTGTAGTAGTATTAGCTATATTTGTTTCATCCGTATCGGTTTGTGCCGAAAGGCAATAAGAAGTGAGGAGAAATATGAAGATAATTATTTTGTTCATTTTTTATAAATTTTTATTCAAAATTAAAATAAATAATTCCAGAATTGGATTAATTTATTCAAAAATGATTCCATTTTAGAAATCACACTATTTAGAATCATTCTAAATTACATTTTATTCGAACAATTTTTCCAAAATCATATAAAAAAAACAAGGTTTCTTATAAATTTGTTGCCGTTGAATTAACAGATTTCATAAAAATATTGTAACTATTTTAGTATGAATAAGATAATAAAAAAAGTTAAAAAAACAACCTTGCTCAGAATAGCATTTTTGTTTATTGTTTCGCTTTTTGCTCAAAATACTTTGTTAGCAGAAACTGAGGCAGATTCGTTGAGTACTGCTAAAACTGAGGTTGCTGAGATTCCAGTTGCGGAAAGTAGTAATGATGTTATTTTACAAGGGGAAAAGTTGTTTAAAGCGAATTGTGCTGCTTGCCATAGTATTGGGGATAATAAAGTTGTTGGACCGGGATTGAAAGGAATTAATGATAAGAGAAGTGCTGAATGGTTAGAGAAATGGATTATTAATTCAGCGGAATTAATTGCCAGTGGAGATGCTGATGCGGTTGCTATTTTTGAAGAATTCAACAAAGTGCCAATGCCTCCACAGCCAGTTAATAGTGATGAGATCAGGGCTATATTGGCATATATAAAAACTCCGCCAGTAAAAGCTGGTGATGTTGCTAAGGTAGAAGAAATTGTTAGTGAGGAAAAACCAGATTCAAAAGCCACAATGATTATTTTGATTGTAATTATTGTTGTTTTTGCAGGATTGATTTTAATGTTGAATAAATCAAGAGTTACAATTGCAAAGGCTGCCGCTAATAGAGAAGGTGTTGAATATTCAGGTCCTGTTTCATTTGTTGAAGCTTGTAGATATACAGTAAGTAAAAACAAAGGAATTGTTGCCGCATTGGTTATCGTATTGGTTTTTGGTGGACTTTTAAACTTAATGGATGGTGCACTTACTATTGGTGTACATACTGGTTACAAACCAGAACAACCAATTAAATTTTCTCATAAAGTACATGCTGGTGACAATAAAATTGATTGTAATTATTGTCACTCAAGTGCACGTCATAGTAAAACATCAGGGATTCCATCGTTAAATGTATGTATGAATTGTCATAAATATGTTGATGGTTCAAATGGTAAAACTTTTACTTACAATGGTGAAGAGTATCCAATGACTGATGAAATCAAGAAAATCTATAAACATTTAGATTACAATCCTGAGACGCAAGTTTATGGTAATAACCCTACTCCCGTAAAATGGATTAAAGTTCATAATTTACCTGACCATGTTTACTATAGTCACCAACAACACGTAACTGTAGGCGGACAAAAATGTCAAACTTGTCATGGTCCAGTTGAAGAAATGGAGGTGGTAGAGCAATATTCTCCATTAACAATGAAATGGTGTATTCAATGTCACCACGAAACCGGAGTTGTTACCGAAGGAAATGGATACTATGAAGAAATGCATTCAAGAATGACTGAACAATACAAAGACAAATGGTTAGGAGATGGAAAACTAACTGTTGAAGAAATCGGTGGTTGGGAATGTGCAAAATGTCATTATTAAAATAATTAGAACTTTTAAGCTTTAACATAATATTATGGCTAATACAAAAAAATACTGGAAAGGTTTAGAACAATTTAATGAAGATCCTAAGTTTTTAGAATCTGCAAAAAACGAGTTTCCGGAACATTTACCCGTTGATGAATTTTTAGGAGATGCTGAATCATTAGAGAGTTCTTCAACTTCACGAAGAGATTTTCTTAAGTTTTTAGGATTTGGCGTTGCTGCTGCTTCATTAGCTGCCTGTGAGACACCTGTTACTAAAGCTATACCTTACTTAAATAAACCAGAGGAAATAACTCCTGGTCTTGCTAATTATTATGCATCAACGTATTTCGATGGTAATGATTATGCCCCAATTTTAGTTAAAACAAGAGAGGGACGACCAATTTTTATTAGTGGTAATACGTCATCTACTTTAACGAAAGGAGCAGTTAACGCAAGAATCAATTCATCTGTTTTATCGTTGTACGATAACAATAGATTGAAAAACCCAATGATGGACGGAAAAGAGTCTGATTGGAAATCGGTAGATTCGGCTATTAAAAATGGATTGGCTAATGCTAGTAAAGTAAGAGTTCTTTCATCAACAATTATTAGTGATACTACAAGAAGTATCTTGTTTGATTTCGCTGGTAAAGAAGCAAAAGATGATAAAGGAAACGTTATAGGTAGAACTTTAGATGGATGGGTTCAATACAACCCAATTTCATATTCAGGAATATTAAATGCTAACCAAGAAACTTTTGGTAAAGGGGCTATTCCAACTTACGACTTTAAAAAGGCAAAAACAATTGTAAGTATTGGTGCTGATTTTATGGGTAACTGGTTAGATGCTTTAATGTATGTTAACGACTACGCACAAACACGTAAGCCTGATGCTGAGTGGATGTCGAAACACTATCAGTTTGAAGCAAACATGTCGTTATCTGGAACAAATGCTGATGTGAGAGTTCCTGTTAAACCATCAGAGTATGGTGCTATAGTTGCTCAGGTTTTGAATAAATTAGGTGGCAGTGTTAATGCTGCTCCAACTAAATATGATGATTATATTTCCGCAGTAGTAAAGGATTTAAAAGCTACGGCAGGAGAGTCAATTGTTGTTTGTGGTTCTAACGATAAAAATGTACAAATTTTAGTAAATGCAATCAATAACCTGTTAGGTAATTATGGTAAAACCATTGATTTGGTTCGTCATTCGAATACTAAAGGAGGAAATGATGCTGAGTTACTAAAACTAATCAAAGAAATGAATGCAGGAGAAGTTGACGCCTTGTTTATTTATGGTGTTGACCCAGTATTTACTTTAGGTGATGAATTTAAATCGGCTTTAGCAAAAGTGAAACTTTCGGTTTCGTTTGCTACTAAACTAAACGATACAGCTTCCGCTTGTAAATTTGTTTGCCCTGACAACCACGCATTAGAATCTTGGAACGATGCTAACCCTGTTGCAGGACATTATTCATTATCTCAACCAACAATTTCGAAATTATTCAATACTCGTCAGGCTCAAGAAAGTTTCCTGACTTGGAAAGGGGTTGATTCTTCCTACTATGATTATTTAAAAATGCATTGGGAGAAAAGTATATTTACACAACAAACAAGTCAGTTGTTTTTTACTGATTTTTGGAATAAAGCATTACATGATGGTGTTGTTGAACTGCCTTTCACTTCAACAGAAAATTTAACTTTTAATGCTGATTTAGCTACTGCATATGCTGCAATTAAAACGGCAAAAACAGGGGCAATTGAGATTGAATTAACTCAAAATATTGGTATTGGTGACGGTGCTGGTGCAGATAACCCTTGGTTACAAGAAATGCCAGATCCATTAACTAAAGTTACTTGGGATAATTATGTGACTATGAACCCGGCAGAAATGCTTGACAAAGGTTATAACATTAATTTGGGCCAGGAAGAATTAGCTAACGTGGTTAATGTTACCGTAAATGGAAAAACTGTCGAAAATTTACCAGTTGTAGCACAGCCTGGTCAGGCAAAAGGTACTATTGGTCTTGCACTTGGTTATGGTAAAAAAGTTGGTAACATGACTGAGGCGACAGGAAAAAATGCTTATCCGTTGGTTTCTTTAACTGATGCTGGTATATCATACTATGGTGTCGCTACTCTTACAGATGTTTCTATGGATTATCATGTTGCTGCAACCCAAACTCAACAAACCATTATGGGTAGAGATTCCATCATTAGAGAAACTATCTTAGATATTTATAAGAAAGGAAATAAAGATGATTACAATCCTGCTTCAACGTTACTTGTTCACGAAAAAGGCGAAGCAATTAGAAAGAATGTAAAGGAAATTGACTTGTGGGGAGCACAACCAGTTGAAAACATTGGTCACAGATGGGGTATGTCAATCGATTTAAATACATGTATTGGTTGTAGTGCTTGCGTTACCTCTTGTGTGTCCGAAAACAATGTTGCAGTTATTGGTAAGGACGAAGTAAGAAGAGGAAGAATAATGCACTGGATGAGAATTGATAGGTATTATTCTAGTGATTATCAAGAAATAGGTAAAATCGGTGATACTCATGAAACAACTAAAGCGGCAGAGAATGTGGGAGGTATATCCGCTTATTCTAAAATGGAAAGAGCTGCAGACAATCCTCATGTTGTGCATCAACCAATGATGTGCCAGCATTGTAACCACGCAGGATGTGAAACGGTTTGTCCGGTGGCAGCAACTACACACAGTAATGAGGGATTGAATATGATGGCTTATAACCGTTGTATTGGTACCAGATATTGTGCAAACAACTGTGCATATAAAGTTAGAAGATTTAATTGGTATAACTATAAAGCTTATAGTAAGTTTACTGAAGTAAATCCATCTCAGGATGATTTAGGACGTATGGTATTAAATCCAGATGTTGTAGTTCGTTCAAGAGGTGTGATGGAAAAATGTAGCTTATGTGTACAACGAATTCAAGCAGGTAAATTAGATGCTAAAAAAGCTGGAACTAAAGTTGAAGACGGATCTATACAAACCGCTTGTTCAAGTGCTTGCCCTACAAATGCAATTACTTTTGGAGACCTAAATGATACTACAAGTAAGGTAGCAGTGGGCAAAGATCACAATAGAGCATATAGAGTGATAGAAGAGGTTGGTCAACAACCAAATATCTACTACCAAACTAAAGTAAGAAATATAAAAAATAGCGAAGCTTAATAGTTGTTTTAATAAAATTTAAGAGAATGCATAAAGAATCAGCAATAAGAGAACCATTAGTTTTAGGAAACGATGTTACCTATAGTAAAATTAGTGATGATGTCTTGCATACTATAGAGAATGAACCTACAAAAATGTGGAAGATATTAATGACCATTGCAACAATAATTGCATTATGGGGTGTTGGTTGTATTTTATATTTGTTAGGTACGGGGATTGGAACTTGGGGATTAAATAATACAGTGGGTTGGGCGTGGGACATTACTAACTTTGTTTGGTGGGTTGGTATTGGTCACGCAGGTACACTTATCTCTGCAGTATTGTTATTGTTCCGTCAAAAATGGAGAATGGCAATTAATCGACCAGCAGAAGCAATGACAATTTTTGCTGTTTTCATGGCTGGTACTTTTCCTATGATTCACATGGGAAGAATATGGATGGCATACTGGGTTTTACCACTTCCTAATCAATTTGGTTCTTTATGGGTTAACTTTAATTCCCCATTACTATGGGATGTGTTTGCGATTACTACATATATGTCTGTGTCGCTAGTATTTTGGTACATTGGGTTAATTCCTGATTTTGCTACCATTAGAGATAGAGCTAAAAAACCAGTCCCAAAATTAATGTACTCATTATTGAGTTTTGGATGGACTGGAAACGCAAAAGCTTGGCAACGATTTGAAGAGGTGTCTTTAGTATTGGCCGGTTTAGCTACGCCTTTAGTATTCTCTGTTCACTCTATTGTATCTATGGACTTTGCTACCTCGGTAATTCCAGGTTGGCATACAACCATATTTCCTCCCTATTTTGTTGCTGGTGCGGTATTCTCAGGTTTTGCCATGGTTCAAACCTTGATGATTATTGTACGTAAAGCGATGAGATTAGAGCAGTACGTAACAATAAAACACATCGAATACATGAACATCGTAATTATTGTTACGGGCTCTATAGTAGGTGTTGCTTATTTAACAGAACTTTTCATGTCATACTATTCAGGTGTTGAGTATGAATCTTATGCATTCATCAATCGTTTCTCTGGTCCTTACGCCTGGGCTTATTGGGCAATGATGACTTGTAATGTAGTTTCTCCTCACTTATTTTGGTCTAAAAAATTAAGAACAAGTTTAGGATTCACATTTTTTATGTCTATTATCGTAAATATCGGTATGTGGTTCGAGCGATTTGTAATTATCGTTACTTCTGTTCACAGAGATTATTTACCATCAAGTTGGTCTATGTTTTATCCTACTTGGGTTGATATAGGTGTTTATATCGGAACAATTGGTATTTTCTCTGTATTCTACTTGCTGTTTTTAAAATATTTTCCAGTATTGGCTTTTAATGAGGTGAAAACAATATTAAAATCATCTGGAGAGAGATATAAAGGCATGTCGGATGAAGAATTTAAAAAATTACATCCAGTAAAAAAATAAAATAATTATAGTCTATCGAATATTTAAAATTATGTCAGATAAAAAAATATACGCAATTTATGATGATGATTATGTGCTTTTAGAAAGTGCAAAACTTCTTGTTGCTAAAGGCATTTATATCAGAGATGTATTTTCTCCTTTTCCAATTCATGGACTTGATCCAGTTATTGGATTAAAAAGAACACGTATTGCAATAACTGCATTTATATACGGAATGATAGGTGTTTCATTAGCACTGACTGGTATGTGGTATTTTATGATTCAAGATTGGCCTTTAAATATTGGTGGAAAACCAAACTTTTCACTGATTACCAATCTACCTTCATTTATCCCCGTTACTTTTGAGTTTGGTGTGTTGTGTGCTGCACATGGTATGGCCATTACATATTTATTAAGAAACTGGACTTTGCCAGGATTTAAAGGTAGAAATCCTTATCCGAGAACTACAGATGATAGATTTGTTATGGAGATTCATACTCACGATAACGAGATGTCAGAAGAAGAAATTAAATCATTAATTAACGAAACTTGTGTTTTGGAAGTTGATGTTAAGAATTCATAATTTATAGAAAGTAATGTTTATGAAAAATAAGTATCATAATATTTTAGCCAAACTTGCATTTTCTTTTGTGTTGGTTTCAGTTTTTTCATGTAAAGAAAAAAATGGATTAGCTCCAGAATACATGCCTGACATGTATCGTTCTCCTGCTATTGAACCATATGTTGATTATGGCGATATAAAGGATAGAACAAATGAAGAATTTACCAATACAATGTCAGTGAGAACACCTGTTAGTGGAACAATCCCAAGAGGATTTTCACCATACGGATATGAAAATAATGCTGAAGGATATTTGTTAGCGGGTCAAAATTTAAAAAATCCAATTGAATATAATGAGAAAGTAATTAAACAAGGTGAAGAACTTTACGGAATGTTTTGTGTTCATTGTCATGGTAAAACAGGACAAGGTGACGGTATTTTGGTAGAAAGAGAAAAATTCCCTCCACTCCCAGTTAAATTCAATCCGGGGTTAGATATTTCGGAAGGGAAGATGTTTCATACCCTTACCTATGGTAAGGGATTGATGGGGAGTCATGCTTCACAATTAAATAAAGAAGAAAGATGGAAACTGATTCATTTCATAAGAACT
Organism: Flavobacteriales bacterium; assembly: GCA_050248475.1. Taxonomy (GTDB): domain Bacteria; phylum Bacteroidota; class Bacteroidia; order Flavobacteriales_E; family Vicingaceae; genus Vicingus. The sequence continues at coordinate 19,055 of JBFWSH010000015.1, forward strand.
AAGTTTATGAACGAAAATCAAACTACTGTTGTTGCTGTTGATAGTAACATGGTTTCGGAAGAAGTTCCTCAATAATTTTAGACTAATAAACATTTATAAAAATGGAATATAAAGTATCAAAAAAAGCAAATATTACCTCTATACTTTTAATAGTTGTTGGTTTAACTTCGTTTGTAGTGGGTTTATTAACTAGTCATGGTCATACAGGACAACGTTTATGGGCCAACTTATTGGTAAATGGTTACTTCTTTTTTGGAATCTCATTAGCGTCGTTGTTTTTTGTGGCCTTACAATATATTGCTGAGATGGCTTGGGGAGTTACAACCCAACGAGTTTTTCAAGCTACTTTAGGATTTATGCCTGTTTCTGCCATTGCCTTATTATTGGTTTTTCTAGGTGGAACTTTACATTGGAATCATATTTATCATTGGATGGCAGAAGGGGTTACTGATCCTACAAGCCATCATTATGATAAAATAATAGCTGGAAAATCTGATTATTTGAATCAAACATTCTTTTGGGTAAGAACTATTATGTACTTCGGTGTATGGATGTTTTTTGCCAATTGGTTTGTTAAAAAATCTAAAGAAGAAGATCAGTTAACAGGTGACAATACTACCCTTTACAAAAAGAAAGTATTTATGGGTGTTTTGTTTATTGCATTTTTTGCATATACCTCGTCATCTTCGGCTTGGGATTGGTTAATGTCAATTGATGTTCATTGGTTTAGCACGATGTATGGTTGGTATGCTTTTTCTGGGATGTTTGTGTCCTGTATTATTGTTGCCTTATTGCTTACTCTATATTTGAAATCAATAGGATATCTTAAAGAAGTGAATGACAGTCATATACATGACTTAGGTAAATGGACATTTGCTACTAGTATGCTTTGGAGTTATATTTGGTTTTCTCAATTTATGCTTATCTGGTATTCTAATATACCTGAAGAGGTTACTTATTATTTAGAAAGATTTAATGATTATAGAGGTCTTTATTTAGGAACGTTTGCTGTTAATTTTGCATTGCCGTTCTTCGTGTTAATGTCTAGAGATGCTAAAAAAAATGTGGTATTTTTATTACCGGTAGCATTGATCATCTTTTTTACTCACTGGTTAGATGTTTTAATTATGGTGTTACCTGGTACAATGCATGATCATGGCACATTAGGATTTGTAGAAATTGGGATGTTTTTAATGTTTTTGGGATTATTTATTATGATAACTTTAAGAACATTAAGCAAATCACCTTTGATGCCTAAAAATCATCCAATGTATGATGAGAGCATTCATTTACATACTTAATTGATAAAATAATTAATATAAGCCCATAGTTGTATGGGCTTTTTTTTTGCTATGGATTATTGTTTAGGAAACTGTGTAGGTTGTTTAAAAGTTAACCATTCTTTATTTAATGATTTAAGTGATAGAGAACTTGAGTTGTTAAATAATAAAAGAAGTAAGCTTTTTTTTAAAAAAGGAGATGTTATTTTGAATGAAGGTGAAATACCTTTTGGGTTATACTGTTTGAATGCTGGAAAAGTAAAGCTAGTTAAGGAAGGCAAAATTGAAGATGAATTTATAGTAGGGTTAATGAAGCCAGTTGATTTTTTAGGTTTTGACAATTTAATGTCTAATATACCTTATAAGTATACTGCTGTTGCTATTGAAGAAACGTCTATTTGTGTAATTGAAAAAGAAAATTTATTTAAAGTTATTTCGAATAATGCCAAATTAGCGAACAAAATAATTCATCATCTGTCTCAAAAATTAGTTCAACAAAACGAAAGATTATTGATTCTTACTCAAACAAAATTAGAATCCAGGTTAGCATACACGCTAATAGACTTAATTAATTTTTATGGTTTTGAGGCCGATGGAAAGACACTTGCAGTAGAATTGAAAAGAAAAGAATTAGCATCTTTGTCTAGTATGAACACTGCAAATGTGATAAGAATGATGTCTCATTTGAAAAAGATAAAAATAATTGATATCAAGCTTCGAAAAATTCAAATATTAAAGCTAGATTTATTGAAAAAACTTGTAGATTAGTCGGATAAAAAAATATTTTTTTTGTTTGACAGAAAATTTGTAATATTTTAGGAAAATATCTACTTTCGGGCTTTTAAATGATGTTGTATAACATATGATTTAATAACAATTAAAGATTGAACAAATTATGATGGTATTATTAGTTAGTGTTGCGATTATCTTGATCGTAATTTCGGCAGCACAAATTCTGAAAATTGCTGAGCTTAATGCGATTAGCAAAGGAGGTAATGTCTTTGATATTTCCGATAAACAAAATAAAGTTCAGGGAATTTTAATGATGGCTTTTTTGGTGTTTTATTTTGCATTTTTTGCGTGGCAGTATTTTAAATGGTCAGATTTAATGTTACCTGTTTCGGCTTCAGAACATGGTGTAGGGATAGATAATTTGATGAACGTTACATGGTTGTTCATCCTTCCAGTTTTTGTAATTACGCATGTATTATTATTTTGGTTTGCTTTTAAATATGCTTACAGCTCTGATAGAAAAGCAGTTTTCTTTTCTCATAGTAACAAATTAGAATTGATTTGGACCGTTGTTCCGTCTTTGGCTTTAACGGTGTTAATTCTTTATGGGTTAAATAATTGGAATAAGATTATGAAACCAGTTGATATTGAAAAGGAACATGTTGTGATAGAGTTGGTTGGTCAACAATTCTCTTGGGGAGCCAGATATGCAGGAAAAGATAATAAACTTGGGAGAGCTAATGTGAATTATATTGAAGGAACTAATTTTATGGGTATTGATGCTTCTGATAAAAATTCAAATGATGATATTATTGTTAAAGGTGAATTCCATTTGCCAGTAAATGTCCCTGTACAGTTTCTAATGAGATCTAATGATATCATTCATAGTGCATTTATGCCTCACTTTAGAGCACAAATGAACTGTGTTCCTGGTTTAAAAACTCAATTTAATTTTACACCTACAATAACAACTTCAGAGATGAAGAAAATAACTGGAAATGAAGATTTTGAATATGTATTGTTGTGTAATAAAATTTGCGGAGCAGCACATTACAATATGCAAATGAATATAGTAGTTGAGAGTAAAGAAGATTATGAAAAATGGCTTTCTTCACAAAAATTATTTGCAGCTAATAATTAATTGAATTTATACTTAATAAGATAATATAATGAGTACACATCACCATCACGATCAAGATTTTTTATTTAAGTACGTTTTTAGTACTGATCATAAAATGATTTCAAAACAGTTTTTGATAACAGGTTTCATAATGGGTTTCATTGGTATGATAATGTCCACCCTTTTTAGGTTACAATTAGGTTGGCCGGGAGAAAGTTTCTGGTTGGTTGACACTCTTATGGGCTCATGGGCGGAAAATGGTGTTATGGCACCTGATAAGTATTTGGCATTGGTAACTATGCACGGAACTATTATGGTTTTCTTTTTGCTAACCGCTGGTTTAAGTGGAACATTTAGTAATTTACTTATTCCGTTACAAATTGGAGCAAGAGATATGGCATCTGGGTTTTTAAATATGTTGTCTTATTGGTTCTTCTTTTTGTCTAGTATTATCATGTTAATTTCTTTAGGCGTTGAAGGAGGCGCAGCTTCTGCTGGTTGGACAATCTACCCTCCTTTAAGTGCACTGCCTCAAGCGATACCTGGTTCGGGTGCGGGAATGACTTTGTGGTTAGTAGCTATGTCGATATTTATTGTTTCTTCTTTATTAGGTAGTTTAAATTATATAGTTACCATCCTTAATTTAAGAACCAAAGGAATGAGTATGACTAGAATGCCTTTAACTATTTGGGCATTTTTATTAACTGCAATTATTGGTGTCCTTTCTTTTCCTGTTTTATTATCAGCGGCTCTTTTACTCGTATTTGATAGAAGTTTTGGAACAAGTTTCTATTTGTCAGATATATATATAGGAGGGCAGGTTTTAGAACATACAGGAGGTAGTCCAATATTATTTGAACACTTGTTTTGGTTTTTAGGTCACCCTGAAGTTTATATTGTATTATTACCAGCATTGGGGATCACTTCAGAAATTGTTTCCACCATGTCTAGAAAACCAATATTTGGTTATAGAGCTATGATTGGTTCAATGTTAGCCATAGCGTTTCTATCTTTTATCGTTTGGGGTCATCACATGTTTGTTACAGGTATGAATCCATTTTTAGGAGCAGTATTCACTTTTACTACGTTACTTATTGCAATACCTTCTGCGGTAAAGGTGTTCAATTATTTAACTACTTTATGGAAGGGAAACATTAAATATTCTCCTGCAGCTTTATTTAGTGTAGGATTAGTTTCAACGTTTATTTCAGGAGGACTAACAGGGTTAGTTTTAGGTGATTCTGCACTTGATATTAACGTTCATGATACATATTTTGTTGTTGGTCATTTCCATATTGTAATGGGTTTGTCGGCTATTTTTGGAATGTTTGCTGGTGTTTACCATTGGTTCCCAAAATTGTTTGGTAGAATGATGAACAATAAACTCGGAAACTTACATTTTTGGGTAACAATAATTAGTGCATATGGGGTATTTTTTCCAATGCATTTTCTAGGTTTAGCTGGTGTTCCCAGAAGATATTATACGAACTCGGAATTTCCATTATTTGATAATATGGTTGACATAAATGAATTAGTTAGTATGTTCGCTATTCTAGCTGCTTTCGCTCAACTGTTATTTTTATTTAATTTTATTTATAGTGCTTTAAGAGGACCAAAAGCTCCTCAAAACCCATGGGATGCAAATTCTTTAGAATGGACTGCACCTGTAGAACATATACATGGTAATTGGTATGGCGAAATCCCTACAGTTTATAGATGGCCATACGATTATAGTAAAGTAGATGAAAAAGGAGAATATTTTGGAGGGAAAGATTTTATTCCACAAACTACGCCTTTATTTGATAATGAAACTGATGAAGCACATTAATATATGACATCAATATCTATTGAAAATATTGAAAGAAGAACAGAATTAAAACGTAAAACGGCCAAACCTTTATTATGGGTTGGTCTAGTTAGTATTATTATGTTCTTTATGGGGTGGACTAGTGCCGTAATTGTTAGTAAGGGTGGTGACGGTAATTGGCTAAATATCCAAATTCCGTTTGCTTTTACTATAAGTACCATAATAATAGTGGTGAGTAGTTTCGTTTACCATTATGGATTTATTTCGATAAAAAAAGACAATGTACAAACTCTAAAAATATCAAGTTTGGTAACATTGTTTTTAGGAGTATTGTTTATTTATAGTCAGTTTTTGGGTTGGAAAGAACTTTATTCGAATGGAATTGTAGCAACAGGTGCTTCAAGCTCAAACGCCAGTTCTTATTTGTATTTAATAACTTTTTTTCATGTATTGCATTTAATTGCAGGTGTTATTTCATTAATAGTAGTTTTTATAAAATCAGTAAAACAAAAATATAGTTCAACAAATTATTTAGGAGTGGAAGTAAGTATTATCTATTGGCATTTCTTGGGTGGTTTGTGGATTTACTTATTCTTTTTTTTAAAATATATTGCTTAGTTTAATATTAATAAATTACTTATGTCAAATTCAATTTCAGTAGATAAAAAAACAGCTTGGTCTGGAAATCATAAGTCTCCAGTAAATACTGGATATGGAAAACTAATGATGTGGTTTTTCTTAATTTCTGATGCTTTATCTTTCACAGGCTTTTTAGCTGCTTATGGCTTTTATCGTCATTATTATGGAGCTGTTTGGCCTTCGGCAGAAAACGTATTTACTCATTTCCCTTTTATGCATGGAGATCATCCATTGTTATATGTGGCGTTAATGACATTTATTCTTATTATGAGTTCTGTCACTATGGTTTTAGCCGTAGAGGCTGGCCATAGAATGGATAAAAAAGGAGTAACAATGTGGATGCTTTTCACACTTGTTGGTGGTGCTATCTTTTTAGGATCTCAAGCATGGGAGTGGTCGCATTTTATACATGGTTCTGAATTGGGTGCTGTTGAATTAGGAAAAGGATCATTTTTATTGCCAGATGGCTCAGTAGAGTTAACTAAAGGAATAATAGCTCGTTGGGCAGACGAATCTAAACAAACGTTGATATTACCATGGAAAGAAGCAGGGGAATATATCAAAGTTACTGGAGCTCAAATGACGGAAATGGTGACTAACGGAAAAGAAATTTTTGGAGCAAACCTAACACATAATGAATACGGACATCCATTATTTGCTGATTTCTTTTTCTTTATTACAGGTTTTCACGGTACTCACGTATTTAGTGGAGTGATATTAAACTTCATTATTTTTGTTAATGTAATAATGGGAACTTATGAGAAAAGAGGTCATTATGAAATGGTTGAAAAGGTAGGTTTATATTGGCATTTTGTTGATTTAGTTTGGGTATTTGTTTTTACTTTCTTCTATTTAATTTAGTATTATAAAAAATTATAATTATGGAACATTCAGGACATTCAGAACACACAGAAGCTTATGAATATGCAGTTCATCATTCAGAAGAAGCTGGAAAAAAAATAAGAAAGAGAATCTGGTTTATTTTTTGGGTTTTACTTGCCATTACATCGGTTGAAGTATTTCTAGGAATTTATTGGAAAGATATGGGGTTAGCTTGGAGTGTTATTAAAATGGTGTTTATCATTTTAACGATTTTAAAAGCGTTTTATATTGTTTCGGAATACATGCATCTAAAGCATGAATCTACTTTTCTTAAAAATATTATAATCATTCCTTATGTTTTATTGGCATTATATTTAGCTTATCATATTATGACAGAAGCGGTTTATTCTGATATGATGTCTAAATTTATGTACTAATGAATATTTAAATCATTGAAAAAGATCACAATTAATTTTGTGGTCTTTTTTTATTTTAATTAAATCCACATGAATCCAAGAGTAAAAAAAATCATATTCCTATCATTAATATTACTGATGCCATCAATAGCTTATCTGTTTTTATATACTGGCAAACACAATTTTCATCGGTTGGAGTATATTGGGCCAAAAGAAGCAGTTTTAAATGATGAAGGTAAGTATGATACCAATTACCATCAAATTCCCTATTTTGAATTTATTAATCAAGACGGAAAAAAAGTTACTCGTAACGATTTATTAGGTCATGTTTATATTGCTGATTTCTTTTTTGCTACTTGCCCAAGCATTTGTCCAAAAATGACAACAAATATGTCATACATTCAAAACAAATTTAAAGACAATAAAAATCTTCGATATTTATCCATTACCGTTAATCCAGAACATGATTCGGTTTCGGTTTTAAAAGAATACGCTGACAAAGTTCATGCGGATACCAAATCTTGGGATTTTGTTACTGGGAATAAAGATTCCATTTATGAAATAGCATTTAATGGTTTTTTTGTAAGTGCACAACGCGACTCAATTGCCCCAGGTGGATTTTTACATTCTGGCATGCTTATCTTAGTAGATAAAAATGCACATATTCGAGGTTATTTTGATGGTACTACACATAAAGAAGTAAAAGAACAGTTAATTGATGCCATTGATATTTTGTATAAAGAGGATGTTGTTCCACTAAAAGGAAAAAAGAAGCCGCAAATAGAGCAAATAAAGTAAATCCAGTTGCTTAATTTTACATCATGTTATTTAGGTTTTTGGCTCTAGTAATATTAGTTATCTTTTCATCGGGTTCAATTTTTGCTCAGTGCGCTATGTGTAAAGCAGTTGTTGAATCAGATGCAGGTATATCGAAAGGTATTAATGATGGTATTTTGTATTTAATGGCTGTTCCTTATGTTTTATTAGCTGTAATAGGATACTTTGTATACAGACATTATAAAAAAACAAGAACAGATGTTTAAGGTAGTCGGAGACACTTTTATCCGATTTTTTTTTGTTTTATCTATTTTTACCCAATCCCATTCTCTTATTTCGCAAACTACAAAATGCTTCGAAGACGATATAAAAAAATCATTTAGGGTCAGTCCTCAACTTGATGCAAAATTCGATTTTCGTTTTTCTTTCATTGCTTCTCGTGATTTTAGAACGAGTGGATTTAAAATAGGAATCAGTTTTAATAAAAAATTCAAAATGGGATTGGGTTATAATCAATTGTTAGTACCTGCAAAATCAATTGTAAATGATAACAATAAATCATACAATGCCGAATTAAAATATATCAATATTTCACCTTATTTCGAGTATGTCTATTATACTTCTAAAAGGTGGGAGTTTAACTTGTCAGCACAAGTTGGTATTGGTAGAGGACATTATCAATATTATAATAATGATGCTGGAAAAACAATTCGAGCAAAATATTCTACCATTTTATCATATGAACCAGTAATGTTGATTGATTATAAAATAATACCTTGGTTTGGAGTAGGTACTGGTGTCGGTTACCGTTTAATCTTTTACAAAAACAGTAATATCGAAGAACATTTAACCTCTCCCGTATATGTATTTAAAATAAAAGTTTACTTGGGAGAAATTGTTCGTACCATTACAGGTAAAGAAATACAAGCAGAATAGATTTTTGAACAATTAGAATTTAGTTTTAAGGATTTCTTACATTTGAAAAATGAATGATAGCCTCGACGCAAATAAAGAAAATTTAAATTCTGTTGAACGAGAATTTGAAAAAGTATTGCGGCCACTTTCGTTTGATGACTTTACAGGTCAAGCACAAGTAATAGAGAATCTTAAAGTATTTGTTAAAGCTGCAGAACAACGAGGTGAAGCTCTTGATCATGTGTTGTTACATGGTCCTCCAGGGTTAGGGAAAACAACTTTAGCAAATATTATAGCAAATGAACTAAACGTTGGTTTTCGAGTAACATCAGGACCAGTACTTGAAAAACCAGGAGATTTAGCGGGTTTGTTAACCAATCTTGAAGAAGGTGATGTTCTTTTTATTGATGAAATTCATAGATTATCACCCGTTGTGGAAGAGTATTTATATTCGGCAATGGAAGATTATAAAATCGATATCATGATTGATAGTGGACCCAATGCAAGGAGTGTTCAAATAGAATTAAATCCTTTTACTTTGGTTGGGGCAACAACACGAACAGGATTGTTAACGTCTCCATTACGTGCTCGATTTGGAATAACTTCTCGTTTGGAATATTACGATACTGAATTGCTTTCTACAATTATTCAACGATCGGCTGGTATTATTAATGTGGAGATTGATGAGCAAGCGGCAATAGAAATTGCAGGAAGAAGCAGAGGAACTCCCCGTATAACTAATGCCTTGTTGAGAAGGGTTAGAGATTTTGCACAAGTTAAAGGGGATGGTAGAATTACTAACGAGATAGCATTATATGGTTTGAATGCATTAAATGTGGATAAGTATGGACTAGATGAAATGGACAACAGAATTTTAGTAGCCATTATTGATAAATTTAAAGGTGGTCCAGTTGGGTTAACAACTATAGCAACTGCAGTAAGCGAACAAGCCGGAACTATTGAAGAAGTTTACGAACCTTTTTTAATTAAAGAAGGATTTTTGATGCGAACGCCGAGAGGTAGAGAGGCTACTGAAAAAGCATACAAACATCTAGGCCGAATACAACATCCCAATCAAGGTAATTTGTTTTAAATAAAAAAGCTCGATAGTTTCAACTATCGAGCTTTTTTATTTCATCACTCACCACTTAGAACTTCTTACCCAATTGCTTTAATCATATCTTGCTTAGTAATGATGTGATGTTTATCTCCATCGTAATTAACAACAACTGCTTTAACACCTTGTTGAAATAATTTAGAAACCTGTTCAAAAGTTGTTTTTTCAGTTACAACTGGAAAAGCTTCCTGCATAACATTTCTTACAGGCATTTCTTTTAATTCAGAATTCTCTAACAGCTTTCCAAATAAATGACTATCGTTTAATGACCCTACAAATTTGTTGTTATCTACCACCGGAATTTGAGAAATGTTGTATTGATTCATCAATAAAATAGCTTGTGTAACGGGTGTATCAGAACTAACAGTAACCAGGTGTTTGCCAACATGGTCTTTAATTAAATCTAAGGCTGTTTTCTTTTCTTCTTGTAAAAAACCTCTATCACGCATCCAATCATCGTTGTACATTTTGCCTAAATAACGTGTTCCGTGGTCATGGAATATTACCACTACCACATCACCCTCTTTAAACATGTGTTTCATTTGTATAATTCCTGCCATTGCACTTCCAGCACTATTTCCTACAAAAATACCTTCTTCACGAGGAATTCTTCTAGTCATTACTGCGGCATCTTTATCGGTTACTTTTTCGAAGTGGTCAATCAAGCTGAAATCAACATTTTTAGGTAAAAAATCTTCGCCAATACCTTCTGTGATGTAAGGATAGATTTCGTTCTCGTCAAATATTCCTGTCTCTTTGTATTTTTTGAAGACAGAACCATAAGTATCAACTCCTAAAATTTTAATGTTAGGATTTTTTTCTTTCAAGTATTTAGCTGTTCCGCTGATAGTTCCTCCAGTACCAACACCAACTACTAAATGGGTTATTTTACCATCTGTTTGATCCCAGATTTCTGGTCCAGTTGATTCGTAATGTGCTTGTGCATTACTTGGGTTGTCGTATTGGTTTGGTTTCCATGAGTTAGGTACTTCGTTTACTAAACGACTAGAAACAGAGTAATAAGAAGCAGGGTCTTCAGGAGCAACGTTAGTTGGGCAAACAAAAACTTCAGCACCAAAAGCTCTCAATGCATCAAATTTCTCTTTCGATTGTTTGTCGGTAGAAGTAAAAATACATTTATAACCTTTTATAACTGCTGCAATCGCTAATCCCATTCCGGTATTTCCACTTGTTCCTTCAATGATAGTTCCGCCTGGTTTTAATCTACCATCTTTTTCCGCATCTTCAATCATTTTTAATGCCATACGGTCTTTAATACTGTTGCCAGGATTGGTAGTTTCTACTTTTGCCAAAACCAAAGCAGGAATATCTTTTGTTAAACTATTGATTTTAATTAACGGAGTATTTCCAATAGTCTCTAAAACGTTATTGTAATATTTCATTTGTTTATTTTTATTTTGTGTAAAAGTAATAAATAGCTTTTATTTAATCGAATCGAATAGCTTTAACAGGAGAAATTTTTGTGATAACGTAAGAAGGCAAAATTAACATTAAAAAACAAACGATTAATGTGCCTAGATTTAGAATAAGAATTGAATTAAGGCTCAGCTTAATCGGTACCTCAGAAACGTAATATGATTCTTCGGGAAGTTTGATGAAACCGAATTTTAACTGGAGTAAACACAGACCAATTCCAACTATATTTCCAATTATTAAACCTTTTACAATAAGATTCAGGGCATTGTATAAAAATATTTTTCGCACATTCCAGTTGGGCATACCTAAAGCTTTTAAAATGCCAATCATATTGGTGCGTTCTAAAATAAGAATCAATAATGCAGAGATAATGTTAATAACGGCCACTAAAACCATTAAAATAATAATAATTATCACATTAATGTCTTGTAATTCCAACCAATTAAAAATATCGGGGTTTTTATCTACTATGGTAACCGAATGTAAATCGTAACCAATGTTGTCATAAACAAATTGATCCAGTCGTTCCAGGTCGGAATACTTATCAATAATAACTTCAAAACCTCCAATTAAATTGCTACTCCAATTGTTTCTTTTTTGAATGTGAGAAATATCTGTAATTACAAATAAGTTATCAAATTGTTCTAACCCTGATTGATAAATACCTTTAACTTTAAAGTCTTTTGGGCGTAATTGCCCATCCGACTGAATAAAATACAGGAACATTTTGTCATTTAACTTAATGTTCATTTTATTGGCAATGGTTTGCGAAATAAGAATGTCGTTAGTTGGATTTAAAGTGTCAATAATAATCGGACTGCCTTCTTTAAGTTTATCGTTAAAAAAACTCCAGTCGAAATCGTTACCAATCCCTTTAACAATAACGCCATAAATATCTTCGTTGGTTTTTATTATCCCTGCTTTGGTAGCAAAAATTTGGATGTGTTTTATTCCATCAACCGTATCTAAACTTGGGTAAAACGCTTGGTATTTGTCAATGGGAGTCGCTTCGTATGTGTTTTGCGAATCGTATTTTGAAATCTGAATATGCCCACCGAAACCAATAACTTTGTTTCTAATTTCACGCTGAAAACCAGCGACAATACTTATCGAAACAATCATAACTGTTAACCCTAAAGCAATGGCTGCAATAGAAATTTTAATAATAGGCTGAGTAAATTTTTTCGATTTACTGTCGCCTCTCATTATATTTTTTGATATAAAATATTCGAGATTCAAAATACTTACTTTTGTAACAGAGCTTTTGTCAAACCTTAACAAAAATAGTAATTTGTATCAGATGCCTTTTAAACTAGTAAGTTTTATTCTCTTTGTTTCTATGTTTAGTGTCTGTTGTTCCGGACAAGGTGATTTGCCTTCGTCGGAAAAACCAGCACTATCAAAAACAGAAAATGTTGTAAAAGTAGAGCAAACAAAAGTGATTGTTGGGGCGGAGCAAACCAATTTGTATTTGCCTTTGTTTCAAAACAAAAAGGTTGGAGTAGTGGCTAATCATACCTCTATGATTAACGATGTTCATTTGGTAGATTCTTTGCTGACCTTAAAAATCAACCTTAAAAAAGTATTTAGCCCAGAACATGGTTTTAGAGGTAAAGCTGATGCGGGAGAAAAAGTTAGCTCAAACATTGATGCCAAAACCAAGTTGCCTATTGTTTCGCTTTACGGAAAAAACAAAAAACCTTATCCCGAGCAAGTAAAAGGTTTGGATGTAATTGTTTTTGATATTCAAGATGTTGGAGTTCGTTTCTATACGTACATTTCTACTATGCATTATGTGATGGAGGCCTGTGCCGAAAACAACATCAAATTTGTGGTGTTAGACAGACCAAACCCCAACGGGAATTATGTGGATGGACCTATTTTAGAAAACGAATTTAAGTCGTTTGTGGGTATGCACCAAGTACCTATTGTGCACGGTATGACAGTGGGTGAATATGCTCAAATGATTAATGGTGAAACTTGGTTAGCCAATAATGTAAAATGCGATTTAGAAGTAATTAAAATGCAAAACTATACGCACCAAACCGAATACGAATTGCCCATTAAACCCTCACCTAATTTGCCAAATATGCAAGCCATATTGTTGTACCCATCGTTGTGTCTGTTTGAAGGTACGCCAATAAGTGTGGGGAGGGGAACAGAGAAACCTTTTCAATGGATTGGTAGCCCAAAATTAAAATCGGATTTTATGTTTGTACCTAAAAGTATGGAGGGAGCCAAGGAACCTCTGTTAAAAGGACAACCCTGCTATGGGTTAGATTTGTCAGCAGTTACAGTTAAAAAGGAGTTGGACTTAAGTTACTTAATTCGATTTTATAACGAATACCCTGACAAAGAACTTTTCTTTGAAAAATTCTTCAAGACTTTAGCAGGAAATACTATTTTACAAGAGCAAATAAAACAAGGTAAAACCGAAGCTGAAATAAAAGCCACTTGGCAAAAAGGCTTGTTGGAGTTTAAAGCCAAACGTAAAAAGTATTTGTTGTACGAAGATTTTGAATAGAGTTAAACTTCTTTTTTAATAACAAAACTCCTATCACCTGAATCGTTAAACGGGCCATCAATGGTGTTGCCATTTCTATCTATCAATTGTAAACGTATAATGTTGTTGGTTTTTGTTAATCCTTTAATGGTGTAAGCCGCCCATTTATCTACAATAAACTCAGTATTGTTTATGGTTACTTTCAATTTGTTTTCGGTGGCAGAAATAGCAGTATTTACCAAATAAAAATCTAAAATAGGCATACTAGTTTCAGGTTGCGGTAAGTAATAAAATAAATGCGGTTGGTTCATATTAAACAAAGGGTCCATGTCGCCAATTATTACATTTTTTAGCAAATGAGCTCTGTTCTTTTTTACACTAAGTTTGTTTTGGTCGGTCAAAAAAGCCAAAAACACATTGTTTCCATACAAAAATTCTTTTTTAAAATGAGGTGTATCGAAAAAATTCAACGTGTAATTGTTTTCTAAAATGGCGATGTTGTAATTGTTAATATTTTCAATATTAAAACTTAAATTGTTTGCTCCTTCTTTAAATTGCTTGGTTGAAAGTTTTAAGGTAGCATTATTGTATTCTTCAGCTTTTATTTCTTCTAGTGTAATACCATCTTTGGTGTACGTTTTTATTTCGCTATCGGTAACTGGCTCAATAATTGCAGCTTCACCAGTAACCACTTTAAGTGGAACAACTTTACTAGTAGAATCAGCTATTTCAACCAAATCAGTCTTGGGTTCGGAGCCTGAACAAGCAAACAACAAAAGAAAAAAACAGTGGAGCAAAACTTTCATTAGTTTACTGGAAGTTTAATAAAACTTGGTTTTTTTCAACTGCATCGCCTTTATTTACTGCAATACTTTTTATTACACCATCAGTTGGCGATTTTATCACATTCTCCATTTTCATGGCTTCTAAAATCAATAAAGCATCGCCTTTTAGTACAGTTTTCCCTACTTCAACCGAAATGTCGATAACTAAACCTGGCATTGGAGCTTTTAAGTTGGCAACTTTAGTGGTTGCCAAATTGTCCATTCCAAGGCTTTTTAACAACTCATCGTATTTGTCTTTAACTGCAAACTTGAATTTTTTACCGTTTACTTTTATAAAGAAGTTTTTTTCCTCTCTGTTTACTTTCAATAATTCTACATTGTACGATTTGTTGTTTTTTATCACATGAAAAGTGCGTTCGTTAATTTTCGACACATCCCAGTTGAACACATTGTTATCAATGGTTCCGCTTTTTAATTCTTTGTCAAAAGCAATCAGGTGCTCTTTTTTATTTTCTGCAATTACCTTTATAGTATCCATAGCTAACTTTATTACTCCTCAAAAATAATGATATAAACTAAAATGAAGAACTTTGCCCTCATAAAGAAGACAGAAGAATGAAATTAAATTATAAAAAAGTAGGAGAAGGCACGCCCTTAATTATTTTACATGGACTATTTGGTTCGTTAGATAATTGGATGAGTATTGCCAAAGAATTGAGTACTGATTTTGAGGTTTTTTTGGTTGATGAGCGAAATCATGGCCAATCGCCTCATAGTAATGAGTTTAGCTATGAAGTAATGGCAGAAGATTTGTTTGAATTTATTCAAGAACACAACATTATAAACCCAATCGTTTTAGGACACTCTATGGGTGGAAAAACAGCTATGCAATTTGCGATGAATTACCCTGGTTCATTGTCCAAATTAATTGTAGCAGATATTGCTCCAAAAGCTTATCCAGTTCATCATAGACAAATTATTGATGGTTTGTTATCGTTAAATTTTGAGGTGATTAAAACTAGGCAGGAGGCAGATGTACAACTATCAAAACACATTAGCGATTTATCAGTGCGTCAGTTTTTGCTAAAAAACCTGTATTGGATTGAACAAGGTAAATTGGCTTGGCGATTTAATTTATCAGTAATTAATGATAATATTGATATGGTGGGAGTTGGATTGAAGAACATCAACATTTTTTCAAAACCAACGCTTTTTGTTCGTGGCGAAAAATCGAATTATGTTTTGGATTCAGATTTTGAAGAGATTAAAAAAATATTTTCTGATGCTAAAATAGAAACAATTTCAAATAGTGGTCATTGGGTGCATGCTGAAAACCCAACAGAATTTCTTCAAATTGTTAAATCTTTTTTGATGAGCTAAAATCAATTTGCAACTGAATGAGTAAAAAAAACGTCCTGTAAAAACGGTGATAATTGTAATAATATTAAGAAATTAGTAACATATTTTGTATTATTGTCGTAACGTATCAATATTTTGAATTTAATTTAGATTTAATGAATTTCAAAAAGTATTTATTTACACTAACAATAGCTTTAGTTGTTGTTAGTCAGACTTTTGCTGGTGATTTTTACTGGGTTGGTAATAGCGGAAACTGGAACGAAGTTAATCACTGGTCAAATCAATCGGGAGGAAATGGTGGTTTTGGTGTCCCTTCAGCTTCTGATAATGTTTTTATCGATAACAAATCGTTCAATATAAAAAATAGCATCATTACTATTTCATCAAACATTTCTGTTCACAATTTTAGTGTAACTGCCTCAAAATCAAATTTTACAATTGAATCGAATAAACAAACCGAAATTAATATTTATGGTTCTATTTTGGTGAGTTCACAATTCGAAAATCAAATAAAATCTACTTTAAGATTTAAAAGTAGCAATACAGAAACTGTTCATTTAGGTTGGTTTGTTTGGAATTCTGATATAGTTTTTGAGGGTTCTGGAGAATATAAATTAACTAGCCCAATTCAAAATCACAACAACGAATTACGTCATACAAGTGGTACGCTCAATTTAAACTATAACGATGTCTTGTGTGGTTCGTTTGTTTCTAATTCTAATATCAAAAGGACTTTGATTACAGGTAAATCTACTATTCTTGCCTATAATTTATTACTGGTTGATAATAAAAAAAACAATTACGATTTTTCCGAAACTACTATTTATGATTTAAGTATTTCTCCAAATGATAATTCTTCTAATAAAACGGTTACTACCGCTACTGTAGATAATGATACAGTTTCGTGTGGTAATGTTTGTGATGGTTCTTTAACAGTTACATTTTCAATTACTTGTCCTACTGCAACAGTGGATTGGTTACCGGGAAGTGGTATAAATAGTTATACAGGAGAATGTTTTAGTTGTCCGATTCCTGGCCCAAATGCTACATCAACAATTACGGGGTTATGCCCAGGTATTTATACTGCAGTTGTACGTAATAGCTGTGATGCTAGTGTCAAAGCTCCCCAAGGAGAAGTCAAAGGCCATCCTTCAATAGTTCCTATTTTGGAAGATATTATTCAAACAACTTGTAGAGATACTTGCGATGGTAGTATTGATGTTATTGTTACCGGAGCTTCATATGCAGAGTTCGCTTATCAATGGTATCCGATCCCTCCATTTACAGTTGCAGATACAACGTCTACGGTAACTGGTTTATGTGCAGGTAATTACTCTTTAGAAGTGCAAGATGGATTTGGTTGTATTGATACATTCGATTATTTTGTTCCTGAACCAGATTATATTTATCCGAATGTTACTGTAACGGACATATTGTGTTTTGGGGATTGTAATGGCTCTGCAACTGCAAACCCAACTGGTGGTAATGGTGGCTATACGTATCAGTGGTCGGCTAATGCAGCTCCAAACGTTTTAACCAATCCAGGGATTTCTAATTTGTGTATAGGAAGTTACACTATTGACATCCTTGATGTTAATAACTGTCCAGGCGATACAACTGTTAGCATTTCATCTCCTGATTCTTTAGATATTTCATCTTCGCAAATTGATGTAAGTTGTGGTGGTTATTCTGATGGATCTGCTACAGTTACAGTAAACCTTGGCGGAGTTCCTAATTATACTCACAACTGGAGTACTGGTTTTGTCGAAACTACCACTTCTGGACAATCATCTACTATATTAAATTTGGTAGCAGGTACTTATACGGATTCTATTGTAGATGCTAATGGTTGTGATACGGTAGTTACATTCGTTATTACTGAACCTGATACTTTATTGACTTCAACTACGTTTACAAACATAACTTGTTTTGGTGCTTGTGATGGTACTGCTATTACAACCCCCATAAATGGTACCGCTCCCTATTTCTATGCATGGTCTTGTGGTCCTTCAACTTTTGATTCGATTGTCGGTCTTTGCCCAGGTCAATGTATCGTAATTGTTACTGATAGTAAAGGGTGTGAAATACAGGATACGATTGATATTACAGAACCTCTGCCATTACTATCGAATCCATCATTGATCTCTGATATGTCATGTCCTGGTGTTTGTGATGGTATTGCAACCTCAAATCCTTCAGGAGGAACAACCCCTTATTCCTATTTATGGGAAAATATGGATATTACACAAACAACTACTACAGGTTTGTGCCAAGGATTTGTTACTATTACTGTTACTGATTCAAATTTATGTACGCATACTGATAGTGTCTTGATTTCTGAACCTTTCCCCATGGTATTAACTATGGATAGTACTGATGTCTTATGTAAAAATGCGTGTGATGGAACAGCTAGTGTTACTGTTTCTGGTGGGACGCCTGGTTATACCTATAATTGGTTGCCAGCACCTCCTAATGGACAGGGTACCGATACTATTTGGGGGCTTTGTCCAAATACTTATACTGTTACCGTTACAGATAATAATGGTACTGGGTGTAGCGCAAGCAATAGTGTAACTATTGCAGAACCGACAGCACTAACGGCTATTGTTACTACTGTTGATTTAAGATGTAACGCTTTATGTGAAGGCTCTGCAACGGTAAACATTGGTGGAGGGATTTCTCCCTATATGGTTTCGTGGGATGGTGCCCCATACATTAATGTTGGAGGACTATCTAATACAATTCTTAATTTATGTGCTGGAAATCATACAGTTGATGTTCGTGATGCCAATGGCTGTATTACACCGGCAAATTTTGTAATCAACGAACCCACGCCT
This sequence comes from Flavobacteriales bacterium, assembly GCA_050248475.1. Classification (GTDB taxonomy): domain Bacteria; phylum Bacteroidota; class Bacteroidia; order Flavobacteriales_E; family Vicingaceae; genus Vicingus. The sequence goes on from JBFWSH010000015.1 coordinate 37,601, forward strand.
ATAACTACAATCAGCTCAGGAACAAATTTACTATGTAATGCAGTTTGTTCAGGAAGTGCTACAACAAATCCTTCTGGAGGTACTTCCCCTTATGTTTATAATTGGACGCCTGGAAATCAACCAACTCAAACTGCAACAAATTTATGTGCTGGAACCTATTATGTCACCATTACGGATGATTCTTTATGTACTCTTCAAGATTCGGTTACAATTACAGAGCCGAATACTTTAGATGCAAACGCTTCATTTACCAATATTACGTGTAATAACTTAAATAATGGTACTGCAACTGCTCTGCCTTTTGGTGGAACAGCTCCTTATGTGACTATTGTTTGGAGAAGATTGCCTGCGGGAACTATTGTTCCGGGAGGTAATCCAGTAGGTGGACTTTCTGCTGGGCAATATTATGTTGAAGTTACTGATGCTGTTGGGTGTATAGATAGAGATACCATTACTATTACCAATCCCCCTGCTATAGTGGTAAACCCTTCAGCAATTAGTACAAGTTGTGCTACTAATTGTGATGGTTCAGCTACAGTTAATCCCACAGGAGGTACTGGTGCATTAGCTTCATGGTCTTTTTCATGGTGTAGTGGTGATGTTACTCAAACTACAGTTCCTACATTGTGTCCTGGAACCTATTGTATTACTGTAACGGATTCATTGGGTTGTACAAAAACAGATTCAGCAACCATAGCTCCATCAATAGTTATTACAATTTTAACAGACACTGTTGGAATTAGTTGTAATGGGTTGTGTGATGGAACAGCAACAGCTAATCCTGCTGGTGGTATTTTACCATATTCCTATAGCTGGACTAATGGAGATACTACTCAAACAGCAGATAGTTTATGCCCAGGTAATTATACCGTAATTGTAACTGATGCGACTGGATGCCAGGCTAATGCAAGTGTATTAATGCCTGTAGATCCTTCGGTTTTGGTTCCAAATGGAACTTTTACAGATGTAACTTGTTTTGGTGCTAACGATGGAACGATATCTGCTGCTCCATCAGGAGGGGTTCCACCTTATACGTTGACTTGGTCAAATACCCCTCAAACTGGATTAGGACCAGGAACATATTGGGTAACGGTAACTGATGCTAATTCATGTAGTCAAACCGATACTTTAGTAATTAGTGAACCTGATTCAATTACTCCAAACGAAACAATCGTCCAAGTTAGCTGTAATGGAAATAGTACAGGAAGTATTTCTTTAGCACCTACTGGTGGAACTCCCGGGTATTCTTATTTATGGAACGGAGGAAGTATAACAGGGCAAACAACAAGTTCAGTTAATGGGCTGGTAGCTGGATTTTATATGGTGACAATATCTGACACTTTAGGTTGCTCTCGACAAGAAACTTATGAAATTACAGAACCATCAATTTTTTCATCAAATCCTTTAAATATTCCAGAAACTTGTTTTGGTGATTGTGATGGTATTGCTGGAATAACGGTAAGTGGAGGAATTGAGCCACATACAACAAGTTGGAATGTTGGTCCTCCTTTTACAACTGATACCATTACCAATTTATGTCCTGGAGTATATTCTGCAATTTCAATAGATGCAAATGGTTGTTCTACAACTCAAAATATTACAGTTTTAGGCAACCCTCAACTACTGGCTAATGCAACCGGAACTCCTATTCAGTGTAATGGAGTTTGTTCGGGTACAGCAACGGCTACACCAACAGGTGGGGCAGGGGGCTATACTTATTTGTGGTCATCAGTTGGTGGTTCACCTATCCTTAATCCTACAGATTCCACAAACAGTGGATTATGTCCTGATACTTATAATGTAACCATTACTGATGCAAATGGTTGTACAGCAGTTGGTAGTTACGTGGTAAGTAATGTTGCGGTTTTACAAGTAACCTTAGACAGTACAAATATTACATGTAATGGAAATAATGATGGTACAGCTATAGCGACACCAATAGGAGGAACGCCCCCATATCAATATTCGTGGGTGGGAGGTAGTTTACCAGTACCTACCACAACGGATTCAATATCTAATTTAGTGCCAGGTATTTATACGGTAACGGTAACAGATACCAATGGTTGTTTCTTTACAGGTTCTGTTAATATTACTGAACCATTATTAATAACCCCGAATGAAGTAATTGTTGGTGCAAATTGTGGTGTTAATGATGGTAGTATTACTGTCACTCCTTCAGGTGGTACCCCTAATTATTTCCATTCATGGTCAAATGGATCAGTATCTAATGCTATAGCTGGTCTAGGAGTTGGCTTCTATACCGATACAATAACCGATGCAAATGGTTGTGTACAAAATTTTACTTTTGCAGTAAGTAATCCAGCTGGGCCATCTGGTATAACAACTACAGTAAACGATGCTTCTTGTTTTGGAGCTTGTGATGGAGCAGCAAATGTAATTCCAATAGGTGGAACTGCTGGTTATACCTATAATTGGAGCATTCCTGGAGAAACTGATTCTACGATAACAGGGCAATGTGCTGGTACTTTAAGTTTGACAGTAACCGATGCTATGGGATGCGTGCTAAATACATTTGTTGTTATAGGTGAAAAGGATAGTATTACCACGAATTCTACATTTACCAATGTTAGTTGTAGTGGTAATTGTGATGGAACGGCAAGTGTAACTCCTTCTGGAGGAACTGCTCCTTATACTTACTTATGGACAGGGAATAGTGTAAATGGTCAAACAACTTCTGCCGTTTCTGGATTATGTTTGGGAGCGGTTAGTGTAACGATTACTGATTTTAATGGTTGTACAAAAGTGGTTGATTTTAACATTACCAGTCCAAATGTTTTAACAGTTACAACAAGTTCTACTGATGTGAACTGTAATGGTGGTTCTGATGGAACAACTACAGCAACACCGTTGGATGGAACGGCTCCATATTCTTACCAGTGGAACGACGCATTATCTCAAACAACACCTATTGCAATAGGCTTATTACCCGGAACATATAATGTTACTGTTACTGATGCAAATGGTTGTTCAGTAGTTGACGTAGCCGTTGTTAATGAACCTTCATTAATTATGGCAAATGAGACAACAACTCCTGCTGCTTGTGGTGTAAATGATGGAACTGCAACAGTTTTTCCAACTGGCGGTTCAGGAGCTGGATATACTTATAACTGGACTAGTTTAGGCGGGCTAAATGTGTCTAATCCTGTGGGTTTAGCAGCTGGAACATATCCTGTAGAAATTACAGATGGAAATGGTTGTATGCAAACTTTTCTAATACCTATTAGCAATCCAAATGGACCAGTTATTACTACAACCACTACGGATGCTTCTTGTAGCGGATCTTGTACTGGAACAGCTTCGGTGAGTGTAATCTCAGGAATGCCTAACTATACATACTTGTGGACAGGAGGAACAATTACAGGTCAAACTGTTACAAGTGTTAATGGTTTGTGTGCAGGAAATTATACTGTTCAAGTTACTGATGGGAATGGTTGTAAAACAGTTCAAACAGTAGTTATAGGTGAAAACTTGGTATTAACAGCTAATGTTTCTAGTATAAATGTAACTTGTAATGGAGGTAATGATGGTTCTGCTATTGTAGTTCCAGTTGGAGGAGTCCCTCCATATAATTATTCGTGGTCGGGACCTTGTCCTGCTCCAAACAATAATGCGGTAACAGGTTTATGTGCAGGAACATATACGGTTACAGTTACCGATGCTTTAGGATGTACAGGACCAGTAACTGTTGTTATCAATGAACCAAATATATTAACAGTTTCTGCAAATGCTAACAATTTAACCTGTTTTGGCCAAAGCGATGGTTCGGCAACAGCTACCCCTTCAGGAGGAACTGTTCCATATACTTATTTATGGTCTAATGGATTAACTACCCCAACTGTTTCGGGATTGGCTGCTGGCAATTATTCTGTTACAGTAACTGATGCAAAAGGTTGTTCAGCGACTGATAATGTTGATATATTTAGTGGAAATAGTTTAACCGCTAATTTTAATACAACAGATGCTACTTGTGGAGTTTGTGATGGATCAGCAACTATAAATGTTGGTGTTGGGTCAGGTCCATATACTTATTTATGGTTGCCTGGTGGTCAAATTACTCCAACGGTAAATAATTTATGTCCTGGTGCATATAACGTTGATGTTACGAACAGTTTAGGTTGTACTCAAACATTTAATGTGTTGATTAGTAATCCAAATGGACCAACACTTTTAACTGCTTTCGATAGTGTATCTTGTTTTGGTTCTTGTGATGGAACGGCGTGGACTCAAGTTACTGCAGGAACATCACCATTTATTTACCAATGGGATGATAACTTGTTACAAACAACAGATACAGCTACGAGTTTATGTGCGGGACTTTACAATGTAGTTGTTCAGGATAGTCTAGGTTGTATTTCGGTTGATTCAATACGAGTTGAGGAACCTATTCAAATTTTGGCTAATTTATCGACAACTCCAGTTTCTTGTAATGGAGTTTGTGATGGAACAGCAACGGTAAATCCTTCCGGAGGTATAGGTACTTATACTATTAATTGGAGTAATGGAGATAGTGGCCCAACAGCAACATCTTTATGTGCTGGAAATCATATAGTAACCATTACAGATGGAAATGGTTGTTCTATTATCCATAATTTCTCTTTAACTGCACCTACAGTTTTAACTAATACCATGTCGTCAATATCTACTACTTGTAATGGAGATTGTGATGGAACAGCTTTAACAACAGTAAGCGGAGGTACACCTCCTTATACTTATTCTTGGGATTCAGCACCTATTCAAACAAACTCTTTAGCAACAAGTTTGTGTGCAGGTCTATATACTGTTACAACAACTGATAATAGAGGATGTATTCAGTCGGATACCATTTCTGTAATAACACCTTCAATTTTATCTACAAGTTCAGTTGTAACCGATGCAAATTGTAACGGACAAAGTGATGGTAGTATTACTACTCATGCGGTAGGAGGAGTGTTACCATATACTTATATATGGAGTACAACACCATTGCAAACAGATTCCACAGCAATTGGATTAGCTGCAGGATCATATAACGTAATTGTTGTTGATGCAAACGGTTGTACTGCTTATGATACATTAACTGTTAATGAGCCTGGTACTTTAGATGATAGTACTACAGTTAACGGACCAACCTGTGGACAATGCGATGGTTCTGCAACAGCTAACCCAGTTGGGGGTGTTGGACCATATACCTATTTATGGGGTAATGGAGATAATACCCAAACTACAACTACAGGATTATGTGCTGGAACAATTACACTTCAAATAACTGATCAAGGTACTGGTTGCGTATATAATTATAACATAATAGTTAATAGTATTACAGGACCAACGGTTGTTATGACTTCTACAGGAGAAAGCTGTCCTGGTTCTTGCGATGGAACAGCATTAGCTTCCGCATCTAACGGAAATTTACCGTATTCATTCTCTTGGAACCCAACTGGACAGGCAGATTCGTTGGCTACAGGACTTTGTTCAAATTTCTATACGGTTACAGTTACCGATGCAATTGGTTGTATAACTATTGATACAGTTACTGTTAGCACAACAGGCTTAAATTTAAGTATCACTAATCTTATTCCTGAATCATGTTTTGGTTCATGTGATGGAAGTGCAACTGTTGTTTCTGGTGCTGGTCAAAGTCCATTCTCTTATCAGTGGAACCCTTCTGGTGGAAATAATGATGTTGCTACAAATTTATGTGTTGGAAATTACACTGCTGTAGTTACAGATGCATCAAATTGTAGAGATTCTATCAGTACAACTATTGTTGGTCCAAGCATTTTGAGTGTTTCAATAGGAATTAATTCTGCAATTTCGTGTAATGCATCATGTGATGGTGCTTTAATAGCATCGCCATTAGGAGGAAGTTCTCCATACACTTATTTGTGGAGTGATGGACAGATAGGTCAATTAGCCACAAATTTATGTGCAGGAACGTATTACGTTGTTGTAACCGATGCTGGTGGATGTACAGCTTCAGATACTATAATATTGACAGAACCCACCGCTATACTAGCAAATGAAACATTGTTTACCCCAGCTTGTAATGTTTGTGATGGTTCAATTCAGTTAAACCCTTCAGGTGGAACAGGTCCTTATACATTCTTATGGGGAGCACCAATTGCTGGTCAAAGTACTGGTACAGTAATTAATTTGTGTGCAGGTCTTTATAGTGTTGATATTACTGATAATACAGGTTGTTCTAATACATTTATTTTTTCGTTAAGTAATACAAATGCGCCAGACCCTAATGTAATTAATACTCCAATTACATGTAGTGGGTTATGTAACGGTATTTTATTGTCAAGCCCAATTGGAGGAACAAGCCCTTATACTTATGTTTGGTCAGCGAATGCTACACCTAATAATTTATTTGATAGTACCATAACCAACTTATGTGCTGATGTTTATAATGTGAGTGTAACAGATGCAGTTGGTTGCGTTGGAGTTTCAATTGACACAATAGTAGAACCGATAATTTTACTTGCTAACATTGATTCGTCTAATGTGACGTGTAATGGTTTAACTGACGGTTGGGCAGTTGTTCATCCTTCGGGTGGAATGGCCCCTTATAATACAGCTGTATGGACACCAGGAGGTGTGCAAGATTCAATATTTAATCTTTCTCCAAGTACTTATGTGGTTAATGTAACCGACGCCAATGGTTGTTCCGTTACCGATAGTGTAGTGATTACTGAACCATCCTTAATAACAGCTGTTTCAAATGTAACAGATGCAAGCTGTTCAAGTGTCTGTGACGGACAAGCTTTATTGGTTGTTAGTGGCGGAACAGGAATATACACATTCAGTTGGAATCCAAGTGGACAAACTACAAATCCAGCAATTAATTTGTGTTATGGAGCTTATGTAGTAACTATTACCGACCAAAATAATTGTTCTGTTCCTGTAAATGTAAATATAGGCTCGTTAGATACTGTAGTTGCTATAGTTGGTAATGACACAAGCATTTGCATGGGTAACTCATTGAATCTGATAGGTAATACCCTTGGTTCAGTTACTGGTGTTCAATGGTTGGAGCTTCCCAGTATGACTGTTCTTTCTAATACAAATAATGTTACAGTTAGTTCGGGAACAAGTGGAACTGTTTGTTATGTATTTACAGCTTTTGGTGTATGTAATAGTTCGGATACGATATGTGTGACATATAATCCGCAACCAATTGCTAATGCGGGGATTGATATTACCATTGTAGAAGGAAACAGTACACAATTAAATGCTTCTGGTGGAGGAACTTATGTTTGGACCCCTTCAATAGGTTTGAGTGATACAACTATTTCTAGCCCTATAGCTAACCCTGTTACAACGACTACATACTATTTAACCGTAACATCTGCTGATGGGTGTATTTCAACAGATAGTGTTATTGTAACGGTAATTCCAACTATTCGTTTTCCTGATGGTATTACGCCAAATGGTGACGGTAAAAATGATACTTGGGTTATTGATTATTTAGACCAATATCCAAATCATGTAGTTGAAATTTATAATCGTTGGGGAGAAATGTTGTTTAGATCGACCAACTATCAAAATGATTGGAATGGAACGTATGGTGGACAAAATTTACCAGTAGGTACTTACTACTACGTAATAGAATTAAATGATGGAAAAACCAAACCTTTTACAGGTCCATTAACTGTACTTAGATAAGATGTAATAGATGAAAAACTATATGAAAAAAGTAGTAATAATATCGTTTTTATTAATGACTTGTGGTTTTGTTTTTTCACAACAGCTGCCTCATTTTAGCCAGTATTATTTAAACGATTATTTGATAAATCCTGCTATAGGAGGATCAAGACCTTATTTCGAGGGTAAGTCTGCTCACCGTTATCAATGGGAAGGAATTACAGATGCGCCACGTACTTATACGCTAAGTGTAAATGGACCAACAAAAAACCAAAAAATGGGTTTTGGAGGTTATATTTTTACTGATAATGTTGGTCCGACAAGAAGAACAGGATTTAATGCTTCTTATGCTTATCACATTAAAGTGAACGAAAAAGTTAAATTATCGATGGGTATTTCGGCAGGCGTAATTCAATTTATGATTGATGGTTCGAAAATTACTCTTAGGGAAAGTGATGATGATATTATAACTAATGGTGTTCAATCGGTTTTATTGCCTGATGCTGGATTTGGATTGTATCTTTATCATGAAAAATATTATGTGGGTTTTTCAGCACCTCAATTGCTAAATAGTAGAATAAACTTTTTTAAAGAGGGTAGAAATCCTGAGGGGACATTACCAAGTCACTTTTTCTTTAATGGAGGCTACAAGTTTCAAGTGTCCGAAGATTTTGTGGTTGAGCCATCTGTTTTTGTGAAATATGTAAAACCAGTACCTGTTCAATTTGAAGGGACAATAAGACTGATATATCAAGATAAAGTTTGGTTGGCGGGTACTTATCGAGATAAAGATGCAATAACGGCTTCTATGGGTTATATAATTAATAATTATTTTACTATTGCATATGGGTTTGATTTTACTACAACAAACCTTAAAAACTATAGCAATGGAACACATGAATTGATGGTGGGAATACGTTTTTATCAGTTCGCTAATAAAAAATCTACTCCATCAATAAATTAGAAGAAGGCTCGAACTTGAACGCCTCCAACATGAATGATCGGAGTGTCTGTTGATTTTCTTCCATTGTAGTTTAAATTAAGCTGCATGTGTTTGGATAGATTTTGTTGATAGATAACTTCCCAAGTAGTGTTTTTTCCTGCTAATAACCCTTCAAGTATTTCGTATGAAACAACAGTATTGTTCACCACATTATTGTAGATGTTTTCAATGTAATTGATGTTAAACATTATACTTCCTTTAGATGCAATGTTGTAACGCATTTCTCCGCCAATTTTATGTGCTTTGAGGATTTCTCCTCCATATAATACACTATTTTGTTTTTCTTTAAAGTTATAAAAGACACTTATTCGCAACTTAACATCCGGTTGGTAGGTAAGTTTTGGCTCTGCCTCGTAATTATTTAGGTAATAGGTTTGATTGCTAAAAAATTGTGATTTATTGGATTTAATACCATTGGATAAAATATTTTGAATAGTAAATACTCTTGAAATGTTCCATCTTATTTTTCCCGTTCGAATAATTGTTTTTCTTGATTCGACACCATTAGTTAATAAAGATTTTTCTTGGTTTTCTTGATAAGTGAAATCCATACTCCATTTAGTATTGGTTTTGTTAAAAAATATGGTGTTCAAAAATCCTTGATTTGTAGTAACTAAATTGCTATCAGCAACATTATAAACAAAAGGATTAAAGTACTCTCGTTTGTTTAATGTTTTTCTGTTAACTCGGTAATTGGTTCTATTGGCAAAACGAGCAATAAATTTTTTTATGCCATCTTTATCTCCCCACTGGGTTTCAGGATTTATGAAAAGACCTTGATTAAATTCATTAGTATATGTTCTAATATAATCGTTAGTTGGTGTAAATATTTTAATAAAATTAGCCTGATCTTTAAATATTGCAACTTCGAACTCATTTAAATCGCTGGCGCCATTATTATTTAAATCACCTAAATACGTATGAGTTCCTTGTCCAGGTTGAACCTCAACGAATGAAAATTCTTTTTTTACTTCCAAACCAGAACCAATTTGATAAAAAGTGTTTGAGGTAACAGCACTTTTTAAAAATCGAGCTGAATATTCTATTCGTGATAGTATGTTCTCGTCTGGTTTGTTTGTGGTCAGAGTTGGTTCTGTAATTTGTAGTTTTCTATAAATAATACTACTTCTTAAAATATGGTTTTGATTTTTTAGTAAAGCATAAGATGCTTCAATGTCTTCGGCTTTGGTAATGGGTTTAAAAAGTGTTGTGCTTGCAGCATCATCAGTACGTTGTTTGTAGCTGATTAAAAATTTATTAATTGTAGTATCGGCGTTTTGTACAAATCCCTTCCAAATGTTAAATCTAAAACTGTTTCCTAATAATGTGTCTGTTTTTGGAATGAAAAATTTATTCTGTTCAATTTCTTGTTCAACACCCAATACAAACCAACTAATGTTTTTGGTTAAGGTAACCTTGTTTCTAATGAATTCGGTAGTGTTTAAACCTTCTGTAATTAAATAACTGGTATTACTTAATAATTTAAATCCTTTGTGAGTTATAGTTGTAGAAATACCGTTTTTAATACCTCGATACTCATTGATGTTGTCTAAATAATTTACCAAATATTTTATATCTAATAATTTAGTTTTTTGTATTCCAAAATAAGAACTTATTGCATGTTGGTCAGAACTAAAATTTATAGCAGAAATATTCCAGTCTCGCTGGAATTCTATATTTCTAAATGGTCCAATACCTTTAAAATATTGATCAATAAACTCGTAACCCGCACCAACATTTAATTGCCATCCTTCTTTTTCCTGTGATAAAGGTATGATGTTGTCGCTTTTCATTTTCAATGCATAACCAATATTGTCTTTACTATCTTTCGATGAAAAAGTATTGATATCATTATTCGATAACGCTCCTTCCCAACTTATTTTTGAAAATTCTGAAAAAGTATACTCTCCTCCAAAAACAGTCATTTCAATTTTTTTAGGTGTTATTAGCAAAATAACAGGCTCATAATTTCCTTGAGGAACGCCACCAATTGGCTCTACCCACTGATAAACTCTACCATTGGCAGAGCTTTGTATGAGAATATAATTACCATTGTTCTGACCAACCAACGAAAATCCTAATTGGTAAATAGCACTGTCGGGGTCAGTTGAATAAACAAATACAGAGTCGTAGCCAAGTGTGTCAATCATTTTATACAACACTAAATTTTCTTTAAATCCAGTTAAACTGATATTAGGGACAATAGCAAGATCTAAACTGTCTCCAATTTCTGATAGTAATTTTTTCTGATCTGCATTTAAATCTTGAAGTAAAGGTTGGTTTTTAAGATCCTGTTCAGAGAAATAATTAAAATTCAACTTCAGTTTTTTACTTTCGTACTCAGTACCAAAGTTTAACATGGTACGCGAATAATTTCGTTCCGAATAATCAAATTCAGCAATAATTCTGGAGTCTTTTGTAATCAAAAAATTAGAGGTAAAAGTCAACTCAGCAGTATTGTAATCAATTACATACTCATTTTCTGTTCCTCGTTTTAATAGTTTGCCATCTACATAAATTTTTTCTGTTCCTGAAAGGATGATAATGTAGGTTTCGTTTTCATTTCCTTTTAATCGATAAGGACCTTGATTTCCCTCGACACCTTTTATGGATTGCCTGGCATATTTTCCTTTAGAAACTGCAGCACTTGCAAATGGTGTAATTGTTCTGAATTCGTTTTTTTTACTTGGATTTAATATTATTTCAAAACTTCCTCCTTGAGCTTTCTTATTCACGTTTAAGAAATAACTTTTTGGTTGTCGGACAAAAAAATCACCCGCAGTGAGTTTCCAATTGTCATCATAAAGTTGAATAAAAACTTTATCGAAATCTTGCAGTTGTTGTGTGTTCCCTTCAGCTTGAATAGGTATGTTGTCATCAGAAATGGAAGCTAATATATTTATATTGTCGCTTATTTTACCTGACAATTGTAGGTTTAAACTAGAGTTGACTGCTAAATCTTGATTGTTTCCAAAAGTCGCACCTCGTGAAATGCTCCCCGACTTGTTTAGCCCGTTTAAATAAAAAATATCTTCTTTAACAGGGCTGTATTCAAACAGAAAAGGATTTATAACTACAGAGTCTTTATTCTCAATTACATTTATTTTTTTATGTTCAAATGTTTCACTAAACGAAACGGGTAAAACTTTGTAAATAATTTTTATTTGGGTGTTGATTAGCGATTTTTTTTTTACAATAAATAAAGATTTGGTATAATCTATTTTGTAAGACGAAGAGTCAAGAATAATATTATTCAGGTAAACTATTTCAGAAAATGGAACAATAGATTGATTATCTATTTTAATGGTGTCACTACTTATTAAAATTGATTGTATACGATGGTTGCTTATCGTTTGAGAAAAACCCAATTGATAAATAAAAAGATAAATAGATATAGAGAGTAAAAAACGCAATCTTTAACAAATAAAAAACGCACAAAAGGTAAAGATATTAAAATACTTGTTGAATTATTTTTAACACCTTACGAATACTCATTAGCTAAAAATTTAAAACTATCAAATAAGATAACGAAATTCATCTAAAAAAATTAATACTTTAGCTAATTATTTAGGATATTATAATGTAATATTTATATTTGTAATGTCGTTTTTTAAAGTTTAAACATTTACTATGAAAAAATTAATCTATTTAATGATCGCTACATCGCTAATTTTTGTTGGTTGTGGCGGTAATGATAATAAAGATAGCAACAATACAAAAGTAGCTCAAGGTGGTGTTAAATATGGTGGTGTTTTTAAAATTAACGAGACAGATGATTTTAGAAGCTTATATCCACTAAATGTTACTGAAGTTGTTGCCCATAGAATTACCAATCAGGTTTATCAAGGGTTAGTTAAACTGAATCAAGAAGATTTAAGTGTAATGCCTTCGTTAGCTGAAAAATGGGATATAAATGAAGATGCTACTTCATTTACGTTTCATTTGAGAAAAGGAGTAATGTTTCATGATAATCAGTGTTTTAAAGATGGTAAAGGAAGAGAGCTTAAAGCTAGTGATGTGAAATATTGTTTGGATAAAGTTTGTGAAAGTACACCAGAAAATCAGATGTATTGGTTGTTTAAGGATAAGGTGAAAGGTGCTCCGGAATATTTTCAGTCAACCATTGATAAAAAACCTTTAGCAGGGGGTGTTGAAGGAGTTAAAGTAATTGATGATTATACTGTTCAAATTGATTTAAGCTATTCATTTGCCGGGTTCTTAAAAATTGTTAGCCACTCTGCATGTTGGGTTTATCCTAAAGAAGCTTTTGATATGTACGGTATTGACATGAGAATTAATTGTGTTGGTACAGGCCCTTTCAAAGTAAAAACTATTAAAGAATCAGAAACTGTAATTCTTGAAAACAATCCAAACTATTGGGGTGTTGATCAATATGGTAATAAATTACCTTATTTAGATGGGATTAAATTTTCATTTGTAAAAGAGAAAAAAGCTGAACTTTTAGAGTTTAAAAAAGGAAACCTTGACATGGTTTATCGTTTACCTTTAGAAATGATAAAAGATGTTGTAGGGGAATTAGAAGATGCTAAAAAAGGCGGAAACAAGCCTTACATTATGCAAGTTGTTCCTGCAATGAGTGTCGTTTATTTAGGTATGCAAACCAAATTGCCTCCTTTTGATAACATTGATGTTCGTAAGGCATTTAATTATGCGATAAACAAAAGCGATATTGTTACTTATACACTTCAAGGTGAAGGAAGAGCTGGAGAAAATGGTATCGTACCTCCATTTAAAGGTTATGATTACGAAAATGTGAAAGGATATGTTTGTGATCCTGAAAAAGCAAGAGAACATTTAAAGAAAGCAGGTTATCCAGGAGGTAAAGGTTTCCCGGAAATAACACTTCAAATAAACTCTGGTGGTGGAGATAGAAATGTTCAAATTGCTGAAGTTGTTCAAAAAATGCTTGCTGAAAATTTAGGCGTTAAAATAAAAATTGAACAATTACAATTTCCTCAACATTTAGAAAATTTAGAAACAGGTAAGGCTCTTTTTTGGCGTTCTGCATGGATTGCTGATTATCCAGATCCAGAAAACTTTTTAAATTTATTGTATGGAGGTCATGTTCCTGCTGATATTACAACTAAATCGTTTATCAACTCAGTACGATACCAAAGTGCTGCTTTCGATGAAAAATTTAACTTGGCATTAAGAGAGGTTGATGAGGCAAAAAGATACGAGTTATTTAGACAAGCAGACCAAATTGCTGTTGATGATGCAGCTACATTGCCTATTTATTACGATGAAAATACTCGGTTAATTCAGGTATATGTTAAAAATTTCCCTTCAAATGCCATGGAATATAGAGACATGACTGAAGTTTATTTTGATAAAGAATAATATAAACGCTAGAGCGTTAATAAAAAAGCATCAATCAATTGATTGATGCTTTTTTATTTGTATTTCTTTGTAAAAAGATAATATAAGTTAGTGGTTCGATTTGTAAATATAGTTTTCCTCCTGTGTTTGATAGCAAATGTTGCTGATGCACAAATATTAGAAATCAATAGACCATTATTTACTGATGAGCCATTTTTCAATACGAAGTTTATTAGTAAAAATAAAGTTAAGTCCATTACAGGTTCTCGTTCAAGCAAAAAAGTAAGAGATATCATTAGAACTAAGGGGCTGGATTTTTATTATGAGTTTAATAAAGATGGTTTGTTAATAAAGCAAATTGCCACGTTTCTGACTCAAGGAAACAAAAAAGACACCAATATTATAACCTATCATTATAGTGACAGTAACAGGTTGGATTATGTTAGGAAAAGTGATAGCTATGGTTATTTTTCTTACCATTATAGGTATGATGAGATTAATAATATTGTTAATCAAACCTATTGCAGAGATGAGAATATGTGTGATTACAAAGGTGATTTCTACATTAGAAATCAATATGTAATTAATACAGATAGTTTTTCTTACGAAAGATTGAGTGATACGCAACTGAAAAAGATGTATTACAACAGTTATAATAAAGTTTATAAGGAAGAGTTTTATTATTACAACGAACTAGGTAATTTAATTGAGGAATATTCTAAGTACATTATAGGGAATAAAAAATCAAAAATAACCTATGAGTACGATGAAAAAGGAAGGATAAGTAATGTTGTTAGTATTCAGAATTTAAATCTGGACGAAAGAATAAAAGAAGTTTATATTTATGATGAGTTTGATAATATATTGGAAATAAAAATATATCTCAACGATAAATATAAAACCTCGAAACAGTATTTGTACGATAAAAAAACAATGCTACTTACAGCTCAACTAATTCAAGAGGTAGAGACTGAATTTGTCCAAATTATTCAGTATCAATATATGTTTTACAACGGGGAAAGTACATCCTTGACATTTGAACATAACTAATAGTAAGGGGATATTAAAATGTAAACCAACACTCCAGTTAGGGTTACATAAAGCCAAATAGGTAAAGTTATTTTAGCAATTTTTTTATGCTTATCAAATTTCTCGGCCAATGCTCTCGAAAAAGTAATTAATACCAATGGCACCACAACAGCAGAAAGTAAGATGTGGGTTAATAAAATAAACAAATATATTGTCTTTAAGATTCCATCTCCACCAAATGCTGTTGATGGCGTTGTTGCATGGTAAAGAACGTATGACAGCAAGAATAAGGTAGATAAAACCAATGCCAACCACATCAACTTTTTATGTAACATAATATTTTTATTTTTTATGGCAATTAATGCAAAACATAGCACCAAAAAGGTTGTGCCATTTAAACAAGCATTTAATAGAGGAAGAAAAGAGAATAAAGTAGTTTCTGTTTTCGGTAAAACATACAATACAGCAACAGCAATAGGAATTACAATTGAAAGAAAGATGATGAGCGATCTGTATGGATTGTTTGACTTCATTAAACTTTGTCAATCAAAATAAAAAACAAAGAGAAAATCAGGTATAGATAAGATAATAGCATTATTCTTAATGCATATTTATCATCCAAAGTCTGTGCTAGTTTAATGCTAGGTATTACCATTAAAAATGACAAAACAAATAAACCAACCGTAGCAATTCTACCAGTTATCCCAAAAAATTCGGGAAGAAAACTACTGATAAACAGGGCAAACGAGCTTAAAAGAATAATTACTGCACTTGTCCGGTTTTTGGTATTATACGGTAACATTTTAAATCCTGCTTGATTGTAATCTTTATGTAATCGCCAGGCAATAGCCCAGAAATGAGGAAATTGCCACACAAATTGGATAAAAAATAAAATTCCAGCCTCTAAACTAAAACTTCCTGTTGCAGCAACCCAACCCAGCATTGGAGGAAAGGCTCCTGGGAAAGCTCCCACAAAAACACCAAAAGTTGAAACTCTTTTTAATGGAGTGTAAACAGCTACATACATAAAGATTGCTAGTAAACCTAAGATTCCACTTAACGGGTTTAAGAGTAACCCAAGAATTAAAACACCTAAAATACCGAGCAAAAATGAAACAATTAAGGTTTCGTTTACAGATAGTTTTTGTTGAGGTAAAGGTCTGTTTTTGGTTCGTTCCATCAACAAATCGTAGTTGCGTTCAATAATTTGATTAAAAGCATTGGCTGAAGAAGTAATAAATAATCCACCAACAGCAAGGAGTAAAACAGAAAAAAAGGAAAACTCGGTAGCACCTATAAAATAACCAAAAATAGCAGAAATAACCACAAATACAGTTATTTTAAGCTTGAATAAAGCAGCATAACTTCTTAGTTTCTCGGTAAAACCAATAGAAGCAATATTTTCTGCTTTACTTATAGACATGAATGGATTATGTTATTTAACATAGATGCAAAGAAAAGGAATACATTTAAAATTACGAATATTATGAATAGTTTTTTTTCTTAAAATATGTACATCTTTTATAAATAACTACATTTGTCGGTTATATAGGTCATTATGGCATAAACGATGAATTTGGCTATATAATTGACAAGTCAGAATTTGAAAATATTAAAGATATAAAATGGCAGGAGCTGGATTATTAAATAAAGTACTAAAAGCTTTTTTAGGAAGTAAAACCGATAGAGATTTAAAAGAGTTATCTCCAATAGTTGAAAAAACGGCACAAGTATATCAAACGTTACAATCAATATCTAATGATGAATTACGTTCTAAAACGATTGCATTTAAGGCGAAAATAGCCGAAAAAATAAAAACATCAGAAGAAAAAATATCAGAATTAAAAAATGCTATTGAGAACGATTTGAAACTGTCTATTCAAGAAAAAGAAGAAATATACAATCAGATTGATGCGATAGAAAAAGACATTTTAGTTCAGATTGAAGATGTTCTTTTAGAAATTCAACATGAGGCATTTGCTGTTATTAAAGAAACTTCAAGACGATTTGCTGAAAATAAAACCATAGAGGTTACCGCTTCTGATTTGGATAGAGATATTGCGGCAAAACATGATCATGTTGAAATTAATGGTGATAAAGCAACTTATTATAATTCATGGTTAGCTGCTGGTGCCGAGGTAACTTGGGCAATGGTTCATTACGATGTTCAATTGATTGGAGGTAGTGTATTACATCAAGGTAAAGTGGCAGAGATGCAAACTGGTGAAGGTAAAACTTTAGTGGCAACTCTTCCTGTTTATTTGAATGCGCTTGCTGGTAAAGGAGTTCATTTGGTAACGGTTAACGATTATCTTGCAAAAAGAGACTCGGAGTGGATGGCCCCTATTTTTGAATTTCATGGGTTAACTGTTGATTGTATTGATAAACATCAACCGAATTCACCTGAAAGAAGAAAAGCCTATTTAGCTGATATTACATATGGAACAAACAACGAGTTTGGGTTCGATTACTTAAGGGACAATATGGCACGCACACCAGAAGATTTGGTGCAACGTAAACACCATTATGCGATTGTGGATGAGGTAGATTCTGTATTGATTGATGATGCTAGGACTCCGTTAATTATTTCTGGTCCAACTCCAAAAGGTGACAAACATGAATTTCATGAGTTAAAACCAAGAGTTGAACAACTGGTAACCGCTCAACGAAAGTTTGTTACAGAAGCATTAAGTGAGGCAAAGAAATTACTTTCTCCATTAATTAATGGAGAAAAAATAAGTAAAGAAGATCAAGAAAAAGGTGGGCTAGCATTATTGAGAGCACATAGAGGATTGCCTAAAAATAGTGCATTAATTAAATTTTTGAGTGAGCAAGGTATAAAAGCTGTGTTACAAAAAACAGAAAATTACCATATGCAAGACCAGAATAAAGAAATGCCAAAAGCAGATGCGGCTTTGTTCTTTGTTGTTGATGAAAAATCTAACGCTGTTGAGTTAACTGAGCAAGGTGTTGATTTAATTACTGGTTCTGGTGATGATGCTAAGTTTTTTGTAATGCCAGATATAGGTTCTGAAGTTGCTGAAATTGAAAAGTCAACCGCATCAGAGCAAGATAAGCTTATCATGAAAGAAAGAATGATTCAAGATTATTCTGTAAAAGCTGAACGTATACATACCATTAATCAATTGCTAAAAGCTTATGCCATGTTTGAAAAAGATGTGGAGTATGTGGTAATGGATAACAAAGTAAAAATTGTTGATGAGCAGACTGGTCGTATTATGGAAGGTAGAAGATACTCTGACGGATTACATCAGGCCATTGAAGCAAAAGAAAATGTAAAAGTAGAAGCTGCAACTCAAACTTACGCAACAGTTACTTTGCAAAATTACTTTAGAATGTACCACAAGTTAGCGGGTATGACGGGTACAGCTGAAACCGAATCACAAGAACTTTGGGATATTTATAAATTAGACGTGGTAATTATTCCAACCAACAAGCCTATTTCTAGAGATGATAGAGAAGACCTGGTTTATAAAACAAAACGTGAAAAATACACGGCAGTTATTGATGAAATAGTTTCGTTGGTAAATCAAAAAAGACCAGTTTTAGTTGGTACAACATCGGTTGAGATTTCTGAACTTTTAGGCAGGATGCTTAAAATGAAAGGAATTAATCATAATGTGTTAAATGCAAAATTACATCAGCGAGAAGCAGAGATAGTTGCAGGAGCGGGTAAAGCTGGAGCGGTTACCATTGCTACTAATATGGCTGGACGTGGTACTGATATTAAATTAGGAGAAGGTGTTAAAGAAGCTGGTGGTTTAGCCATTATTGGTACCGAACGTCACGATTCTCGTCGTGTTGACCGTCAGTTAAGAGGACGTGCCGGTCGTCAAGGTGATCCAGGATCTTCTCAGTTTTTTGTTTCGTTAGAAGATGATTTAATGCGTTTGTTTAATTCAGAAAGAATCATCAAACTTATGGATAGAATGGGATTAGAGGATGGAGAGGTTATTCAACATTCTATGGTTACCAAATCTATCGAAAGAGCACAGAAGAAAGTGGAAGAAAACAATTTTGGTATTAGAAAGAGATTGTTGGAGTACGATGATATTATGAATTCGCAGCGTGAGGTTGTTTATACAAAGCGTAGAAATGCGTTGTACGGAGAACGTATGGGGGTTGAAATTTCCAATATGATTTACGATGTGTGTGAAGATTTAGTAAATGAAAGCCAGGAAGTTGAAGATTTTGAAACATTTAAATTAGAGTTGATCAGGCTGTTGGCTATTCAAACTCCTTTCTCAGAAGAAGATTTTATTAATAGTAAACCTAATGAGCTAATAGAAGATTTACATGAATTAGCTATTAACCATTATTATAAAAAATCGGAATTAATTGCTCAAATGGCATATCCAGTAATTAAGGATGTGTATGAAAATCAGGGTGCACATTACGAAAATATTCTAGTTCCTATTACTGATGGAATGAAAGTACTGAACGTTTCTACACCATTAGAAAAGACTTACCAAACCGAGTGTAGAGAGTTAATTAAGGCTATTGAAAAAAATGTAATTCTTGCCATGATTGACGAGGATTGGAAAGAGCATTTAAGAGAAATGGATGAGTTAAAACAATCGGTTCAAGGTGCGGTATATGAACAAAAAGACCCATTGCTGATTTATAAGTT
Source organism: Flavobacteriales bacterium (assembly GCA_050248475.1). GTDB lineage: Bacteria > Bacteroidota > Bacteroidia > Flavobacteriales_E > Vicingaceae > Vicingus. Next base: position 57,271 of record JBFWSH010000015.1, read on the forward strand.
TGAGGCCTTTAAGTTATTTAACAGTATGTTGCTTAAAATAAATAAAGAAGTTGTTCGATTTTTAATGAAGAGTGGTCTACCTCAGCCAAAAGAAGGGCAAGCAGAAGTTGCAGCGAAAGAAGCTCCCACCCCAGTTAAAAACGACTTGGCTAATTTAAAATTGAGTAGACCAGATTATACATCATCAAATACCGGAACCCCTGAACAAGGACAACAACCAAAAGCTCAGCCTGTAAGAGTTGAGAAAAAAGTAGGAAGAAATGATGCCTGCCCCTGTGGAAGTGGAAAAAAGTTCAAACAATGTCATGGTAAATAATTTTATCCTAAAATAGTTCTAAAAAAGAATCAGTTACTCACTGATTCTTTTTTGTTTAGTATACCTTCTAGTAATTATTAAAGAAATGCACTACTGTCATAAAATAATTTATATTGTTTTTACAATAGGCAGTATTTTTACCAATGTTTTTGCACAGCAGGATAAATCATCTTTTTTTGAATTGGAATATTTAGCAGGAAGAGTTGTTCCGAACTACTCCAAAAACTTCCCCAATTCATCAGTTCAACAAGCATTAGTATTTAGTATGGGTAAAAAAAATACCGATACTTTAAGGTGGGGTAAATATTATAATTTTCCAGAAACAGGTATTTCTTTATTTGCAACAAATTTGGGTAATGATAAAATCTATGGAAATCAATTAAGTTGTTTACCATTTATTCGATTTAAAGTTTCGAATCGAAAACCGGTACATATAAAATTAGCGTTAGGGCTTTCGTATTTTACGACACACTATGACAGCTTGGCTAATGATGATAATGTGGCTATTGGCTCAGCTTTTACATGGGGTTTTCAGGCTATGTTATACAAAACCATTTATACAAAAGAAAGGTTTAATTTAAAACTTGTAGGAGGATATTCTCATCATTCCAATGGGCATACCCAGATTCCCAACTTTGGCTTAAACTCAGCCCTGTTTGGAATAGCAGCTCAATGGGATACTCCTAAAAAGAAAGTGGCCGAAGAAGAAAATGGCTTGATGATTAAAAATCAAACAGATGCCTCAAAAAAATATTTTATTAATTGTAGAGAAGGGATAGGATTCCACGAATTGGGAGCTACAGCAGCACCTGTTGGAGGTGATAAAAAAAAGATATTTACATCATCACTATCTTTTGCGATTTTATTTAAAAACCATATCAAATGGAAAAGTGGATTCTCTTATAGGTATTATCAGCACTATTACGACTATTCTTGGAAAAAAGATGGAGCAAAGAGTAATAGAGAGCTCAATCTGCTGGCATCAAATGTTTATTTTTTTACCGGGGTAGAACTTTTAATGAATCATTTTTCCATTGATGTAGAAGGAGGGTTGAATCTTTACAAACCATTTTATAAAGAATTTAACAAGAGCATTCAAAAAGATAAAGGCATAAGTTATGAATTAAAAAAGTGGTTTAATTCCAGGCTGGGAGTTAATTATTATATGGTTAACACTGTGAAAAAACCGGTAAAAAATCTTTTTATAGGAGCACATATCAATGCTAACTTCGGACAAGCTGATTTTTCTGAATTTAGTTTGGGTTATGTACATATGTTTTAGTAATTTAACAATCACAGCAATCCTGTGAAAATATAACGTTAATTAAAATTTTGCGAATAAAAGTTGTAAATTGCGTTGATTTCTAACTAAACTAATTAATGTCAATTATGAAAAATAAATTATCACTAATTGTTGGACTGCTTCTTAGTAGTTTGGCATTTTCACAAACGTATAGCCCCGATTTTTTGGATGGCTCAGTTCTTGTGAAACTTAAGAAAAATGTAAGAACTATAGAAATTCTTAAAGAAAACCCTGATGCAATTGTTAAACGTGAAAGTTTTAAGGATTTTCCTGAATTTCAAAAAGCACTAGCATCTTATGGCTTAACAGAAATAAATAGACCGGTATATTATACTGGCAAAGAAGAATTACAAAAAATTTGTAGAATTAAATTTAGCGATTTTTCAAAAATTGATGAGGTTGTAGAAAAATTGAGTGCTTTAGATATTATTGAGTATGCCGAAAAAGAGCCTATTTATAAAACAGATTTTGTTCCAAATGATCCTCAATACTCAGCATCCACTAGTATCTGGTATCACAATTTAGTTGGATCTACAGCTGCTTGGGACATCAGTCAAGGGAGTTCACAAGTTAAAGTTGCTGTTGTTGATAATGCTGTTTTTGCTAATCATTCTGATTTAACGACATTTAAACAATATGATGTTGCTGATAATGATAACGATGCAACTCCTCCTTCTCAATATGGAACTGATCAAGGATGGTCTCATGGTACCCATTGTGCTGGATTAGCAACTGCAGATATTAATAACTCAATAGGTATGGCTTCTTTAGGAGCTCAGGTAGAATTGATTGGAGTAAAATGTACGCCTAACTCTGCAGCATCCTCAAATAGCGTTTACTATTCTTTTGAAGGTGTTTCTTGGGCTTGTGCTAATGGTGCTAATGTTGTTAGCATGTCTTTTGGAGGCCCAACTTCGAGTGCTTCATTTCAAAATTTAATTAATGCCTATCCTGAAATTGTTTTTGTTGCTGCAGCTGGTAACGATGGGGTTTCTACTCTATCTTATCCAGGAGCTTACAATAATGTGATTTGCGTTGGTTCAGTTAACGGAAATAATTCTCCTTCTAGTTTTACAAACTACAATGGTACAACTCAATGGGTTGACATTGCTTCTCCAGGTGGTGGTGCTGGTTCAAGTAGTTTTGGTGGATTATTAAGTACAGTATATACTTCCGGTGCTAATAGTTATGGAAATATGTCAGGTACTTCAATGGCTTGTCCTTTTGCTGCTGGATTAGTAGGTTCAATGTTAAGTTTAAATCCAACATTAACACCAGCCCAAATTGAAAACTGTTTAAAAACAACTGGAGTTACAACTGGGGGTACAAGAGATATTGGTAAAAGAATTGATGCTGCTGCTGCTTTAAATTGTGTAGCTGCCACAGTTACTGGTGATCCATTAGTTCAATTTATAGGCTCTCCGGTTTCAATATTTGTAGGTCAATCGGTTTCATTTGTTGATCAGACTGTTGATGGTGGAAATGCAATTACAAACTGGACATGGTCTTTCCCAGGTGGAACTCCATCTTCGTTTGTTGGACAAACTCCACCTCCAATTACTTATTCAGCTACAGGACAATATAGCGTGACTCTAACTGTAACTAACTCTCAAAGTACACAGGCTAAAACAAGAACTAATTACATTAATGTAAGTTTAGAACCTTATGGGGAATGGATTATTCAAAATACAGGTTTCTCTGCAACATCTACAGGCGTAGGTCATATTGATATAGTTGATATTAATACAGCTTGGGCAGTAGCTTATGATGGTACAGGCGGAGGTGCTAATATTCAAGCATTTAGTAAAACTACTAATGGAGGTGCTACTTGGACTCCTCAGACTATTAATGTTGGTAATACTGGATTAGGTATTTCAATGATATCTGCTATAGATGCAACTACAGCATGGTTAGTTGCATATCCTAATGCTGCGGGGCAAACTGGTGGTATATGGAAAACTACAAATGGTGGAACAAATTGGACAAGACAGGCCTCTGCAACATATAATAATGCTAATTCGTTTACTAATGTAGTTCATTTTTGGGATGCCAATGAAGGTTTCTGTCAGGGAGATCCAATAAATGGTGAATTTGAGTTGTACAGAACAACTAATGGCGGGACAAATTGGACTGCAGTACCTGGAGCTAATATTCCTAATCCTTTAGCCGGAGAATATGGTTATGTTCGTGATATTGAAGTTATTGGCGACACAATTTGGTTTGGTACTAATCTGGGCCGTTTATATCATTCAACAGATAAAGGAGTAAACTGGTCTGTTTACCAAACCCCTGAAACTGATATGGGGAATGCAAACTATTCATTTAAAAATGGAATGGAAGGTATTTTGGAAACAGGAGGTGTGATTTATAAAACTACGGACGCTGGTGCTAATTGGACATTAACAACAACTACAGGTTCTGTTTTCTCTGCCGGGTTATGTTGGGTAGAAGGTACTGATGTGGTTTTTTCTACAGGAACAGGATCATCTTATTCAGAAGATGGCGGTGTGAATTGGAATATTATTGATACTGATCAACATACTTATGTAGAATTTATTAACCCTTCTGTGGGTTGGTCAGGCGCCTTTACAGTTAGTTCTGTAGAGCATGGAATTTGGAAATGGAATAATTTAAATTCTAATCTAAATGCTGATTTTACAGCTTCTCCTTTAAATGTTTGTATTGGTGATACTGTTCAATTTACAGATTTAACAACAGGTGGTAATGTTACTAACTGGGCTTGGTCATTTTATGGTGGAGTTGCATCTAGTGTTAATGATCAGAATCCAACGGTTACTTACCCTTCGGCAGGAACTTATAGTGTTCAATTAACCGTTACAGATAGTATCGGTCAGACAACTACGTCAAAAGGAGCTTATATTACAGTTGTTAGTCCTCCTGTTGCCCCTGTTGGAGTTGGTGGACCAGCAACGGTTTGTCAAGATTCTATTGCAACCTATACTGCTGTTGGTGGTTCTGCACAATATTTTTATGTTTGGACATTACCGAGTGATTGGTTTGGTTCTAGTATTGCAACTACTATAAATGCTACAGTTGGAACAATGTCGGGTACAGTAACTGTTGCATCATCAAATGCTTGTGGTTTAAGTGCTGTAAAAAGTAAAACCGTAACAGTAAATAACTGTGCAGTTGGTGTAGATGAATTAAATTCATCAGTATTAAATGTTTATCCGAATCCGGCATCAGAGTTGTTAACAATTTCTACTGATGGTAAATTGATAAATAGTAATATTAGGATAGTTGATATGCTTGGTAAAACAGTATTGAATGATAAAGTATTAAATACTGTTCATAAAATTGATATCAATTCATTATCAAAAGGAATGTATTTCTTAGTAATTGATGGAGTTGATAACCCTTATAAATTTGTTAAAGAGTAATATTACTCTTTAACAAAAAGAAAAGCCCCGATAAGTATCGGGGCTTTTCTTTTTGTTAATCGTTTTTAATTAAACTTCTGTTGTCATGTAATCTTCTATCGGATTACAGCTACAAACCAGGTTTCTGTCACCATATGCATTATCTACCCTGCCAACAGTTGGCCAATATTTTGATGTTTGTAACCAATCTAGTGGGTAGGCAGCTTTAGTCCTAGAATAAGTATGATTCCATTCATCAGCAGTTATTACTTTAGCCGTGTGTGGAGCATTTTTAAGAACATTATCATTCATATCAGCTTTTCCAGAAATAATTTCATTTACTTCATTTCTGATTTCAATCATTACATTGATAAAACGATCCAATTCCTCTTTACTTTCACTTTCTGTAGGTTCAACCATTAGGGTGCCAGCAACTGGAAATGAAACCGTTGGAGCATGGAAACCATAATCCATTAACCGTTTCGCAATATCAGTAACCTCAATGTGCGATTCAGCTTTAAAATCTCTACATTCTAAAATCATTTCGTGAGCAACTCTACCATTTTCATTTGTGTAAAGTATTCCGTAGTGTTTTTCTAATTTCGATTTGATATAATTTGCATTTAGAATGGCCATTTGTGTTGATTTTTTCAAACCTTCAGTTCCTAACATTTTAATGTAGGCATAAGAAATTAAACAAACATAAGCACTACCCCAAGGAGCAGCAGAAACTGCTGTGATTGCCTTTTCTCCACCAGTTTTAACTAATGGGTTTGATGGTAAAAATGGAGTTAGATGTTTTGCTACGCCAATTGGTCCAACACCTGGTCCACCGCCGCCATGAGGTATAGCAAACGTTTTATGTAAGTTTAGGTGGCAAACATCAGCCCCAATGTTTGCAGGGTTAGTAAGTCCAACCTGAGCATTCATGTTAGCCCCATCCATATAAACTTGTCCACCATTACTGTGAATGATTTGGGTTATTTCCATAATGCTTTCTTCGAAAACACCGTGTGTAGAAGGATAAGTTACCATTAAGCATGACAAGCTGTCTTTATATTGTTCAGCTCTAGCTCTTAAATCTTCAACATCGATATTTCCTTTTTCATCACATTTGGTAACAACTACCTCCATGCCTGCCATTACTGCGCTGGCTGGATTTGTACCATGCGCCGAAGATGGAATTAGTGCAATGTTTCTGTGAAAATCTCCACGGCTTTCGTGGTATGCTCTAATTACCATTAAACCAGCATATTCACCTTGTGCTCCTGAGTTTGGTTGTAATGATACCGCATCAAAACCAGTAATTTCGCTCAAATCTTTTTCTAATCCTCTTAGCATTTCTTGATATCCTTGTACTTGGTTTAATGGTGCAAAAGGATGAATGTTAGCCCATTCTGCCCAACCTAAGGGAATTAATTCTGAAGCTGCATTTAACTTCATCGTGCAAGAACCTAACGAAATCATCGAATGGGTTAATGATAAATCTTTATTCTCAAGACGTTTGATGTAGCGCATCATGTCAGATTCAGAATGATATTTATTAAATACTTCGTGAGTCAAGAATTCTGTTTTTCTCGAAAGGTTTGAAGGTAATCCATTTACCTCGTCGCTTGAAGAATTGTTTTTACCTAAAGCATCAGCAATTATTTTAGCTATTTGTTCAATCGATTTTTCATTTTCAGTTTCTCCTATACTTATAGAAATAGTATTGTTTGCATAATAGAAGTTTGATTCTCTTTCTAAAGCTATTTTTCGGACTGCTTCAATCTGAGTTTCTGTTGCTTGGTATGTTAAAGTATCAAAAAATGAATTATTTACTCTCGTTAAACCTAAAGCATCAATTTTTGAAGCTAATTTCCCGGTTAATTTTTGGATGGTGGAAGAAATATTTTTTAATCCTTCTGGGCCATGATAAACAGCATACATTCCAGCAATAACAGCTAATAATACTTGTGCTGTACAAATGTTTGATGTTGCTTTATCTCTTTTAATATGTTGTTCTCTGGTTTGTAAAGCCATTCTCAAAGCTCTGTTGCCTTGTTCATCAATCGAAACCCCAATAATTCTGCCTGGCATAGAACGTTTGTATTCATCTTTGGTGGCAAAATAAGCAGCATGTGGACCACCATAACCCATTGGCACACCAAATCGTTGGGTAGTACCTATAACCACATCAGCACCCCATTCAGCAGGAGCGGTTAATAAAGTTAAGCTTAATAAATCAGCAGCAACAATTACAATGCTTCCATTAGCATGTGCTTTTGTAGTAAAATCAGCATAAGAATTAATTTGTCCAGTAATATCAGGGTATTGTACTATTGCTCCAAACACTTTTTCATTAAATTCAAAAGTGTTATAATCGCCAACAATTAATTCTATGTTTAAAGGAGTAGCTCTGGTTTTTAAAACATCAATGGTTTGAGGAAAACATTTGTCTGAAACAAAAAACACATTGGCATCCACTTTTTTAGCTTCTTTTGTTCTACTGTTATATGCTAAAATCATAGCTTCTCCGGCAGCTGTCCCTTCATCTAATAAGGATGCATTTGCTATTTCCATTCCTGTAAAATCCAATATCATGGTTTGGAAGTTTAACAAAGCTTCTAATCTTCCTTGTGAAATTTCTGCCTGGTAAGGAGTATAAGCAGTATACCAACCTGGGTTCTCAAAAATATTACGTTTGATTACTGATGGTAAAATGGTGTTGTAATATCCTAAGCCAATATAAGATTTGAACAATTTGTTCTTGTGTGATAATTCCTTAATATGATTCAAATACTCATATTCGGTCATCGGCTCATCTAATTTTAGCTCATTTTTAAGTCTAATTTTAGAAGGAATGGTTTGATTAATTAACTCGTCAATTGAAGTTGCTCCAATTGCAGATAACATGCTAGTTACATCGGTATCTCTTGGACCAATGTGACGCTCAGAAAATTGTTTTGTAGCCATAGTGTTTTAAAGAAATAATTATATCCAAAATAAGGAAGTACAAAAGTAATAAAAAGTACATTTTAAATGGTACGATTTTACCCTGTGTTTACAATAATTTTAAGGAAGAATTATTGTGTTAAATTTTTAGGAATAACGCAAACCGGAATAGGTTTCATTTTGTGCTGATTGATGCGATTTAATCGAGTGTAGATGTCAAAAACTTTTGCTTCTCTTTCGGTAAATTTTTTTAGGTCATAATTATTTTCTTCCACCAGTTTCATTGCCCATTCCAGTTCTGGGTAAGAAGCTCCAATTTGGTCTTCGTCTGTTCTTCCATCCCCAAATAAACCATCGGTAGGAGGTGCAGTCAAAATTTCTTCAATAACATTAAGATGCTTACCTAGAGCATAAACTTCAGTTTTGTATAAATCAGCAATCGGACTTAAATCCACACCACCATCGCCATATTTAGTATAAAAGCCAATACCAAAATCTTCAACTTTATTGCCTGTACCCAAAACCAAAGAGTTGTTCATTTGAGCAACATAGTATAGCAAAGTCATCCGTATACGAGAACGAGTATTGGCTTGTGCTAAATTTTGCAGGTCAGATTCTTGTGAGGTTTGAACAGCAACTTTAAAACTATCAAAAACTGAGGTTAAATCTACTCTAACTGATGATGCATTGGAATAATTTTTTTCTAAAAACTTAATGTGATTTAAGCCTCGTTCCTCCTGTGTTTTATCTTGATGAATAGGCATTTCCACACAAACAACTGGAAAGCCCGTTTTAGCTGCTAAAGTTGAGGTTACTGCTGAATCAATTCCACCAGAAATACCAATTACAAAACCTTTTGTATGTGAATCCTTAACATAATTGGTAAGCCAATTAACAATATGTTGTGTTACTTTTTCGACGTTCAAAATAGTAGAAATTAAAAATAGATACCCAAATCTAAAGAAAAATAGTTTAAGGTGGCATTTACTTCTTTATCAGTATAAACTGCTTTGCCATTACTATCAATAGTCGCTTTACCTATAGGGTTTAATTGATGGGCTTTGTCTTTCATTACATTAACAAAGCCATTGTGGTAGGTTACACCAAACATGATATTTGTATTGCCACTTAAATTGTATTCTGCACCCCCGCCAACAATCAAATTCATGTTAAATAAAGAAATATTACTAGTATTGTCAACATCTGTTTTTTTAATGCTATTTAAATCTAAATATTCGTAATCGGTTTTTGAATTGTATCGAATGCCTGCCACAAAACCAAAGTTTCCGTAATAGGTCATGTAGCCAATTTCATTGGTTCTTAGTTTTAATGTTAAGGGAATATCAATGTAATTTATTTTGATGTTTTGTTTTATTTCACTTGCAGAAACAACCCCTGCATTATCGTAAACACCTTCGTATTTTAAATTTCCTCCAATATTGTTGATACTAAAACCAGTTGAGAAAAGATAATTTTTTGCAAGAAAAAATTCGGTAGAAATACCATAAGCAAATCCAATTCTAGCACCATCTTTTTCGTAGCCAGCGGTATTTAGGCCTAGCCACGAAACATTTGGAGAAAAATGTAATCCTAGTCTAAAGGAACGAGAATCATCTTGATGGTTGACAATAGGATCGTTTTTAAAATTATCATCTTGTGCAGAAAGGTTAAAAATTAATAAGCCAAATAGCATTAAAGTGAGTATTTTTGCGTTCAGTTTCATGATAATTTTTATACAAACTTACGCTTAATAAAGAGCTAAATGCGATTAATGAATTCTAATTTTTCAACATCACATTATTCAATACTATTGATTTTGTTCCTTATTTTATTTGGGTGTGGAACAGATAAACCAACTGTTGATACCTCAAATATTAAAATTGACTTAAAGTTGAACCGATTTGAACAAGATTTATTTGCTTATCCTACCATTACGGATACTGAAGTGTTGGAGTTAAGAAAAAAGTACGACCCGTTTTTCACTCATTTTGTTGAGAGTATTGTAAACATTTCAGCAGTTGATGACCCTTCTGTTTATTATTATTTAAATGGATTTAAGTCTGATTCGTATGTGCAGGAAGTGCATAAAAAAGTGGAAGAGAATTTTAAAGATTTTACCCATTACCAAACTCAGTTAACAGAATCGTTCAAATTGTACCATCATTATTTCCCCGAAAAAAATGTGCCTGACATCATCACTTTTGTTTCGGGGTTTAACTATGCTATTGTAACTGATTCGAGTTATTTGGGAATAGGATTAGACATGTTTTTAGGTAACGACTATAAAGCATATACTCAGTTGGGGTTGCCTCAATATAAAATTGCCAACATGACTAAAGACCATTTGGTTACTAGTTCAATTTTAGGTTGGGTTTCTACCGAATTTGAACTAAACGAATCGAATGCTGATTTGTTAACTGAAATGATTCATCAAGGAAAGTTGTTGTATATCTTAGATTTACTAACTCCTTATGAAGAAGATTACATTAAAATGGGTTATACCAAAGAACAATTAGAGTGGTGCGAAAACAACGAAAAACAAGTGTGGTTTTACTTTGTCGACAATGAATTGTTTTATACTAAAGAAACCAAAGAAATAATCAAATACATGGGTGAAGCACCTTTTGTTCAAGGGTTTCCGGAAGGCTCTCCGGGAAAAGTTGGTCAATGGGTTGGTTTGCAAATTGTAAAAGCGTTTATGGAAAATAATCCTAAAGCAAAAGTTCAAGATTTAGTTCATGAAAAAGACGCTCAAAAAATATTAAACTTATCGAAATACAAGCCTTAGTTGGCTTGAAAAATATAGAAAATGAAAAAATCGGAAATCAATTTTAAAATTACTTTAGACGAAAACCATGTGCCGGAAAAAATTGAATGGCAAGCAGATGATGCTGGTGAAGATGGTTTAAAAGAATGTAAGTCAATTATGTTGAGTTTGTGGGATAAAAAAGAACGCAACACCTTGCGTATTGATTTATGGACGAAAGAAATGATGATTGACGAGATGAAGCATTTCTATTATCAATCGATAATTACGATGGGCGATGCTTACGAACGAGCTACCAACGATAAGGAGTTGGCTAACGAGATAAGAGATTTAGGAAAAAGAATGGGAGAGAAAATTAGAAACGAAAAGTTTAACTAGTTTTTAGTTTACAGTAATCAGTTCACTGTCTTTAAATAAAAACTCATCACTCACCACTCAAAACTCACAACCCATATAATGACAAATTTAGTTCAAAAATACAACATTGCAGGTCCTCGATACACCAGTTATCCAACCGTTCCATTTTGGGATAGCGAAGGTATTGCTTACAACGATTGGGTAAAAACAGCTGTGAAATCGTTTAACGAAAGCAATAAAACCGAAGGCATTAGCATTTATATTCATTTACCGTTTTGCGAAAACCTGTGTACGTTTTGCGGTTGCCACAAACGCATTACCAAACAACATGGCGTTGAAGAACCATATGTGGAAACGGTTTTGAAAGAATGGGACTTGTATTGTGCTATTTTTCCTGATAAACCACGAATTAAAGAAATACATTTAGGAGGTGGAACACCAACTTTTTTTAGTGCCGAAAACCTACAAAAACTGATTAACGGAATTTTGGCTAAAGCTGAAAAATGCCAGGAATTTGAATTTAGTTTTGAAGCTCACCCGAATAACACGACTGAAAAGCATTTAAAAACCTTATTTGATTTAGGTTTTACTCGTAACAGTTTTGGGGTACAAGATTACAATTTGAAAGTACAACAAACCATTAACAGAATTCAGCCATTTGAAAAAGTAAAAGAGGTTACCGAACTTTCTCGAAAAATAGGATACAATTCAATTAGTCACGATTTGGTGTTTGGCTTGCCTCATCAAACCAGAGAAAGCATGGTAGATACCATTAATAAAACCAAAAGTTTAAAACCTGATAGAATTGCCTTTTACAGTTATGCGCATGTGCCCTGGATAAAAGGCGTGGGTCAGCGAGGCTACGACGAAAAAGATTTGCCTACAGCTGATGAAAAACGAGTGTTGTACGAAACAGGTAAGCAAATGTTGTTTGATTTGGGTTATGTAGAAATAGGCATGGACCACTTTGCATTACCAACCGATTCTATGCACAAGGCCATGGAACAAAAAACTTTGCACCGAAATTTTATGGGCTACACTGCCAGTAAAACACAACTAATGGTTGGTTTGGGGATGAGTTCGATAAGCGATTCGTGGTACAGTTTTGCTCAAAATGCTAAAACGGTAGAGGAATATACCGAATTGGTAAACCAAGGTGTAATACCCATTTTTAGAGGTCATTTATTAACCGCTGAAGATTTGGTAATACGCCAACACATTTTAAATATCATGTGTCATTTTGAAACCTCGTGGGAAGATGACCAACTTAAACTCCCGGAATTAGCTGATTGTTTGGAGCGATTAAAAGAAATGGAAGCGGATGGTTTGGTAAACATTACCGAAAACGGATTGACCTTACCTGAAGCTGCCCGACCATTTGTACGTAATGTATGTATGGCGTTCGATTTACGTTTGTTGCGTAATGCACCAACTACTCGTATTTTTTCAATGACTATCTAATTACTTGAGTCTTTGAAGTTTTATTAGAATTGAGCGCCTATTTTTTCTCGTAAGCAGTAATAATACCTTCAATGTAATTTAAAATGGCATCTTTTCCAAACTTACTGCTTGCCGAGCTGGTAAACGAAATAGGCATTTCTTCCCAGTATTTTAGCATTTCTTTTTTGTAAGCTAACAGGTTTTTATTCAATTGTGAGCTGGTTAATTTATCAATTTTAGTAAACACAATCGAAAACGGAATGCCTTTAATTCCCAGCCATTCCATAAAATCTAAATCTATTTGTTGGGCTGGTAAGCGGCTATCAATCAACACAAACAGGTTGAGCAAGTTTTCTCTTTTTAAAATGTAATCGGAGATAAAAGCCTCCCATTTTATTTTGGTTTTAACAGGTACTTTGGCAAAACCATAACCCGGCAAATCAACCATGTACCAGTGGTCGTTGATAATAAAATGGTTAATGAGCTGGGTTTTACCGGGTGTACCCGATGTTTTCGCCAGTTTTTTGTTGTTGGTAATGTAGTTAATCAACGAAGATTTACCCACGTTTGATCGTCCAATAAAAGCAAATTCAGGTTTGTTGGCTGGAGGACAAAGCGAAAGTTTCGAGTTGCTTACTACAAACTCGGCGGTGTTGATGTTCATTTTTTAAAAGTTGAAACGCTTATCCATCCAGGCAGAAAGAATGTTGTTAAACTCCTGTGGATGCTCCATCATTGGTGCATGTCCGCATTTATCTATCCAAAACAAGTCCGAATCAGGTAGTTTTTCATGAAATTCTTCAGCTACGTGCGGAGGAGTTACGTTATCGTTCTTTCCCCAAATTAAACAAACCGGCATTTTAAACTTCTGTAAATCGTTCGCCATGTTATGTCTAATAGCCGATTTTGCAATCGACAACACACGAATCAGTTTACCTCTGTCCATTACAATGTCGTACAGTTGGTCAACCAATTCATCGGTAACAATAGCCGGGTCGTAAAAAGTCAACGCAATTTTTTGTCTTAAATACTCTTTGTCTTCACGTCGTGGAAAAGAGCCTCCAAAAGCATTTTCGTATAAGCCAGAGCTTCCGGTTAACACCATCGAATGTACCTTTTCAGGGTTTCTTTTAGTATAAACTAACGAAATATGTCCACCTAAAGAATTACCTAAAATGGTAAAATTTTCTAATTTTTTAAAAGCTACGAACTTTTCGATGTGCTTGTTAAAATTTTTGATGTTGGTCAATAAAATCGGCATATCGTACATGGGCATAATGGGTACAATTACGCGATACTTTTTCGAAAATTCATCCACCAAAGCTTCAAAATTGCTTAAAGCACCAAATAAACCGTGCAACACCAATATCGTATGGCCCTCGCCTTTTTCGAAGTACTCAAACTTTCCTTCCTTTTTTAATTCACTTTCAAAACTCATGTGGTAGATTCTAGTTTATCCAAAAATAAACATTTTGGAATACAAACATCCAAAAGAATGGGTGTTGTTTCAACAAAATTTTGTTGAAAATCAAAAACTACATTTTGCTTCTTTTCTCCCACCGTTCAGTACCTTTTAAAATCAAGTGTTCAAAAAGGTTGATGCAACAAATATTTTTTTAATCCGTTAAAAGTTTTCAACAAAGTGGTAGAAAGTGGTAGAAAGTGGTAAAAAATGAATTATATTTACATCTTGAAAAATAAACCACTGATTTTAAGCGATTTGAATGGCAAATTTTATTGGAGAATTCGATTGTAAACTGGATGCCAAAGGGAGGTTGATGCTTCCTTCGGGTCTTCGTAAGCAATTAGATCCTGCTGCTCAGGAGCGTTTTGTGCTGAATCGTGGTTTTGAAAAATGCTTGGTGTTGTACCCAAAAAATGAGTGGGAAGGAATTAGTGCGGAGGTGAACAAATTGAATCAATACGTGAAGAAAAACCGTGAGTTTATTCGCTATTTCTACAGAGGTGCTTCAGAGTTGGAATTGGATGCTACAGGAAGGATTTTGTTGCCAAAAAGAATGTTGGAATATGCAAGTGCTGAAAAAGAAGTGGTGCTTTTTGCTTATTCGAACAGAATAGAAGTTTGGGATAAAAAGACTTATGAAGGATTGTTGACCGATGAACCAGATGATTTTGCAGATTTAGCTGAAGAAGTAATGGGTGGTAATCAAAACAATACGGGAAATGAGTTATCATAATCCGGTAATGTTGTACGAGTCGGTTGATGGGCTTGATATAAAAAAAGATGGGATTTACGTGGATGTTACTTATGGTGGCGGTGGACATTCAAAAGAGATTTTAAATAGACTAGGAGAGCAGGGGAAGTTGATTGCGTTTGATCAGGATGCTGATGTAGAACGAAACATTGTAAAAGATGAAAGGTTGATATTGGTTCCTCAAAATTTTAAGTATTTGAAAAACTACTTAAAAATGTACGGAATCAATCAGATTGATGGTTTGCTTGCTGATTTGGGTGTTTCATCACATCAGTTTGACGTTGGCGAAAGAGGTTTTTCCATTCGGTTTGAAGGTCCGTTGGACATGCGAATGAGCAAAACAAACTTGGTTACGGCAGCAAAAATAGTGAACGAATACAGCGAAGAGGATTTGGTGAGAGTGTTTAAAGAATATGGGGAAGTAAACAACGCTAAAAAGTTAGTGTTTGAACTGGTAAGTAAACGATTAGGAACAAAGTTTAAAACTACTACCGATTTAATTGAAGTTGCTGAAAAATGTGTGCCGGGAAAATTGAGGAACAAGTATTTGGCTCAGGTTTTCCAGGCATTACGAATAGAAGTAAATAATGAGTTGGGAGTGTTGAAAGATTTGCTAACACAATCGAAAGAGGTGTTAAAGCCTTCAGGAAGATTAGTGGTAATTACTTACCACTCTTTAGAAGACAGGTTGGTGAAGAATTTTTTAAAGAAAGGAAATTTTTTGGGCGAGTTGGAAAAAGACTTTTTTGGAAACCAGTTGGTGGATTTCAAATTGATAACAAGAAAACCGATAGTAGCTACCGATGAGGAATTGAAACTAAACAACAGAGCACGTAGTGCTAAACTAAGAATAGCTGAAAAATTGTAAAAAGTTAAAGGTTGCTAGTTAATGGTTTTCTGATTAACACAACAAAAACGGATAACAATTAACAAAAAACGATGAACGAATAGATGAACAAATTTAAAACGACCGAAACACCAGAGGAAACTATCCCACAAAAAGATACTCCAAAAGTAGTTAAGTCGTTGTCTTCAATATTTTCAGGTAGTTTTTTAAGTAAGAATAACGTAATCAGCTATTTACCTTACATGTTGTTTGTAACTGTTATTGGAATTCTGTATATCGCAAACGGGTATTATGCTGAAAAAACAGTTCGTAGTTTGTACAAAACAACTTCTGACTTAAAAGAGCTTCGTTCAGAATACATTACCATCAAATCAGATTTAAATTATTTAAGTAAGCAATCTCAGGTGGCATTGGCTACTGAAAGTTTAGGGATTAAAGAATCGGTTATACCACCAAGTAAGATTGTGGTGACCAAAAAAGAATTTGAGCAAATTATAACGAAATAGTGAAAAACCTAAAAAAAGACATATTAAAGCGAGTATATCTGGTTTATGCCTTTGTAGGTGTTTTTGCGTTGGTTATTCTGGCTCAAACCTTTAATGTGCAATATGTTGAAGGTGCGGAGTGGAAACAAAAATCAGAGAATTTAACAACCTCTTACCGTAAAATTGATGCAGTAAGAGGTAATATTTATGCAGTAGATGGTAGTTTGTTGGCTACTTCGGTGCCAATTTACGAAGTGCGTTTTGACACGAAAACTGAAGCCTTAACAGATGATATTTTTTACAATGGAGTGGATGAGTTGTCGATGCAGTTGAGTAGACTGTTTGGTGATAAATCTCCGCAACAGTATAAAAAAGAGTTGGTTTCAGCTCGTAAAAAAGGAATTAGATATCAATTGATTAAACGAAATGTTAAGTATACTGATTTGCAGCAGTTAAAAACATTTGCCATTTTTAGCAGAGGTCAGTACAAAGGTGGTTTGATTTATACTCAGCAAAACAAGAGGGTTCACCCATTTAACAAATTGGCTGCACGAACAATTGGGTATGAACGTGAAGGGATTAAGCCTGTTGGGTTGGAAGGTGCTTACACTCATTATTTACAGGGTGTTAACGGTAAGCGATTAATGAAAAAAATTGCTGGTGGAGTGTGGATGCCTATTACTGATGAAAACGAAATTGAACCTTTAGACGGTAGTGATATCTATACTACGATTGATGTGAACCTACAAGATGTTGCAGAAAATGCCTTAGAAACTCAGTTGATGCTTCATGAGGCTGATCACGGATCAGTTATATTAATGGAGGTTTCTACAGGTAGTATAAAAGCTATTGCAAATTTACAGCGACGTAAAGATGGAAGTTATGACGAAAGCTACAATTTTGCCATTGGAGAAAGTACTGAGCCGGGTTCCGTATTTAAGTTGGCGTCGTTAATGGCTGCTTTCGAAGATGGTTATTTAACGCTTGAAGACATGGTAAATACGGAGGATGGTACAACCAAATTTTATGGTGCTACCATGAAAGATTCTCACGAAGGAGGTTATGGGGTAATTAGCGTACAAAAATCGTTTGAGGTTTCTTCAAATGTGGCCATTTCAAAATTGATTGTTAAAAATTATGGTAGCAAACCACAGGAATTTGTAGATAGAATTTACAAAATGAATTTGGGTAAAAAATTAGGTTTAGAAATAGCAGGAGAAGGTCAGCCATTAATTAAAAATACTAGTGATGCTTCCTGGTCTGGTCTTTCGTTGCCATGGATGTCAATTGGTTATGAAATTCATTTAACACCACTTCAGATTTTAACTTTTTACAACGCGGTAGCTAACGATGGTAAAATGGTTAAACCAAGATTTGTATCTCACATTAACCAACGCGGGCAGGTAGTTAAAGAAATAAAAACTGAAGTGATTAACAATTCTATTTGTTCTAAAAAAACCATAGAAATGGCTAAAAAAATGTTAGAAGGTGTAGTTGAAAACGGGACAGCAAAAAACCTGAAAAATGCCAATTTTAAAATTGCAGGAAAAACAGGTACGGCTCAAATAGCAAATAAATCAGGTGGGTATAAAAATGCAGCAAAAATAAGTCACCAAGCATCGTTTGTTGGTTATTTCCCTGCCGATGCCCCAAAATATTCTTGCATTGTGGTGGTTGCTGCTCCTTCTAGAAATGTGTACTACGGTAACTTGGTTGCTGGCCCAATTTTTAAAGAGGTAGCGGACAAAATTTATTCTACAAGCTTTTCAATTCATAAACCTTTGGAGGTGAGAGAGCCTAGAGCTGTTTCTAAAATACCTTATTCTAAAGATGGCAATTTAAAAGATTTGTTGAAGGTGTACACTGAACTGGATGTGAAAACGAGAAGAAACGGAAAGGTAAATGAATGGGCAAGTGTGAGTACTGGTGAAAAACAAGTTGATATTCAATCGAAAAAAGTAAATAACACATTGGTTTCTAATGTGGTAGGAATGGGAGTGAAAGATGCTTTATTCATCCTAGAGAATCAAGGCCTTGATGTAAAATTTAAAGGAAATGGAGTGGTTAAGACGCAATCTATTTTGCCTGGCTCAAAAATTATAAAAGGAACAACAATAATCTTAGAACTGTCTTAAATGAAGTTATTAAAGGACATATTATATAAAACAAGCATCGAAAAAGTGGTGGGTTCAACAAGTGTTGAGGTTTCAACGGTTTGTTTCGACTCTCGATTAATTGAGCTGAATAGTTTGTTTGTTGCTGTGTCTGGTACTCAGGTTGATGGCCACAACTTTATAGCTACAGCTATCGAAAAAGGAGCTACATCTATTGTTTGTGAAATTATCCCGCAAAAATTAGTTGAAGGTGTTACTTATGTTGAGGTAAAAGACAGTAGCAAAGCATTAGGGATTATTGCTGCAAATTTTTATGATAATCCTTCAAAAGACTTAAAGCTTGTAGGAATTACTGGTACAAATGGCAAAACAACCACGGCAACATTGCTTTATGATTTGTTTACTGCGCTTGGTTATAAAACAGGATTGCTTTCTACTGTGGTAAACAAAATTGGCAGCCAAAATATTGTAGCAACCCATACTACTCCCGATGCTATTCAATTAAATAAGTTGTTGAGAGAAATGGTTGCTCAAGGTTGTGAGTATTGTTTTATGGAAGTGAGTTCTCATGCTATTCATCAAAATAGAGTTCAAGCTATTGAGTTTGCTGGTGGAGTATTTACCAATATTACTCACGACCACTTGGATTATCACAAAACTTTTGATGAATACATCAAAGCTAAAAAAATGTTTTTCGACGGTTTAAGTCCGAATGCCTTTGCTTTAGTGAACAAAGATGATAAAAATGGTTTGGTAATGTTGCAAAATACCAAGGCTAAAAAATACAGTTATGCACTAAAAAGCATGGCAGATTACAACTGTAAAGTAGTTGAAAACGATTTTAGCGGAATGTTGTTAAACATTGCTGGTAATGAGGTTTGGACCAAATTAATTGGTGGGTTCAATGCTTACAACATGTTAGCCATTTATAGTGTGGCCAATTTGTTAGGGATGGATACATTAAAAACCTTAACTGCAATCAGTGTACTTTCTTCAGTGGATGGTAGATTTCAATACATCAAATCATCTAACAACGTTGCTGGAATTGTTGATTATGCACATACACCTGATGCATTGAAGAATGTTCTAAAAACAATAAATGATATCAGAACAGGAAATGAAAATGTAATTACGGTTGTTGGTTGTGGTGGTGATAGAGATAAATTGAAACGACCGGTAATGGCTTCAATTGCGTGTGAAAACAGCACAAAAGTGATATTGACTTCTGATAACCCAAGAAGTGAAAATCCCGAAGAAATTTTAGCCGACATGAAAAAAGGGGTGGAAGCTGTTCACTTTAAAAAAGTATTGTCGATTACGAATAGAGAAGAAGCAATAAAAACTGCTTGCTCATTAGCAAATGATGGTGATATCATTTTAGTAGCCGGTAAAGGGCATGAGAAATACCAAGAAATAAAAGGAGTGAAGCACCCATTTGATGATTTGAAGGTGTTGACAGAAACCTTTGAATTATTAAAGAAAAATTAAAAATAGAGATTAGATGTTATACTATTTATTTCAATATTTAAACGAACTCGATGTGCCTGGCGCTGGGGTGTTTAGCTACATCTCGTTTAGAGCTGCTTTTGCTGTAATTACCTCATTAATCATTTCAATGGTTATTGGTAAAAAAATCATACAGCGATTACAATTGCTGCAAGTTGGAGAAATTGTCCGCGATTTAGGGTTAGAAGGTCAGATTCAAAAACAAGGAACACCAACTATGGGCGGACTTATTATTCTAGCATCTATCTTAATCCCAACCTTGTTGTTTGCCCGATTAGATAACATATATATTGTTTTAATGCTGGTATCTACAGTAATGCTTGGAGCAATTGGTTTTATTGATGATTACATTAAAGTTTTCAAAAAAAATAAGCAAGGTTTGGCGGGCAAGTTCAAGGTGATGGGACAAATAGCTGTAGGAATTGTGGTAGGAACAGTACTTTATTTTAACAATGATGTTGTCGTTAAGCAGAAGGTCTTTCATGCTGATGCTCCTGCACATGTAAGTTATGAGATCCAAAATGATGTAGAACAACAAGTAGTGGAAAATTATAAGTGGGAAGAGGTTAAGTCGACTGTTACAACAATTCCTTTTGTAAAAAACAACGAGTTTAATTACGAAAGACTTACCAGTTGGGCAGGAAATAATGCTGATCTATTAGGTGGAATTGTATTCATCATTATTGTTATTGTGATTATCACAGCAGTTTCCAATGGTGCTAATATGACTGATGGCTTGGATGGTTTAGCGACAGGAACTTCGGCAATAATTGGGGTAACCTTAGCAGTTTTTGCTTATGTATCAGGTAATACAGTTTTTGCTGATTATCTAAACATTATGTACATACCAGAATCGGGTGAGTTGGTAATTTATATTGCTGCTTTTGTTGGAGCTTGTGTAGGTTTCTTATGGTACAACTCATATCCAGCCCAGGTTTTTATGGGTGATACAGGTAGTTTGGCATTAGGTGGAATTATAGCGGTGTTCTCATTAGCAGTTAGAAAAGAATTGATGATTCCATTGTTGTGCGGTATCTTCTTGGTAGAGAATTTATCAGTAATGATACAAGTAGGGTATTTTAAATACACTAAAAAGAGGTTCGGAGAAGGCAGAAGAGTGTTTTTAATGGCACCACTTCACCACCATTTTCAGAAAAAAAATATGCACGAAGCAAAGATTGTTTCGAGGTTTTGGATTGTTGGAATTATGCTAGCATTACTAACATTCGTAACGCTAAAAATTAGATAAAGTGAGAGGTAGAGTTGCTATTCTAGGAGCAGGAGAAAGTGGAGTTGGGGCAGCAATTTTAGCGCTGAAAAAAGGCTTTGAGGTCTTTGTTTCAGATAAAGGAGTAATAAAGGAAAAGTATAAAAACGTTCTTACAAATATTGGTGTTGCGTGGGAGGAAGGCAAACATACTGAAGCAAAAATTCTAAATGCTACAACAGTAGTAAAAAGCCCTGGAATACCTGATAAAGTGCCTTTTATTTTAAAGATAAAAGAACAAGGTATTGAGGTTATTTCTGAAATAGAATTTGCTGGTAGGTATACCACAGCAAAATTTATTGGAATAACTGGTAGTAATGGGAAAACAACTACAACCATGCTGACTTATCACATGCTTAAAAAAGCAGGATTAAATGTGGGGCTAGCAGGTAATGTTGGCGAAAGTTTAGCAAAGCAAGTGGCAAATGATGACAAGGATTTTTATGTGTTGGAGTTGAGCAGTTTTCAGTTAGATGGCATGTACAAATTTAAAGTTGATATAGCTATTTTATTAAACATTACACCCGACCACTTAGATAGGTATGATTACAAGTTTGAAAATTATGCAGCTTCAAAGTTTAGAATACTGCAAAATCAAAATAAAGCTTGTCATTTTATTTATTGCGAAGACGATGAAGTTATAACAAACTACTTAAAAGAAAATAAGATTAAAGCACAACAACACCCATTTAGCATAAAGAAAAAAACCAGCAATGGTGCATATATAGAAAACGAAAAATTAATAATAAACACAAATAAATTACTAGAAATGACATTACAAAGTTTAGCATTACAAGGAAAGCACAACTTGTACAACTCTATGGCTTCAGGCATTGCAGGAAGAGTTTTAGAGCTTAAAAAAGAGATTATCAGAGAAAGTCTTTCTGATTTTCAAAACGTGGAACACCGTTTGGAGTTCGTAGCAAAAATTCATGGAATTGACTTTATTAACGATTCGAAAGCTACCAATGTAAACTCTACATGGTATGCGTTAGAATCTTTTCAACACCCTGTTATTTGGATAGTTGGTGGGGTTGATAAAGGAAATGACTATGAAATGCTTAAAGAATTGGTTTCTGAAAAAGTAAAAGCTATTGTTTGTTTAGGAAAAGACAATACAAAAATTCACGAAGCTTTTGGTGATATCATTGAAGATATTGTCGATGCAGAATCTGCTGAAGAAGCAGTAAGAGCATCTTACAGATTGGGCAGAAGTGGTGATACCGTTTTACTTTCTCCAGCTTGTGCTAGCTTCGATTTGTTTGAGAATTATGAAGATAGAGGTCAACAATTTAAGTCCGCTGTTAAAAGATTATAATTATGGAAAAATTGATTGAGACATTAGGGCAATCGTTTTATTCTACAACAATAGAATTAATTACCACTGCCGTTGAGCAAAAGAGTAATAGTGCTGTTATTCTTGCTGCCGATGATTTGCCTGTTTTTTTTGAACACGCAATGCCTTTAATCGGAAAATACATCAATCAAATTATAGTTATTGGCAACAATGTAAATAACCTGTACCAACAGGTGAAAGATAAATCAAATGTGTTTATTATTTCAGCTTCGAGCATAAAAGATGCAACTAAAATAGCATTAAACAGTTCGAGCATTTCTAAAAATGTAATTTATGTTACAAGTGTATCATCAAAACAGAGTATATCAGATTTGTTGAATTTAATAGAAGAGTAATATTAAGTGATCAGTTATACCGATAAATACCTCAAGGGCGATAAAGGAATATGGGTAGTAGTTTTGTTACTATCCATTTTGTCGTTATTAGCTGTGTATAGCTCTATTGTTACTCTTGCTTACAAATATAAAGACGGCGATACCTTTTATTATTTATTTAAACATGCTATAATCCTTGTAATTGGAATAGGATTAATGATATTGGCTCATAACCTCAAGTTTAAATATTATTCACGATTATCGCAATTGGCACTGTTTTTATCAGTCCCGTTACTTTTACTTACCCTTTTTACTGGTGCTAATATTAATGACGCAAGTAGATGGTTGGTTATACCAGTTATCAATCAAACCTTCCAAACATCTGATTTGGCGAAACTTGCTTTAATCATGTATTTAGCCAGATTATTGTCTAAAAGGCAAGATCAAATTAAAGATTTTAAAGAAGCATTTGTTCCAATTATGATACCTGTAATGATAGTATGTGGATTAATCCTACCTGCCAATTTTTCAACATCAGCGATGCTTTTTGTTACCTCGTTAATTATCATGTTTATTGGCAGGATAAATATTAAGTATATATTTTCCTTAATTGGTATAGGCGTTGGAACCATGATGATTTTATTACTGATAGGAAAATCAAATCCAGATTTATTGCCTAGAATGGGAACATGGGCAAAACGTATAGAAACTTTCCAAGGTGGTGGTTCAAAAGATGCAAACTACCAGGCAGAACAAGCAAAAATAGCCATTGCAACGGGAGGCCCTTTTGGTAAAGGACCCGGAGGTAGTACACAACGTAATTTTTTACCACATCCATATTCCGATTTTATTTATGCCATTATTCTAGAAGAATATGGTTTGATTGGAGGTGTTGTGGTGATTTTTTTATACCTCATATTGTTTTTTAGAGGGATTCGGATTGCCTCCAAAACTGAAAATACGTTTGGTTCATTATTGGCTCTCGGACTTTCGTTCAGCTTGGTATTTCAAGCATTAATCAACATGGCAGTAGCAGTAAATTTATTTCCTGTTACCGGGCAGCCTTTACCATTAGTAAGTATGGGAGGAACATCAATTTGGTTTACATGTTTGGCAATTGGAATAATTTTAAGTGTTAGCCGCGAGTCTGAATTAGCAAAAACTGAAAAAGAAACAAATTTAAAAGCGAATGTCGCAGTATAAAGTTATCATAAGTGGTGGTGGAACGGGAGGTCATATTTTCCCCGCAATAGCTATTGCTAATGCAATAAAACTAAAACATCCAACTGCAGAAATTTTGTTTGTTGGTGCAGAAGGAAAAATGGAAATGGAAAAAGTTCCAGCGGCGGGTTATAAAATTGTTGGGTTGCCCATTATGGGCATTCAACGAAAGTTGACTTTACAGAATTTTAAAGTGCCCTTTAAATTGTTGTTTAGTTTAATAAAAGCTAAAAAAGTAATCAAAGAATTTAAACCAAATGTAGTAGTAGGTGTTGGTGGGTATGCCAGTGGACCATTACTTAAAATTGCTACAAAAATGGGAGTTCCAGCATTGTTGCAAGAGCAAAATTCTTATCCCGGAATAACCAATAAGATACTTGCTAAAAAAGTGCAAAAAATTTGTGTGGCTTATCAGGGTATGGAGCAGTTTTTCCCAAAAGAAAAAATAATTTTTACTGGAAACCCTGTGCGACAAGATATTGTTGATTTAAGCGGAAAAAGAGAAAAAGGATTGGCTCAATTTGGGTTATTAGCAGACAAAAAAGTAGTATTAGTAATTGGCGGTAGTTTAGGTGCAAGAGTGATTAACGAAAGTGTAGATGCAGGATTAGAATTATTGGCTAAAAACAATATTCAGTTGTTGTGGCAAACTGGTAAAGCTTATGCTGAAAAAGCTGCTAATTCTGTAAAAATATATTCAGATAAAGGACTTGTTACCATGCCATTTATTTTTACAATGGATTTGGCTTATGCATTATCCGATGTGGTGATTTCCAGAGCAGGAGCATTATCAGTTTCAGAATTATGTTTAACTGAAAAACCCTCAATTTTGGTTCCATCACCTAATGTTTCGGAAGATCATCAAACTAAAAATGCAATGGCTTTAGTTAATAATAAAGCAGCAGTTTTAGTAAAGGATATTGATGCTAAAAACGATTTAATGAGGGTGTTATTGAATTTAGTGAATGATGTCTCACTTCAGCAGGAACTAAAAACAAACATTGCAAAACTATCAAAACCGGATGCAGCGAACCAAATTGCTGATGAGGTTATAAAATTGGCTAAAGAGTTTAACTGAAAATGGATTTAAAAGGAGTAAAACATGTATATTTTTTAGGTGTTGGAGGCATCGGAATGAGTGCTTTGGCTCGTTATTTTCTTTCGTTAGGTTGTAAGGTTTCGGGTTACGACAAAACAAAAACTACATTAACCGAACAATTAGAGCAAGAAGGAATAACGATTCATTATGATGAAAATGTAGCTAAAATTCCATCCGAAATCAAATCAAACTTAGCAACTTCAATCGTTATTTTTACTCCAGCTATTCCAAAAAATAACACTGAATATTTATTCTTTATAGATCAAAACATTCGACTATATAAAAGAGCTGAAGTATTAGGCTTGATAACAAAAAATTATTTCACCATTGCAGTAGCTGGTACGCATGGTAAAACTACTACATCTTCAATTGTAGCTCATGTTTTAAATCAGTGTGGAGTTGATACTATTGCTTTTTTAGGGGGCATTAGCCTGAATTTCAATTCAAATTTATTGCTCAACAATAAAGCTAAAACAGTTGTGGTTGAAGCTGACGAATTCGATCGTTCCTTTTTAACCCTATCACCAAATATTGCAGTGGTAACCTCTATAGATGCTGATCACTTAGATATTTATGGGGATAAAAATGAAATGCACAAATCGTATCAGGATTTTGTAAATAAAATTGATAGAACAGGTGTGTTAATTACAAAACCTGAAAATACACGGGTATTAAAATTTGAAAATATCATTACTTATCACGTTAAAAACGAAGCAGATTATTTTCCTGTTCAAATTAAAATTGAAGAGGGTACTTATGTGTTAACTATTGATGAGGTAATTATTCGATTAGGTTTTCCTGGAATACATAATGTAGAGAATGCAATAGCTGCCTATGTAGTGGCAAAACAATTAAAGTTGGATAAAGCCAAAGTAGTTAAAGCTTTAGAAAGCTATAGAGGTGTTAAACGTAGGTTTGAATATCATGTAAAGTCCCAAAAGTTGGTTTACATCGACGATTATGCTCATCACCCAGAAGAATTGAGAGTGTGTATTTCTTCTGTTAAAGAATTGTATCCAAGCAAAAAAATAACAGGTGTTTTTCAGCCACATTTGTTTTCTCGAACACGAGATTTTTTAGATGATTTTGCAACTTCATTGTCTTTATTAGATAATTTGATTTTGTTAGATATTTACCCTGCAAGAGAATTACCTATACCTGGAATTACTTCTCAGTTGTTATTAGAAAAAACTACTTGTAAAAACAAAGTTCTTTTACAAAAAGACGAATTATTGAATTATGTTGCAATCAATAATTTTGAGGTGTTTTTAACTCTCGGAGCAGGTGATATTGATGTCTTTGTTGAGCCAATTGCTAACTGTTTTAAAGGAAAATTGAATGGTTAGAATCCTGAAAATAGCATTTAATATTTTAGCAATTATATCCATAATCGTAGTGCTGGGTTTTGCAAAAAATGCTCAAGAAAAACAGGTGTTTGATAAAAATAATTTAGCCATTCAAATTGATTACGTTACAGAAAACAGGTTTGTTGATTATGATGATGTAAAGAACGAGATAACTTATTTACATGGTATTGGAGTAAAGTATTTTTATGGGTTTAATCCGTTAGAAATAGAAAAAAAAATCATCAACAATTCCGCCATCAAAGATGCACAAGTTTATAAATCTATTGATGGTAAATTAAATATTCAAGTCAAACAACGCCGGCCAATTGCCCGAATTTTTACTCAAAACGAAGGATATTATATGGATGAATTTGGTGGTTTAATGCCTTTGTCGGATAAATATACATCAAGAATTGTAGTAGTAAATGGTTACCTTTTTGAGCCATTTTCAGCCCGTTATCAACTAAATTATCAAAATATAGAAGATACTATAGCTAAAAAAACTTTACTTGACGATATCTATAAACTAGCCCACTATATTGATGAGTCTGAGTTTTGGACCTCACAAATTGAACAAGTGTATGTTAATAAAGAATTGGAATTTGAACTTATACCAAAGGTAGGAAATCATAAAATTGTACTAGGTGGAGTAGATAATTTGCCCATTAAGTTTAATAAACTTATGGTTTTTTACAAAAAGGGATTGCCAAAAACAGGTTGGAATGAATATTCCGAAATCAATTTAAAGTACAAAAACCAGATAGTTTGCACAAAAAATTATAATTAGTATGGAAGCCACATCATCAGAAATAGTAGTAGGTTTAGATATTGGAACAACCAAAATTGTTGCCATTGTTGGTCGTAAAAACGAACATGGTAAGTTAGAAATTCTTGGAATGGGAAAATCTGAATCTATTGGCGTTTCAAGAGGAATGGTTTCTAATATTGATAAAACCGTCCAATCTATAAAATTGGCAGTAGAAGATGCTGAAGCAAAATCAGGTGTTGAAATTAAGGTGGTAAATGTTGGTATTGCTGGCCAGCATATAAAAAGTTTACAACATAGGGGTATTAGAGTAAGAAGCTCTGTAGAAGATGAAATCAGTCAAAACGATATAAACTTGTTGATTGACGACATGTATAAACTAGTTATGTTGCCAGGAGATGAAATTATTCACGTTTTACCACAAGAATATATAATCGATAACGAACAAGGAATTAAAGACCCAATTGGAATGGCGGGAGTTCGTTTGGAAGCAAATTTCCATATTATTACCGGTCAAGTAGCTGCAGCAAAAAACATTTATAAATGTGTTAATAAAGCTGGGTTAGATGTAAATGAGTTAATATTGGAACCATTAGCATCCTCAGAAGCAGTTTTAAGCCATGAAGAGAAGGAGGCAGGAGTTGCTTTGGTAGATATAGGTGGCGGAACGACAGATATTGCTATTTTCCAAGATGGAATAATCAGACATACAGCAGTGATACCTTTTGGTGGTAATGTTATTACTGAAGATATTAAAGAAGGTTGTGGAATAATAAAAAACCAAGCAGAATTATTAAAAGTGAAGTTTGGTTCTGCATTGGCTAGCGAAAGTCAAGACAATGAAATAGTCTCTATTCCAGGTTTAAGAGGTAGAGCTGCCAAAGAAATTTCTTTGAAAAATCTTGCCAATATTATTCAGGCAAGAATGGAGGAAATAATAGAACACATCTATTATGAAATAAAAAATTCAGGTTACGAAAATAAATTAATATGTGGGATTGTTGTAACTGGTGGAGGTTCGCAATTAAAACACATTACTCAGCTTATTGAGTATGTAACGGGAATGGATACAAGAATTGGTTATCCAAATGAACACCTTGCAAAAGGAAATACAGAGAACATGACGAGCCCAATTTTTGCCACAGGAGTTGGATTGGTGTTAAAAGGATTTGCCACATTGGAACAAAATAAGCCAGTTTCAGCAAGTAGTGGAGAAGTAGTAAGTCATTCAAAGAAAAACAAAGGAGGATTTTTTGATAAAATCTTCAATGCTGGACATAAGTTTTTTGAAGACGGAGAAAACTAAAAATTAATAACAAAAAGTATAAATATAAAAATACCCAGACTATGAAATTCGATTTGCCAAAAGATCAATCATCAATTATTAAAGTTATTGGAGTTGGTGGCGGAGGAAGCAATGCAGTAAATCACATGTATAACCAAGGTATTACAGGTGTAGATTTTGTTATATGTAACACTGATGCTCAAGCCTTAACGTTAAGTCCAATTCCCAATAAAATTCAGTTGGGAACTACGCTAACTGAAGGCCTTGGTGCTGGAGCTAACCCTGAAGTTGGTAAAAATGCAGCAATCGAAGATATCGAAAATATTAAATCTATCCTTCAGAATAATACCAAAATGGTATTTATTACGGCTGGTATGGGTGGTGGTACCGGTACTGGTGCAGCCCCTGTAATTGCTGAGGTTGCTAGAGAATTAGGTATTTTAACTGTGGGTATAGTTACTATTCCTTTTTCTTTTGAAGGTAGAAGAAGAAAACAACAAGCAGATGAAGGTTTAGAGGCTTTAAGAAACCATGTAGATACCTTACTTATTATCAATAATGATAAGTTAAGAATGATTCACGGTAACCTTAAAATGGGAGAGTGTTTTTCAAAAGCTGATGATATTTTAACAACCGCAGCTAAAGGTATTGCTGAGATTATAACTGTAGCCGGATATATTAACGTGGATTTTGAAGATGTTAAAACTGTAATGAAAGATGGCGGTACAGCCATAATGGGTTCTGCTTCTGCTGAAGGTGAAAATAGAGCTATTCAGGCAGTTACAAAAGCGTTAGAGTCTCCATTGTTAAACGATAACGAAATTAAAGGAGCAAACTTCATCTTATTAAACGTTACTTCTGGTGAAGAAGAAATTACTATGGATGAAATTGATGAAATAACTGACTATATTCAAAAACAAGCTGGATATACTGCTGAATTGATTTGGGGTAATGGTACGGATGAATCTTTAGGAAATAAGGTTTCTGTTACGGTTATTGCAACAGGCTTTGGGTCAAACGAAAATTCATCAATGGAATTTGGTGTTAAACCAGAAAAGATTGTTCACGATCTAGAAAATACTGCGGCGATAGTTCAATCTATTATTGAAAATAATGTTGAAGATGAAACCGAAGAATCTGAAGAACCATTTTTGAAAACAACTGCGGCAACACAACCAAGTTTTGAGTTTGAAAATAATGAAGAAATACAAGCTGAAGTTGAGCAAGAAGAAGTTGCTGAACCAGAAAAGATAGTTTTCAATTTGGAAGATGAAATAGAGGAAGAAGTTGATGAAATAGTTGCTGAGGAAGATGTGGCTGATTTCACTTTTGAATTAAACGAATCGATAGAAATTGAAGAAGAGGAAGAAGAATTTTTGATGGAAGTTAAAAACTTGGACGAAGAAACAGACAGCCCATTTTTGATGTCTTCTGAAGAAGAAAGTGAAGAGAAAAAAGAAACCATTATTTGGAATTTAAACGATGTAATTAATGAAGAGGCTATAAATATTGAAGAAGAATCTCATCAAGATGTTGCAGCTGAATCAGCAGAAGAAATAACAAGTTCTACGGAGCCTGTTTATACCAAAAGAATTCCTGAAGAAGAACAAAAAAGATTGTCAGCAGAAAGAATTAGAAGAATTAAAGAATTGGGAGGTAGAATGAAGACTCCATCAGGAATAAGTGAATTGGAAAAAGAACCAGCTTATAAAAGACGTCAAATTTCATTAGACTCAATTCCTCATTCGTCGGAAAATACTATGTCGAGATTTACTTTAGGTGAAGATGAAGATGGTAGCCCAAAGCTAAAAGACGACAATTCGTTTTTACACGATAATGTTGATTGATAAATCAAATAAATAGATAAAAAAAGGTCGTTTCTTAGTAATTTTGAAACGACCTTTCTATTTGAAGATAGTTATAAATTAATATCAAAAACATGAACTTAACAGAACAAATAAATATCGACATTAAAAATGCAATGTTAGCAAAAGATGCTGCAAAGTTAGCGGCATTAAGAGCCGTTAAATCTGAATTATTATTGGAAGCGTCAAAAGGTGGTAATTCCGAAATATCTGAGGAAACTGGTCAGAAATTGGTACAGAAACTTGTAAAACAACGTAAAGATGCTTTGGAGATTTATGTTGCACAAAAAAGACAAGATTTGGCTGATGTTGAGCAGTTTCAGATTGATGTGTTAACCACTTATTTGCCAAAGCAAATGGATGAAGCAGAGGTTAGAAAAATTATACAAGAAGTAATTGTTCAAACAGGTGCATCTTCTGCAGCAGACATGGGTAAGGTTATGGGTGCGTCTATGGGTAAATTAAGCGGAAAGGCTGACGGAAAGTTAATTTCTGCTATAGTAAAAGAAGAGTTGTCGAAATAATTCCAAATAGATACAAATAAAAAAAAGCCAGCAATTTGCTGGCTTTTTTTTAATCTTAAAAAGATTAAGCTTTCTTTACATCAACTGCATTTAAGCCTTTTCTTCCTTCTTTAACATCGTAAGTCACTTCGTCGTTATCCTGAACTTGATCAATTAATCCACTTACGTGAACAAAATATTCTTCTCCAGTTTCGTTATCTTTAATAAATCCAAAACCCTTTGTTGTGTTAAAAAATTTTACTGTACCAGTTTTCATAATTATGTTTAAAAAATTTTAACGAAAGTACAGAAAAAAATTATTAAAAAGCAAATTGCGGTAAAAAAGTCTTATTTAATAACTATTTTAACAGTATTCGTTAAATGCCGAAGCTAAGGTTTCTGCTATCATTTCAGCAGGTCTTCCTTCAATATGATGTCTTTCAATAAAGTGAACTAACTTACCATTTTTAAACAATGCCATACTTGGAGAAGATGGAGGATAAGGTAGCGTATATTTTCTAGCTTGAGCTACTGCCTCTGGATCAACGCCGGCAAATACGGTTACAATCTTATTTGGTTTTTTATCGTTAGTAATGGCTATTCGGGCTGCTGGGCGGGCATTTGCTGCGGCACAACCACATACTGAATTGATAACAACGAAAGTTGTTCCTTCGCTATTAATTGCATTATCTACTTGTTCTACAGTAGTTAATTCTTCGAAGCCTACTGAAGTTAACTCTGTTTTCATTGGTGCTACTAATTCTGGAGGATACATAATCTTTTTATGTTATATTTTATGATTAAACTTATTATTTTCAAAATTACTTAAATCTTAAAGATATTATACCAAGGTCTCATGTTTTTATTTTTACATAAGCAACCTTTTTAATTACATTTACGACTATATAGTTGCTATTGGAATTACCACTCTTTACATGAAAAAGCTTTTTGTTGGAATAATATTATTTTTATTTTTTTCATCCTATGGTTTTGGCCAAGGTGCTACTTGCCCGGCAGCAGATCCTTTTTGTACAGGTTCAACATATACGTTTCCAAATAATACAGGTATAGGTAGTGCTGGTGGTGGTAATAATTATGATTGTTTGTCAACAACTCCTAATCCGGCATGGTATTATATGGAAGTTGCTACTGCTGGTAACATTAATATAGGTATTTCACAACAAACGAATTCTGGAGCAGCTATAGATGTCGATTTTATTTTATATGGACCTTATGACGATTTGCCACAAGCATTGAGCTATTGTGGCAACCATGGTAATGCAACTACAGCTGCAGACCCAAACCAAATAGTTGATTGTAGTTACGATCCATCACCTACAGAAACAGCGGTAATTCCTAATGCACAAGTTGGGGATGTTTATATTTTACTGTTAACTAATTATGCTGATCAGGCTGGAACTATCCAATTTTCCCAAACTGGTGGAACAGGAGCAACAAATTGTTCCATTGTTAATCCATGTGTAATTTCTGCTTTGACTGCATCACCAGGAATCTGTAATCCAGCAACAAATACTTATGCTGTTTCAGGATCTATAACATTTAATGATGCTCCAACAACAGGGACTCTAACTGTTACAGATTGTCATGGTAATAATCAAGTATTCAACGCTCCATTTACGAGTCCACAAGCTTATAGTATAGCTGGGATAGTTTCAGATGGAGTTGCCTGTGATGTAACAGCGATATTTTCAGCAGATGCTGGCTGTACGTTAACAACGAATTATACAGCTCCTGCAGCGTGTACACCAAGTTGTATAATTAGTAATCTTACTGCGAACCAGGGTCCTTGTCAAACACCGTTGAGTGAATATGATGTAACAGGCTCAATAAGCTTTAGCAATGCACCAGCGAGTGGAACCCTGACAATAACAGCATGCGATGGAACGAATCAGGTGTTCAATGTGCCATTTGCGAGTCCAATAAATTACACATTGACAGGATTACCAGCAGACGGAGGAGCATGTAATGTAACAGCAGTATTTTCAGTAGACGCTGCATGTACCATGACCACCAACTTTACCGCACCAGTAGCATGCCCGGCAATTTGCAACATGGATTCAATAACGCTGTCCCAGGGTTTTTGTATCAACAATACATTTAGTGTGAGTACAGAAGTATATTTCAGTAATGCGCCAACCACAGGAACCATGACAATAACAATAGACGATGGC
>JBFWSH010000016.1:0-3679 GCA_050248475.1 Flavobacteriales bacterium
GGTTTAATATTAGCTTCATCAATATATTTTAAGTCAGCATTCGTATCTTTCATATATGGGTCATAAATAGGTATTTCCATGCTGAAATATTTTTTCAATAATTTACTTAGTGTGCCTAACCCTCCGGCATAATCGAGCATATTATCTCCATTAATAATTTTATTTACTGATAGTAGTTTGAGCATGATAGCTTGCTGCAGATATGGGGGTTGATTGATGTTTTTTTCAGCAGATGAATCTTCAAGTAAAGTATGAAAATTATTGTTCAATTTAATCCATTCAAAATCAGTCATTTTAAAAATAGTGTCTGAAAATGTAAAGCCACAGTTCGTGCATTTGCAAAAATTGGCTTCCTTTAAAAGTTTGTTATAAGGTTCTGCATATTGTTTGGTTAGAAAAAAAATAGTTTCGCCATTACAAATTATACATTTAAAATTTTTATTCATTGTTTTTTTAAATTATATTAATTAAAATAACCGAGATAAGGAAAAAAATATGGCTGTATTATAGCTATTTTCATGGGCTTATAGGGTTTTTAGAGTCAAAACAAATGTAATATTTTTTTTAAACATATATTACTTAACAATTACGTCCTTGAGAGGTATAGGGTTGGAATGGAGGTTTTACTTATTTTCATCATTGCGAAAAAGTCGTCATTGCGAAGCCCAAGCTATGGAATTGAGCGTAGGAGCTGAAGCAATCTGTTCTTCGATTAGGCAGATTAACAACGCCTTATTTATTTTTTTAATAAGGTGTTGATGCTACTACATGGTGCTTCGGTCGTACCTCCCTCGCAATGACATTAACGAGGGGAAGATTGCTTCACTGCGTTCGCAATGACGGTAACTATCAATTCCAACTCATTTTCTGAAAGCCCAACATACAATGGCAAACACATTACTCTTTTAGCAATACTTTCGGCAATGGGCATGGCTTTGTAATTTACATAAGGCAGGGTGTTTAGTGCAGGGTTAAAATACCTTCTAGGTATAATATTACTGTCGTTGAGTTTTTGTTGAATTTCCAACAACTTTTCTTCACTTTCAAAAATAACAGGGTAGTAACTGTAATTCCATTGAGTTTTTTCACGTATTGTTAGTTTACGGAGTTTTGTAAAATCTAAATGTGCATTGTAAAAGTCCACCACTTTTTTTCGTTCGGCGATGATAAAATCTATATGAGGCAACACTGCTAACCCCATGGCAGCTTGTAATTCACTCATTTTGGCATTTATACCAACTCCAAAAAATGCTAAAGGACCATTGTGTCCAAAATTGTGATGATAGAATAATTTATCATAAAGTTGTTGGCTTTTGCAAAAGATAGCACCGCCTTCGCCTGTATGAAATAACTTGGTCGCATGAAAACTACAGGTGCTTACATCGCCATAATTAAAAATGCTTTGGTTGTCATACGTTACACCAAAACAATGGGCGGCATCGTAAATCACTTTTAAGTTATGTTCAGCCGCAATTTTTTCAATGACTTCCACATTACAAGGGTTTCCGTACACATGTGTGGCTAAAATAGCGGTTGTTTTTGGAGTAATGGCAGCTTCTATTTTAGCTTCATCAATGGTTAAATAATCAGGATGGATATCAACAAAAACAGGAGTACAATTTTCCCAAACAATGGCAGCGGTGGTTGCAACATAACTAAAAGGGGTGGTAATAATTTCGCCACCGTTTCCAAAAAGTTTTAGTGCAATTTGTATAGGTAAAGTGCCATTGGTCATTGCAATAATATTTGAAACTCCTAAATGGTTTTTTAAGTTGTTTTCCAACTCAAGCACCAAACTCCCTCTGTTGGTGAGCCATTGATTATCCCAAATACGTTGAAGTTGTTTTTGATATTCAACTATAGGAGGAAAAAAAGTTTTGGTTACGGTAATCATTTCTTTTTTAGGATTTGTAAAATTTTAGGCATAAATATTCTATTAATTAGTTGAAAGCTTTTTGTTTTAAAAACATAATTAACAAAAATATAATAAAATGTATACGAAAATGTACATAATATTAAATGTAATACGTGATTGTTAATCATATCGTTGGATAGGAAAAAAAATAAAAAACCAGCACCTACAACTGAAATTAAAGCATTTGTGAACATGATAAACCATTGTTCTTTAAGCCCCCAGTTAATTATTTTGCCGGAGTAATAACCATTTAAAGAAACACCAATAATTTGACTAAATAACATGGCGTATAAAAAACCTTTAATTCCATAAGAAAAACCAAAAACATAGGTGAAAGTAAAAAGTATTTTTTTCATTATTTCCAATTTTAAAAATACATCAGTCCTTCCCAGACTAGTTAAAGGAGTTAATATAATAGCACTCAATGGGTGTGCAAAAGTAGTCAGCACCATAATTTGAAAATAAGGTACTGTTTCCATCCATTTATCAGTAAACATGAGTACAATAATATCCTGGGCAGTAATGTATAACAACCCACCCAGAAAAAAGGAAATAAGTGCTGCAAGTTGAAAAAAATCGATTACTTTGTTTTTTACCATTTCCAAATTATCTTGTATTTTACTAAGTGCAGGAAACAAAACAGTGGTTAAACTACTGGATGAATAAGTTGAAATTAATTGATTTAAACTTTTCCCTCTAGAATAAAATCCTAAGCTGGCAGGTGGAAATAATTTACCTATAATAAAAATATCTATTCGAATAAATATGTCATTAAGAATAGATGATATAAATAAATTTTTACTAAAATGCCACAATGGACGAATTACTACCCATGAAAATTGAAATTTTGGCAACCATTTTGTTTGGTTCCACAATAAAATTTGTCGAATAATTGCAGCACTATAATATTGCATAACTAAACTCCATACCCCATAGTCTAGAAAAGCAAATGAAACACCTATTACACCAGAAATAAAAGAGCTGATAATATTGATTTTAGACAAATGAATAAACGCCATTTTTTTAACTAACATAGCCGAATGAACGCCACCCAAAGCGTTTAAAATAAAAGCAAAAGAAACCACTCTGATTAAATTAATCAGTTCGGGTAGTTTATAAAAATTGGAGATTAATGGGGCAGATAAAAAACATAGAATAGTTAATATAACAGCTAATGAGATGTTTATCCAAAAAATTGAGTTGTAATGTATATTTCTTACATTTTGTTTCTGAATTAATGCTTGAGTAAGACCAAAATCAATAAAAACACTGGCAATTCCAATAATTGCAAGCACGATGGCTATTAAAGCAAAATCTTCCGGCAATAATAAACGAGCCAAAAAAATAGAAACGACAATGGTAATGCCTTGGTTAAAAAGTTTGCCAATAAAATCCCAAAAGAGCCCTTTTTTAATCATTAATTATTTATCAATCTTATTCTACTTAATTTAATGGTTTTTCAATTAACATAAAAGTAATTAATGAAAATAACGAACTTGCAATAATAGTATCAAAGAATTTTATAGCAGTGTTGATTGCTAATCCTTTTAAATTATCAATGGAATTTGTCATGATAACTATCGGGATTTGATAACTATTTTGAAGGAAAACAATTGAAGAAAAGCCCATAATAGGAATAATTATTTAACTTCTTCGTTTTATTTTACGATACACTTTTTTTAGTTGAGAATCATTTTTAGCAAAATCTTCAGCGTAGTAGCCCCCTCCATAACCATAGCCATAACCATAACCGTAGCCATAGCC
>JBFWSH010000016.1:3779-87249 GCA_050248475.1 Flavobacteriales bacterium
CCATAGCCTATGCGTTGTTCTTTTAAATCGTTGACAACGATACCTACATGTCCAATTTTTTTAGTTTCAAACAAATCATTAATCAATTCGAGGTGGTTTTTTCTGGTAAAACGTTGGCGAACAATGTAAAGATTTACATCCGAATACTCAGACAAAATCATTCCATCGGTTACCAAACCAATAGGAGGAGTATCAATAATCACTACATCAAATTGTTTTTTGGCGGTTATTAAAAACTCAGTCATTTTATCCGATTCAATCAATTCGGAAGGATTTGGAGGAATAGGACCCGAAGAAACGATGGCTAAATTTTCGTATGCAGTGGGTTGAATAATGGTTTCGAAAGATTCATTTCCTATTAAATAATTCGAAAGTCCAAAAGTATTCTTAAGGTTAAAGTCGTTATAAATTTTTGGCTTACGTAAATCGGCACCAACCAACAAAGTTTTTTTACCCGATAAAGAATAAGCTAAAGCCAAATTGACTGAACAAAATGTTTTTCCTTCTCCACTAATGGATGAGGTAATGAGGATACAAAACGATTCCTTTTGTTTAGTAAGATAATTAATGTTGGTACGAATGGTACGAAACGATTCGGCTACAACTGATTTTGGTTTATTAATAAGTACCAAATTTCCTGCTTCACTAGTATGGCCAATAGACCCTATTATGGGTATTTTAGTAACAGATTCAATATCTTTTTTCTCAAATATTTTATTGTTAAAAATAAATTGGAATAAAACGAACAAAAAAGGAAGCATAAAGGCTATTGAAAGGTTAAAAGTGTATATTGATTTAGAAACCGGGCCTACAAAAGCAACTGTGTAATCACTTGCCGATTCTAATACTTTTGCTTTTGGAACATTAGATGCTTGAGCAAGAGCAGCTTCACTACGTTTTTGTAATAAATAATTGTAAAAAGTATTGTTTAAATTAAATATTCGGTCTATTCGAACGAAATTAGCTTCAGCATTAGGTAATTGGCTTAATTTACCATCAATATTTACGGCTTGTTCTTTTAATTGGTCTAATTCAAATTTTGTTTTATCTAAACGCGATTGCAAGTTGGAAACTAAAATGTTTTTTGTTATTTGAATTTCAGATAACAATAAATGATAGGTAGAACTACTATCATTTACTTCCGTTTCTAACCTGTTTTTTTTGGTGTATAACTCGGTTAGTTGAGAAATTGCTCTGAAGATAGGGTCTTGAACAGAAACGTTTATAACAGATGGGATAACGATTTGATTAATATTTTTATTGTCTTTTAAATAATCAATGGTATGTTTGTAATAGTTGTATTCGTATTGTACTTCCAATAATTTTTGTTCTAACTCGTTAGAACTAGGTATTAAACGAGTAGAATTAAGTTCTAATTTATCGTTGTTGACTTGAGTTTTAAAAGCCTCCAATTTATTTTCTGTAGAATGAAGTGTGTCAGACACTTCTCTTAACTGCAAATCAACAAAATTAATAGTATTTGAAGCAATTTCATTATTTTCTCGTAAACCAGTCTGAATGTATTCTTGCATTAAGGCATTTAAAAAGTCAGCTTCTTTGAGGATATTTTCTCCTGTAATCGAAAATTTTAAGATAGAAGATTCGGGAGGATCAGTTTCTATTAAAACTTTATTTTGATATACTTTTGCTAATGAATTTAAATCGTTAATGTAAAAAGAATAAAGTTTGTCATCATATTTTTCATTTAATTCATTCAAATGAATGGTAAAAGTTAATTCAGCAATGGTAATAGGTTGGTCAAACCGATAAGGTTTATCCTGAGTAAAACCATCTTCGGTCAGAGATAATGCGAATTCAGAATTGTTTATTATTTTTAAAAAATAGTAAGAAGCTCTTGGAGTCTGAATAGAATCATTTACTAAAACAGTAAAGGGGGATTTTTTATACAATTCGGAAGTTTTAATATTTCCAATATCATAATAAAATACTTTAAAATCCGGTAAATTATTTAAAGTGGATCTCATTACATTATAGGAGCTAATCATTCCTACTTCATTTGACAAGCGGTTACGAGCACTCACCAATTCCATTCCTTGTAAAAAATATTCTTGCCCCCATGATGAAAATTCATCTTTTAGAAGTACTTTACTGTATGTTTTGTATGTTGGAACACTGTATCGGATGTTGTAAAATGAAAGAATAAACCCGATAACAAAACAAATTACAAAGAGGTACCAAAACTTTAACATTCTTGCACCGAGGGCTTTAAAATCAAAGCTCTCTATCATATTGGTTTGGTTTGTTTTATTCATTTACTTTTTTTATCGTTGGCAAAAATAGAT
Organism: Flavobacteriales bacterium; assembly: GCA_050248475.1. GTDB lineage: Bacteria > Bacteroidota > Bacteroidia > Flavobacteriales_E > Vicingaceae > Vicingus. The sequence continues at coordinate 6,083 of JBFWSH010000016.1, forward strand.
TTTTATTTTAAACTTAAAGTTTGTATGCGAATGATTTACAGATAATATCCAAATTTTTGATAATTTTGGGATGAATAAAAATCCAAATCTTATTTGTAATTAATCTTAATTTTGTGTTAAAATTCATTAAAAAACTTACACCACAAGACAAATTCATTTCCACTTTTATTTTAAAAGGAGTGGGGTTGTATTTGTTGTGGTATATGCTATACGATAATTGGTTGCTAAAGGATGGTTGGGTAGATCATTTTTTAATTAATCACTTGGTAAAATCTATCTCTTTTATTCTTGAGCTTTTAGGGTACACCGTTTTCATGTATGCTGATGCTGTTGGTATTGACGGTACTCATGGTGTATTAATTGGAGCTCCTTGTAATGGATTAAGTTTGTTTGCTCTGTTTGCTGGTTTTATTGTTATTTTTCCGGGTAAATTAAAGCATAAACTTTTTTTTATTCCCATTGGAATCTTAATTATTCATGTTGTAAATATTTTTCGTTTAGTTGGATTAGCACTTGTGGTTCAATATAAACCGGAAAGTTTAGAGTTTAACCATAAATACACATTTACTGTAATTGTTTATGCTATCATTTTTATAATGTGGATAGTTTGGGTAAATAAATTTGCTTCAAAAAATAATCGTTGAGAAATAGCTTTAAAAATATATCAGCAGCAGTATTCGTTGTAATAATTTTTTTTATAGGATACCTCAGAGAAACCATTTTTCTGGTTTTAAACTCCGTATTAAACAAGTATCCCTTTCCATACAATAATTCATATGTTTCGCCTCCAAATTTTCTATATTCGTACAGTAGTCAAACATTGATAACCGTAAAGTGGGTATTGACTTTTGGTTTTTCTATCTTATTTTTTATGATTTCATGGGTGCTTATCCATTTCTATTTTAAAAACAGAAGGTTTAATAAAATTACTGTTTGGGTCTATTTATTTTTAGTTGGAGTATCGTTCCTAACTGCTGCACTTGGGATATTGTTGGGTAATTTTGATGAAACCTATACGTTGAGTAGATTTGTTATTGGTTTTGCTCAATCGCCCTTAATACCATTGGTTTTGTTTGTACTTTTTTATTTTAAAACTAAAATGGAGCAACAAGAGCTTACTTAAAAATGGGTTTATAAATTTTATGGTATAAAAAGGCATAAACTCTTTTATAGAGTAGCCACGTTTTTTTCTTTAAGCTATTGGGAGATTTGGTGTATAAACCTTTATTGGCATGAGGAATAGGAATGTTTGGAATTTCAACCCCTAAAAATGGACAAAGTTTTTCCCAGCCTTCTCCTTTTGTAAAATTGATAATGATAAAATCATTTGGTCTGTCTTTAAAATAATCGATAACATCAGCTTGGTGTTTTAAGTAAACATTTTTAAAATTTTCTTCATTACCATTAGGCCTACCATCGCCATACATAAAGTTACGAATAAGAGTGGTATCTTCATAAAAATGATTTAAACAGCTTTTGTACCAGCTATCTACATCTCTATCCGTTAAAATAAACTTGCTATTCGGAAATGCCTCGTCCATTTCTTTATAAAGTAAATGCCAAGGATCATCTTCAAAGCCATCATAATTTATTGCTATATCAATAAAAGTTTGAATGTTACCATTTATTAAGTTTTCAGCCAACTTGTTTTGTTCACCACATACTTTGTAACCTAAAACATGTAGGGCAGAGGCTAAACTTGAAGTGCCTGTTTTATGAAACCCTAATCCAAATACTTTTTGCTTCATTTTTTTAGATTTATGAAAATCAAAGTTATATTTTTAAAATTAAAAAAATACACCTGTCAAAATCATTATACATATATAATTACATTTGTATAAAAACAAAACCACTTGATAACCATCATCAATTACAACGCAGGGAACATTAAGTCTATCCAAAACATGCTAAAACGTATTGGGGCTAAATCGTGTATTAGTTCTCATGTGGAAGAGATAGAGCAAGCAGAAAAATTGATTTTACCGGGTGTCGGACATTTCGATTATGGTATGAATAATTTAAAACAATCAGGGCTTATTGAGGTATTGAATAAAAAAGTGGTAGAACAAAAAACACCAATATTAGGTATCTGTTTGGGAGCTCAGTTGTTAGGAAATAGGAGTGAAGAAGGTGCTGAAAAAGGGTTGGGCTGGATAGATATGGACATTGTTAAATTTGATAAAGCTAAAATGGGGGATAATTTAAAAATACCACACATGAGTTGGAATGAGGTCTCGATAAAGAAAAATTCTAAATTGATGTTGGGTTTAGATGATGAATCGCGTTTTTATTTTGTGCATTCCTATCACATGAGATGCAATGATGAAAATAATATTTTAGCTAATACTTTCTATGGTTATGAGTTTACCTCTGCCGTTGAAAAAGAAAATATTTTTGGTGTTCAATTCCACCCTGAAAAAAGCCATAAGTTTGGAATGAAATTGCTCGAAAATTTTGTAAATATATAATAGCCACAGATTCACAGATTTTTTATTTAAAATTTTAAAATGATTTAAATGAATTTCTTGGAGAAAGATTATCCCTATCAAGATGAAAGTTATGAAATTATTGGGCTTTGTATGGAGGTTCATTGGGTTTTAGGACCAGGATTATTAGAAATTGTTTATAAAGATGCACTAGAGTATGAGTTGAAATCTCGGAAAATAAAATTTGAACGCGAGAAAAAATATGAAGTGGAATACAAAGAAATTATTTTGCCACATCATTTTTATGCAGATTTTGTAATTAACAATAAAATTATTCTCGAAATTAAAGCACAAACTGGGGTTGCAAATGAACATTATGCTCAAGTAATCAATTATTTAGCAATTTCCAAATGTAAAGTAGGCTTAATTGTTAATTTTGGAGAGAAATCATTAGTACACAAGAGGGTTGTTTTATAAAGAGTTAGTTCTTAAAAAAATCTGTGAATCTGTGGCAAACAAAAGTGAATTGGTATAAAAAACAGTAAATAGTTGTAAGTATTGACAAGAATGAGATATAAAACAAAAAAAATCTGTGAATCTGTGGCTAAATAAAGTGAATTAGTGGTTTAAAAGATGAGAAGAGTTAGAATTATACCCGTATTAACACTCCAAAACGAAAAGTTGGTTAAAACCATACGGTTTAAAAATCCAACTTATATTGGAGACCCTATTAATGCCGTTAAAATTTTTAACGAAAAAGAGGTGGACGAAATTGTAATTTTAGACATTACCGCCACCAAAGAAAAACGAGAACCAAATTACAATAAAATAGAAGAAATTGCGAGTGAAGCTTTTATGCCTTTTGCTTATGGTGGTGGAATTACTTCACTTCATCAAATTGAAAAATTATTTAAGTTAGGTATCGAAAAAGTGGTACTCAATTCTGTTTTAGAAACCGGTATGGAGTTGGTTGGTGAAGCGGCCAAAATTTTTGGTTCACAAAGTGTAGTGGCATCGATAGACGTTAAAAAAAATATTTTTGGGAAAAACAATGCGTATAAAATTTCAGGTTCAACTAAAATTAATATTTCTATAAACGAATACATCAGTCAACTTGAACAAGCAGGAGTAGGTGAGTTTTTTATTAATTCTATCGATAATGACGGAACTTATTCCGGTTACGATTTAGGGTTAATTCAGCAAATATCTTCTAGGGTTTCAACGCCAATTGTAGCATGTGGTGGAGCTGGTTCTATAAATAGTTTTTTACCCGCCATACAACATGGGGCTTCGGCAGTTGCAGCCGGGAGTATGTTTGTTTATACAGGCTCTACTAGAGGGATTTTAATCAATTACCCTAAACAAGAGGATTTGGTAAATAAAATTTATAAACAGTTGTAAAAAAATAATCTTTGTTACTCTAGAAGAACCTTTTTCGAAAGCACCTGTACATTTTAACATTCGTTAAAGTTCAAGCACTCCGACAGTTATCGGGGCTCCAGCATGACAAACTAGAAGGTGGTAATAAACTAATTTGGACAACTGAATCAGAAGTTAATAATGATTATTTTATTATTCAGAAATCATCAAATACGAAAGATTTTTTTGATGTAGGTATTGTAGATGGTAATGGAAACTCAAATACAGTTAACAATTATAGTTTTTTTGACATATCACCTTCGCCAAAGGTTAGCTATTATAGATTAAAGCAAATAGATTTTGATGGAATGTATGAATACTCTAAACTTGTAGCTGTTTCATCTAACAAACAAGTTGAGGTTTCTATTTATCCAAATCCAGCTACTAATAATTTATTTTTTGATATCACAGGAAATGATACTGAAATTGTAACTATTTGTTATATAGATGTAATTGGTAACACCATAAAAGAAACAATATCAATTTCTAAAGATAAAAATACGTATAGGACTAGTGAATTTTCAAAGTTGAAAACGGGAATTTATTTCGTTCAAATGGTGAATGAAAATAATGAAGTAATAAAAAGTCAAAAGGTTATAAAACAATAATTCTCTTATACATTCCAAAACAAAAAAAGCTCGACCTCAAATCGAGCTTTTTTTATTCCAACGTTTTATCCATTAAATAAACCATGGTTGCCATGGCAGCGGCTCCTAATTCTAATTCACGTTTGTTTACGGTTTCAAAAACATCGGCAGCCGAATGGTGGTAATTAAAATAGAGTTGTGAATTGATAACCAATCCCATTTGCATCATGGTTGGATATTTTTTTAACAAAGGCGAAATATCAACTCCTCCATAACCTTTTTTAATTTTTAACAAATCGTAGGGGTAGAGTAATTTATCATGTTGTTGAACTAATTTTAATTGTTCATCAGAACCAACTACATCAAAACCCATGGGTAAAAAACCACCCCTATCACTTTCTAAGGCAAAAATATGTTCTTCATTATTAAGAATTGCGTTTTCAGCATAGGTTTTACCACCAAAATTCCCGTTTTCTTCGTTCATAAACAAAACACAACGAATGGTATGTTGTGGTTTGAAATCTAATTTTTTTAAAATACGAAAAGCTTCAATACAGTGCATAATTCCGGCACCATCATCGTGTGCTCCTTCACCTGTATCCCACGAATCTAAATGACCGCCAATGGTAATAATTTTTGCATCTTTTCCCTTTATTTCTGCTATTACGTTGTATGAAGGAACATCAGGAGAAACTGAACAGTTCATCTCCATATTTAGCATCACTTTTCCATTGGTTAACCAGCCGGTTAAATCATCAGCATTTTGTGTGCTTATTGCAGCACAGGGAATTACTTTAACAGAATCGTCGAAGTGAGTAACACCGGTATGCGGGTAATTATCGGTAGGCGTGGCTAACGAACGAATAATAACTGCTTTTGCACCCAATTTTGAGGCTTCATTTGGAGCATCACCTCGTAGTGGATAACAATATCCGTAAGCTGAAAAAGTGTTGAAGTGTTTTTGATCAAAAGCTTCGTTAAAAAATATCACTTTCCCTTTTATTTTATCAGCACTTAAGGTTTTTAATTCATCTACATTTTTTACCACCAATATCTCTGCTGTAAGCAATCCATTGGTAGATGATGAGCCTCCTAATGCCAATATGTTCAGTTTTAGTTTTTCACCTTTCTCGTTTTCAGCCCAAGCAGTTTCGGGTGTTCCTCTGCTCCATTTCGGAACTTTAATTTCTTGCAAATAAACTGTGTCGAAATTATACGAGTTTAACAAATGTTTTCCCCATCGAATGGCGTCTTCGGCTTGTTTTGAACCACTAATCCTTGCTCCAATTGATTTACACAATACTTTTAAATTTTGATGTGCTTGTCCATTCTCTAATGCTTCGTCATATATTTTTTTAACAAAAGCAGAATCAGTTTGAGCTTCAACAATATAGTTTTGGCAGATGAATAGGAATAAAATTAGTTTCTTCATGGATTAGTTATTGAACTATCAAAAGTAATAAAAACTAACTTCTGTAAATTTAAAATTCCGGGTATTATTGGGATTCTATTTTTAAAACTGAAAATAAATAAATGCTTGTAACTCTGACGACATGGCTTGATAAACGCCAACAACCGTGATAACGGAAACAATTACTTTAACACCAAGTGGCGAATAAATAAATTTATCTTGATACCAATCTTTTGTTTTTGTGGGCAACCAATGAATGATAAACCCGATAAGCGTAACAAAAAACACCATTTTGTAGCTGTAAAGTATGGTTGGGATTAAATCGAACCTGAAATTACTGGAAATCTGATGTAATATTTGTTGAGTGGTTTCCATAGTGGATGCCCTAAACCAAATTCGGGTAAAAGTGATAAAAGTTAGGGTAACAAAAACTTTAAAACCAATGGCTAACCAGTTGTTGTATTTTTCGTAAGGACTAATTTTTTTCCATTGTTTATATATCATTAAACCCAATCCGTTTAAACCGCCCCAAATAACAAATTGCCAGCTTGCTCCGTGCCACAAACCTCCTAACAACATGGTTATTAATAAATTGATGTTGGTGGTTAACCATGCTTTAAAAGATTTTATAAAAATGGCTAAGAAAACTAACAATAACGCAAGCCAAATAAATACATACAAAACCATCATTTTGCCTGAGAGCAGTATGATGAATAGAGAAATGATAATTGCTGTAACCCATGTTCCGATACTGCCTACACGGTTACCACCCAATGGAATGTACAGGTAATCTCTCAACCAAGTGGATAGACTCATGTGCCAACGTTTCCAGAATTCACCAACGTTTTGAGCTTTGTAGGGCGAATTAAAGTTTACAGGAAGCGTAAAACCCATTAATAATGCAATACCTATAGCCATATCGGTATAACCCGAAAAATCGGCATAAACCTGTAATGAGTATCCGTACAAAGCCATCAGGTTTTCAAAGCCGGTGTACATGGTAGGCGAATCAAAAACCCTGTCAATAAAATTAACAGCAATGTAATCACCAATCACTACTTTTTTGATGAAACCTTTTAAAATCCAAAATAGCGATAAGCCTAAATTGTACTGTGTTAAACGATAAGGTTGATACAATTGCGGAATAAACTCCGAAGCACGAACAATGGGTCCTGCAACCAATTGTGGGAAAAAGGAAACAAAAAAGCCAAAATCGATTATGTTTTTTACAGGTTTGAGTTGCTTTCGATAAATATCAACCGAATAACTAATGGTTTGAAACGTATAAAATGAAATACCCACCGGAAGTAGAATTTTATCGACTGTAAAATGAGTGCCGGCAATGGTATTGGTAAATTGTGCGAAATGATTAAATACCTGTACATCGGTTTCAAAGAAAGTATTGTAGGCATCAGTAAAGAAGTAGGCATACTTAAAATAACACAGAACAAAGAGGTTGATGAAAATACTCAAACTAACCAACAGTTTCCTTTTTAACTGATTATCAGAAGAGTGTATGTATTTACCTATAAAATAATCGACAAGGGTGGAGAAGAGGAGAATACTAATGAATAAGCCACTTGTTTTATAATAAAAGAATAAACTTACAAGAAATAAAAAGGCATTTCGTAAAGCATTTTTCTTGTAAACAACTGAGTAAAAAAGTAGCACAACAGCAAAAAATCCCCAGAAGAAAAATTGAGTAAAAATTAACGGTTGACTTTCGTTGTACAGAAAGATACTTTTGATGTTTTCGAAACTAAAAAACCAATTAAACCAATTTAGTATGTCAAAACCTTTATCCAATATTTAAGCTAGTTATTTGGGTTAAACTTTTTAAATTAAAATCGGCAATATTGTAATCGGGGTTATTCCAATTTTCTTTATCGGGAACAACAATCGTTTTCATTAAAGCAGCTTTTGCAGCTACTAAGCCATGAAAAGAATCTTCAATAACCAAACACTTAACTGGACTGACACCTAAATCCTGAGCAGTTTTAATAAAAATTATAGGGTGGGGTTTACCATATTCCAAATGTTCGGCCGAGTTAATTATATCAAAATAATGGGTAATATTCAGTTTGTTTAGCACAGTTTTTATTAAGCTCATGTGAGAAGATGAAGCTAAAGCCAGTTTGTAACCTTTTGCTTTAAAATAGTTTAAAGATGATTCAACACCAACTAATGCAACCCCTTTATCAATAATCAATTGAGTTACGGTATCTAACAATTCAGTCTCAATTTGTTGTAATGACTTTCCTTCCCAACCTAACTTGTTGTACCAATATTCGACAACTTCTGCTAAACGCATACCCATGGTTTCTCTGCACATATCATCTGTAAAGGTTAACCCAACCGTTTTAAAAGTAATCTTTTCGGATTCCCTCCAAAGTGGTTCAGAGTCGATGATTAAACCATCCATGTCGTATATTACAGCTTCAATTTTCAATGTTATATTTTTTATTTTGAATGGTTATAAATCTCGAATATTCTTTCATTAAGGCAGAAAACATAAGGTCTCCCAGCATGATATAGCCGCTTTTATTTAAATGAATTTTATCTTTTTGTGCCAAACCATTTCTTTCCCAGGTTTTGATAGAGCCTAACCCGCCCATAACAGTTAGCAAATCGTAATACCCTGTTTGATATTTTTTTGCTAGGTTAATCATTACATTCTGTATTTCAAAAGCTCTTTTATTCGGAAATTTTCGTTTGTAATAACTATCAGTATTTGATACAAATAAAAATTCACAATTCGGGCTAACCAATTTTATCCAAGCTACAAGTGTATCGTAATTATTTTCGTAACACTTTGCACAAAAACCAGGATCAAAAGCATCGTTAATACCTATACAAAAAATAACCAAATCGGGATTAATTGCTTTTAAATGTTGAGTAAACAATTGAGTACGTAAATAACTAGAAGTACTAGCTCCGTTCACACCAATGGAGTTATAAACAATTCCGTTATCATCATTATCTAAGCTTAATCCATATAAATTGAAATGATTTTGTGTACTGTCGGTTTTATAAATACTAAATTCGAGTTGACTCACATATTTATTAAACTTAAACTCAGTATAACCGATCGTTTTATTCACTTCTATTGAGATACAAGTGTCAGAAATTAGTTCTAAACAATAACTTGATGAATCAGTATCATGAAAAACTTTAATGGAGTTGAAATTATAGTTTGGGGTATCATCGCCTCTAAAAACAAGTTTAAATGACGAAACACTATCAGTAGTAGTAGCAGTAATACCTGAAATTCCCCATATGCTTTGGTGTTTATTAACTGAGTTTCGGTAACCATTCCATTCACCTGTATAGGTAATATTATAGTAATGTGGATTGTTTGTTTTAGCTAATTTATATGGAAACAAAAAACCTCTACCACCATTTAAACCAGGAGAAATAGTTTGAAATTTTTTACGTAGTTGATCCGACCATATATCTGCCTGAATGTGCGAACCACCCATTTGAATGATGTTAATTTTTCCTTTACCACTTGTCGTTAGCTTATCGAATTTGGAATAAAAATGATTGAAGCTTACTGTATCGTTGTAAAAATCAATTGTATTCTCATCGTAATTTATAAATGGATAAAGTTTTACCAAATGAGGATTGGTCTGGCTATTTATTATGTTTGAGTAAACAAACAACGAGAATAATATGACAACTGTTTTAATGTCCATTATTAGTATTATCTGGTAATGTTTCAGTTTCTGGAGTCGGTTTTCCTTTATATTTACTATACATTCTAATTAAGTTGCCGTAAAATTCTTCGCCAATTTTTTTTGCCCCAAGCGGACTGAAATGAATGTAATCGGATGCAGCCAAAGATGGTTCTGCATTTACCCATTTGGGCATAGAGTTTTTACCACCCATTACCTCGTACATATCCCAGAACATACATCCCGTTGAAAGAGAAGCATTTTTTAAAGCATCACGTACAAATTCTAAATTTGGATATGTAACATACTCTGTTTTATCTTTTATCGACATATCACCAGGGCCAATAACAATAAATGCAGCGTTTGGATTTAATCCTTTTAATCGATTGATTTGTGATTTAAACCAGTTTCCATACTCAATGGCTTGCTGTTCATCTTTGATGTAAGGCATTACATTACCACCAAATTCCAGTATTATTAAATCAGGGTTTAAATGAGCGTACATATTGCTCAATAAGGTTTGTTCCAATTGGCTAAATACGGTACCAGAAGAACCTCTTAAAGGAATATTGTCGGCTACTATACCTGTATTACCTTCTAATGATAAAGCTAAAATATCAGGGCTATCTTTACCTTCAAAGGTTATGGTAATTTCTTCAGGAGTGCTGCTAAAGTTTGTTTTAAGTACTTGAAATGGAGTATTTGCATTGATCTTACCCTCTTCTAAAATTACTCCATCGACTTCTATTTTGTAATTCACAGCAGTTAAAGAGTTGGTTAAATAGATATTTAATTGATTATAGCTTTTTGTTCTGCCATAACTAGCTCTTGGTTTTTTAAGTTTAATCCATGCTGAATAATTTAATGTGTCGGCAATTGTATTGTTTTTCGGTACAGGTGCATAACGGCAAAAGCTAATTAAAGCTCCATACTTGCTATGTTTAACGGTTGAATCTTTTTGCCCAAAACCTGAATAACGTTTCCAATTTTCAGAGTAAGAAATGTTCACACTCATTTTAGGTGCTACGTCTATTACGGAGAATAATCCAACACCATAACCGCCAAATTTATTTTGAAGTTCATTTCTAAAAACAGAAGTTATTCGATCGGCTTCAATTTGCGAATCACCATAATGCATAATTCGTACTTTTTTGTTTTGTGCATTATCAAGGGCATCAAAAAAACGGTGTAAAGCAGGTTTACCTTTATCAGTAATTTGTATGGTTTTACGGTATTTGTACAACGAATCTAATTTGTGTTTAATAATGGTAGAATCAATCTCAGAAATAACAACATTACTATCAAACAACTCTTTTAAATCTTTTACTTCATTAGCATTGTCGTCAGATTTGTAACTAAAAAAATCAGCAGTTGAAGGAAATTCTAGTTTAAAGCTTCCCAATAGAATTCCATCTGAAGGAAAAACAATCATAACCAGCGACAATAAAACCATAACACTAACCAAAATGATTAATGTTTTTAAGGGTTTAATATCCTTCTTCGTTTTTTCTATTTCTTCTTGATTTTTAATATTTGCCCGATTTGTAAATTTTCATCAATATTATTCAACTCCATAATATCATCAGGTGAAACTCCATCAAAGTTTGCTGCAATATCCCAAAGATTATCTCCATCTTTAACTTTGTACATAATATATGTACCATCATTTAATAAAGGTTCAGTTTCAGGTTGTTTCTGGGTACTGATTGTTGAGATTTTTTTCTTGTATACAATTAAAGTTTGACCAATATTAATTCGTGTTCCTTTTAAGTTATTCCAATTCTGGATATCAACGATACGAACACCATATTTTTGAGCAATGCTGCCCAAAACATCACCTGATTTTACTTTGTGTTTAATTTCTTCTTTTTCAGCAACATTTACAATAGTTTCTTCAATTTCAACGACTGGTTTATTTAATACAGAATCTTGATAGAAATAAATACTATCGCAATATTGATGCATTTTAAATCCCGTGTTCTTAGGAAGAAGAGCTAAATGGTTTGCAGGAAAAATTTCGTTTATAATAGATGGATTTAGGAATTGCAATTCTTTTTTATTGATATCAATTACATCCAAAATAGCTTTAAATGATAATCGGTTTTCAACAAGAAAGGTATCGGCTTCAATTCGAGGATTAATTTTAATAAGGTTACTGTTGTTTTTTGAATAGGTGTATATATAGGCAGTTAAAGCAGGAACTAAGTCTCTAGTTTTTGGGTTTAAATAAGGGTAAAGCTCCGTATAGGTATTTATTTTTTTCCGATGCTGCAGATTAGAAATTGTTGCCGGTCCACAAGAATATGCTGCAAGTGCAAGCTCCCAATTATTGAATTCGTTGTATAGGTGTTTTAAGTATTTAGCAGCTGCAATGGTTGATTTTTTTATGTCAAGTCGTTCGTCGATGTTTTCATCTATTCGTAAACCATATTTTATCGCTTGAGGATAATCTATGTGCCAGTAACCAACACCACCAGTTGTATTAGTAGAATTCACATTAAAACCTGAGATAACCGCAGGTAAAAAACTTAATTCTTCAGGTATTCCATGTATTTTTAATTCAAGTTTTATATCGGTTTGATAATAATTTATCATATAGTTTAGAAAGTGCATATTCACACCTTTTCCATATAAGGAAATTAACACTCTAACTTCTGGAGAATAATTTAAGGGAATGGTTTGTTCTATCTGCCCTAAAATTTCTTTACCTTTTTCATATTGAAATGGTTTTGTAGGTTTTACATTTTTTAGAATGGAGTCGGTATTTAATGTAGATTTTTTGAACAATATTCTTACATAATCGTTTTCCATTAACCGCTCAAAATTTTGGTAATAAACAGATTGTTCAACAGTTGTTTGCTGACAATTGGCTAGTAGAAAATTAGAGAATAGGAAAATAAAAAGTAAGAACCTCAATGTAAAATTTAATCTAGTTAATTTAATACAAAGATGATTTTAAACTTCTACAATATTAAAGGATTCCATAAGGTTTTTTGAACAATTTTTTGTTAACCAAATATCACTTTGATTTCCGATGAAATTTTAATTCATAAATCGTTCCTTCAGTTTCTAAACGAGTTATTTCACCATCCAATTGCTCAGTAAATACTTTTATCAATTCTAAACCTAAGGATGGACTTTCTCCCTCAAATTTTTCTATTGGCATTCCTTTTCCATTATCTCCGGCAATTAGAACAAATAGGTTATCTTCTTTTTTAGTAAGATGAATCGTTATTGTACCTTTTTTTCTGTCAATAAAGGCATATTTTAAGGTATTCGAAATAATCTCATTAATAAGTAATCCCAGGGGTATAATGGTATCAATATTGAATTTTACTTCATCAATTTTGATGTCTAAAAATATATCACAATTGATAGAATATGTTGAGATTAAATCATTGGTAAGAGCAACAATGTAGTCTTGAAAATCAATATGAGCTAAATCACCTGATTGATACATTTTTTCGTGTATCAATGCCATGGAGCGAATTCGGTTCTTAGCTTCGTCAAAAAGTGCTAAAGATTTTTCATCATTAGTGTAATTTGATTGAAGACTTAACAAACTATTAATGACCTGTAAATTGTTTTTAACCCGATGATGAATTTCCTTTAATAAAATTTCCTTTTCATCACGTTGTTGTTCTATTAAAATGGTTCGTTCACGAACTTTACGTTCAAGCTCTTTACTTATTTTACGCTGACGGCGTTCTCTGATTGTTGAAATTTTTAATAGAAGATAAATAAAACCTATAAAAACAAACAGGTAGAACCACCAAGTCTGCCAAAAAGGTGTTTTAATTGTAAAGCTATAAGTAGTAGGTTCGTTAGTCCATATACCATCATTGTTTCTAGCTTTCAAATAAAAGGTGTATTCTCCTGGTGGTAAATTTGAATAGGTGACCGATGTTTTCTTTGTACTTTTATACCAATCTTTGTCAAAGGGTTCAAGTTTAAAACTATACTGAACATATTCAGGGTTGGTAAGATTAATGGCTGAATATTCAAAAGTTAAATGATTATCACTATAATCTAAGGTTAAATCTTTTGGTAAATTAGTCCATGGGTGGGTTATTTTTGATTTTTTAACCCAATTTACATCTTCTAAGAACAATTTGATATTATCTAAACGAACAATTGGTTGAAAAACATTTGTTCTATCTTCTTTAGGATTGTATTTGATTAACCCTTTAATGGTTCCCATCCAAATATTATCAGATTCATCTTGGAAAACAGCTCTACTATTACATTCGATACCTTTAAATCCTTCGTAAAAGCCATAGTTTTTTATACGTTCAACCTGTCCATAGCTGTTCAACGAAATTTTATCAACTCCATTATTTGTTCCAACCCAAATATTTTTAGCATTATCATTAAAAATAAAATAAATAGTATTTGATGAGAGTCCATTTTCTGTAGTCATAGACTTAAAGTCAACGCCATCATATCTTACCACACATCTATCTGTACCGAACCACATGTCACCAAAGTCATCTTGAGTAATAGATCCGATATATGTATTACAAATACCCGAAGAGTTTGAATAATTAGTGATAATGTTATTTGTCATTTTATGAATTCCATTACCAGTACCAATCCATACATTCCCCTTTTTGTCTTCAAATAAAGAGTGAATATAATTGTGTGTTAACCCTTCGTTATTTCCATAGTTTTTGAAAGCACCATTTTTCATAACACTTAATCCACCTCCTGAAGTACCAATCCATAAATTTTCTTTTTTATCATACATTAAGGTTCTTATAGCGTTGGTTGGAAGTCCATTTTTTGTTGTAAATGTTGAAAATTTAGCATTCTCCAACTTAGTTAACCCACCATCGGTCGCAAACCAAATAACACCTCCTTTATCTTTAACAATTGAACGAATAATGTTACCCCCCATTCCGTTAAGCGTTGTATAATTTGTTAATGTTCTGTTTTCATATTTGAAAACACCTTCGTCTCCAGTACCAATCCAAATAGTATTTTTATCAACCAATATGGCAAAAATACTTGCTGAGTTAAGCCCTTCTATTCCATCAAAATAAGTAAATGCAATGTTGCCTAATTTAGATAACCCATATCCGTTGGTACCAATCCATAAGTTGCCCGATTTATCTTTTAATAACTTGGAAAGATTATTCGTTTCTAGCCCATTGTCTTTAGTTATGTGGGTAATTATGTTATGTTGGTTAATAAAAAATAGTCCATGATTAGAAGTTGCGATTACGGTATTTTTATCTCTGTCAGTAGTAACGGATGTAACAATAATATTTGTTGATCCTAGATGTATTGGATAAAATTCAAAATCTTTTTTTGAATCGATACTTCCTTTTAAAAGTTTGATAGCACCCGAAGAATGTGTTCCTATTACATAGTTACCATCAACATCTTCATAAATTGTAGTAACATGATTATTGGGTAATCCAGATTCTTTAGTTATTTCAATAGTATCTGATTCGTTACAATAAATTATTCCTTCATGTGTAGAAATCCAGATGTTATGTTTACTATCTTCAAAAATGTCAGTAATTTGATTCTTTATGTATTTTTGAAATGAAGCAGAAATTGGGTTGAAAACACCGTTTTTATAAATTTTTACTTTTGAACCTTCAGCAATCCAAATTCTACCTTTTGAATCACAAAAAATATTATCGTTTCCACCAATATTAGATTGTTGAGCATCATTCTCATAAATTGTAAATTTTCTACCATCAAACTTTGTAACTCCTCCCCAAGAAGCTGTAAACCAGATATTATGGTCGTTATCTTCTACAATATCAGTAATAATATCACCAGCAATACCGTCTTTTGAAGAATATTGAGTAAAATTTTTACCATCAAACTTACATATTCCACCACCAGCAGTTCCAATCCATAAAAACCCCCTGGAATCTTGTAAAAGGGCGTTCACTTTTGATTGAGGCAGGCCCTCTTGAACATTAAAAAACTGAAAGTTGTAAGTTTGAGATTGAGTTTGGAATGAACATAGAACCAACAATACTATTATTATTGGATTTAAAAATTTATGGTATGTATTGTTGTTTGTCAATTGTTATAAAAGTGAAAGCAGAAACTTTTGCGTTAACCAGCTATTTTTTTCGTTTTGGTATACCCTAAATATATTAACAGGTCATAAATTTTATCTTTCAGTTCTCCCTGAATTAAAATTTCTCCATCTTTTGCATTTCCACCGACTCCACACTTTGTTTTTAATATTTTCGCTAATTCTTGCATATCGTCATTGGAACCAGTAAAACCACTTATTACTGTTACGGATTTTCCCTTACGTTGTTTCCTATCTATAAAAATTTTTAGTTGCTGTTGGTGGTTTTCAGGAGTTTCAACTTCTTCATATTCTTCTTCAAAATTGAAGTTAGGGTTGGTGGAATATACCACATTAACTCTTGTTTTATCTTTTTTACTCATTTGTAATAACGTTTAACGATAATGGCAACACTTCGATGTCGATTTCTCTGTCTGTCAATAATGGTTCTCCATCCAGGTGTATTTCTTGGTGTGGTGATTTTATGTGAGCTTTCTTTATTTTTATTTCTTCTACAAATTTACTTGAATTAATCTTTTTTGTGAAAAGTTTAATGGCTAAAGGAAGGGCATAAAACAATGAAAATTTCTTTAAGATTACAATGCTAATTAATCCGTCATTGATTATCGATTCTGGAGCGATAAAAGCATTGTTCCCATATTGATTGGAGTTTGCAAAAGTTATTAAAAAGGCTTTTGTGGTTATTATTTTATCATCAATGGTTAATTCGTATTCTGCTTCTTTGTAGTTAAAAAATTCTTTTATTGAAATTTTTAAATAGGTAATAAAACCTCTCTTTTTTGCTTTTGCAAATAAGTTACTGATGTGTGCATCAAAACCAATACCTCCAGCGCCTATAAAAAAAGTGTCGTTTATTTTTACTGTATCAATAGCTTTACTTTTATAGTGGTTTAAATTTAAAATGGCTTTTTTTGTTGACATCGGGATTTTTAAATGTCTTGCCAATCCGTTGCCAGATCCCATAGGTATAATTCCTAAAATGGTATTGGTATGAATTAACCCAATTCCAACTTCGTGAACTGTTCCATCTCCACCTACAGCAACAATAATTGGGTAATTTTCTGCTTCTCTTTTTGCAATTTCAGTGGCATGAAGAGGGTATTCGGTATGTATAATGGTATAGTTAAATTTGGTTAAGTCTAAATGGGTCTTAATGAGCTGTTGAACACCACTTTTTTTAACTGTACCAGAAATGGGATTAATGATGAATAATATTTTTATTGGTGTCAACATTATTTATTTTCTGAATTTGAAATTTGGTTATTTATTAATCTGTTGTTGTACTGTTGAAGTATAGCTTTTATCTTTTTTTCAAAATCATCACGTTGTTTTGTTAATGAGGGTTCAGTTATTAAGTCCTTTTGCATTAATGAATCGGTTGTTAATTGATAAAAACCAGTACTATTTTTACCATCAAAAAGCATAACATAATCTTGTTCTGCATAAAAATATCCGTTTGATGTATATCCAATAAGATGTTTAGATTTATTTGAAAAAATGTCATTTCCAAAAGAAACAATAGAGATGTTTATACCCAACAAGTTTAAGAGTGTAGGGGTTATATCTGTATGTTGAAAGTAATTAGAATCAATACCTTTTAACTGACTGGATGGATCATAAATAAAAATTGGAATAGCATTTCTACCAACAAGGGTTGAATAAAATGGTTGAAACGTTTCTACAGAATGGTCGGCCGTAAAAACAAAAATAGTGTTGTTAAACCAACTTGAATTTTTGGCACTTGCAAAAAATTGTTTTAATGAATAATCAGTATATCCAATTGTTTTGTGAATAGGTAGTTCTCCTTCTGGAAATTTCCCAACATACTTTTTAGGTAGCTGATAGGGATGGTGAGAGGATAATGTAAATAAAGTGCTAAAAAAAGGTTCTTTTTTACTATTCAACTCTTTAGCAAAATATTGTAAGTAGGGTTCATCGTAAATTCCCCATGCACTTTCGTCTTCTATGTTGGTTAATTTAAATTCATCTTTTCCATAATAACGTTCAATTCCTGCAGTAGCTGCAAATCCGCTAAAACCCATTGTTCCGTTTGCTCCGCCATGATAAAATGAAGTGTTATATCCATTCTTTTTTAAGATGGAAGGTAAGGCATCCATTTTATTTCCTGAATAATTTGAAAAGATATAAGGAGTATTTATAAGTGCAGGTATTCCGGAGAAGATAGAAGGCAAAGATTCAATCGAACGATTGCCACTTGAATAAGCATTTGCGAAAACATAGCTTTCCTCCATTAGTGAATCTAAAAAAGGAGTATAACCTTTTCCACTATTTAAAAAACCAACGTATTCCTTAGCAAAACTCTCTAAAATTATTAATACTACATTTTTCGATTTAAAAATACCCTTCCCTTCAATAGTTTGTAGCGGAGTGTATATTGCATTTAATTCATTTTCATCAAAATAATCCAATTCGGTAATGCGGTCGTTCAATACAGTTTTAATAATACTAAACGGTGTATTTAATAAAATAGGAACATGTTTCGGACTAGTATAACTAGCAGCATTAATAATATCTAAAGGTTTAAATTGTAAGCCTCCTCTAAACCCAATAATAGTTAAAGAACCAATAAGTATAAAAGCAACAGACTGAGTAGCAAAAAAATGAAGAGTAAATACTGTTTTAGTTGATGAACTTTCCACTTTTCGGTACAATATTTCAGTACAAATGATTAAACCAATTAACAGAATGAATAAAAACCAATAGTCTTTAATATAGGAGGGAAGAATGTTCACTAAATCGTTTCCAGTGGAAAGAAATTGAAATAAATCTGCAGTACTTCTTCTAAATGAAAAAGGATAGTAGCCAATATCAATTAAGTTTAAAATAATTCCCAAAGTATTACCTATGTGAAAGAATAACTTTAAAACAATTTTGTAGTAAGTAGTTTCTTTAAAAGGAATTGGTAGAATTGAAAAGAAAATGAAAGGTAAAAACAAATAAGAAACAGCTACATAATCGAATCTGATACCGTAGAAAAAAGCATCTAAAGGAAGACTTCCCTGAAACTGATTTAAGTTGAACAGGTAAAAAAGTAAACGACAAATCGTATAAGCAAGAAAGGCGAGGCCAATTTTTTTGAAAAATGAAATGAGGTATGTAAGATTTTGATTCAACTTTTGAGTATTTTGACTTTAGTCTATTGATTTCTCACGAGCATTTGTCGCAATCGTGATTTTTTGAACGTCTAAAAAGCTTAATTGCTAAGTAGATTAAAGCAATGGTAACAATTAAGATAACTAATATTTCCTGTACTCCCAGCATTGAATCAGTTTGGTAAAATAAAACTTTATAGCCGTTAAAATTACATAAATTCATTTAACTTTGAACCCTTAAAAACAATGTTATGGCTATTAAATACAATCGAAGAAAATATACTGACAGTGAACTTTTAACCTTGTATAAAGCATTAATTAAACCCCGTTTGATTGAAGAAAAAATGTTGGTTTTGTTGCGTCAAGGTAGAATATCAAAGTGGTTTTCGGGAATTGGTCAAGAGGCTGTTTCGGTGGGAGCAACTTTAGCATTGAATAACGATGAATATATATTACCTATGCATAGAAACCTAGGTGTATTTACTTCTCGTAATATTCCATTACATCGTTTGTTTGCTCAGTTTCAGGGCAAAATGAGTGGTTTTACTAAAGGCAGAGATCGTTCGTTTCATTTTGGAACTCAAGAATACAATATTGTGGGAATGATATCTCATCTTGGCCCACAATTGGGAGTGGCAGATGGTATAGCATTAGGCGATTTAATAAACAACAGAAATAAAGCTACTTTGGTTTTTTCAGGTGATGGTGGAGCTAGTGAGGGTGATTTTCATGAAGCAGTGAATACAGCCGCAGTTTGGCAGTTACCAGTAATCTTTGTTATTGAAAACAATGGTTATGGGTTGTCTACGCCATCAAGCGAACAATTTAGATGTAAAAATTTCATTGATAAAGGAATTGGTTATGGTATGGAGACCGAATTGATTGAAGGAAATGATATTTTAGATGTGTACCATAAAATTAGTCAAATAGCTGAATCTATCCGTAAAAAACCACGTCCAGTTTTGGTGGAGTGTTTAACATTTAGAATGCGAGGACACGAAGAAGCTTCAGGAACCAAATATGTTCCTCAAGAGTTAATGGAAGAATGGCAAAAGAAAGATCCAACTGTGAATTTTGAAAATTTCTTGTTGGAAGAAAAAGTGCTGGATGAAAAATTGATAGAAGCCATTAAATCAGAAATAAAAGCTGAAATTAATGAAGAGTTGGATAAAGCTTATGCCGAGGAGCCTATCGTGTCATCTGTTGAAAAAGAGTTGAACGATGTTTATGCTCCTTTTAACTTTAGAGAAACCAAGCCAGCCAGCGATAAAAAAACAGAAAAACGATTTATTGATGCAGTTTCTGATGCCATGCGTCAAAGTATGGAAAAATACCCTGAGTTGATACTGATGGGGCAAGACATTGCTGAATATGGTGGAGCATTTAAAGTAACTGATGGTTTTGTAGCGAAATTTGGTAAGGAAAGAGTGCGAAATACGCCGTTATGTGAAGCTGCAATTGTAGGAGCTGGTTTAGGATTGTCAATTAACGGACAAAAAGCGATGGTAGAAATGCAGTTTGCTGATTTTGTTAGTGAAGCAATGACTCAAATTTGTAACAATTTAGCAAAAACTCATTACCGTTGGGGTCAAAATGCTGATGTAGTGGTTAGAATGCCTACTGGTGGAGGTACTGCTGCAGGACCATTTCATTCACAAAGTAACGAGTCGTGGTTCACACAAGTTCCTGGTTTAAAAATCGTTTATCCTGCTTTCCCTTATGATGCAAAAGGATTACTGAATACTGCTTTTGAAGATCCAAACCCAGTAATTTATTTTGAGCATAAAGCCATGTATAGAAGTTTAACTCAAGAAATTCCTGATGATTATTATACCATTCCTTTTGGGCAAGCCCAATTGATTAAAGAAGGAAATGATGTTACTGTTGTTACTTATGGCATGGGAGTTCACTGGGCATTAGAGACATTAAAAAATAATCCAGAAATTTCAGCCGATTTAATTGATTTGAGAACATTAGTTCCGTTAGATACGGAAACGATTTATTCATCAGTGAAGAAAACAGGTAGAGTAATAATCTTACATGAGGCTACTATGTTTAATGGAATAGGAGGAGAGATAAGTGCGTTAATTACAGAGAATTGTTTTGAATATTTGGATGCTCCTGTTAAACGAGTTGCTAGTATTGAAACACCAGTTCCTTTTATTCATCAGCTGGAAAACAACTTTTTACCAAAACAGCGTTTTGAGCAAGAGTTGTTAAAATTAGTAGAGTTTTAATTAAACTTTTTGAGTTACAACAAGTAAAGGTTTATTGTTTAAATCTCTTAGTGCAAAAAGGTAAACATTACCGCCATCGGTTAATTTTAGTTTCTTTTTAACTTGTTCCACACTGTCGTGAAAATTACGAGTAGTGATATTCGCTTTTGTTAACCCTAATTGTTTAGTCGCTTTTGAATTGTAATCTAACAGGTGGTCAATCTTAAATGTTCTTCCAGGAAAATTTGCTATCAACAGACCAGAGGTATATAAATGCGTATTTGTTGCCAATTTTTTTAATCCAAACCGAACAGCAACACTTTTGAATCCACCAGCTTTTAAAACGGAAGCATTTGGCTCGTATAAATACTCGAGAGGAAGAGAATAATCAACAACATCATTCACTTCATCGTTGAAGTTAAATGAAAAGTTTTCTGTATTGGTTTTGGTAAGATTAACAGCAATGATTTCAGGATTATGAATAACTGTGTTTTCAATTAAATACAATACTTCTTTACAATCGTTGTTTACCGAAATTACCCAAACTTTACTCACGCTGTTTAAATCTCCCAGTGTTTGTTTGATATCTAAAAGTGGTGAAGTTTTAATCAAAATTTGATTCGCTGTTTTTAGTAGTTGAGGTAAAAGCTCAATTACATTGGGTGTACACCCATCTAATTTAAACACACGCTTAGTTTCGTCTCTTCGGCTTGGGTCGATGTAGGCTAAATCAAATTTTTCAGTGTTGTTATTTAAGAAATCTTCGCATGATGAGTTGATGCAATTAATATGAGCGTTGAGGTTGTTAAAATTTTGTTTTACGATTTCAAATAATTCAATGTTTTGTTCTATATAAGTTGTTTTATCAAATTGTTGAGAAAAAAAATAAGTATCAACACCAAATCCACCAGTTAAGTCAACAATAGATTCACCAGTTACTAACTTGCTTTTATAAATAGCGGCTTGTTCTGATGAACATTGCTCCATAGATAATCCAACAGGGTATATAATGGATTCGTTTTTGTAAAAAGAAGGGAGTTTGATTTTAGCTTTTTGTAAACCGTTTATTTGGTTAATAATGTAGTTTTTATCTAGTTCAGGATGTTTGCTTAACAATAGAGCAATTTCTGCAATGGGTTTGTTTTGGTGGGTGTGGATGAATTCTAGGTTGTCCATAATTCATTTTACTCACTAAACGCATACTGAATAATGTTGGCACCCATTTGTAATGCCTTCTTCCTATTTTCTTCCGTATTATTATGTACCTCGGCATCTTCCCAGCCATCTCCTAAATCGCATTCGTAATCGTAAAAACAAACCAATTTGCCTTCATAAATTAACCCGAAACCTTGAGCAGGTTTGTTGTCGTGTTCATGTATTTTTGGTAAACCTTGGTTGAAATTGTATTTCTGATGATAAATGGGATGTGAATTTGGGAGTAATACAAATTCAAGTTCTGGGAAAACTAATTTCATTTGAGTACGGATAAATTTATCGATACCATAATTATCAGAAATGTGTAAAAAACCACCAGCTATCAAATAGTTGCGCAAATTTTGTGCTTCATCGGTACTAAAAATAACATTTCCATGACCAGTAAGGTGTAAGTAGGGATAATTGAAAATTTCAGCGCTACCAACTTCTACTATGGCTTGTTCAGTATTGATGTTTGTTTTTAAGTTTTGATTACAAAATTTAATAAGGTTGGGTAGTGAGGTTTCTAAATTGGCATACCAATCGCCACCACCATTGTATTTTAATAAAGCAATTTGGTAGCTTGATTTTTGAGCTAAACTGAAGGAAGATATAATTAGAAAAAAACACAACAATGTCATTTCGACTGAAACGAAAGTGGAATGGAGAAATCTTTTAAAATGGGAACTAATAAAAAAGAAGATTCCTCGATTACACTCGGAATGACAATTATGGAAAATATTTCTAAAAAAATTACTCATTTATTAAGTTAAGGGTATGGCAAGCAACAATACCAGCAGTTTCGGTTCTTAAACGGCTTTTGCCCAAAGATATGGGTTTGAAATTGTTTTTTAAAGCAAATTCAATTTCCTCTTTGCTAAAATCTCCTTCTGGGCCTATCATTACCAAAACAGGTTCATTTTTAATACAAATTTTGGATAAATGTTTTTCGTTATTGTCCAAGCAATGAGCAATAAACCTATTTTGTGTAAGTGTATTGTTTTTGATGAAATCATTAAAGGAAACCGTCTCGTTGATTTTTGGTAAAGTTGCTTTCAATGATTGTTTCATAGCTGAAACGGCTGTTTTTTCTAAGCGGTCTATTTTTACTATTTTTCTTTCCGAACGCTGGCAAATTATTGGGGTGATTTCACTTATGCCAATTTCTGTAGTTTTTTCAATAAACCATTCTAATCGGTCGTTATTTTTAGTGGGAGCAATTGCAATGTGTATGTGTGGTTTTGTATTGTTTTCTGAGTTTATAGAAAGAATTTTTAACTCACATTTCTTGGCGTGTGCTTGAGTAATTTCAGCTTCAAAAAAAGTTCCTTTTCCGTCGACTAAATTTATTTTATCACCATTATTAAGTCGCAATACTTTTATAGCATGTTTCGATTCTGTTTCATCAAGTGTAGTTGATGAGGCAGTTTTCTCAATATTTGGTGTGTAAAACAAAAGCATAACGAATGCTAAATTACATTAATCATAGATGCAAAAAAAGGAGTAAGAAAAATTCTCACTCCTTTTAAACAACTAATTAATAAAAAATTAATGAAAATCAATTTCGTAAGGCATACGAGTCATATAACCCGATTGAGTTCCGATGGTCTGTACTTTTTGATAATACTTATAGTTTTCGCCCATATAAGTTTTTAAAATCTTAGCTTCAGCACCTTCAGTTAAGCTAATCATAAACTGTTCCAATGGATCTTTTAATTTTGGATAAGCAACAGTTTTGTAATCATCTATTTTTGCCATTTTTTTTGCAATAGCAATGGCTTTATCTATGCCTCCAATTTCATCTACTAAACCTATTTTTTTAGCATCTAAACCAGTCCAAACTCTACCTTGACCAATACTATCAACTTGCTCCTTGCTCATACCTCTTCCTTCACCAACTTTAGTAATAAAATCGTCATAAATTTTCTCAACACCTATTTGAATAATGTCTTTTTCGTCGGCAGTTAATGGTCTGAAAACTGTCATGATATCGCCATGTTTATTGGTTTTCGCTACATCAAAAGTAATTCCCAATTTATTGTTGAATAAGCCTTGAGCATTTGGAATAACTCCAAAAACACCAATAGAACCTGTTATAGTTTTTTCGTCGGCAACAATTTTATCGGCAGCACAAGCAATGTAATAACCACCTGAAGCGGCAACATCACCCATAGATACCACAACGGGTTTTACTTTTTTTGCTAAAACAACCTCTCTCCACATTACGTCAGAAGCTAAAGCACTTCCTCCTGGTGAATTAACTCTTAATACAATAGCTTTAACATTATTGTCTAAACGTGCTTCTCTTATGGCTTCAGAAATGGTTTCAGAACCCATAGTTTCATTCTGACTTTTACCACTGTTTATTTCACCACTTGCGTAAATAATAGCTATTTCGTTTTTACTTTTGTTAGCTTTTGCTTTTGCATTGCTATATTTTCTTAGAGACAAGTAGTTGATATCGTCATAATCAGCAGCACCGGTTTTAGCTTTCAATTCTTCTAACACTTCGTCTTTAAACATTTTTTTATCTACAAAACCATATTTAACAGCATCGTCGGCAGTTTGAATTTTAATATCGTCAGCAATGGCATTTAATTCTTCAATAGAAATTTTTCTACTTTCTGAAATGTCTTTTAACATACTTCCCCAAGCAGTAGATAAAATTAAATTCATTTGTTCCCTGTTCGAATCACTCATTTTATCTAGCATAAATGGCTCAACAGCACTTTTAAATTTACCATGACGAATAATTTGCATTTCCACGTCTAATTTTTCTAGTGCATTTTTGAAAAACATCAATTGAGTTGCTAAACCCCTCATTTCAACTAATCCAGCCGGGTTCACATATATTTTATCTGACAAAGACGCCAAGTAGTAAGTGCTTTGTGTGTAAACTTCAGAATAACTGATAATCCATTTACCGGATTTTTTAAAGTCTTTTAATGCATTTCTAATTTCTTCTAATGAAGCCATTCCAGTTCTCATCGAAGTTAAATCTAAATAAATGCCTTTAATTCTATCGTCAGTTTTAGCTTTTTCAAGACTGGTTAAAATTAAATCTAAACCTAAGTTTTCTTCTGCTTCGAAAGTCGAAAAATTAATATTTTCGAAAGGATTGTTTGAAGTACGATCTTTTATCTCGTAATCAAACTTTAAGTGTAATACAGAATTTTCTTTTACATCAACTACTTTTTCAGTTGATGAAGTGGCAGAAGAAATAAGGGCACCAATAACAGCCACAAAAATAATCATTGCGATAAAAAAAGTAACAAGCATGGCAAGCATACTAGCGAACATCATTTTAAAAAATTGTTTCATAATATTATTTAGTTAAAGTATTTACTTTTACAAAAGTAGATGAACTTAATAAGTTGGTAATGTATAAATACACCAATGGTAAATGATGTGTGATGAGTGGTATAATGAAGTTGGGAAGAGTAAATAAATTAAAATGAGTAGTTTAATATTAGGTTTGGGAGGTAACCAAGGGAATGTGTTAGATACGTTCCAGGAAGTAGAATATCTTATAAGTAATGAAATAGGAATTATTTTAAAAAGGTCATCGGATTACCAAACTGAGGCTTGGGGTAATACCCATCAGCCAGATTTTTTTAATAAGGTTATACAAATTGAAACAAATTTATCAGTACAAGATTGTTTGAAAAAAGTGCTAGAAATAGAGCAGCAATTAGGTAGGGTAAGAACTAAACAGAAATGGACAGAACGAGTCATAGATATAGATATCCTTTTTTATGATGATGTTGTTATTAATCAAGAAGAATTGGTGATTCCACATCCATACATACAAGATAGAAATTTTGTTTTATTTCCTTTGGTAGAAATTTATCCAAATTTTTTGCATCCTACACTAAATAAAACAGTAAATGAATTGCTGAAGAACTGTGAGGACTTGTTAGGAATTAAAAAAATATTGAAAAGCTAATAAGTGATTATAATTAACCAAAAATTTTTTTTAATTAAAAGTATTGATTATTATTGCAGTTCGAAAAACTAAACTAGATTTTAAAGAAAAAAATTCTATAAAAAATGAAAAACCAAAACACTAAATTATTGGCTTTAGCAGTTGCAACTTCAACTGTTTTCATAGCATGTAATCCTTTGTCTAAAATGATTAAAAGACAAAATGAGGTTAATTTTGCATTAACTCCTAATCCAGTTGAAATGCATGGCGATTCTATTGCAGTTGCTTTAACTGGTAGTTTCCCAACAAAATATTTTAATAAAAAAGTATCTGCTGTAATTACTCCAGTAATTAAGTATGATGGAGGAGAAGAGGCATTTGCTCCCTTAAAATTAAAAGGAGAGGTTTCTGAAGAAGAAGGAGCAGTAATTAACTATGAAAAAGGTGGTTCATTCTCTCATTCAGCTACAATACCTTACAAAGATGGTATGCATAACGCTATTGTTGAGTTAAGAGTTGATGGTAAATACAAAACTCAAACTAAAAGTTTAGATCCAAGAAAAGTTGCTGATGGAACAATCATTACTCCTAAATTGGTTATGTCTGCTGATAAAGCAATTATTGCTAAAGATAATTTCAAAAAATTCGAATTAAAAGATAACAAAGTTGTAATTAACTATTTGGTTAATAACTCAACTGTTAGAGGCTCTGAAATGTCTGATAAAGATGTGAAAGAATTGGTTAACAATTTGAAAATGTGGTCTCAAGATGTGAAAATGGAAGTGAATGGTGTTGTAGTTGACGCTTATGCTTCTCCAGAAGGTGAAATTTCTAAAAATGACAATTTAGCTAACGAAAGAGCTGCTTCTGCTGATAAAGCAATGGCTGGAGCTTTCAAATCTGCTAAAATTGCAATGCCAGAAGCTGCATCTCAATTAACTGGAAAAGGTGAAGACTGGGCTGGATTTAAAAATTTAATGACTGCGTCAGATATTAAGGACAAAGAATTAATCATTAGAGTTTTAGAAACATACTCTGATTTGACTAAAAGAGAAGAAGAAATCAAAAATTTAGCTGCTACTTATACTGAAGTTGCTAAAAAAGTATTACCTGAGTTAAGAAGATCAGAAGTTAATGTGGTAATGAAGCATCATAATTTAACTGATGATGAAATTAAAGTTTTAGTTGACACAAAAATTGATTCTTTGGATGCAGAACAGATGATGTATGCTGCTACTTTGTATACTGATGATGCTAAGAAAGAATCAATCTACAAAAGTTTTTCTGCTAAATTTACTAGCGATTGGAGAGGTGCTAACAACTTAGGTTATTTGTATATTGCTAAAAACAAAGTTGCTGATGCAAAAGCTCAATTTGAAAAAGCAGCAGGATTATCTCAAAACAATCCTATTGTTAATAATAACTTAGGTGTTTGCGAAAGATTAAATGGTAATAATGATGCTGCAATGGAATTCTATGATAAAGCTGCTGGAGCTGGTACTACTGAAGTTAATGAAAACAAAGGTATTATATACATAATGAAAGGCGATTATAACTCGGCTAAATCTAGCTACTCTGGTGTTAATTCATTCAATGCTGCCTTAGCTAACTTATTAGCTGGTAACAATGCAATTGCTGCTACTATCGATGGTTCTAACGATAAAGACGAAGCTTTGTCTTATTACTTAAAAGCTATTGCTGGTGCACGTTCAAACGACAAAAATATGTTAGTAAACAACTTAAAATCTGCTACTGCTAAAGATGCTGGTTTAAAAGCTAAAGCTAAAACAGATGCTGAATTCATCAAATTTAGAGATGATGCTGAGTTTCAAGCTGCTGTTAATTAATCATTGAATTTTATAATATAAGGAAGGTCCCGCGATTTGTGGGACCTTTTTTTATGCACTCTTTTAATAAGCAAGTTAAGTTCATTAATTTAGTTAAGTATACAAAATAGGAAGTGAATATGTTTTGGTTTAAGAAAAAATCTGAAATTTCAAGAAATACTATGGTTAGACAACAAATAGTTTGGTTTGAAATACCTGCTTCTAATTTTAATCGTGCAGTAGCTTTTTATAATAATGTTTTTGGTTTTACGATTAATGAAATTGACTTAAATGATACTAAACATGGCATATTTGTTTTCGGAGAAGGGAAAATTTCAGGAGCAATAGTCGATTCTAAAAATACTGAAATTAAAGGTGGAACTATTCTTTTTTTTGATGCTAATCCTTCTATAAGCGAATTGGGAAATAGAATTAAACAAAATGGTGGACAAATTTTGATTCCTAAAACACTTATTAAAAACCAAGTAAACAAAGGGTTAAGTATATTACCAAATAATCATATAGATGGAAGTAATATCGGTTACTTTGCTTATTTTTTAGATACAGAAGGAAATAAAATGGGCTTGTATTCTAATAGCTAGTTTCTCAAATATTATCTATGTTTTTTTTGTACTTCCCAAACTACAATACCAGTGCTTACTGATATGTTTAAAGAGTGTTTGGTTCCGTATTGAGGTATTTCTATTACTACATCACTTTGATTGATCACTGCTTGTTCTACTCCGTTTACTTCGTTACCAAAAATCAATGCCCATTTTTCGTTTGGTTTAATGTTGAATTGGTCTAGCATGGTACTATTTTCGGTTTGTTCAATAGAGGCAATTCGGTAATGTTGTTGTTTTAAATCTGCTATAGCTTCTAAAGTGGTTTCAAAGTATTTCCAAGCGACAGTTTCGGTAGCACCTAAAGCTGTTTTTTGTATGTCGCGGTGAGGTGGTTGGGCAGTTATACCACACAAGTAAATAGCTTCAATTAAGAAAGCATCAGCAGTTCTAAAAACAGATCCGATGTTGTTTAAGCTTCTAATGTTGTCTAAAACAATTATAACAGGTGTTTTACTAATTTCTTTAAACTCTTCATTCGAAATCCGGTTAAGTTCGTCGTTTTGTAATTTTTTGTACATACCTTTTCAATAATTAGAGCTCGAATTTACCAAAACCCTAACAGAGTCTATCAACAATTGCGTAAATTCTGTTTAAAACTATTACTTAAAAAGCAATCAACTTTTTTTGCATTAAAGTAAGTTTGTGTAAACCTGAAAAAATACTTGTTTACGTGTCGAAAACTGAAGAAAAAGAAACCCCTTTAATGAAACAATACAATGCAATCAAGGCGAAATATCCTGATGCCTTGTTGTTGTTTAGAGTTGGCGATTTTTACGAGACCTTTGGAGAAGATGCTATAAAAACGGCAAACATTGTAGGAATTGTACTGACATCGCGTAACAATGGAGGTTCAAAATTAGAGTTGGCAGGATTTCCTCACCATTCCTTAAATACTTATTTACCCAAATTGGTTCGAGCAGGTTTGCGTGTTGCTATTTGCGATCAGCTGGAAGCACCAAGCAAGGAAAAGAAAATCGTTAAGCGGGGTGTTACAGAATTGGTAACTCCAGGAGTTACATTTAGCGATCAAATTCTCGATCATAAAAGCAACAATTTTTTGGCAGCTGTTCATTTTGATAAAAAAACAGCAGGAGTGTCTTTTTTAGATATTTCAACAGGAGAATTTTTAGTTGCTCAGGGAGATTTCGAGTACATTGATAAGTTGTTACACGGATTTAAACCTACTGAGGTACTTTTTCAGCGAAATCACAAAAAACAATTCATAGAGATATTTGGTAATCAGTTCTATACATTTTGTTTAGATGACTGGGCTTTTACCGAGGACTTTGGTCGTGAGAACTTACAAAAACACTTTCAAACCAATTCCTTAAAAGGTTTTGGTATTGAGGACTTACCTTTTGCAATTTCAGCAGCAGGGGCGGCTTTACATTATTTATCAGATACACAGCATGACAAGATTCAGCATATCACCAGTTTATCCAGAATTGAAGAAGATAAGTATGTTTGGCTGGATCGATTTACGATTCGTAATCTGGAACTGATTTATTCTCCAAATGAGAATGCCAAAACATTGGTTGATGTTTTAGACAAAACCATTTCACCAATGGGAGCCAGAATGTTAAAGCGTTGGGTCACACTTCCATTGAAAGAACTTAAACCCATTCAAGATCGTTTAGCAGTTGTTTCAGAGTTGGTAGACCATCAGGAGTTAAATAACCACTTATCCAAACACATTGGTTTAATAGGTGATTTAGAGCGTTTAATTTCTAAGGTGGCTACAGCCAGAATTCATCCACGAGAAGTTGTTCAGTTAAGATATGCTCTGGAGGCAATAGGCCCGATAAAAAAATGGTGTCTCGAAAACAAAAATGAATCCCTACAAAAAATAGGAGATCGCTTAAACTCTTGTTCCCTGATTAAGGACAAGATTGCTCAACAAATAAAAGTAGATCCACCAGCCCTTATCAGTAAAGGAGATGTTATCAATGAAGGAGTGAATGAGGAGTTGGATGATTTGAGGAAAATCCTCAACTCAGGAAAAGATGCTTTGGTTGAAATTCAGGAAAGGGAGGTTGAAAATACAGGTATTCCGAGTTTAAAAATTTCGTTCAACAATGTTTTTGGGTATTACATTGAAGTACGAAATTCACACAAAGATAAAGTGCCTGAAAATTGGATAAGAAAACAAACCTTAACACAGGCAGAACGCTACATTACCGAAGAGCTTAAAGTGTATGAAGATAAAATTTTAGGAGCAGATGAAAAAATTCTTCAACTTGAAACACAGTTGTTCAACGATCTAGTATTGAATTTGGCAGATTATATTGCGCCAATTCAGTTGAATGCCGTTTTAATTGCACAGTTGGATTGTTTGTTGTCGTTTGCTAATATTGCTTTGGAGAATAATTATACCAAACCGGAAATTAATAATTCGAAGATTATTGACATTGCTGATGGACGTCATCCGGTAATAGAGAAGCAGTTGCCACTTGGCGAAGAGTATGTGGCTAATAATATATACCTGGACGATAAGCAACAACAAATCATTATGATTACTGGACCAAACATGAGTGGTAAGTCCGCGTTGCTACGACAAACAGCATTGATAACTTTAATGGCTCAGATAGGAAGTTTTGTTCCGGCAAAACATGCTAAGATTGGTTTAGTGGATAAGATTTTTACCAGAGTGGGCGCATCTGATAATATCTCGCAAGGAGAATCGACTTTTATGGTGGAAATGAACGAAACGGCTAGTATTTTAAATAATTTATCAGATAGGAGTTTAATATTGTTGGATGAGATTGGTAGAGGAACAAGTACTTATGATGGAATTTCTATTGCTTGGAGTATTGCCGAGTACCTACATGAGCATCCTACTGCAAAAGCAAAAACGTTGTTTGCTACGCATTATCATGAGTTGAACGAAATGACCAATTCGTTTAAACGCATTAAAAACTTTAACGTATCGGTAAAAGAAATCAACAACAAGATTATCTTTTTAAGGAAATTGGTGGAAGGTGGAAGTAACCACAGTTTTGGAATACATGTCGCTAAAATGGCCGGTATGCCCAAACCAATGTTAGATAGGGCAAACGAAGTTTTAGCTCAATTAGAAGCTTCTCATGTTGGACAATCAAATAAAGACAATAAGAAATCATCGAAAAAAACAATTCCAACAGTTAACATTGATGATATGCAATTGAGTTTTTTCCAACTCGACGATCCTGTTTTAGAAAATATCAAAGAAGAATTAATCAACATTGATATCAATACTTTAACGCCCGTTGAAGCTCTGATGAAATTGAACGAGATTAAAAAAATGGTTGGGGGTTAATTTTTATTCTTCATGTGAACAACACGCTGAGGAAAAGGAATGTTGATGTTGTTTTCCTTAAATAATTCAAAAATTCGTATCCGAATTTCGCTTTTAATGTTTTCTACCCTAAACACTTCACTTGCCCAAAAATATACTGTAAAATCTAATGATGAATCACCATAATTATTAAATCGGACAAAAGGTTTAGGTTGTTTTAAAACACCCCTTTGTTGCTCCGCAGCTTCTTTTAAAATCTTCATCACCAGATTTACATCTGAAGAATAATCAACACCTACATTTATTTCAAAACGAGAATTGACATTACTGTGAGTCCAATTGATCAATTGATTTCTTGTTAAAGCGGTATTAGGCAAAATAATATATTTGTCGTCTCGGGTTAAAACAGTTGTTGTTCTAAGATTGATTTCTAATACCTGACACACCAATCCATCAATATCTACAATATCGTTAACTTTTACAGATGAATCAACCAACAAAATGATTCCAGAAATGTAATCGCTAAATAAATTTTGGAGACCTAACCCTAAACCTACAAGCAATGCAGCAGAACCTGCTAATAAAACGGAAAGATTAAACCCTAAAATTTGTAATCCGATAACAATGGTGAAAACGTAAACAAAATATTTAACCAAACTATAAATGGCGAATTTTTTTCCAATATCTATTCTGTTGGTTCTGTAGATGGCTTTTTTTATAAGTTGTAGTAAAAGAAATACAAATGCAAAAAAGCTAAATAATACGATTAATGTCAACACTTTTATATGGATGTTCCCAAATTCTAAAAGACTATAATTTAAAATTTCTTTCATGTTATAAATTGTTTAGAGGTGTTCCACAGTTGCTACAAAAATTAGCATCATCAGCTGTATCAATATCACAATTTAAACATTTTTGATTGTTAGTGTTAGATTTAGATATGGCTACAGTTACAATTCCTGTAGGAACAGCAATAATGGCATAACCTATAATCATGGCGATTGATGAGATAAATTTCCCTAAAACGGTGTGGGGAACCATATCGCCATACCCAACAGTGGTTACGGTTACAATTGCCCAATAAATGCTTTGAGGTATGCTGGTAAAACCCTCTTGACCTCCTTCAATAACATACATTAATGTTCCTAAAAGTGTAACAATTGAAACCACTGCCATTAGAAAAATACTGATTTTGTAAGAGCTCGATTTTAAGGCATTTATTAAAATTTGAGCTTCTGAATTAAATCGGGCTAATTTCAATACTCTAAACACTCTTAATAATCTAAAAATACGAACAATCAATAAGTAATGATAACCTGTTATAAATAAGCTCAGATAGGTAGGAAGTATCGAAAGTAAATCAATAATACCCCAAAAACTAAAAACGTAACGAATTGGTTGGTGAGTTATCCATAATCGAAGTAAATATTCAGCAGTAAAAATGATGGTTAGTACCCATTCTACGAACAAGAATTCGCTAATAAACTGTTTGCCTAGCTGGGGAATACTCTCCAACATCACAACAATTACGCTGAACAATATGAGCCAAAGCAAAGCTACATCAAATTGTTTACCCGCTTTGGTATCGTGTTCAAAAACTATTTTATATAATTTTTCTTTTATTGTCATTTTATTAAATCCAAGAATAGCTTAGTAGGTATAAAACAACTTCTTATTCAGGGATTAAAAGTATTATTTTAAATATGCCTGATATCCAATTTTTTCAAGTTTGTTGAATTTTTCTTCAACCTCTTTCAATAAGAACTTTTTGTAATTAGCTAGTTGTTTGGATATTTTACTATCGTTAGAACCTAAGATTTGAGCAGCTAAAATACCAGCATTTTTTGCTCCGTTTAATGCAACTGTTGCGACAGGAACACCAGATGGCATTTGTAAGATGGATAAAACGGAATCCCAACCATCAATAGAGTTGGAGGATTTAATAGGTACTCCAATAACGGGTAGCGTGGTTACCGAAGCAACCATTCCAGGAAGATGAGCAGCACCTCCAGCACCAGCAATTACCACTTTAATTCCTCTGGCTGCAGCTTCTTTTGAAAACTTCATCAGGCGATCAGGAGTTCGATGAGCAGAGACAATAGTCACTTCAATAGGAATGTTAAATTGTTCTAGAATTTCAGCGGCTTGTTTCATGATTGGTAAATCAGAATCAGAACCCATAATAATGCTTACAACTGGATTTTTGTTCATGCTTTTATTTTTAATGTTTGTTGTACAAAATCGGATTTTTGTTTGGCACGTTCTAAATTACTATCAATAATGGTAACATGCCCCATTTTTCTATAAGGACGAGTTTCTTTTTTACCATACATGTGAACGTTTACACCTTCTAAAGCTAAACATTTTTCTAAACCATCTAAAATCGGAATTCCCGAATAATCTTTTTCGCCCAATAAATTAATCATTACTGTATTAAAAGTAATGTTGGTACTTCCTAATGGTAATCCTAAAATAGCCCGCAAATGTTGTTGGTATTGTGAGGTAAAGTTGCCTTCAATGGAATGATGACCACTATTATGTGGGCGAGGAGCAACCTCATTAATTAAAATGTTGTTGGATTTGTCTAAAAACATTTCAACAGCTAAAACACCAGTCAGTTTAAAGGCATGCATTACATCTAAAGCTAATTTTTGAGCTTTTTCTGTAATTTTTTCGTCAATTTGAGCGGGAGAAATTAAGTTTTCTACCAAGTTGGCTTTAGGGTTGAATGTCATTTCAACAGGGGGGTAGGCAATTACTTCTCCATGGGTATTACGAGCGACAATAACAGCTAACTCTTTTTCGAAATCAACCAATTCTTCAACTAAACTTTCACGGTCTAATAATAAATTTAAATCTTCTTTTGTTTTAATTACAGCAACACCTCTACCATCGTAGCCATCTCTGCACGATTTCTGTACGAAAGGAAGTTTTATTTTATTGCTTTCCAAAGCCTTTAACAAAGCAGTTTTATCTGCAAACAATTCAAATGTAGAGGTAGGTAAATGATGTTCTTTATAGAATTGTTTCTGAAGTCCTTTGTCTTTAATAACATTAATTTTAGAAGGTTCTGGATAAACTTTTTTACCCATATCCTGCAATTTTATAAGTGCTTCGGTATTTACGCTCTCTATTTCTATGGTTATCACATCAACTAATTTTCCAAAAGCCAATACATCATCGTAGTTTTTAAAACTTCCTTTTATAAATTTAGTGCAAATTTTGGCTGCTGGACACTCATCGTCATCGTCTAAAACATATGTAGTTAGGTTTAATAAATTTGCAGCATTAATTAACATTCTGCCTAATTGACCGCCACCTAAAATTCCTATTTTAATTGTTGATAGATTCGTATTACTCATTTTAATGCTTCATTCTATTCATAATTGTTCGCTGCAGTTCAATACCGGGACAGCATAATAAAACGGACTGTCGTTTGGAAAAAGTTGAGATAAAATTAATTTAATTTCTGAAAAATGAATAGCTTTTCCCAAAGTAATTAATAATACAAAATTCTTACTAATTGTTTTGTTGTCCTGAAAGTCTAGATGATTGGCAGTTTCAATTGTTGAAGCTTTAAAGATTAAATTTTTTTAAATAGTTCTGTAGAAATTACTTGAGCTATTTCTTTGTTTTTTGTGTAAATATGAGTTGTTATCATAAATTATTTTTTTCTAAAATCTAAATTGTAGGTTAAGCTCGATTGTAAGTAAGTTTTAGTGGTGATGTTAACAGTTTGGAAAAGATAACCAAGCTGAATACCAATCAGGTTATTTATTTGGTAGCCCATTCCCACGTATAGCCTGTTTCTATCAAACGGTTTGGATGTTAAGTTTATAAAAAGCTCGTTATAGCTTGTAATAAAAACTGTTTTTTGAGTTATTTCTTTTTTGTTTAATGGGATAGATACACGTAATAGATATCGTAACCGTTCAACATAATTTGTATTTGTTGAAGATTCAATCCATCTTTGTTCAAATCGATATCGGTGCTCGAAAAAAAGGAGTGATAAATTATCCTTCATAATAAGCTGTTGCCAAATTCTATTTTCGTGAGCTAAAATGTCGGGATTCATGCCTTTGTCAAAAGCATAATTAGAAATAGAACCATAACCAGCACTAACATTAAACTTATTATTGATGTGGTAATTTACTCCAAATCTTAATAATAATTGTTCAGTGTTAGGAGCTACTTCGTAGCTTCTATACTGAATTTCGTTGTGCAAGCTCCATTTTTTGTGAATACGTGTTTGATTAAAGCCCATAACCCAATTACCAATTGTTTTATTGGGTGATTGTGCGAAAAAGGAAACACTATAGAATAAAAATACAAAGAGGTGTATTACCTCCTTGTATTTAAGTTGTATATTCATTTTAATTATAAAAATCTACTATACCCGACTCAACATCGTACATACCGCCAACCATTGCAATTTCTTTTTGGTCAATCATTTCTTTTAAGATAGGGCTTTTATCTAAAATTTGTTGCATTGCCATTTTAACATTAATGCTGGCTACTTTTTCTACAAATTCACTGTTCGAGGCATTTCTTTCATTAGTCACTGTTTTTTCAGCATTAATTGCTGGTTTTAGCTTATCTAATAAAACAGTTAAGTTGCCAAGTTTAACATCATCGCAAGCACCTTTAACTGCACCACATTTAGTATGGCCTAAAACAACAATAGCTTTAGACCCTGCTGCTTTACAAGCAAACTCCATACTGCCTAAAATGTCTTCGTTTACGATATTACCAGCAATACGAACGCTAAAAATATCACCTAAACCTTGGTCAAAGATAAGTTCTGCACTTGTTCTAGAATCGATACAACTTAAAACTACTGCAAATGGATGTTGACCATCAGATGTTTCATTAACTTGTTGTAATAAGTTTCTGTTTGCTTTTAGATTGTTTACGAATCGTTCGTTGCCTTTTTTTAATATTTCTATTGATTTTTCTGGTGTTAATGCTGCTTGCATTTCTTTAGTTAATGTTTTCATGTTTTATAGTTTTAATAAGTTTTTTAATCAATATTTATACCTTTTACAGTTACAGTTATTCCTTTTGTTTTAGCACTAACCATGTAGTTTTGAATAATTTCAATTACATCAAAATGAATGCTTTTTGTTCTTGAGCCATCAATTACAACGGAAGAATTATTAGGCACATGGTTTAGCATTTGTAGTATGCTTCCTTTATTTAAAAAAGTAACTTCTTCGGATAAAGTAACAATGTGTTCTTCGCCATGTTTAGTATCGTTTTTAAGAATGTAAAATGGGTTTTTAAAATTGTTACGTAAAATGTAAAATATTGCGAAAACCATTCCTATAGCAATACCTTTTAATAGGTCGGTAAAAAGAATACCAATTATTGTAGCCACAAAAGGAACGAATTGTTCTAACCCTTGTTTGTAAACCATCTTAAATAAAGCTGGTTTTGCTAATTTATATCCAACAATTAAAAGAATTGAAGCAAGTGTAGCGAGAGGAATCATATTTAATAATGCTGGTATTGTAATGGCACAAATCAACAAAAAGAAACCGTGAATAATTGCTGACATTTTTGTTTTACCACCAAATGAAATATTGGCAGAACTTCTTACAATAACTTGAGTTAAAGGTAATCCTCCAATTAAACCTGAGATAATATTACCAATTCCTTGAGCTTTTAATTCTCTATTGGTAGGAGTTATTCTTTTATCTGGATCAAGTTTATCAGTAGCTTCAACACACAACAAGGTTTCTAAGCTTGCTACAATAGCCATAACGAAAGCTATAACATAAACTTGAGGGTTATTAAATTGAGTAAAATCAGGAAGTGTAAATTGATTTATAAATTCTCCTACATTAGAAGCTACAGGAATCTGAACTACTTGTTTTCCTGATAAACTAAATGGAAGTATATTGTTCTGAAACAAGTAATTAATAAGAATACCTGATAGAACAGCCACTAAAGGACCATTTATCATTCCAAATACTTTCGATTTTTTCATTAAAACCTGTTCCCAGAAAATTAAAATAAACAGAGAAATGAAGGAAATAACAATTGCACCTGGTGTAATATAGTTGAGCATATGGTACAATTCGGAGAAAGTATTTTCTCCATCCGGTTGTATAAAAGCCATGTCACCTTCAAAATCGGCATCGTAACCAAAAGCATGAGGTATTTGTTTTAGAATTATTAATAAACCAATACCAGAAAGCATGCCTTTAATAACTGATGAAGGGAAGTAGTAGGCAATTGTACCCAGTTTCAAATATCCTAAAACAAGCTGGATAACACCTGCTAGAACTACTGCTAATAAAAAGGTTTCCCAAGAACCTAATGTGGCAATGGCACCCAAAACAATAACGGCTAAACCAGCAGCAGGACCACTAACTCCTAGTGGCGAACCACTAGCTATACCTACTACAATACCACCGACAATACCAGCAATAATACCTGAAAATAATGGAGCTCCTGATGCTAATGCAATACCTAGACATAAAGGTAGAGCAACGAAAAATACGACTACACTTGCTGGTAAATCGTTTTTAATGTGTTTAAATAAGTTATTCATAAATTAATTGTTTTTAAAATTTTTGTCAAAAATAGTAATATTATTTAATATAATAGTATTACTATTACAAAAAATATTTTTACCTTTGTTAAAAATTGTTAAACATCATGAATGTATCTGTAAATTTTAAAATGAATGAAAAACTTTTCTTGAGAAATCCAGAAGAGTCGGAATTGGGTAAGCGTATAATACAACATAGTATTATATTAATACACAAAATTGGTTTTGAAGATTTTACATTTAAAAAATTAGCTATTGAAATAGGTACGACAGAAGCCAGTGTGTATCGTTATTTTGAAAATAAACACAGGCTTTTAGTGTATATTGTTGATTGGTATTGGTGCTGGCAAGAGTACAGATTGGTTTATGAAACAAATAATATTAGTAAACCAGAAACTAAATTAAAAGTGGCTATTAAATTGATTTCAGCACCTGTAGAGGATGATTTGTCTATTGTACATGTAAATGAAAAATTATTGTATGAGATTGTAATGATGGAAGGTGCAAAAGCTTATTTAACTAGGCATGTAACAGAAGATAACAACAATAAATTGTTTAAACCATATAAGGAGCTGTGTAAAAGAATAGCAGAATTGATATTGGAGTGTAATCCTAATTATAAGTATCCAAACTCATTATCTAGCACTATAGTAGAAATGGCTCACTCACAAAATTTTTATAAACAAAATTTACCATCATTAACTGATTTTTCTAACTCAAAAAAAGATGATGATATTTCAAGTTTTTTAGAAAAGTTAGTTTTTTCTAATTTGAAAGATTAAAAACTCATTTTTCAATTGTTGTTTGAAATAAATTAACTGCTGATAGTAAAGTTTCTTTTTCTTCACCATCTTTTAATTCCATAGATTCTAAATCCATGTTTTCATTAAAACTTGGTAAACTATATGAAGCTATTACTTTACCTCCCCAAAAAGGCATTAAGCTAACAATATGGTTTAAATTGGTTTGTCCACCTCTTTTTCCAGCAGAAGTACTTAACAGTAATAAAGGTTTATCTTTAAATGTGGGTCTCTCAATTCTAGAAATCCAGTCGGCAGTATTTTTAAACACAGGAGTCATTGAGCTGTTGTATTCAGGCAGGCTAATTATCATTCCATCACAATTTTTCATCAACTCATTTAATAAAACCATAGTTTCTGGAAAACCTTCTTCTTTTTCAATATCAGCACTGTATATAGGCGCTGTAAAATCTTTAAGTTCAATAATGTTTAACTCACAATTTTGAAGCAGACCAGCTGCATAAACTGCTAGTTTTTGATTGATTGAGTTGGAGCTATTGCTTCCTGCAAATACCAATATTGTTTTCATTTATCTTTTTTTTAATTCAAACAAATCTTTTCGTCTGTCTTTCAGGTTTCTAACACTACCAAATTGATTTAGTTCTCGAAGTAAATCGATGTCAACATCAGCAATTAAAATCATTTCAGTATTTGGAGTAGCTTCAGCTTTAATACCATTTGCCGGAAAGGCAAAGTCGCAAGGCGTAAAAACCATGGATTGGGCATATTGGATATCCATGTTGTGTACTTTAGGTAAATTACCTACACTACCAGCAATAGCAACATAACACTCATTTTCAATGGCTCGAGCCTGAGCACAATTCCGTACTCTGGAATAACCGTTTTGGGTATCGGTTAAGAATGGCACAAATAAAATATCCATTCCTTCATCGGCCAATAACCTGCTCAATTCAGGGAATTCTGAATCGTAACAGATTAGAATTCCAATTTTACCGCAATCGGTATCAAAGGCTTGTAGTTTATTTCCACCTTGCATTCCCCATACTTTCGCTTCATCTGGAGTTACATGTAGTTTTTCGTAGCGTTCCATTGATCCGTCTCTTCTGCATAAGTACCCGACATTGTAAAGGGTATCTCCAAT
Source organism: Flavobacteriales bacterium (assembly GCA_050248475.1). Lineage (GTDB taxonomy): Bacteria > Bacteroidota > Bacteroidia > Flavobacteriales_E > Vicingaceae > Vicingus. The sequence continues at coordinate 46,293 of JBFWSH010000016.1, forward strand.
CATTTCGGGCATACTACCAGTAATAATGTTAATGTTATATGAAATTGCTAAAGCCGAAAATTTTTGTACAATGTATTCAGTATGAGTAGCTAATTCACGAATGGCTTCAGGTTCTGATAAATGATTGTTTTCGGCCATTAACGGAGCGTTAAAAAACTCAGGAAACAACGCAAAATCAGAACGATAACCGGAAACAGCATCGATAAAGTATTCAGCATGTTGCATCAATTCATCCAAGTGTTCATAGGGTCTCATTTGCCACTGTATTAGTCCTAATCGAACTATTTTTTTATTTAAGCTGGGTTTTTCATTCTCTTTTTCGTAATAAAGGTTATCCCACTTTAAAAGCACAGCATAGTCGTTAGAGTCTTTGTCTCCTTCCAGGTAATTTTTTAGAATTTTGGAAGGATAGAAGTCATTGGATATTTGAAAATTAAAAACCGGATCGTGGATTTCTTTTCGTTTTACTTTTTCGATGTATTGTTTTGGTGTGTATTCATGGGCATATTTATGGTAATTGGGTATTCTACCTCCAAATGCAATACCTTTTAGGTTTAAACGTTCACACAATTCTTTTCTGTAGTCGTACAGTCTTCGGGCCAAACGTAATCCTCTAAACTCGGGTTTAATAAAAACATCAATACCATAAAGGGTATCTCCGTTATCATGGTGTGTGTCGAATGTATAATTACCCGTTATTTCCTTATAAGTGTGTTTGTCTTCAAATTTTGATGAGTCTACGATGATTGACAATGCGCATCCGGCAATTTTGTTGTTGGCTTTGATAACAACTTGTCCTTCAGGAAAAATATTGATCAGTGTTTGAATTTGTTCTTCTTTCCAAAACGAATTAGGCATACTGGCGTATGCTTCAATCATTGCACTTTTTAATTCTTGATAATCATCTAAGCTTAGAAAGCTTAATTCAACATTTTCTATTTCTTCCATAAATTTTGTGTGGTGATATTTTTTGTAAAACTACTTTTAAATGTAATCTAATTGTTTTGAAGTAATTTTTTTATTAATTCTTCTTTTTGGTTACGCTCAAAGGAGTACGTGTTAGATTGTGTATCTAAAATTTTAAACATTTTCTGGGCTTGTTTTATGATGTTTCTCCCTTTCGTTTTGTCAAGGGCATAGGCATGTTTCCCTAAATCGATAACATAGTTAATCAGCATTTCGAAGTAGGGAGGAGGTATCTTTTTTTCTAACAAATAGGTGGTTAATTGTTGTTGGGAAAATCCTAAAATAAGTTTAATATCAATGTCAAGTTCTGATTTTAATTGTCGATTGGTTTGCTCAAAAACTAAATTGTTAGTTGGTGCTGTTTTTAAACCTAAGAAATTACTGAGGATTTTACCTAATGCTTTTCCTAAAGCTTCTAATTGATCTTTAATTAAATCGCGTTGTTCCATACAATGCTTTTAAAACTAAGCATTATTAATTCATTTTACAAAAACGATTTGCTCTTTTTGTCTAGCATAACCTAAATTGGAATAAAATCGATGAGCATCTTTTCTGGTACTATTACAACGAATACGAATTTTTAAATTTTTAGCAATATTTTGTTCAATAAATTCAACTAATTGTTGACCTATTCCTTGTGACCTTTCTTTACTTGAAACAACTAATCCCGCAATTTCAATAAAAGCTGGAGTAGTAAGCCTCAAAGCATAAAAAGCATGCACAAATCCAACTATGGTATTATTTTTAACGGCAACAAAAGCCCATTGTTTATCATCTTGTATGATTGCAGAAATTAGCGTAGTAACTTCCATTTCATTTATTTTATATCCCAGCTCATCTGATAAACTTACAATGGAGGCTATATCATTTGGTGTAATTTCTCTTATTTGAATAGGTATAGCCATATAAATTAGTAGTAATTTTTATCAACTAAATAATTCTTCACATAATCCTCAACACCTTCTTCCAAGGTATGAAAAGGTTTGTTGTAGCCAATACTTTTAAGTTTATTCATATTAGCTTCAGTAAAGTATTGGTATTTATCACGAATGTCTTTTGGTGTCGGAACAAAACTAATGTTGGGTTCTTTATCAAGTGCTTTAAATGTGTTTTTTACTAAGTCTAAAAAAGTACGTGCCTTGCCAGAACCTAAGTTGTAAAGTCCAGAGTCTTTTCTGTGTTCCAATAAAAACAAGCATACATTAACTACATCTTTAACATAAACAAAATCGCGTAATTGTTCACCATCTTTATAATTTGGGTTGTGTGAAGCAAACAACTTCATAGCACCTGTATGGTTAATTTGGTTAAAGGCGTGAAAAATTACCGAAGCCATTCGTCCTTTGTGGTATTCGTTTGGACCGTAAACATTAAAAAACTTTAATCCTGCCCAGAAATAAGGCTGTTTTTCTTGTGCTAAAGCCCATTTGTCGAAATCGTTTTTAGAATCTCCGTAAGGGTTTAAAGGTTTTAATTTATTTACAATGTCGTGATTGTCGTCATAACCATACTCACCTATACCGTAAGTAGCTGCCGAAGATGCATAAACCAATGGAATGCCATGTTTAACACACAAGTTCCAAATGTCTTTGGTATAGTTTAAATTGAGTTTATCAAATATCTTGGTGTCAAATTCGGTGGTATCGGTTCTAGCTCCAATATGAAAAATGAATTGAACTAATTGTTGGTTTTCTTCTAACCAAGGAATGAAATCTTCTCTATCAACTTTTTTAGTAAAGAATTTTCCTTCAAAATTTTTGTTTTTTTCGGTATTGGAAAAATCATCCACCAAAACAATGTCTTTATATCCTTCCTGATTGAGTTTGCTTACTAAACAACTTGCTATAAAACCTGCAGCACCTGTTACTATTATCATACTTAAAGTTAAAAGTTAAAAGTTAAAAGTTAAAAGTGGGCTACAATTAACCATTAACAAATAACGGATTTACAATGTTTGGAATAATTCCTTTTTCTTGGGCTAAGTTAAACATTTTAGTAATGGATAATTTCCCTTCATCACCCAAATCAATGGAGTATTTGTTTACATATAAATCAACGTGTTGCATCATTACTTTTTTATCCATTTCCTGTGCATGGTTCTTCATGTACACCAAAGCAGAATCTGGGTTTTCAAAAGCATGTTCAATACTTTTTCGGAGTAATTTGTTTACTTTTTTAATCGTTTCAACGGGTAAATTTCGCTTAATTACAATACCTCCTAATGGAATTAAATTACCTGTTGTATTCTCCCAATATTCCCCTAAATCAATTATTTTTTTTAAACCTTTTTCTTGGTAGGTAAACCTGTTTTCGTGTATAATTAAACCAGCATCAACATCACCTTTTAGCACAGCATTTTCAATATCGGAGAAAATCATTTCAATTTTGTTGTTTGCTTCTGGGTGCGCAATACTTAACAAAAAATTGGCTGTAGTATATTTTCCAGGTATCGCTATTTTTAGTGCGTTGAGATTTGAGACTTGAGTGTTAGGTTTTGTTACTAGTAATGGGCCACAACCTTTCCCTAAAGCACTACCGGAATCCAGCAAAATATAGTTTTCGGTTAAATAGCCATAGGCATGGTAACTTAATTTGGTGATATCTAATTCGTTATTAAATGCTTTTTGATTTAACTCTTCCACATCGCCCAAATACACATCAAAATCTAATCCTTCTGTATCAATTTTATGATGAACTAAAGCATCAAAAATAAAGGTGTCGTTTGGGCAAGGGGAAAATCCTATGGTTAGTTTATGGCTCATTTACAGACTAATTTGATTTTTGTAACTCAACACAATTTCTTTAGTAATTTCTTGGTGTTGTTTTATTCTACCTAAACATTTTAGCTTAGTATAATTTAAAATAAATGATTCAGTCTCCTTGTTTTCCTCGCCATTAAAAATTATTCCAGCAATTTTAATGTCACGATGATTTAACGCTTCTATACTTAAAATAGTATGATTGATGCTTCCTAAGTAGTTTTGCGAAACAAGAATAACTTCAGCTTTTAATTTTGAGATTAAATCTATAATTAAGTCATTATCATTTAACGGAACCATTAATCCTCCAGCACCTTCAATAATTAAATTGTTTTGGGTTATAGGTAAATTAATATTATCTAAATCAATAGTCACTTTATCCAATTTAGCTGCTGCATGAGGAGACATGGGCTGATTTAAAAGATAAGCTTCGGGATGTATTATTGTTTTTTGATTTGAAATTAAATTTTTAACTTTTAAACTGTCAGAACATTCTAAGTCACCAGCTTGTATAGGTTTCCAGTAATCAGCCTCTAGTGCTTCGGTTAAAATAGCTGAAACAATTGTTTTGCCAATGTTTGTGCCAGTTCCTGTTATAAAATAGTTTCTCATTCGTTGTTATTTATAACATTGATTAGTTCATCAATTTGTTTTTTTGTATTAAAGTTATGTAAACAAATTCTTAAACGTTCTTTTCCTTTTGGAACGGTTGGAGATAAAATTGGGCGGACATCAAAACCGTGTTCTTGAATTTTATTGGCCAGTTGTTTTACTTCGTTGTTGCCAGATATGATAAGGCATTGAATGGCACTTGTTGAAATGGGTGATGAGTAGTAGTGAGTGATGAGTGATGAGTTTTTGAAATACCGTATAAGTTCTTTAAGTTGGTCTATTTTAACTATGTTTTTGAGCAAAAATTCGTGGGCATTTTTTATGGCTAAAATACTGGGTAACGGTAAGGCTGTGGTGTAAATAAATGCTCTGGAATAATTGATTAAGTATTCTCTTAATAATTTACTTCCAAGAACAGCTGCACCATGGCAGCCGTATGCTTTCCCGAAAGTTATAATTCGTGCAAAAACATCATTTTCTAAATTTAGTTCTGCAACCAACCCTAAACCATTACCAAAAATACCCACAGCATGAGCTTCATCAATAATTAAGGCGACATTGTATTTTTTACAAATTTTTGCAATTTTAACAAGTGGAGCAGCATCACCATCCATCGAGTAAATGGATTCTACCACAACATAAACTAAACCTGTTGTAGCTAGGTTCAATTTTTCTTCTAGCGCCTCTGTATTGTTATGTTCAAAAGCATAGTTTTTGGCATTACTTAGTTTTATTCCATCACGTATAGAGGCATGAATATATTCGTCGTAAATAATGGTGTCGGTACGTTGAGGTAAACATTGAAATAAACCTACGTTAGCATTGTAACCAGAATTGAAAATTAATGCAGATTCCGAACGATAAAAGTTGGCTAAATACAATTCAACATCTTCTGTAATGGAATGGTTTCCAGAAATTAATCGTGAGCCTGTTGCACCATAACTTTCAAAAGTATGATTGGTTTGATGAATAGCAATTTCTTTAGAAAAACCCAAATAATCGTTAGAACAAAAATCAATCAAATGGTTGTTGTTCTTTAATTCACGAAGAGCATTTTCTTGCTTTCGTTTGGATAATTTATCCTTGATATACTCAGATGCTCTATCCAATAGTTTGGTTGTCTATTTTACAGAAATTGCTCCTGATGGGCATTTCTTTACTTGCTCAACAATATTTTCAATGGAATCGTTTTCCATTTTAATCCAAGGTGCTTCTTTGGGTTTGAATACATTTGGAAGTCCTTTAACACAAACTGCCGAATGAATACAAATAGAACTATCCCACACTATGGTAACTTCGTCTTTACTGTATTCTTTTTTCATGGTTGTTGTATGGTAAAAAAATTACTGATTTTTTATAGATTTTCTAAGTTCTTTTCCTTTTTCTGTTGCTTTAACATTTCGTTCAATAACGTGTCCTGGTCGGCTCCATTTCTCATCTGTAACAGTTTCCAATATTGGTTGGTCTTTTCTAATTTTTACTTTTCCAGTATTGTCTTTTTGTTTTTCGCTTGGAGTTAAGCCCAATAAGCTAAACAACTGCATATCTTCATTATCTCCAGGGTTTGGAGTAGTCAATAATTTGTCTCCTGCAAAAATAGAACTAGCACCTGCCATAAAACACAACGCCTGCCCTTCTTTGCTCATTTGCATTCTTCCTGCCGATAAACGTACTGTGCTTTTCGGAAAAACAATTCTAGTGGTAGCAATCATTCGTATTACATCCCAAATTGGAACAATTTCTTGTTCTTCTAAAGGTGTTCCTTCAACTGGTACTAAGGCATTAATTGGAATAGATTCAGGTGCTTCACTCAATTTTAATAAACCCATTAACATTCCTATACGGTCGTTAACAGTTTCGCCCATTCCTATAATACCTCCAGAACAAACTTTTAAAGCGCTTTTACGAACATTCTCTAATGTTTTTATTCTATCATTAAACCCTCTAGTTGAAATTACTTCTTTGTAATATTCTTCAGATGTATCAATGTTGTGATTATAGTAGTGTAATCCAGCTTCTGCCAAACGTGTTGCCTGGTTTTCGGTAACCATACCTAGTGTACAACAAACTTCCATGTTCATAGCACTTAGGCCTTTTACCATTTCAATTACTTGGTCAAAATCTTCGCCATCTTGTACATTTCGCCATGCAGCACCCATACAAACTCTTGAAGATCCAGTAGCTTTTGCGGCTTCAGCTTTTGCTAAAACTTCTTCGATCGGCATTAGGTTATTTTTTTCGATATTGGTATGATATCGTGCTGCTTGTGGACAATAGCCACAATCTTCAGGACAACCACCTGTTTTTATAGAGATTAATTTACTTACTTGAATTTTTAATGGATCGTGATATTCTCTATGAATCTTAGCAGCATCATAAATCAATTCCATTAGAGGTTTGTTATAAATGTTCAGAATTTCTTCTTTCGTCCAGTTGTTTCTGATTTCTGCCATATTGCTTAAAATTTGAAATACAAAAATAAGGTAATAAATAATCTTTTCACTATTTAGACTTTCCAACTTTAAAAACTTTCCGACTTTTGACCTATGCGAATAGACATTATAACTGTTTTACCTGAGTTGTTAGAAAGCCCTTTGAATACTTCGATATTGAAAAGAGCTCAAGAGAAAGGTTTGGTTGAAGTAGTTGTACATAATTTGAGAGATTATTCAACCAACAAACAAAAGAGTGTGGACGATTATGCCTTTGGTGGAGGTGCTGGAATGGTGATGCAAATTCAACCCATTGCCGATTGTATTGAAAAACTAAAAAGGGAAAGAATTTACGACGAAATTATATACATGACTCCTGATGGAGAAACCATGAAACAAGGTATGGTGAATGCCCTTTCGTTGAAAAAAAATATAATGATTTTAGCTGGGCACTATAAAGGTGTTGACCAGCGTGTTCGTGATTTATTTATCACCAAGGAAATTTCTGTTGGCGATTTTGTGTTGACTGGAGGTGAGTTACCAGCAGCTATTTTAGCGGATGCGATTATTCGATTAATTCCAGGAGTGATAAGTGATGAAACTTCTGCGCTAACAGATTCTTTTCAGGACAATTTATTGGCACCACCAGTTTATACACGACCTGAAGAATACAGAGGGTTAAAAGTACCGTCAATCTTGTTAGGGGGAGATCACAAAAAAATAGAAGCATGGCGTGAAGAACAGGCTTATAAACGAACTCAGGAACGTAGACCAGATCTATTGAACTGAAAAGAAGAGGTTAATACTTAGCTAAATTCAGTATCAGCACGGTTTCTTTTGAACATATGATGTCCTAATTTAGCCCAATGGACATTAAGACATTATTCATACTCATATTGATTCGTTTTTTAGGCAAGAACGAATATTAGGTTTCGGTGCAGATTAATCTTCCTTTTTGCATTGTTCCTCTGGCATTGCACCGCAAAAGCCACAGGGTTCACCGTCTTTATTTAAAACTGAATTGGTGCTCGCACATGTTTTATCAAAACGACCACCTTTTTTGAAAATAATTTTTATGGCCATTCCAAATACACCTATGCCAAGGATGCCAATAACCAAGAGTGCTAATTTCATGTTGTTTCTAATTATAATGTAAAATTAGGACTATTTTTTCAATCCAATTCGATTCAAGTTTTTATCAATAACTTGGTTAATTTCTGATGAAATTTTCAGGTAATAGATAGATGGTATAAATATTACCAGAATAAGAAAGGACCTGATGATTAAATTATAAATAACATTATTTAAATCGGGTATTAAATTTATAAAAAAATAGATGGTAAGGCTAATTAAAATCGTATAAAACGACTTATTTGTAAAAGGTAAAATGTTGTATTTATTGTATAGAAAAACAAGATAAAAGGAAATAACGATTACAGTGGAAAATAATGTAGCTATCGCTGCACCAACAATACCCATAGTTGGTATAAGCAGGTAATTAGTTGCTATTAATAAACAAATCAGTAAAATGTTAATATAAAAAATTGTTTTAAAATATTTCGAGAAATTAATAATTATGCCATTTATCCCCACCGAAACCTCATAAATTTTGGCGATACAAATAAAGAACAAAACATATTTTGCTTCTTTGTATTCTGTAGGTACAAGCTCAAAAAAACTATCAACATTAAGCCAGATTCCCAAAAAAATTAGCATAGCTACAATTAACAAGTTGTTGGAACTCTCTTTATATAATTTTTGAATCTGGGCAATGTCATTATTTTTCCATGCCTCTGAAATAGATGTGTTAAGTATTCGATTAAGCGCATTAAAAGGAATAACTATTAAATAACTTATGTAAAAGGCTACAGAGTAGAATGCAACCCCAGACAAACTGTTTTTAGCTAATGCTCCAATCATTAATGAATCGATGGTTGCTGCAGTTCCGGTTATTCCAGCGCCAAACATGGTGAATAAACCAAAACCCATAAGTTGTTTTATGGTTTTACTATCGAATTTTTTTAAGTTGTAGGATATGGAAAACTCTTTTATATGGATTAGATAACCGAGTTCTATTAAAACCAACAAGCCGTAAGCATTTATATATCCAAATATAAATTCATTAAAATTCAAATATTTAAAATAATAAAGGAGTATTAATACAAACCATATGCATTTCAATACAATATCATCTAAAAACGAATAAATAGTACTTTTTTGTAAAGCCCTCAGGTAGGTATCAAAAAGGTAAAGATACAACAAGTAAAATGTAAGAATTATTACATAGGTATAATTATCAGAAAACAGGGTGTTTTGTTTACTATAGTAGACCATAATATCAGGTCTAAATAAAATGGAAATAATTAAAAATAATAAGTACCCAACAAGAGGTACAATCATAACAAATAAAAGAAATCCATTGTGTTTTGCAGATTTATCCTTGAAAAAAGGAAAAAATTTAAGAACAATATTATTAATGCCAAAAGAAAACAGTGATGTACTCATTATTGCCGCTGATACAATAATACGAGTTAAGCCAAATTCGTCGGCAGAGAAGATATTTGGAAATAGTAATATGGTATTGATTACACCAATAACAACACCAATGTACGCTATAATAAAGTTAAAAACTCCTTGTTTGGCAATTGTTCCCATAATGTTACGAAGCTAATAAAGATAATTGAATTAACTTTCTTAATATTAATGATTTGCAGAGAATAATAATCAATTGATATTAAAAATAAGTTTCAACTTTTAATAACAATTCATTATGAATATTACCGTTAGAAGCAATAATTTCTTTCCCAAATAAATAGTTGTTTTCTCCCTTAAAATCACAAACCTTACCTCCGGCCTGTTGAACAATAAAAGCCCCTGCTGCCACATCCCAAGGGTGTAAACTGTATTCGTAAAAAGCATCGAATCTTCCACAAGCAACATAGGCCAGATCTACTGCTGCAGAGCCTAATCGACGTAAACCTCTTGAATTTTTCATCAAGTCCTTAAACAGGTTCATGTATTCTTCTTGTTTTTCGTAATCGTAATAAGGGAAGCCGGTTGCAATCAATGAGTCTTCGAGAGTTAGGGTAGGAGTAACAGATATTACTTTACCGTTTAAGTATGCTTTACTTCCTTCCCAGGCATAAAAAAGTTCGTTTAGGTTTATTTCATAAATTACACCCAACACAATCTCGTTGTTTCTTTTCAGCCCAATACTAATACAATAACAAGGTACACCATGTATGAAATTTGTTGTTCCATCGAGTGGGTCAATAATCCAATTGTAAACTTCTCCAACTTTGGTTGATGTTCCTTCTTCTGCAATAAAACCAGCTTCTGGAACTATTTTGGAAAGTCGTTTAATCAATTTTTGCTCTGCAGTTTTGTCGACAAAAGTTACCAAACTGTTTTTACTTTTAGTTTCCACATCAGAAACTGCAATTTTTTGCGATTGGATGTATGCCCCAACTTCTTTTGCAAGAGTATTTACTTCTTTACAGATAGATTCTAAATTCATAGGATGGATGATTTTTTACAAAGCTACAAAATAAAAGAGGCTTCCATTGCTGAAAACCTCTTTTGCACTAACTAAACAACTTACTACTAACTATCTTATTGGTATGTAATTTTTTATGGAGTCTAACTGCATGGTTGTAATACCTTTAATATCGGTACAATCTAAACAGGTTAACCCACTTTCTAACATAATCCATTTATTTCTAATCATGTGTTTGTCCCAGGTGTCAGTTACATTATCTACATCTGATAACAGTTCTTTTAAAGAAGCATCCAAATAAATAATCTGATTTACAGGGATGTAAAGTTTTAAACGAACTTGTTGACCTCTAATTTTATTTTCTTTTAAGGTAGACAGGTAATTGTCTATAACTAAACCAGAATCAGAAAGCTGGTAATGATAAGTAATTGAACGAGCATTTTTTATGGCATCTTTCGTATTTCTTCCGTTTGAAGAAGTAACCACGTCTAGTCGAATGCTATCGGTTTTACTTCTTTCAATTTCTAATCTTACATAGCTTTGGTATAACATTTCGCCATCAACCGAAATACTGGTATACTGATCTTCTAAGATACCTCTTCCAGGAAGAATATCGTTCGGAGAACTTATTACTAATGTACTTGGAGTTGCAGCAATTTCATGTGTTTGGACAATTTCTTCATCCGATGATAATTCGGTTCCCATTTTCATTCCAACCATTGCACACATAAAACCTCCAACTACAAACATTACAATTAAAATTAAACTTACACTGTAGTGAGTTTTGATTTTAAACAACAATCGAATGGCTAAATAAATTAACGTGATAATAGGAGTTCCTATTAGTAATAAAACGCCGGCAATTGCTAAATAAAGTTGATCTTGAGAAACGAAAATCATGTTTAGAAAATCGTACGATTCTATTGAAAAAACACCTTCGTTAGTTATAGAAAAGACAGCATTTGAACCAAAAACAATGGCTAAAAGCATTACCAACAAAAATGTACCAACAATTAAAAATACGACTCCAATCACTTTACCTAAAATGGTAAAAAGTGTTGTTAATACGCTTCCAATAGCACTAGCTGTATTTTCTACAACTGTTCCCGCTTTTTGAGAAAATTTTGAGGTGTCTACATTTTTTAATTTATCGGTTACTTTGTTGGCTTCTTCTTCAAATTTTCTACCAATGTTGTTTACATTAATTGGTTCTCCTTTCATTTTTAGTTTATCCGAAGCAGTTTTAGCTTCGGGCATAACCATCCATAAAATAATATAGGTGAAGAATCCAAAACCTAAGAAGAATGCTGCAACAAAAAACAATCTTATCCAAACGGTATCGAAACCAATGTAAGCTCCTAAACCAGAACAAACTCCGCCCAATATTCTATCATCAGGATTACGGAAAAGTTTTTTATCGTTTTTAACATGGCTTTGGTTCGAATAAGATGATGAATGTACTTCTTCCTCTTCTTCGTTTACGTATTGTTCTGGTTTTCCCATTATTGCAATAACATTATCTACATCGGTAGCTGTTATTACTTGGTTTTTGTCGTTCATAGAAGCACTGAATAGCTCCGCGATACGAGATTCAATGTCCTGCATAATCTCTTCTCTTTCTTCGGAGTTGTTAAAGATGCTCTTTATTTTATTTAGGTAGATTTTAAGCGTATCGTAAGCATCCACCTCAATGTGAAACACTATACCGCTTATATTTACTGTTAATGTTTGATTCATGATTATAATTGTTTAGTTGTTAGTTATTTTATTTTTCTTGTTAGTTCAACTGCTTCTACCAGTTCATTCCAAGTATCAGCTAGTTCTTTTAAAAATTTGCTTCCTTTTTCGGTAAGTGAATAGTATTTTCTTGGTGGTCCTGATAAGGATTCTTCCCAACGATAAGAAAGTAAATCTGCATTTTTTAGCCTGGTTAAGAGGGGGTAAAGGGTGCCTTCGACAACTATTAATTTACCTTCTTTTAAGCGGTCTATTATTTCTGATGGATAAGCCTCTCCACTGTTAAGAATCGAAAGGATGCAGTATTCAAGCACTCCTTTTCTCATCTGGGCTTTAGTGTTTTCTATATTCATAAGTTAAATTATATTAAGATTAATATCAATGTAATAGGTCGTGTCTTTTTCTAATGTTCCCATTTCAACTTCGAGAGATTCGAATTGGGTTTTTATGAATGAAGTAATTTCAACATTTTTACCTGAGATGTTTTGAATTTCAATTTCACCTTTATCGTTAAGGATAAATTCTACTTTGAAAACTCCAGTATTACTTTTCTTTCTTAAATTATCCGGAAGATTGATTTTACTTGTCAGCTTTTTTATTATCGCTTTTTCATTTCCCAGGTATTCAATTTTAGTTGGATTGGCAAAACTCATTAAAGAGCCGCTAACTAAAACAAGGATTAACATTAATTTTTTCATTGCTATTTATTTTTATAAGTGTTTAACATATTAATTTACATAGCAAAGATATATCTAAAAGATAATACCATGCAATACATAGTACTAAAATAAATCATAAATAATTGATTATCAATTAGAATAATTTTAATTGATATTAAAATAAATCGTTAAAAGGGTGATTTTTTATAATTTTTGGAGTCAATTTTAACCTTAAAAATCTTATTTGGGGTTAAAATGGGTTTGTTTGAAACTGGTTTTAAGTCCTTTTTAGTAAAAATAGCACTCAAACTATTGTTTACATGATAGAGGTGTTTCAAGTTATTTGTTTCGCAACCATCAAGTATTCCTTGCACAACATCCCAACGAATATCAAAACTATGGTTAATGTAATCGTGCCAAACAATTACGGAATTATCATCTTTTACTAATTTAAATGCAATTTTGGTATCGTTTAAAACACCATCATATCTGTGGTCTCCATCAATAAAAACAACATCGCATTTACCATAGTAAGGAGAAAAGTCAAAATTGGTAGAATTGCCTCGTAAATGGGTTATGGTATTTATTTTGTTTGAAAACAAGCCTTGTTGTTTAAGGTATTCTTCTCCATAACCTAGTCGGGTTAATTCCTGGTTGGTTAAGTTTAAGGTGTATACATTTGGCGTTACAGCAGATACGTTCGCTGCACTTTCGCCACGCCAGGTACCAATTTCGAAATAAAAACATTCGGGATATTGTTTTGCCAATCCCTTTAGTAAAAGTAAATCGGTTGGTAACGAGCCACCACCCAAGAATGCAAAAGGTTCAATGGTTTCATTTACTTCTGGCAGCAATTGGTTCAACTCAACTATTAGGAAACCTTGAGCGTATTGCGGATAAACTTTCTTAATCGTATCAAAAAACCATGATTCATCATCAATCACCTTATTAATTAAATAGGGTTTTTGGATAATTGCACTGATGCCTTTTAGTAGTTTACTGATTTTGTTCAACGGGTTGTTTTATAAAATATATAAACGCAAATAAAGACAAAATTCCTGAAAACCACATTAAAAATATAGTGGTGTAAGCAGCACCCATCACACCATATTTGGTAATAAAATAGTAACCGGCAATAACATTAATGATTAAAACAATTAAGGAGAAGAAGGCGTTTATTTTTGGCCAACCAATGGCTGATAAAATGTTCCCTAATGGATTTCTAAACAATAAAGCACCAACAGTTCCAATAGAGAATATAAACATCAAGTTATTATCGTTGCTGTATTCTTTCCCAAAAATCAACAATAAATCGGTGGAGAAAAAATAAAAGAATAACAGAATAAATACACTAATTACTCCCATTATTTTAAGGTAATTCCAATAGTATTTTACCAATTCCTTTTTATCTGAAATTGCCATGCGTGAAAGCTGGACAAAATCGGCAGTGATTATTGCAACGGGTAAAATCAGTAAACTGAAAGGAATAATGTTAGAGGTTTTGTATTGAGCTATGAGCTCGGCATCTTTAACAATGTTACCAATTAAAAGAATATCAACAGCAAACAACATTTCCGATAAAACACCGCCAACACTCATGTAAAAGCCATAACTCAAAAACTGTTTGGTATTGAATTCAGGTATTTGAAACTTGTTGTATTTAAACAATTTGAGTTTGTACGAAAGATAAATGCCGTACAACAATGGTGAAACCACCAACGCAGCCACATAACCCCAACTTCCCCAGATTAAAGTAAATGCTACTACAAATACCAATAATATCAGGTTACTGTAAATGTTGATGTCGGCATACAATTTATTGAGGTTAAGCAAACGAGCATATATTTTAATGGTATCAACAAACAACAACGTAATCAACTGAAAACTTAAAAACACCAAATACAAATAGCTGTTGCTAATGTTAGAAATGATAAAAGGGGCGAGTAGGAGTAAAGCAAAAATAATGATGGACGAGAAAAAGAACCCTTTTATTAATACTTTATTGAAGTAGAATTTTTTTTGTTGTTGGGAATTGGAAATAGATCCAAAACGTAACAAACCTTGGTAAATACCAAAACCTTTAAACGGAGATATAAAAGCAATAATGGTATTGGCATAAACCAATAAACCAAACTCGTTTTTAGAAATAAAACGAATGATGAAAATGGAAATACAAAAGGTAATGAGTTTGATGAAAAACGACGAAAAGACTACATAACCGCCTTTGCGATTTAAAAATGATTTTATAAAATTTAGGGTTGACAACGTATATTATCGGTTTAAGACTTTTTGGTAAATGGATAAAAACTGTTTTCCCACATTTTCGTAACTGTATTTTTGAACTGCTTTCTCAGCAATTTCGTTTGTGTTGTATTGCTCTGTATTATCAAGCATGTAGTTTAACTGTTTTATCAGCAAAGTATTGTTTTTTGCTTCAACAATAATTCCTGATGCCGCATCAACCATTTCGGCAGTTCCTCCGGCTTTTGAGCTTAATACTGGTAACCCACTAACTAAAGATTCTGCTACAACACAAGGCAAGTTTTCGTAATTGCTGTACAACAAGAACAAATCGTGTTGCTGCATTAACGCTGCAACTTCGGTATAACTTTTTGCTCCCTCAATAGTGTACAAGTTTTCAGGTATATGCAATTGTTTGGCATAATCCTGAAAGTGCTGATAATCGCCATCACCGGCAATGGTAATAAAAAAATCGGTTCTGGTTAAACTCAATTCTTTGATACAATCTAATATCCCTGTAATGTTTTTATGCTCGTCTTTTAAATTGGAAATGTGTAAAATTCGTTTTCCTTTTTCGTGAACTTGGTGTTTAAATACATTGGTATTGACCACATTTGGAACTATCTCAAAATGAGGGTGAGGGTAATAGGTTTTTAAAGCAGCTTCTAAATCTTCAGAAACCGGACAAATTACCGAAGCATTTTTCATGATGCGTTTGATGAAGTACTTTTCTACACCCTTAATTTTAATCGGGTCGGTAGGCAAAAAGCCTGTCCAGTTTTCAGAAATGATGTAAGGAAGCTTATACGTTTCTTTTAAATCCAATGCAAAAATACCAGCAGGAAACATCACATTTAAATGAACTAAATCGATTGTTTTTAAATGAGCTTTTACTTTTTTATAACCCATTCGATACGCTTCAATTTGTCGTTTTACTTTTAAGTATTGTGAAATAATGGGAAAGTTGAAGTTGATTTTTTTGTAGTAAACAATCACCTCATAAACTCCTTCGGTTGTCCGTTCTTCAACCTCGAAAATTTCCTCCTGCTCATTCGATAAAGCATGCAAACAAGCCACATTACAAACTTTACTAACCGCTAAAGCATGCTGTTGAATAAAATTTCCGTTTTTAGGTTTTAGTTTGTTGGGAAACCAGGAAGCCAAAAACAATATGTTGAGTGGTTTATTCATTGCAGTTGCTCAAGTTTTTATAACTTTTATTTTTTAACCACATAGACACAATAGTTTTTTTTGAAGAAGAAGTATTTCATAGACCATCTTTGATGGTTAAACAGTAGCGTAGCTACTGAAACTATGTTGGTTTATGATTTTCTACTTTTCTATGTTGCTATGTGGTTTTAATTTTATTTACACCTGATATACTTTTCGCCAAAGAGCGAAGTTAATAAATCTCCACAACCTGAGCGTACTAGTATTTAGGGCGTTCTCGTAAATGGCATCAAAATTTTGGTAAAAATCTTCCCAATTCACGTACTCGTCGTTTTTTTGTTGACTGATAATTTCCTTGAAATAAGGCTTCAATTCTTGCATCCATTTTTTCTCTGGTGTAGCAAAACCAATTTTGTCGGTTCGGTTGTAAATTTCGTTTGGCAAGACATCTTTCATGGCTTCTCTTAACAAATACTTGCTTTTACCGTGTTGTATTTTATAGCTCCCGGAAATATTAAAAACAGTTTCAATCAAATCAATATCATCGGCAAAAGGCATGCGACTTTCAACCGAAAAATGCATGGAATTTCTGTCGGCTGTTCGCAACAAATGTTTTAAACCGTATTTGGTAAACTGGTAATGCAGCAAACCGTTTAAGGTGCTTTTTATTTTATCGTTGATAAAACCAAAACGGTTGGTGTTAGCGGCTATTAAATCCTTATTTACAAAAGCCAATTCGGGCTCATGCCGGACTAATTTTTTAAAGTAAAAGGATTGAAAATTTTGGATGGCGAATTTTTGTAAAGGAAGTTTTACCACATTTTTTCGGTTGGCAAAACTGGGGTGAGCATTGTTTAAGTTGTTGCGAATAGCCGAAAACGAAAACGATTTAAATGCATTGGTCATCCAATTGGTAAAGTGGTTGGCATAACCGCCAAACAATTCGTCGGCACCTTGTCCGTCGAGTGTTACTTTAACATTTTTGTTGTGGATGAGTTCCATTACTTTGTATTGCGAAAAAGTGCTCGACGAACCAAAAGGAATATCTTGCGCATAAACCAAATCTTCAAGTTGTTGTTGTAATTCTGTTGCTGTGGGTTTGGTTTGATTCCAGTTGGTTTTCGTTTGATCTACCACCAATTTTGCCCAACGGCTTTCGTCAATGTCGTTATCAGGATAAGAAGCCGTAAATACGTCTTGTTTTTCGCCAATTTGCTGAATTTCTTGTTGTTTTAACAGTTCGTTAATGGTTCCAACCACAATGGAGCTATCAATGCCACCACTTAAACACGTTCCGGTTTTCGCATCGGAGTTTAAGCGTAAAGCAATGGCTTGGGTTATTTTGGTTTTTAAATCGGCAATGTAGGTTGCCGATTTGTTTTCATTTACTTTTTCCCAATTGGTATTGGTGTTGAGTTGGTAATAGTAGTGCGTTTCAAAATTTTTGGTGGTTACATCCAACTCAAAATAAGTGGCAGGTTTTAGTTCGAAAATGCCCTTAAAAAAGGTTTCAGCATCTATTTCCATTTTGCCCAACACCAAATAATCGTAAACGGCTTTTGGGTTAATGCTTTTTTCAAACCCATCAAGTTTTAACAAGCCTTTTATTTCGCTACAAAAAGCAAAATAGTTGTTGTTGTGGATGTAGTAAAAAGGTTTTACACCAAATCGGTCACGGGCACCAAACAGTTGTTGTGTAGTGGTGTTGTAAATAACAAAACTCCACATGCCGTTGAACTTGCTTAAACAATCTTTGCCCCAAGCCATGTAAGCTTTTAACACCACTTCGGTATCGGAAGTTGACGTAAAGGCATAACCCAACCCAATCAATTCTGCTTTGATGGTTTGGTAATTGTAAATTTCACCGTTAAAAGCTATCCAGTAATTGCCCTCTTCGTTGCACAAGGGTTGGTGAGCGTGTTCGGTTAAATCTAAAATAGATAACCTACGATGCCCCAAAACTACATTGGCGTTGGAGTTGAATTCTTCAATACTTGTTTTGGGCGAATATAAAAGGTTTGATTGTTTTACATTATTCGGTGTATCTCTGCCAAAAACGGGAGTAGAGGTGTTGTGCTCAAAAAACACATAACCTTCATCATCTGGTCCACGGTGCTTGATTTCATCATTAACCGACGAAATGCTTTTTACCAGTTGGTTATTTGACTGAAAACTAATGATGCCTGAGATACCACACATAATTTTATAAAAGTAAACTAACTAAATTTAAATTTATTTAAAAAAATAGAAAAGTATAAACAAAAAAAGGAGGCAATCGCCTCCTTTTGTATAAATAGTTTTGTTTGAACTAGGTTTGCATACCACCACAAACGTTTAGGGTTTGTCCGGTAACGTACAACGATAAATCGGAAGCCAGGAACAATGCAGCGTTAGCAACATCTTCCGGAGTTCCGGGTCTTTTCATTGGTATATCTTCTATCCAACCTTTCATAATGTCTTGGTTGAGTTGAGCAGTCATTTCAGTTTCAATAAAACCCGGGCAAATGGCATTGCAACGGATGTTACGAGAACCAATTTCTTGCGCAATAGATTTCGTAAAACCAATAGCGCCAGCTTTAGAAGCTGCATAGTTCGATTGTCCTGCATTACCTTCGATACCTACTACCGAACTCATGTTAATGATAGAACCGGAACGTTGTCCCAATAAGGTTTTCAACGCAGCTTTCGTTATGTTAAATACTGATTTTAGGTTGGTGTTGATTACATCGTCCCAGTTTTCTTCGCTCATACGCATCAATAAACCATCGCGGGTAATACCCGCATTGTTTACAATTACATCAATTCTACCAAATTCAGCCACCACATCAGCAATAAATTGCTCAGCTTGTTTTAAATCGGCAGCGTTCGATTTGTATCCTTTTGCTTTTACACCATAGCTGGTTAGCATTTTTTCTACTTCTTTGGCTTGTTCTTCCGAAGAAACATACGTAAAAGCGATTTGTGCGCCATGTTTAGCAAATACTTCGGCAACACCTTTACCAATTCCTCTGGTTGCTCCTGTAATTATGGCTACTTTACCTTCTAATAATTTCATCTATAAATAGTTGTGAGTGTTGAGTGGTGTGTGTTGAGTTGTCTTACCGACCACCCATCACCGACCACTCAGTACTTTATTAAGCGTTAACTTTCATTAATTCAGCCATAGCTTCACCAATAGTTGCAGGCGAATCAACAACAGTAATTCCAGCTTCTCTCATAATTCTTTTCTTAGCTTGAGCTGTATCGTTTTCACCACCAACAATAGCACCGGCATGTCCCATTGTTCTACCGGCAGGAGCAGTTTCTCCGGCAATAAAACCAACCACAGGTTTAGTTCCGTTAGCTTTAATCCAGGCAGCAGCATTTGCTTCAAGGTTACCACCAATTTCACCAATCATAACAATTCCGTCAGTTTCCGGATCAGCCATAAACATTTCAATAGCTTCTTGTGTAGTAGTTCCAATAATTGGGTCACCACCAATACCTATAGCTGTAGAAATTCCTAAACCAGCTTTAACCACCTGGTCGGCAGCTTCGTAAGTTAATGTTCCTGATTTTGAAACAATACCAATTTTACCTTTTTTGAAGATAAAGCCCGGCATGATACCAATTTTAGCTTCACCCGGAGTAATAATACCCGGACAGTTTGGTCCGATTAAACGGCAATCAACAGATTTTAAATATTCTTTAACAGGAATCATGTCTTTAACAGGAATTCCTTCAGTAATACAAACAATTACTTTAATACCGGCATCAGCGGCTTCTAAAATTGCATCAGCAGCAAAAGCCGGTGGAACAAACAAAATTGAAACGTTAGCGCCAGTTGCTTTAACAGCATCTTCAACGGTATTAAAAACAGGCTTGTCTAAATGTTTTTGACCACCTTTACCAGGTGTTACACCACCAACAACGTTGGTTCCGTATTCTATCATTTGACCAGCGTGGAAAGTACCTTCACCACCCGTAAATCCTTGCACGATAACTTTTGAATTTTTGTTTACTAGTATACTCATTTCAACTTGGTTTTTGTGTTAATTTAAAGTTTTTCAAAAGTAGAATTTTATAATTAAAAATAATAGTGATTTGATAATAATTAACATGAGTTTGATATAAAAATATTTAACCACATAGGCACATAGCTATAAAAACTATAAAAGAACGATATAAGTTATACATAGTTTTTCACGCTTAGCGTGAAATATCTATGGTGTACCTATTTAATACTTTATGGTTATTACAGTTGTATAATAAGAAACCTATGTATCTATGTGGTTATAGAATTATTTGAATGGACTTATAGTTATTAATCTCTATTATTTAACATTGATATGTAATACAATAAAGTAGCTAACGAACCAATTGCAGCAACCACATAAGTAGCAGCAGCCCAGTTTAAAGCATCTTTTGCATTGTCGTATTCCGATGAGTTAACAATACCGTTGGTTCTAATCCAAACCAACGCACGTTTGCTGGCATCAAATTCTACTGGTAATGTTATAAAACTGAAAGAAGTAATTACAGCATAAGCAGCAATAATGACGTACAGTATCATGTCAAATGGTAATGCACTGTACAAAAAGTAACCTCCAAAAATGGAAACCATTACTATAATGTTGATGATTTTACCACTTGCATTTTGCAAGGGAACCAAAGCAGTTCTTAATTTAAGCATACTGTAAGCTGTAGCATGTTGAACGGCATGTCCGCATTCGTGAGCAGCAATAGCAGCAGCAGCGGCATTTCTACCTTCGTAAACTTCAGGACTTAAATTTACTGTTTTGTTTACCGGGTTGTAGTGGTCGGTTAATTGACCTTGCACTGAAACCACTTCTACATCAAAAATGCCATAATATTTCAGCATTTTTTCAGCTACTTCTTTACCACTTAAATTGGTGGAAAGCGGAATTTTTGAATACTTTTTAAATTTTGATTTTAGCATTTGGCCTACAGCTAATCCAATTAGCATAAATACTATACCGATAATAAATATGGGACTTGTTAACATGGTTTAATTTTTTTTAGTTTGAAAATGGATTTGTCAAATGGTATTCCAAATGTTGTTTTAGTCAGTTTGGCAGAAGTTTTTATGACATTTTGTGTGAAATCAAGGCAATAAACTCTTTACGTGTACTGTCTTTTTCAAATGCTCCAGTAAATGATGAAGTTGTAGTGGTAGAGTTTTGTTTTTGAATTCCACGCATTTGCATACACATGTGTTTGGCTTCAATTACCACAGCTACCCCTTTTGGGTTTAAGGTGTCTTGAATACAGTTCATGATTTGATCGGTTAATCTTTCCTGAACTTGTAAACGGCGTGCAAAAGCATCAACCACCCGAGGAATTTTACTTAGCCCAACAATGTGTCCGTTTGGAATGTAAGCAATGTGTGCTTTTCCAAAAAATGGCAACATGTGGTGTTCGCACATGGAATACAACTCTATGTCTTTTACAATAATCATGTGGTTGTGGTCTTCAGTAAACATCGCAGATTTTAATATTTCTGCCGGATCTAAATCGTAACCATGTGTTAAGTATTGCATGGCTTTAGCTACTCGTTCAGGTGTTTTTAATAAACCTTCTCTGGTTACATCTTCGCCTAAATGCTCAATTATTTTAGAGTAATGTTTGGAAAGCATATTAATTTTATCGTCGTTGTATTGTTCGATTTTTTCGTAACCATCCATATTATTTTCACTCATCATGTTTTTGTCTAATCCTGCCATAAAGTTTAGTTTCCGTAGTATTCCACCGAGTTATTTTCGGTTTCAACCACTTTTATACAATGTAATTTACAATTTAATTTAAGAATATCGTCTTCAATTTCTTGCCAAATTGCAATGGCAATATTCTCCGAAGTTGGTATTTTACCTTTCATAAATGGTACTTCCAGGTTTAAGTTTTTGTGGTCGGCTTGTTCAATAATTCGTTCCCTAACAATTTTGCTTAGCTGTTTAAGGTTAATCACGAAACCTGTTTCTGGATT
Organism: Flavobacteriales bacterium; assembly: GCA_050248475.1. GTDB lineage: Bacteria > Bacteroidota > Bacteroidia > Flavobacteriales_E > Vicingaceae > Vicingus. The sequence goes on from JBFWSH010000016.1 coordinate 68,348, forward strand.
AGGTTCTCCTTTTATGGTTACAAAAATGGTGTAGTTGTGCCCGTGCCAGTTAGGATTAGAGCATTTACCAAAAACATCAAAATTTTGCTGGTCGGTCCATTCGGGTTTAAACAAACGGTGAGCTGCATTAAAACGTTCTCTTCTTGTAAGAAATACCATGGTACAAATTTAAGGCTTATTCTAATTCAAATTTTCACAAAAATGGTTGAATGTATAAAAAATTAAAACCACATAGGGACATGGTTTTTTTGTTGTATCAATTCAAGGACTTATTAAGTTGAACATAGTATTCGTCTTTGACGAATAAAACTATTGTTTTCTGAAATGATCAAATACTACATTCTTTAATTGTTGGGAGCCTATGTAACTATGTGTTTCAAAATAAATAATTAAGAGTTTTGCCTTTCGATTACCTCTAAATACAAGTCTTCTACTTTTTTTCTTGCCCAAGGTGTTTTGCGTAGAAAAACTAAACTTGATTTTAACGTTGGATTCTTTTTAAAACAATTGATGTTGATGTGGTTGCCTAATTTCTCCCAGCCATAATAATCTACCAAAGTAGTTACAATGGTATCTAGTCGAACACCGTGTAAAGGATTATTTGGTTGAGGGTTTACCATGTGTGTGAAGTTTCATCAAACCATTTGCCATGACAACGTAGTACTTGTTCAATAATGTCTCTTACACAGCCTTTTCCACCATCTTTGTTAGAAATGTAATGTGCAATAGTTTTAATTTCAATGGCAGCATCGTTGGGGCAGGTAGCCACACCACATTTAATCATTACCTGGTAGTCCGGAACATCGTCACCCATATACAAAATGTTATCAGGAATAATGTTTTTTGATTTGATGTAGTTTTCAAAAATCTCTATTTTGTTGTTTGCTTTTAAAAATACGTCGGTAATGCCTAATCCGTTTAAGCGCAGACGAACTGATTCAGAACTTCCGCCGGAAATAATAGCAATGTTATAGCCTTTTTTAACAGCATATTGTAAAGCATAACCGTCTTTGATGTTCATACGTCTAATTTGGTCACCGTCCGACATTACCGTAACCATACCGTCGGTTAAGACGCCGTCCACGTCAAAAATAAAGGTGTTGATTTTTGGAAGAAGTTCTTTAAAGTTGCTCATGTTTTTGTTATTAGTTGATGGTTGATAGTTATTGGTTTTTTTGTACTTATTGAAGACCATTAACTGTCAACTATCTTTCTGAATATTTTGAGTGATTAATTGATAAATGTCTTGATAATTTTTTTGATTTTGGAGTAAATCCAGGTGTTTTAAAATGGTTGATGCGTCGTTTCGTTTTGCTGGCCCTGTTTGGGCTAGTTTGGGTTCAATGGTTTCAATTTTTTGAGCGGTTTCCTTAATTAGCGGTTTAAGTATATTAAAATCAATGTTGTTATTCCTGCAAATATCAAAAGCTATTTGGTACATGTTATTGGAGAAATTGCAAGCAAAAACGGCTGCCAAATGCAATTGTTGTCGTTGAACTGAGCTTATTTCGTAAACCTTGTTCGACAATTTGTTGGCTAAGGTATTCAGTAACGCTAAATTTGATTTTGAATTAGCTTCAATACAAATCGGAACTTCCTGTAAATTTAGCGCTTTGCTCTTGCTAAAAGTTTGCAACGGGTAAAATATACCAATCGATTTAAAAGCTCCTTTTTTAAAAACACCCAAATCAACACTACCAGAAGTGTGTACCATTAATTTATCTTTAATAGCTATGTTTTTTACAACGGTTTCGATAGTATCATCAGGAACAGCTATAATAATCAGGTCTGTTCGGGTGTTAAGCTGACTCAGGTTCTCGATGGGTTGTGCATTTACTTTTTTAGCTAATGCATTGGCATTTTTAAATGATTTACTGTAAACCTGATTGATTGAAATGTTTGCTTTATACAAGGCTTTTGCTAAATGTGTTGCTACATTTCCAGCCCCTATAAATGTTATGGTTTTAATCTCTTTCAATAAAGTCGAATTAATCCGTTGTTTGCTTCAAAATTAGTTAATTTTGCAGTCACAAAATTATTTAAAATGTTTACTTCCATTAAAAACATCTTGTTCTCTACTCGTTTAACTGCTATGTTGCTTTTTATTTTTGGGGCAGCAATTGGAGTGGCAACATTTATTGAGAACGATTATGGAACGCCAGCTGCTAAAAGTGTAATTTTTAATACGCGGTGGTTAGAATTGGTAATGCTTTTATTGACAGTGAACTTAATCGGGAACATTTTTAAATACAAAATGTTCCAAAAATCGAAGTTGACAACACTTACCTTCCATGTCGCTTTTATTGTCATATTAATTGGTGCTGGAATTACACGATATTTTGGTTTTGAGGGATTGATGCACATTAGAGAGGGAGAGCAAAGTAATACCATTGTTACGGATCAAACCTACTTGCAGTTTAAGGTCGATGACCAAAAAATGCAGTACGCCTTTGATAAGCCGTTGTTTTTAAACCCACTTCACAACGAAAAATTTGACATCAAATTTAATTTTGAAGAAAAAAACATTTCGGTAGCATACAAAGATTTTATCCCCAATTCTATTGATACTGTCGTGCCGGCTAAAAACGGTAAAAAAATTCTTGAAATTGTTACTGTTGGTGAAGGAGGGCGAGTGTCTCGATTTATTGAAGATGGCGAAACCAAATTTTTTGGTGATTTCCCCATTGCTTTTAACGATAACAGTAGATCGGAATCCATTAAAATAAGTGAGTTAAACGGAGGGTTGACTGTTCTGTCTCCCTACGATATTCAGTATTTGAGTATGGACGATAAATCCACAGCGGTATTGGTACGAGATTCTTTACATGAATTTAAGAACAGAAGATTGTATACGGTTGGAGAAGTTCAATTGGTTTTTAAAGCATTACACGAAAATGTGGAAGTGAAGAAAGTAACAGCCGAAAAAAACGTGAAAGGAGAAGATGCGTTGGTAGTTGATGTGATTTGTAACAACACAAAAAATGAAGTTACACTTTTTGGTGGTAAAGGATATACTTCTCGAAATACCATTTTTCAGTTGGAAGGATTAAACTTTTCATTGGCTTATGGCTCAAAAGAGGTTTATGTACCATTTGAAGTAAGATTAGATAACTTTATTTTAGATAAATATCCGGGATCAATGAGCCCTTCATCTTACGAGAGTGAAGTAACCGTTATGGATAATAGAAATGGTGGAAAAGAATTCTCTCAACGTATTTTTATGAACAATGTACTGGATTATGATGGATATCGTTTATTTCAGTCGTCTTACGACCAAGATGAGTTAGGAACAGTATTATCGGTAAATCACGATTTTTGGGGTACAACGATTACTTATGTGGGTTACTTTTTGTTGATGTTGGGAATGGTGTTAACCTTAATTTCTAAAAAATCGAGGTTCAATACCTTGAGAAATTCCATCAATAAAATGCGTGCAAAACGTGAAAAATTAACCATCTTACTGTTGTTGTGTTCGTTAGGGTTTGTTTCTGCTCAACACGATTCACCACATCAAAAAACGGAATTTATAAAGATTGATCCACAACATGCCGAAAAATTCGGAAGATTATTGATTCAAGATGCTGGTGGAAGAATTAAGCCCATTCAAACCTTAGCTTCGGAAGTGTTGCGAAAAGTTGCCCGTAAAGAGCAGTTTAATGATATGGATGCTAACCAGGTACTGTTAAGCATGATGTATAACCCCGGTTATTGGCAACAACAACCTTTGATAAAAGTAAAACATCCTGATTTAGAAAAGAAATTAAAGGCAGTAGATGGTTATGCGGCTTTTCAAAATTTCTTTGATAAAGACTTCAATTATATATTGACGAAAGATGCTGATGAAGCTAACCGTAAGAAACCAGCTGAACGAACCAAATACGACAAAGAAGTAATTGCTGTTGATGAACGAGCAAATGTTTGTTTTATGGTTTTTCAAGGAGCCATGTTAAGAGTTTTTCCAAAAGCCGGAGACGAAAACAACACGTGGTTTACCAGTATGGACTATCAACAGTTTAAATCACACGATTCTGTTTTTGTGAAGTCGATTATACCTTATTATTTTTCAGTCATTAATGAATCGTTTATTCAAAAAAAATGGGCTTTAGCTGATAGTATTTTAAACCATATAGCAGAATATCAACACAAATATGGTGCTGCAGTAATTCCTGAGCAATCTAAAATTGATGCAGAGATTACCTACAATAAAATTAACATTTTTGAGAAGTTGTTTAAGTACTATTTATTTACTGGGTTGTTGATGTTGGTATTTTTATTCATGGATATTTTCAGTGCTAAAAAGTGGAAGAAAAGAGTGATTACAGGATTGTCCGTCTTCTTATTTGTGTTGTTTTTATTACATACGTTGGGCTTAGTAGCTCGTTGGTACATTTCTGGTCATGCACCCTGGAGTAATGGGTACGAGTCGATGATATACATTGGTTGGGCAACTGTTTTTGCCGGGTTTTTGTTTTCACGAACATCAAAAATGACGTTGGCTGCAACAGCCGTGTTGACGTCATTAATTTTAATGGTGGCCCATTTAAATTGGTTAGATCCGGAAATTACCCCATTGGTTCCAGTGCTTAAATCTTACTGGTTAATGATACACGTTGCAGTAATTACAGGTAGTTATGGGTTTTTAGGCCTTGGAGCACTTTTAGGTTTTATGAACTTGTTGTTGATGATTTTAAGGACAAAAAAGAACTACAACAACATTACTGACACTATAAAAGAGTTGACCTATATCAATGAAATGACATTGACTGTAGGAGTTTTTATGGCAACGGTGGGTACTTTTTTAGGTGGTGTTTGGGCAAACGAAAGTTGGGGTAGATATTGGGGCTGGGATCCGAAAGAAACTTGGGCGTTGGTAATAGTATTGATTTATGCCATGATTTTGCATTTGAGGTTTATACCAAAAGCAAACGGAAAGTATTTATTTAACTTGGTCTCAGTACTTGGTTTCAGTACCGTAATTATGACTTATTTTGGGGTTAATTATTATTTATCAGGATTGCATTCTTATGCAAAAGGCGATCCTGTTCCAATTCCAACATTTGTCCCTGTAACGGTTGTCGTAATATTAATTATTGCGGTAGTTGCCTATTTAAGGAATAGAGCTAATAAAGTGAATACTAATCAGTAATTATCTGGTTGCTGAATCAACTAATTATTCATTTTTACTTACTTTTAACCAAGTAAATTTCTATTCATGAAACATTCTTGGGTATTCATTGTTTTATTTTTTGTGCTTGTTGAAGGCTTATTTGCTCAATCGCAAAAGCAATTGATAAAAGTTGGTGACCAACTATTTGCCGAAGGAGATTATTATGGCGCTAGCAAATGGTATAAAGATGCTATGGATGTTGATTCGGCCTATTTGGATGTGGTTTACAAATATGCCGAATCGCTGCGTTTGTATAACGATTATGCCAAAGCAGAATGGTATTACAATACTGTGTATCGTAAAGATATGGGAGGTAAGATGTTTCCATTAGCTCCGTTTTGGTATTCGATGATGTTGAAATACAATGGTAATTACAACGAAGCCAAAAAGTTTTTTAAACGTTCAAAACGGTTTTTTAAAGATAAAAAAAGCTATCATTACCAAAAGGTAATGCAAGAGATAAAATCGTGCGAAACAGCTATTCAGCTCAGAAAAGATTCTTTACCTATTGATGTAAAAAATATAGGAAATTCGATTAACACCTATGATAGCGAGTTGGGTGCAACCTTGCTAAACGATTCCATTTTAATTTATTCGTCGCTTCGCGATGAAAAAATGAAGGATGATAACGAAGTATCAGACACTTCATACTACTTAATGAAATTATTTAGTGCTAACAGGCAAGGTGATATCTGGTTAACCGATAGCAAATTAGAGGAAAAGATTAACGAAAAGGGTTTTCATATTGCGAATGGTTGTTTGAGTGTAAAAGGTGATGTATTTTATTACAACAAATGCAATAGAAACCTACATTGTACTATTTATGCCATTCCATACGAAAATGGTAAGTGGGGTAGTGCTTATGAAGTATCTGTGGTAAATAATCCAACAGCAACTACCACACAACCATATATTACAGAAATAAATGGTAAAGAGGTGTTGTTTTTCTCCTCAAACAGAGAAGGTGGTCAAGGTATGATGGATATCTGGTATAGTGTTAATGAAAATAATCAGTTTCAAACACCAAAAAATGCCGGAACGGTGATAAATTCTCTTGAAGATGAAATTACGCCGTTTTACAATGTTGAAGATTCATCGCTTTATTTTAGTTCCAATTGGCATGAAGGCATGGGTGGATTTGATATTTTTAGTTCCAAAACAGATTTAAAAAATTATGAACCCATAAAAAACATAGGTTTTCCGCTCAATACGAGTACCAACGACTTTTATTATTCCATTAAAGGTAAAATGGCATTGTTGACCTCAAACCGTAAAGGTTCTTATACCAAAAAAGGAGAGACTTGTTGTAATGATGTATTCTATTATGAAATACCCGATACCATAAAAACCGTTTTTACCACTTTAGAGGAGTTAAATAGGTATTTACCTGTCCGACTTTATTTCCATAACGATCACCCAAATCCTCGTTCCAGAGATACTGTTACCACTTTAAATTATGTTAACACATACAAAGAATATACTCGTTTGTATAACGAATACAAACGAGAATTCTCTAACGGGTTAAAAGGAGTGGAAAAAGACGACGCCATGGTAGATATTGAAGATTTATTTAGCAGCTACATTGATAAAGGAGCTAAAGATCTAGAAATGTTTACTCCATTGTTAATTAAAGAATTGGATGGAGGAAAACAAGTTGAGTTGACCATAAAAGGATTTGCCAGTCCACTTTCCAAATCCGATTATAATGTTAATTTAACCTTGCGTAGAATATCAAGTTTGATTAATTATTTAAGTGAGTACGAAAACGGGAAACTACTTCCTTACATTAATGGTACTGCTGAAAATGGTGGATTATTAACCTTTACAAAAGTTCCTTTTGGAGAATATCAATCGGTTAAAGACATTAGTGATGATTTGGCCGACAAACGTAATTCAGTGTATAGCCCTGGAGCAGCATTAGAGCGTAAAATAGAAATTATTGCTATAGCAGTTACCGATACCAATCAAAGTACTTTAGATGGTTCTGAAATGGAAAAACTTCCTTTGTTAACGTTTAAAGACACTATTTTAACTTATGAAGTTAATGAGTTAGAGAAGAAATTTAAAATAATTAACAATGGTGAATCACCTTTAAAAATATTTGCTGCAACGTTTAGTTCGGAAGGGTTTGAAGCTGAATTTCCTGCAGAGCCTATAGCTCCTTTTGAACCTACAGTTGTGCTGATTCGAAGAACTAATCCTGCAATTAAAAATACAAGCATTACGTTTTTAACTAATGGAATTCCGAATAGAATTATTAAGGAGATTAAGGTATTAGAGTAGAAGTTGTTGAACATCATTGTTTTTTATAAGTTAATTTGTTAACTTGGTAGTCGATATTATTTAATAATGAGGTATTTAATTTTATTGCCAATTGTTGTTATTCTTTTTTCATGTAAAAAAGAGGCAAATGTATATCCAGAACCAATAGTTCCTGTTGCTCCAACAAACAATACGTTTTCTAACGTTTATAACACATCAAATACAGCTTTACTAAGTAATCTGATAAATGATATAGATGCTTCGACTTCTATTATTCGAATTGCTACTGAATATGGCTATACTACTTTTGATGGATTAACATGGACTACTTTAACCACCTCGAACTCCAGTTTACCTAGTAATATTGTAAGTTGTGTATTACACAATAATGGTATTACTTGGCTGGGTACTGACGGAGGTTTAGTTAAATATGATGGGGTAACAATGACTATTTATAAAAATACTAATTCGCCATTACCAATTAATAAAGTACGTAGTTTAGAAATAGATAATACAGGTAAATTATGGGTAGGTACTTTTAGCGGTGGAGGTATTTGTAATTTTGATGGGACAAATTGGAATGTATACAATCCTGGTAATTCTAATTTGCCAAGTAGTTCTATTGCAAGAATTAGAAAAGACAATGCCGGAACCATTTGGTGTGCTTCTTCAGTAGGCGTATCAAAATTTGATGGTACTGATTTTATTAATTATACTACCACAAACAGTCCATTACCAAATAGTAGTGTTTACACTTTGGCGTTTGATTCAAATAATGTTGCTTGGATTGGTAGTAATGGTGGATTAACGAAGTATGATGGTGTTAATTGGCAAACGTACAATTCTTCAAATTCTGGGTTACCCTTAGATTTAGTTCGATCAATTTTTGTTAAAGATTTAAATACACTTTGGGTTGGTACTGATGGGCAAGGCTTATCGTGTTTTAATATTGATACAAATGTCTGGGAAAGTTTTAATGCAACCAATACCAATTTATCAAGTAATTTTATTCGAAGGGTGGTAAAAAGTATAGATAATAAGTTATGGATTGCAACTGATAATGGTATCGTAATTAAATAACTTGTGTATATAAAAAGAAAAAGCAAGTAGTCCACTACTTGCTTTTTCTTTTTACGTTATTTTTTCTTAGTCTTTAATAAATTTCAAATTCACACTATCTTCGTCAATCATTTTAATAAAATACATTCCTTTAGTTAGATTTTGTGTCTCTAAAACCAGTTTGTTGTTACCTTTTGTAATATTATACAGTTGTTGATAAACCAATCTTCCTGCTATATCATAAATAAGAATGGTTCTTTGTTCTTCAATCAAACTACTGAAAGATAAAAATCCACTACCAGAAACAGGATTTGGAAAGACAGTAAGGTTTTCAAATCTATCTTGAATTACCACAGACTCAATCGATGAATAAGAATATTTTCCGTCATAATCTGTTTGTTTTAAACGATAATATGAAGTTCCTTTTTTGGGTTTTAAATCCATTGAAGAATAAGTTAATTTATTATTTGAATTTCCTGCACCTTGAATAATAGAAACAGTTTCAAATATCACCCCATCTGTACTTCTTTCAACCGTAAAAAAATCATTGTTTGTTTCAGTTTCTGTAACCCATTCTAAACCAACAATATTATCGCTGTATTTTGCAGAAAAATTTAAAAGTTTAATTGGTAAAGTAGGAGTGTTGTTTATTTGAAAATTAAATGTGCAGGCATCACCACCAAAACCATCAAAATTTAATAAATAAGTTTGACCCGCCACGGGAACAAAGGTAGCGTACGTATTGGCAGCATTTCCGGGGTTGTGATATACCATACATTCGCTTGTACCTCCTGTTATGGTAGCACAAGATTCGGATGAGTTGTATAATGAAAACTGTGTTCCACTACTGTAGGTTAAAGCATTGTCTAAATAACAATCTTGGTTAAACATGATGATAAAAGCAGGATCCCCAGCAGGCCATGTTGCTGGAGCAGTCCAACTGTACCATACATTATTCTCGGTCGAACCTGAACAAAGAGCTAAATCTGCAGTTGCACATTGAGTACTGGCTGTAATCAGAGCCCCAGAAGCAACAGGTATAGCAGATGCACATGAATTATTTGTAGGAGCTGTACATGCACCACCACAGATACTCACGTTCATAGTTGTTCCCCCGTAAGCAGATCCTGTTGTTATTAGCATATAATATTCTGTTCCAGCAGTTGTAGCTATGGAATAAGCGTTAGTTTTACTAGCAACACTTCTGCAATCCACTTCCGTAAAAGAACCACAAGAACCTGTATAGATAGAAATGTCAAAATAATTAGCAGTTGCTGCTCCTGTAAAGTCAACCATATCAATAGTTGTAGTAGCTGAATTTGCAGTAAACTTTGCCCAGTAACCACATTGTGTTGCATCGTTAGCTGCTGTACATGATTGATCAATACTTGCAACAGGCCAATTACAAGTAACATCAGATGTATTTCCGGTTGGTACGTCCCAACAGGTAGTAGACACGTACATTTGCGAGGCTAAAGCACAAGTTGAACCGTAGGTTGGTGCAGGTGGTAGAGGATCGTAAACTGCAAAACAAAAATTGGTAGCACTACCACCACAAGATCCTCCAGATAAATAACTTACTTGAATGAGATAAGTAGCTCCAACAGTTAAACCTGTCCATGTCATTTCACTGTTGGTTACGTTACCACTACATGAACCACCTGTAGGCTGACAGGTAGGGTTTGGGCCAAAAATAGAATATCTCATAACACAACCACCACTAGTAAAATTAGTAGTTTTAATTACTGCGGTATCATTAGAAGCAACAAAACTAAACCAGACAGTTTGGGTTGCGCCAGCTATACATGTTAATGTTTCTCCTGCTTGTGTTGTTGCAGAAGTGGTGTTACTACATTTAGGAGCTCCGTTCCAAGTAATAGCCGTTGCACTGGCACAATTGTCATTTGCTGGTTGAGCAATTAAACTAATCGTTAAAATGGAAAAAGTTAAGAATATAAATAGTTTTTTCATTGTAATAAAAATCAGTTTGGGTTAGTGGTTGAAATATTTTTAGTACTATTTATTATTTCAAGTTCTTTCTGATAAATATCATTTGGATCATAAATAGTACTATTTTTAGGATTTAAAAGAGACTCTCTATTTAAATGTTCGGAGTTTATTTCTTCAATAACAATTTTGTCAGATTGAATACTTTTCGTTGCTTCATCCATTGAAACAATTTCCAATTTTTGTGAATTTGTTTGTGAAAAACAAAAACCAGTTCCGACAAATATTAAAACAAATGTAAAAATCGATTTCATAATAGTTATTTTTATAATGTTTTAGCGGTTTAGAGAGATTCTCTTATAGGGTGATCGCTAATTGTAATTAATCATAAGTATAAATACTTAAGTAAAATTACATAAGTTTTTTATGATATTTAACATAAATTAGATAAAAAATTACTTTTTTAACAATGTAAGGGATTTCTAATGATTTATAAAACAAACATTTATGTATAAAAATTTAACAAAACAGCTTTTTTTACTTGCTTTTATTGAAGGTGGGGCAGTAATGTGCGTGGAATTGTGTGGAGCTAAAATTTTGTCTCCATATTTTGGTACATCTATTTACGTTTGGGCAGCAGTTTTGGGTATAACACTTACTGCTTTGATGGTGGGTTATTATTTGGGTGGTTATTTATCCACTAAAAATAAATCGGTTGCTTTTATTTGTTGGGTAATGTTGGTAGCAGGGTGTTTGGTAACACTAACCCCTTTAATTAGTAAAGCGGTTTTGTCTGTTACCATTCAACTAAATTTACTAACCGGAACGGTAATTTCATTGTTTAGTTTTTTGTTTTTTCCTTTGGTTTTATTTGGTGCGACATCGCCACTAATTATCAATTTTTTAACACAACAAAAAGATGATTCAGGTAAGAGTAGTGGAACGGTATATGCTGTTTCTACTTTTGGAGGAATTATTACCACTTTTTTTGTGGGTTTTTATTTGTTGCCGGAATTTGGGATCGCTAAAACCCTATATGGTTATGGTTTATTGGTGGTTTGTTACTCCATCCTATTGTTATTATTAATAAAGTCATTTAATTATAAAACGTTAATTTTCTTGATATTGGCATTAATTAGTTATGATTTTAAACCTAAAACAAATCAAGAGATTATTTACCAATCAGATGGTATTCTTGGAGAGCTAAAAGTTGTTGACAGAGTCTATAACGATAGTAAGGTTTATCGGGAATTAATGGTGAATAATATTTCCCAAACTATTATGGATAAGAATAATCCTGAAAAAAGCTATTGGCAATATGTAGATTTATTAACGTACAACATTAATTCGTATTCAGACAGTAAACAAACTTTGTTGTTAGGTTTAGGAGGAGGAACGTTATATAAGCAATTGATAAAAAGTGGTTTGGAAGTAGATGTTGTTGAAATTGACCAACGTATTGAGGATGTTGCCAAACAATATTTTTTTATTGACAAAATGTTAAATGTAGTAGTTGATGATGCCCGACACTACATTAACACCACTACAAAAAAATACGACGTGATAATTTATGATTTGTATCATAGTGAAACCCCTCCTGTACATTTAATGACCAGCGAAGCTTTTTCAGAAATAAAACAAAAGTTAAATAAAGGTGGTTTATTGGTAGTTAATTTTTACGGATTTTTAAAAGACAAAAAAGGATTAGCAGCCCGATCAATATATAAAACAATTGTAGAGGAAGGATTTAAAGTTGATTTATACGCAACAGAGGGAGAAGAGAATAGACGAAACTTATTGTTTATCTGTGGTAAAGATGAACTTCAACGAACATCGCCGATAATTCATAAAAAAATTGAATCAACTGATTTTGATTGGAACAATGCTATCGTTTTAATGGACGATAAACCTTTACTAGAACACATATACTTAGAAGCGGCATTGAGTTGGCGTAAAGATTACAATGAAATCAATGCTAAGTATTTTCTTCAAAAATAAAAGTTGAATAATTGCACATTATTCAATTTAATTCGTACTATTGTACCATCAGATTCCTGATAGAAAAAAGAATCAAACAATTTTTTACAGTTCAAAAAAGTTCATATTACTCCATTCATTATCAATATAACTACTATTTCTTGTAGAAAAAATCACATTCTTTATAATTTAGAAAATAAAAATACATGTACGATATTATTGAATTAAACAAAAAGCTGGTAAACGAATTAAGAGATATTGCAAAAGAATTAGATGTAAAGAAATTCGACAAGCTGAAGAAAGAAGAATTGGTTTATCAAATTCTTGACCAACAAGCGTTAAAACCTGTTAAGGTAGAGAAAACTGAAGAACCAAGAAAAAGAATTCCAGTGGGTTCATCAAATGGATCAACCAATGGAGGAAAACCAAAAAGAAAAAGATTGCCATCGGATGAATCGGATAAAAAACCAGATTTATTCAAACCAATGCCACCGATAGCAGAACAAAAAGAAAAACAAGTTGTTCAGCCTATTCAGCAAAAACCACAAGATCCTAAACCTGATCAGCCAGAAAACCGGCCAGAAAGAAAAGAGGAGAATACTCCAAAAAAGCCTGTTCATAATCACCCAAAACCAGTTGCTCCGCAACAACAAGACAGAACCCCAATAGCTCCAAGAGTAGAGGCTGAGAATAGACCTAACAGACCAGAACACCCTTCGAGAAATAATGAACAAAGAGAAAATCGCGAACCACGTGAACAAAATGGAAATAATGAACCAAGAGAGCAATACGAACAACGACCAAAAGTAGAAGAGAGTTTATACAGTTTCGATAACATTGTAAGCAGCGAAGGTGTGCTAGAAATTATGCCTGATGGTTATGGTTTCTTACGTTCATCTGATTACAATTATTTAAACTCCCCAGATGATATTTATGTATCTCAATCACAAATTAAATTATTTGGATTAAAAACAGGAGATACGGTTCGTGGTACTATACGTCCACCAAAAGAAGGCGAAAAATATTTTCCTTTAATTAAAGTAGAAACTATCAACAACAGAGAGCCTGCTGTGGTCAGAGACAGAGTTCCTTTTGATTATTTAACACCTATTTTCCCTCAGGAAAAATTAAATCTTACAGGGCATAAAAACTCAACGCTTTCAACCAGGGTGGTAGATTTATTTACCCCAATTGGTAAAGGGCAACGTGGTATGATTGTAGCGCAACCAAAAACAGGTAAAACTACCTTGTTAAAAGAGGTTGCTAATGCTATTGCAGAAAATCATCCAGAAGTTTACTTGTTAATTTTATTAATTGACGAACGACCTGAAGAGGTAACTGATATGGCGAGAAGTGTTGATGCAGAGGTGGTAGCTTCTACTTTTGATGAACCGGCTGAAAAACATGTAAAACTAGCTAACTTGGTTTTAGAAAAAGCAAAACGATTGGTAGAATGTGGTCATGATGTGGTCATTTTATTAGATTCTATTACACGTTTAGCAAGAGCTTACAATACGGTTTCTCCGTCATCAGGTAAAGTACTTTCGGGTGGTGTTGATGCTAATGCACTACACAAACCAAAACGTTTCTTTGGAGCTGCCCGTAAAATTGAAAATGGGGGTTCGTTAACCATTATAGCTACAGCATTAACTGAAACTGGTTCTAAAATGGACGAGGTAATTTTCGAAGAATTTAAAGGAACAGGTAATATGGAACTTCAGTTGGATAGAAAAATATCTAACCGTAGAATTTATCCTGCCATTGATATTGTTTCTTCAAGCACACGAAGAGAAGACTTGTTGTTAGGTAACGACATTACTCAACGTATGTGGATTTTAAGAAACTACATTGCAGACATGAATTCTGTTGAAGCGATGGAATTCTTAAGAGATAGAATGAATAAAACCATTAATAACGAAGAGTTTTTAGCTTCGATGAATGGGTAATAAATTATAAATTGTGAGTGTTGGTAACTGATTATTCAACACTCACAGTTCACATTTAAAATTTCAGTACCGTGTTAAAAAATCCTTTTCAGGTAGCCATTACCTTTTCCATTGTTGCCTTAATCATTAAGTTGGTGATATTTTCGTTAAACATGCAGCATGGCGAAATGGAAAACTACATTCGTTATATATATATGTTGTTGCTACTTGTTACTATATTTTTTGGAATGAGAAGTAACAAAATAGCTGAAGGTAATAATACTTCGTTTATCCAGGATTTTAAAGCTGGAGCAAGAACAGCTGCTTTTTTTGCAGTTATTGTTGCAGTAATTACTTATGTGTATTACGCTAAAATTGATGCCAATTTTTTTGTATTAATGCAAAATGAAAAAATTGCTATTTTAAACGAGAAAATAACTGAAATGATTCAGGCCGGAACATCCAGTAAAGATGTATTAGTTGAAACTTATTTTAATCAATTGTTTGGAATAAAAACCATGTTATCGGCATACTTTCAAGCTATGTGGACCATGTTTGGATTGGTTTTTATGGGTTTGTTTAATGCGTTGGTTTTTGCCTTGTTAATGAAAAAAATGCCAGGATTCAGGATGTAACCTGTTGTTTTTTTAGTTTTTTATACTTGAAAAACGATTCAATGAACAGTAAGCCCATTGTTGCGGTAACAATTACAGTTAAATAATCTGATTTTATTGCTGTTAGCTGATTTATTAACAATAAACCTGACAAAACCAATAAAAGGTAAATAATTCCTTTTGTGTCTATCCCAATAATTGTTGGTTTTTCCTGGGTAAAATAATTAACAATGTGTTGATTTAATTCTACTTTGTGTTCAACCACCAAAGAATTTTTTAATGAGGAGTCAATTATTTTTTCTAATGCTAGTTTTGTTTTGCAATCTTCACAACCCAGTAAATGTTGGGTAATTTTATTCAATTGATTATCATCTCCAATTAAATGGTTTGAGTATTCGAACAATTCTATTTCTGTAAGATGTTTATCCATGACGCAATTGATTTAGTAAAGTTATATCTTTTTTGCTTAAAACTGTTTTAAAATTTTCTCGGGCCCTATGCAATTTAACCCTGACATTACTTTCCGATAAAGTAGTCGCTTCTGCTATTTCTTTTAGCGACATTTCTTCCATGTAAAACAGAATTAAAATTTCTTTTTGATCAAAAGGTAATTTATTAAAGTTTGAATGAATTACGAAATTCAAATCTTCCTGGTCAAGGCTGGAAGTAATGTCATCGATTTGATGTTTATTAGCAATGCTTTCTGTGATACCAGAAGTTTCAAGCCTTTTAATTCGGATGTAGTTAAATGTTTCATTTCTGGCAATGGTATATACCCAGGTTTTTAGTTTTGAAGTACCTTTAAACTGGCTGATGCGTTCAATACATTTAATCAAAACATCTTGGGTTATTTCTTCGGCAGCTTCTTTATCGTTAAGAATATTAACACAGAGAACATAAACAAATTGCTGGTAATTATTTACAAAATAATTAATAGCGCTAATTTGTTTATTCAGTAACCCTGATATTAAATCGGTATCTCTCAACTTTATTAAAACTATTAAATAAGACACACATTTATCTGATAATGTTACAATAATTTTTTTTTATGGTTTGTAACATTTTTATTTTAGTTCGTGTCAAAGGATACGAAAACCAATTAAATTTAAAATTATGCATGAAATAATAGCAGTATCAATACCAATATTTGTAACCTTAGGAGCATTTACTATGATCGTCATATTAAGAAGGTTAGAGCACTTGGAAAAAATTAAAATGATTGAGAAAGGACTTGATATCAGTAAATATCAGCGTCAACACAAACCGGGAGGAGCAATAAAGTTTGCATTAATTTCGGTAGGAATTGGAGTAGGTCTGTTAATGGGAAGTTTATTAAAAGCTTATACTCAAATCGACCATGAAGTGTGTTATTTCTCTATGATATTTTTATTTGCCGGAGCTGGTTTATTTATAGCAAATAAAATAGTTGAAAAAAAAGAAAAAGAGGGAACTCAAGAGTAGTTAGTAGTGTTTAGTTAGTGCAATTAAAGCAGGTGAGTAACACTTACCTGCTTTTTTTTTGTTCAAAAAGTTAGTTCATAAGAACACTTTTCTTTTGTTGGGTATTTTATGTTGATGTCTAAATCCTCAATTAAATCTTTAATTAAAGAAAGTCCAAGTGTTCGTTCCTGCAGTTTTTTCTCAAAATCGAACGATTTCCCGTTGTTACCGATAGTTAATATGATGTTGTCGTTTATCTTAGACAGTTTTACAAAAACATAATAGTTGCTGTCGTTAAGGTCTCCATACTTAATACTATTCAGTAAAATTTCGGTAACTGCCAAACCAATATGTAAAGCAATTTTTGAATTCAAATTTAAGGCAACAGATTTAATTTCTGTTTGCATCTTTATTTGATTAAATGAGTGTTTAAATTCATGAGCCAGTTCATGAATATAGTCAGCCAATTTAATGGTGGTATAATTTTCTGTTTGATGCAACAAATCATGGATTTTAACCATAGCCATCACACGTTGTTCAAATTCGTTTAACACATCCGGTATTTTAGCATTTTTACTCTGGTTTTTGGCTAGCCTTAGCAAACTAATCAGAATAGATAAATTGTTTTTAACCCGATGATTAATTTCCTTAATCAACAATTCTTTTTCACTTAAAGCCAGTTCTAATTGACGCTGGGCTACCCTACGATGCCTGGCTTCTAAATTTGAAGCAACTACAATAGCTAAGCTCATGGCAAATGTTTGCTCATCATCTTTAAATATTCTTTCAATTTCACCGGTTTTTTCAAAGCAAAAAACACCAATTAGTTCGCTTGAAATTCGTAAAGGAACATCCATTAGTGAAATTACATTATTAGGTATTGAATAAGTATTGTTAAATTCATTAGTATAAGGATGCTCGAGTACATTTTTTACACAAATGATTTTATTTTGACTAATCGCTTTAAAATAATTTGGACAATCTTTTCTGTAAATAATGTTGTTTTTAGAAAATTGTCTGGTTCGGCTATCATATTCTCCAATAGAAACAATAGCATCTTTATCTTCATTAAATAACCATACATTGGTACGTTCAATTTTTAAAACAGAGGTAATACGTTTTGCAAATTCAAGCATCAATGCATCAATATCATCTCGTTTTAACGAATGCATATTGGAGGCACTATCTAATTCTTCTAAAAGGTTAATAGGTTCCTGAATCATGGTTGAAATATTAATATTCACCAATTTACAATAAAGATGTTATTATTTCCAAATTTATTTTTCTTACTAATCTGTAAAACAGTGTGGTATATCTTTGTTTTAGGCGGTTAACAGAGAAAAAATAACATAAAAAATAGTTTAAAAAAATATATTATTACCTTAGCTAACTATGAATGATGGTGTTAAATACAATTTTTTAAAATCGGCCTTAACAATCGAAAATCCGTTAATGAGTTTAACCGGTTTTTTCAGTTGGCTGGAGCAAAAGAAAAAAGAAACGCACCATAAAATTACCCCCATCCCATTTTCGGAAATGGAAAATTGGGGTTTTAACAATGCAACAGGTAATTTAGAACACTCATCAGGTAAGTTTTTTGCCATAGAAGGTATCCACATTAAAACCAATTGGGGTAATGTTAAAGAATGGTCTCAACCCATTATTAATCAGCCGGAAATAGGGTTTTTAGGTATCATCACCAAAAAGATAAATGGAGTATTGTGTTTTTTAATGCAAGCTAAAATAGAACCCGGTAACATCAATGCCGTTCAAATTTCGCCCACTTTACAGGCCACCAAGAGCAATTACACTCAGGTTCATAAAGGGAATCCACCTGCTTACCTGGAGTATTTTTTAGATCAGCGAAACGATGTTAAAGTTTTACTGGATCAATTACAATCCGAACAGGGTGCCCGGTTTTTAAAAAAAAGAAACCGAAACATTATTGTTGAAGTTACTTCTGATGTAGAGTTAAAAGAAAATTTTTGCTGGTTAACCTTAGGGCAGATAAAGGAGTTGCTTGCTTACGACAACATTATTAACATGGACACCAGAACGGTAATTTCCGGAATTCCTTTTGGCGATATCAGTACGTTGGCTGGTGTGGAAAATTACCACAAGGCCGATACCTATGAGAATGCCTTGTTATTGTCGGAATTGGACACGAAGAATGCCTTACATTCTACCGAAGATGTAATATCGTGGATAACCAGGCTAAAATCGTTTGCAGAGCTGGAAGTAGAAAGAATCCCTTTAAATTCCATTAAAGATTGGCAAAAAGATGAGTATTCGATTTACCACAAAGACAAAAAATATTTTTCGGTAATTGCTGTTCGTGCCGAGATTGGCAACAGGGAAGTAAATAGCTGGACTCAGCCTTTGGTGAAATCTGCGCAAGAGGGAATAATTGTTTTTATCATTAAAAAAATAAACAAAATATATCATTTTCTAATACAAACCAAACTAAAATCAAATAATTTTAATATCATTGAATTAGCTCCCACAATTCAG
>JBFWSH010000017.1:0-85276 GCA_050248475.1 Flavobacteriales bacterium
TTAAACCATGGGATGGATTTTATAAAGGTAACAGAGTACAAGAAGGAGTATATGTTTGGAAACTATTCTTTAAAGACTACAACAACAAAAAACATGAACAAATTGGGCATGTTACTATTATTCAGTAAACAAAACAATCCATACACTTAAACAAAACAAGAGAGGTTTTTATATATTAAATTCCTCTCTTTTGTTTTATGATGTATTTTGAAGTCAAATTCATACTTTTGTCGCACAATACAAAGAATGAATACAAATTATAATCAAGCAAAGCAGTTACGTTATGATAAGGCTTATTTGAAAATGGCTTTAGAATGGGGTAAATTATCTCACTGTAAAAGAAAACAGGTTGGCTCTATTATTGTTAAAGACAGAATGATAATATCTGATGGCTATAATGGTACACCAACAGGATTTGATAATTGTTGTGAAGACGAAAACGAGAAAACCCATTGGTATGTTTTACATGCTGAAGCTAATGCTATTTTAAAAGTGGCAAAATCAACGCATAATGCCGATGGAGCAACACTTTACATTACTTTATCTCCATGTAAGGAATGTAGTAAGTTAATATTACAGGCGGGCATTGTACGTGTGGTATATTATAATTCATATAAAGATGATTCAGGTATACATTTTTTGAAAGAATCAGGCATTCAAGTTGATCAGATTACTGATTTAGACCAATAGCAAAAGAACAACAGAATGAACAAGAATAAAACCTTTCTCTATTTTATATTGCCAACATTAATAGCATTTTGTATAGTTGTAGGAGTTTATTTGGGAGCATATTTATCTCAAAATTCAGGAGATAGAACCATAATTTTTCCAGTAAGCTCAAAACTCAACAAAACGAATAAACTCAACGAAATTTTAAATTTTATTGAGGATATGTACGTTGATACAGTTGATAAAGGAGAGTTGACGGAAATTTCTATTGCTAGTATTTTATCAAAGCTCGACCCTCATTCTTATTATATTCCTGCAAAAGAATTCAATGAAATGAATGACCCTTTGGAAGGAAACTTTCAGGGTATAGGAGTTGAGTTTAGAATCAATAATGATACAGTAATGATTCTTTCAGTAATTCCAAATGGACCATCAGAAAAAGTTGGGATAGAAGCTGGAGACAGGATTGTAAAAGTTGGTAAAAAATTAATTGCTGGCAATGGAATTACCAACGAAAATGTAATAAAATTACTTAAGGGGCCTAAAGGAACAAAAGTAAGTGTTAGTGTAGTTCGTAAAGGCATAAAAAACTTAATTGATTATACAATTACCCGTGATGAAATTCCTATTTTCAGTATAGAATCACCATATATGATTGATGATGAAATAGGGTTTGTTAAAATTAATCGCTTTGCTAAAACGACTTATACCGAATTTTTGGCTGCTACAAAAAAATTATCGAAAACAGGTATGAGAAAGCTAATTATTGATTTGAGAGGAAATGGAGGGGGAGTTATGGGTGCTGCCACTAGTATTGCAGATGAGTTATTGGGTAAAGATAAAATGATAGTCTATACCAAAGGTAAATCAAGAAACAAAGAGGCATTTTATGCTACCGATAGAGGTATATTAGAAAAAACAGAGATTATTATTTTAATCAATGAAAATTCGGCATCAGCAAGTGAAATATTAGCTGGCGCAGTTCAAGATAACGACAGAGGGACAATCATTGGTCGTCGTTCTTTTGGTAAAGGATTAGTGCAGGAACAAGTAATGTGGCCTGATGGATCTGCTCTTCGGTTAACAGTTGCTCGTTATTATACTCCTTCGGGCAGATGTATCCAGAAACCGTATGATGATGGCATGGAGAATTACAATATGGAATCTTACAATCGGTATTTAAACGGTGAGTTATTAAGTGCAGATAGTATTCATTTTCCTGATTCTTTAAAATTTTATACACCACTTGGTAAAATTGTTTATGGTGGTGGTGGTATTATGCCTGATGTTTTTGTGCCTATTGATACTGTTGGAAACACCAATTATTTTTATGAGTTACGTTATCGTGGTATTTTACAAGATTTTTCGCTACAGTATGTAGATAACAATAGAAAAAAACTCAAAGACCAATACAAAAATGCTATTGAGTTTAAGAAGCAATTTAAAGTCTCAAACGACTTGTTTAATAGTTTAATTAAATTCGCTGAAAAGAATGAATTGTCTAGGAATTTAGGAGAAATTAAGTTGTCGAAAGAGATAATCGTAAGAGCTTTAAGAGCATCAATAAGTAAAGACTTATTTGGTAATTTTGGTTACTATGTTATTATCAACGATGAAGATAAAACCGTACAAGAGGCGATTTCTACTTTTAATTCTATTAATAAATAATGAAGAAAGATATTAATCCTTCCCCAATAAAAGACGTTGCAATTACCGTTGTAAAGGAAGTGAATGAGCTTAATCAAGAAGAGTGGAATGTTTACTTGATTAACATGACCGATGAAAAACTTCAGCAGGCACTCGTTTCTTCACGAGGATATTTAAAGCTGGAAAACGGAGAAGAAACTAAAACTACAACTCTTCGTCATGCTTTAGGAGATGTTGAACCTATGAGTTTTGTTAAGATAGAACCTATAATGGAAAATGTTTTTGGATTACATAACGAATATTGGCTGAGTTTTTTTAAAGACAATGAACTGTTAGATAAGAAATATATTTTTTTGGCGGAAACAATCAAAGACGACAATTTGATATCTGTTCCTATTATTTTCAAAAAAGGAATTATGATTAAGTAAATTATTCATTAACAAAAAGAAACTCAGCGGAAAGCTATAGATACTTAGATACTTGCAATCCAAAAACTTTTCATACCTTTGGTTATCACTGAATAATGATTACAAATGCTGGATAATATCAAACTCGAAAAGATTTTATTTTTGGACATTGAAACAACTTCTGCTGTAAAATCATTTGATGAACTTTCTGATGATTTCAAGAAACATTGGGAACACAAATCTAACTTTATTGCAAAAGAAGATGAAACACCTTTTGATACTTATTCAAGAGCAGGAATATATGCAGAGTTTGGTAAAATTGTCTGTATTTCAGTAGGCTTTATTAAAATTGAAAATGGAGTTAAAAATTTACGGTTAAAATCGTTTTACAATCATAATGAAGCAGAACTTTTAGGTGATTTTTTTGAGTTACTAAATAAGCATTACGATACCCCCCAACACATACTTTGTGCTCATAATGGAAAAGAATTTGATTATCCTTATATTGCTCGGAGAGGTTTGGTAAATGGGTTAAGTATTCCATCAATTTTAGATTTGGCAGGTAAAAAACCCTGGGAAGTTCAACATCTAGACACACTGCAGCTATGGAAATTTGGGGATTACAAACACTTTACATCCCTCGGGTTACTTACTTCCCTTTTTAATATTCCAACTCCAAAAGATGATATTGATGGAAGTATGGTAAATCAGGTTTATTGGCAAGAAAATGATTTGGAGAGAATTGCAAATTATTGTCAAAAAGATGTCGTAGCTTTAACCCAGTTATTTCTAAGGTTTAGAAACGAACAATTAGTTGATTCAGAACATATTTTTTATAGTTAAAAAAATGAAAATGTTAAAAAAATTAAGCATTTTATTGTTAACTTTTACTCTAACTATTTTTTCTTGTAAAAAAGCTACATCTCCGCATTTTGATGCCATTGTGAAATCGGATAAAGGAGTTTTTAGAGGTGTAGAAATCGGTAGTACAATTGAAGATGTTCAACAATTAGAAAACAAAGATTTTTTGGTTGATAACATGCCTGAATACCTTTATTATGATTACAATTTGGATATGGGAAATAGTTATACCATTTCTTACGATTTTTCTCAGAATAGTTTATATGAAATTGAACTTTCGGCTTACTTTGATAAAATTGAAGATGCCAATAATTTGTTTGCTGAATTAACCAAGTATTTTACCAATAGTTATGGAGCTGGTAAAGTTGCAGCCGATGGTTACACATCCTGGCGCACTAAAAGTAAAAAATCAGGCAATGGTGTAGAAGTGGCAATGATTAATGATAGTCAGGAATATGGTTACGTATCCATCTTAATTAGCGACTTAAATTATTGATTAATAAGTCGTAAAAGGACTTTCATCTAATCTTTTCAAAGGTTCTGATTTCATTATTTGGTTTAAATCGTTTTTACACTTATCTTTAAAGCCTTTTTCACAGTTATATAACTCAATTCATGGAAAGTAGAACATTACTAGAGATTAAAAATTTAGTTACTGAATTTAGAACTGAAGATGAAACGGTAAAAGCCGTAAACGATATTTCGTTTACTTTAAACAAAGGTGAAACTATTGGTATAGTTGGAGAGTCAGGTTCAGGTAAGTCGGTTACTTCACTTTCTGTAATGAGATTAATTCCTAATCCTCCGGGTAGAATTGCATCAGGAGAAATTCTTTTTCACACTTCAAATGGAATAGTAGATTTAGCAAAGGCCAACGAAAAAACGATGCGAGTGCTTCGTGGTAACGAAATTGCGATGATTTTTCAAGAGCCGATGACTTCATTAAATCCTGTTTATACTTGTGGAGATCAAGTTGCTGAAGCAATTATTGTTCATCAAAAAGTGAATAAACAAGAGGCAAAATTAAGAACCATAGAATTGTTTAAAAAAGTACAATTACCTCGCCCAGAGGCAATTTTCGATACTTATCCCCATCAGATTTCTGGTGGTCAAAAGCAACGTGTAATGATTGCCATGGCTATGTCGTGCAATCCTAAAATACTCATTGCTGATGAGCCTACAACTGCATTAGATGTAACTGTTCAAAAAACCATTTTGGAATTGATGAACAAATTGCAGTTAGAACACGATATGGGAATCATGTTTATTACTCATGATTTGGGGGTAATTGCTGAATTGGCCGATAAAGTGGTAGTAATGTATAAAGGAAAAGTGGTGGAACAGGGTTCTGTTTTAGATATCTTTAACAATCCACAACATCCGTATACCAAAGGTTTGCTGGCTTGTCGCCCACCATTGGCTAAACGTTTAAAATGGTTGCCAACGGTAGCCGATTTTATGACTGTTGATAAAGAAGGTATGATGCACGAAACCAATAAATCGGTTGAAGAAGTTACCAATAGTTTAGTCATATCTCCTGAAGAAACTGCAGCTCAACACAAAGTGTTGTATGCAAAAGAACCAGTTCTACAAATCAAAAACTTAAAAACCTATTTTCCTATAAGTAAAGGTCTGTTTGGAAAATCAAACGAGTACGTTAAAGCGGTTGATGATATTACTTTTGATGTTTACCCTGGCGAAACACTAGGTTTAGTAGGTGAATCTGGTTGTGGTAAAACCACGCTAGGACGAACCATTTTAAAATTATTGGAACCAACTGAAGGTCAGATTATTTTTGATGGACATGATTTAACGCATTTAGGTGCAAAGGAAATGAGAGAGTATCGAAAGGAAATGCAAATTATTTTCCAAGACCCTTACTCATCCTTAAACCCTAGAATTACTATTGGTGAGGCTATTATGGAGCCGATGAAAGTTCACAATGTTTTAGCAAATGATGAAGAAAGAAAAGCAAGAGTGATGGAGTTGTTAAGACGAGTAAATTTGCCAGAGCATCATTTTTACCGTTATCCACATGAGTTTTCGGGTGGTCAACGTCAACGTATTTGTATAGCGCGTTCGTTAGCATTAAACCCCCGGTTTATTATTTGCGATGAGTCGGTTTCTGCACTCGACGTTTCTGTTCAAGCCCAAGTACTAAACTTGTTAAATGAATTAAAACAAGAGTTTGGTTTTACTTATATCTTTATTTCTCACGATTTATCAGTAGTTAAGTTTATGAGCGATAGAATGGTGGTGATGAATCAAGGTAAGATTGAGGAAATGGGACTTGCTGATGAGATTTATAACAATCCACAAACGGAATACACTAAAAAATTAATTGGAGCTATACCAAAAGGTGAATTAGATGATATTAAGGCTGCAATTGCAAAAAAGAAAGCAAATGCGGGAATGATGGCTTAAAGATTTAATTTTTGCTGTTTATTCTTTACCAGTTTTAGTTTAATTTCTTCCATGTCTTTTAGTTGAGAAGTAATGGGTTTGTTGTTAAGGCGAATAAACTCCTTAATAATATATCTTTTTAAATTTTCTTTATCCAACAGCATATCCTTTAGCTCAAAATCTTTATCATCGGCATTAACAATAATAAGGTTAAACAAATCTTCCATCAAAGCAATTTCCATTGATTCTTTAAGAATCAGATTGTACTTTTTTATCAAAGCTTTAAGTTTTATTTGTTGGGCTTTAGTCATAAGGAATAAATTTAATCAAATAATTAAAAACCTATTGCCAACTAATTAAAAAATATTATTTTTGCAGTCCTTTTGCAGGCGTGGTGGAATTGGTAGACACGCTAGACTTAGGATCTAGTGCCGCGAGGTGTGAGAGTTCGAGTCTCTCCGCCTGTACAGAAGAAAAGAAAGGTATGAGGTTTTTGCCTTGTACCTTTTTTAAATTTAAACATAGAGTAATTTTTTACTAAAACCCACTATTAATGAATATTACGCAAGAAAAAATTGACAATTTAAATGCTGTTATCAAAATACAGCTGTCAGAGTCGGATTATCAAAAAAATGTAGATAAAGTATTAAAAGACTACAGAAATAAAGCTTCGGTGCCTGGATTTAGAAAGGGACATGTGCCAATGGGAATGGTGAAGAAAATGGTTGGAGTAAACGCTATGGTTGATGAAATTAATAAAGTTTTATCAGAATCGTTACAAAAATACCTTGCTGAAGAAAAATTGGATGTATTGGGAAATCCATTGCCAAAATTAGACGAGCAAGAAAAAATTGATTGGGAAAATCAAAAAGATTTTGAATTCAGATATGATGTTGGATTAGCTCCTTCGTTTGAAGTCGAACTTTCTGATAAATTTAAGTTTGACCAATATATTATAAAAGTTGCTAAAGCTGATATTGATAAATATGTTGAAGATTTATCGAGAAGATATGGTAAAATGACCAACCCAGAATTTGCAGATGCAGAAGATATGTTGTTTGGTAAATTTGAAGAATTAGAAAACGGACAGGTTAAAGAAGGTGGAATTACTAATTCATCAGTAGTTATCATCAAATCTGTTACTGATTCATCGTTACAAAAATCGTTAATTGGAGCTAAAGCTGGTTCAGTTATCGAGTTAGATCCTAAAAAAGTGTCAGAGCACGAATCGGATGTTGCTGCAGCTTTAGGTATTAAACCAAACGAATTAAAAAACATCAACAACAAGTTTAGATACACTGTTGAGAAAATAAACAAAATTTTACCAGCTGAAGTTAACCAGGACTTGTTTGACAAAGTTTTTGGACCAAATAATGTAAAATCGGTTGAAGAGTTTAGAGGTAAAATTGAAGAACAAATGTCACAAGGCTTAGTTGTAGATAGCGATAGAAAATTAAAAACAGATGTTCAGGATGAATTATTAAACAAATTGTCTTTATCATTACCCGATAATTTCTTGAAAAGATGGATTGCTGCAAGTAACGAGAATCCTGTTACTCCAGAACAAATTGAACAAGAGTATGACCAATATGCTAGAGAATTAAAATGGCAGTTGGTGGAAAACAAAATCATTAAAAAATACGACATTAAAGTTTCTTTTGAAGATGTTGTAGAGCATACCAAAGGGTTGCTAAAACAACAATTAGCAAGCATGGGTTTACCAAGTGATGATGATAAAGATTTAACAGAAACAGCTAACAGGGTGTTGCAAAACCAAGAGGAAGCTCGTAACATTTATATGATGATGTACGATATGAAAATGATGGAATTGTTTAAAAACACCTTTAAATTAAACAAGAAAGAAGTTTCTTATGAAGATTTTGCCAAAATAGCTTACGGCAAAAAATAACACGAAAAGCCTCGCAATTTTGCGAGGCTTTTTTGTTTAAATCTTTGTATAAAAATCATAAATAAATAAATCTTAAAATACTAAATTAGAGGCTTCAATTTAATTACAATTTAAAACCATAACAACTATGTTTGACAAAGACGAATTTAGAAAATATGCTATTAAACACAGAGGAATTAGTAGCTCAGTATACGACCAGTATCAATCGATTCATGCCGATTATATTTCTCCAACCATTATTGAAGAGCGTCAATTGAACGTAGCTTCTATGGATGTATTCTCTCGTTTGATGATGGATAGAATTATCTTTCTTGGAACAGGAATTAATGATTATGTAGCCAATATTATTCAAGCACAATTACTTTTCTTAGAGTCAGTTGATGCTAAAAAAGATATTCAAATTTATGTGAATTCGCCAGGTGGTGGTGTTTATGCCGGCTTAGGTATTTACGATACCATGCAGTATATCGCACCTGATGTTGCAACTATTTGTACTGGTATGGCAGCATCTATGGGTGCTGTTTTATTGTGTGCCGGAGCAGCAGGAAAAAGAACTGCACTTCCTCATTCAAGAGTAATGATTCACCAACCTTTAGGTGGAGCTCAAGGACAAGCATCTGATATCGAAATTACTGCAAGGGAAATCCAAAAATTAAAGAAAGAACTGTACGATATTATTGCTAAGCATTCTGGTAAAGATTATGATACTGTTTGGAAAGACAGTGATAGAGATTACTGGATGATTGCACAAGAAGCAAAAGATTATGGTATGATTGACGAAGTTTTAGTAAGAGAAAAAAAATAAAAATGTAACTTAAATCTTTTATAAACAATGAGCTATATTGCACAAGTACACGCAAGACAAATTTTAGATTCAAGAGGTAATCCAACCGTTGAAGTTGATGTGATTACACAAAACGGAATTTTAGGTAGAGCGGCAGTTCCTTCTGGAGCATCTACAGGTAAATACGAAGCTGTAGAGTTGCGTGATGGAGATAAAGGAAGGTTTATGGGTAAAGGTGTTTTAAAAGCAGTGCAAAACATTAATACTGTTATAAACGAAGAATTAATGGGAGCTTATGTTTTAGATCAGGCTGGTATAGATAAAACACTGATTGCTTTAGATGGTTCTGAAAACAAAAGTAATTTGGGTGCAAATGCAATTTTGGGAGTTTCAATGGCTTGTGCTAAAGCTGCTTCTGAAGAGACAGGAATTCCATTGTATAGTTATGTTGGAGGCGTTAACGCTAACATGTTGCCAATTCCAATGATGAACATTTTAAATGGCGGTTCACATGCTGATAACAGTATTGATTTCCAGGAATTTATGGTTATGCCAGTTGGTGCATCATCATTTAGTGAGGGTTTAAGAATGGGAACTGAAGTATTTCATCATTTGAAAGAAGTGTTGAAATCTAAAGGTCATTCAACGAATGTTGGTGATGAAGGTGGTTTCGCTCCAAATTTAAAATCAAACGAAGAAGCTATAGAAACAGTTTTAATGGCAATTGAAAAAGCTGGATACAAACCTGGTGATGATATGTTTATTGCTATGGATGCAGCTAGTTCTGAGTTTTACAATGCTAAAGAAAAAGTGTATCATTTCCATCAATCAACAGGAGATAAATTAACCCCTTCAGAAATGGTAAGTTATTGGAAAGATTGGACAAAAAAATACCCTATATTATCAATAGAAGATGGGTTAGATGAAGATGATTGGACTGGTTGGGCACAATTAAATGCTGCTATCGGAGACAAAGTTCAGTTAGTTGGAGATGATTTATTTGTTACCAACGTAAAAAGATTAAAGAGAGGAATTGAAGAAAGATCAGCCAACTCTATTTTAATTAAAGTAAATCAAATAGGTTCGTTAACGGAAACCATTAATGCTGTTGATATGGCAAACAGAGCATCTTTTACGTCGGTAATGAGTCATCGTTCTGGTGAAACTGAAGATACTACGATTGCTGATTTAGCAGTAGCATTAAATACGGGTCAGATTAAAACTGGTTCTGCATCTCGTTCTGATAGAATGGCAAAATATAACCAATTATTGAGAATTGAAGAGGCTCTTGGTTCAACCGCAAGGTATTTAGGTAGAGATTTGAAGTTCTTGAAATAAACGAATTTTAAAAAATAAAATGTAACAAAGCCTTTAGTTTTCTGGAGGCTTTGTTAGTTTTCCGAAGAAATGAAAATATTACATTTATTTTATTCCAATTGTTTGCTAATTAATTTTAGCTTAATTAAATTCGCATGGGTCGAGTAGAACATTCAAATCTTAATATATATAACATGTCTGAAATAGCAAAATTAGAGCTTAATGGGAAAGTTTACGAATTTCCTGTTATAGAGGGTGCAGAAAACGAAAAAGCGATTGATATTACTAAACTTCGAGGCGCAACTGGTTATATAACCATGGATCCTGGTTATAAGAATTCAGGAGCTTGTACTAGTGCAATTACTTTCCTTGATGGAGAAGAAGGTATTTTAAGATACAGAGGTTACTCGATAGAAGATTTAGCTGAAAAAGCTACATTTTTGGAAGTTTGTTACTTATTGGTTTTTGGTGAATTGCCAACCAAAGCCGAATTAGAAAAATTTGAAAACAATATTCGTAAATATACATTGGTAAATGAGGAAATGAAAGACATCATTGATGGATTTCCAAAGAGTGCTCATCCAATGGGTATCCTGTCGTCACTTACAAGTGCATTAACAGCATTTAATCCTAAACCAGTTAATGTTAATACAGAACTCGAAATTTATAATGCAGTATGTAAAACATTAGGAAAATTTGTTGTTCTAGCAACATGGGTTCACAGAAAAAGAGAAGGGTTTCCTTTAAACTATTATGATAATTCAAAAGGATATGTAGAGAATTTCATGAACATGATGTTTGCTATTCCAACCGAAAAATATATCGCAAATCCGATCATTGTTGATGCTTTAGATAAGTTATTTATTCTCCATGCTGATCATGAGCAAAATTGTTCCACTTCAACGGTTAGAATAGTTGGGTCTTCACATGCAGGATTGTTTGCATCCATTTCTGCTGGGGTTTCTGCACTTTGGGGACCATTGCATGGTGGTGCTAATCAGGCTGTAATAGAAATGTTAGAAGCAATAAAAGCTGATGGTGGAGATGTTGAAAAATATATTCTTAAAGCTAAGGATAAAGATGATCCATTCCGTTTAATGGGATTCGGTCATAGAGTTTACAAAAATTTTGATCCAAGAGCTAAAATCATTAAAAAAGCTGCTGATGATGTTTTGGATGCTTTAGGTATTGAAGACCCAATTTTGGATATTGCTAAAAAACTGGAGAAAACAGCTTTAGAGGATGAATATTTCAAATCAAAAAATCTTTATCCAAATGTGGATTTTTATTCAGGTATTATTTATCGTGCATTAGGTATCCCTTCCGAAATGTTTACTGTAATGTTTGCAGTGGGTCGTTTACCAGGATGGATTGCTCAATGGATTGAAATGAGAGTTAATCAAGAACCAATTGGAAGGCCAAGACAAATTTATACCGGATATACTTTGCGTCCATTTAAAGAAGTTTCTCAAAGATAAAATACATTCCGTATTAACAAAAAAGGTGATTCATTTGAATCACCTTTTTTGTTGCCGTTCATGTAATTCTATTTTAAATCAATATTTAAACCATTAATTTTACCCACATGGATATTTTACATGTAAAACGAGTTTATAAGAATTATGCTAACCACACAGCTCTACATAATGTGTCGTTACGTGTGCCACAAAAAAGCATCTTTGGATTACTTGGTCCAAATGGAGCAGGAAAAACGTCTTTAATTCGAATAATAAATCAAATTACAGCTCCTGATAAAGGTGAGGTTTTTTTTGAGCGGGAAGCCTTAGCTCCAAAACACATCGGACAAATTGGTTATTTACCGGAAGAACGAGGTTTGTACAAAAAAATGAATGTGGGTGAACAGGCTTTGTACCTTGCTCAGTTAAAAGGAATGAGTAAACAGGAAGCAACGATTAAATTAAAACAATGGTTCCAGAAATTTGAAATTGAAGGTTGGTGGAACAAAAAAGTTGAAGAACTTTCTAAAGGAATGGCTCAAAAAGTACAATTTATAACCACTGTTTTACATGAGCCTAAATTGTTGATTTTAGATGAACCATTTAGTGGATTTGACCCTATTAATGCTAATTTAATTAAGAAAGAAATTTTAGAGTTGAGAGATAAAGGTTCAACCATTATTTTCTCTACTCATAATATGGAGTCGGTAGAAGAAATTTGTGACCATATAGCGTTAATTAATAAATCAAAAAAGATTTTAGACGGAAAAGTAACCGAAATTAAAGATGCTTATCGTTCAAATAGTTATGAGATTATTTTTGAAGGAAATATGATAGCCTTTTCAACAGCGCTATGGACAGGGTTCGAAATTTTATCAACTACTACAGACCGAGGCAGAACCCATGTAAAAGTGAAAGGAACTGATGATAAAATGAGTGTAAATTCTTTGATTGGAGCTTTACTCAATCATGTTCGAATTATTTCTGTTCATGAATTAACACCAAGCATGAATGATATCTTTATTCAAAAAGTAGGAGAAATTAACCCTGAAGATTTAAGTGAAGGAGGTTCAGATGAATAAAATAAACCTAATTATAAAGCGAGAATATTTAACAAGAGTTAAGAAAAAATCATTTGTGGTAATGACTTTATTAGGACCATTGTTAATGGCTGCCATGATGATTGTTCCCATTTGGCTGGGAATGAAAGACCAGGATTTTCAGATTATTGAAGTTGTTGATGAAACAGGTTTGTTTATTAATCAGTTTGAGAGCACTAAAACGCTCCGTTTTGAACACCAGTTTGTAAATATCGAAACGGCTAAAGATTCTTTTTATAACTCAAAATATACTTCTATTCTTCATATTACGGGTATTGGTAAGGATTCGAAAGCAAAAATGTACTACAAAAAGCAGCCGGGATTAAATACAGTATCTAAAATAGAATCGACTATTGAAGATGGGATTAGAAATATTGAGTTGAAAGAACAATTTAATATCTCAAAAGAACAGCTTGAAAAGATTCAACCAAATGTAACAGTCGAAACCATTTTTAGAAATGTTGATGGAGATGAGGAGACAAAGAGCTCGACGATAAGTTCGGTACTAGGTTTTGGTGGCGCTATTATTATTTACATATTTATCTTCTTGTATGGAGTGCAGGTTATGCGTGGTGTCATTGAAGAAAAAACAAGTAGAATTGTTGAAATTATTATTTCGTCGGTAAAACCTTTTCAATTGATGATGGGTAAAATTGTAGGAATAGCACTAGTTGGGTTAACTCAGTTTTTATTGTGGATTGTATTAACAGGCATTATTATTTCGATTGCTCAGGTAATATTGACCCAAAATATTGAAGTTGCTGACACTGCTGCAATAGAAGAAGTGATGAAGGCACAAGGAGCAGGTAATGTTAATACTTCTAACATGTCGGTTCAAATACAAGCTATTATTGATGAAATTCCCATTGTTAAGTTGTTAGTTTCGTTTTTATTCTACTTTTTGGGAGGTTATTTGTTGTACGGTGCTTTATTTGCAGCAGTAGGGTCAGCGGTTGATAGTGAGGCAGATACTCAACAGTTTATGATGCCGATTACCATCCCCTTGATTTTTTCCTTTGTAGTAGCCCAAACAGTTATTCAAAACCCTGATGGCTCTATGGCATTTTGGTTATCTTTATTTCCATTAACCTCACCAATCATTATGATGGTTCGTATCCCTTTTGGAGTAGAAACCTGGGAATTGCTTTTATCCATGGTTTTATTGGTATTAGGTTTTATTGGAACGACCTGGATGGCAGGGAAAATATACCGAACTGGAATTTTAATGTATGGCAAAAAAGTAAGTTATAAAGAGTTGTGGAAATGGCTTTTTTTTAAAGGATAAATTAGTTTATGGTTGCTAGTGTTTGGTTGATAGTATTAACTTAGCAGTACTAAAATCAACCACAATACACTAAAAACCAAATACAAAACTAAATACAGAACAATGGCAAACATATTAATTATAGACGACGAACGACCAATTAGAAATACACTAAAAGAAATTTTAGAGTATGAAAAATTTAAGGTCGATGAAGCTGAAGATGGACCTTCTGGTTTAGAGAAAATTAAATCTGGTAAATACGATTTGATTATGTGCGACATTAAAATGCCTAAAATGGATGGGTTAGAGGTGCTGGAGAAAAGCATCGATTTTGGAATAGATACTCCTATTGTAATGATTTCCGGTCATGGAACTATCGAAACAGCAGTAGAGGCACTCAAAAAAGGAGCTTACGATTTTATTGCCAAACCATTAGACTTAAATCGTTTGTTGGTTACCGTTCGTAATGCTATAGATAGAAAAGAATTAGTTCAGGAAACCAAAAAGCTCAAACGAAAAATAAGCGATAAATCAGGAACTACTCAAATAGTTGGCGAATCGGAAGGTATTAAACGGGTAAAAGAAATGATTGCTAAAGTTGCTCCGAGCGATGCTAGGGTTTTAATTACTGGTGCAAACGGAACGGGAAAAGAATTGGTGGCTCGTAGTTTACACGAACAGTCGGAACGTTCAAAAGCTCCTTTTGTTGAAGTAAATTGTGCTGCTATTCCATCCGAATTAATTGAAAGTGAATTGTTTGGTCATGAAAAAGGTGCTTTTACTTCTGCCATAAAAGACCGCAAAGGTTGTTTTGAACAAGCAGAGGGTGGGACATTGTTTTTGGATGAAATAGGAGACATGAGTCTTTCGGCTCAAGCAAAAGTGTTACGTGCTTTACAAGAAAGTAGAATTACCCGTGTTGGTGGTGAAAAAGAAATAAAAGTGAATGTTCGGGTACTAGCTGCAACCAATAAAGATTTATTAAAAGAGATTGCTGAAAATAACTTCAGAGAAGATTTATACCATCGTTTAGGAGTTATTTTAATTCATGTACCATCATTAAACGAGCGGAAAGATGATGTGCCGATATTGGCAAATTATTTTTTAGAAATGTTGTGCCAAGACCATGGTGTGGCGCTAAAATCTTTTGATAAAGCGGCTTTAGAGGAATTGAAAAATGTAAACTGGACAGGTAACATTCGAGAGTTACGCAACATTATAGAACGATTGATTATCCTTTGCGATAAAACCATTACAGCAGCTGATATAAAAATGTACGCCAATCCGAAAGGATAATATTTTTTGACTGCATTATTATATTAAGTACATTTAGCTTTTAAATTCTTGGTTATGAGACATTTTTTTTTACTCGTACTACTTTCTATTAGTATAATTTCTTTTTCACAGAATGATTCTTGTTTAAATATGGGCTTCAATTATGGAGATTTTACAAATTGGAATCTGTATTATGGAAATACGAATGCAAGTCCTTTTGCTATTGATAGTATTGTTACTACTTCAGAACCAAGTTTACATCATAAGATTTTTTCAGGGGGATTAGATCCAATATCAGGAATATCAAGAGTGTTTAATGGAGGTAGTGGATTTTCTGCTATGATTGGTGATAGTACATATATGAATCGTGGAGCAGCTATTCTTTCTCGGTCATTTTTAGTTGATACTATCAATTATTTGTATAATTATCATTATTCTTTAGTGATGGAAAATCCAGGTCATCTGTTTGGAGAATCCCCATTTTTTACTTCCAGAATAATCACTCAAAGTGGAGATACAATTCATAATAACCAAATAGCTTCTGTTCCTATTAATTCAGGAGCCGATCCTGACTTTATAACATTTGGATCAGGTTCAACAGGAGGTTATTACTTACCATGGAGAAGTCAAGCAGTAAGTTTATTTGATTATATTGGTCAGACTGTTACGATTGAATTTTCTAGTGGAGATTGTGCTCAAGGAGAACATTGGGCTTACGCTTATGTTGATGTTGATTGTTTAGCTCCAATAGAATGTCTGTCGTTAGATTTTGATTTTCAGAATATACAAAACATCACCTGTACTTCTCAAGGGTTGGTTGAAACAAATATAACTAGTGGAGTACCACCATATAATTATAATTGGAATAGCGGAGAGTCAACA
This sequence comes from Flavobacteriales bacterium, assembly GCA_050248475.1. Lineage (GTDB taxonomy): Bacteria > Bacteroidota > Bacteroidia > Flavobacteriales_E > Vicingaceae > Vicingus. The sequence continues at coordinate 15,976 of JBFWSH010000017.1, forward strand.
TCTTCAATAATTCCAGTTACATCAGGATTGTATAGTTTAACGGTTACAGATTCTTTGGGCTGCCGAAAAACAAAATCAGTTAATATATCAGAACCGAATTATTTTTCAGATTTTGATTTATCAGTTGATTTAAATGTTGAAAATTTAATAGAAGGAGATACTTCTAGAATCTATCTTGACACTTATAACAATGGTTGTGTTAGTACTTCAGGTCAATTATCTCTATTGTTGAATTCGGGAATAACTTATGTAAATTCAAGTATATTACCTGATTTGATTAGTGGGGATACGTTGATTTGGAATATACCTTCAATGAATAATGATGTTTGGAATTTTAACCTGTTTCTGGATGTGATTACAAATTCAAACTTAAGTGTTTTTGATACTGTTTGTTTTGATGCAAGAATTTCACCATTGGTAGGTGATATTGATAGTTTAAATAACTTTATGAGTGTTTGTTCCGTCGTGTTTTCTGGTCAATATGGTTCATGTTCTAATTTAAATTTTGAATATGGTGATTGTACAAATTGGGATATTATTACTGGAACGGTACCAACTACGCCTACCCAACCATTTTCATTTACATCAACAGGAACTTCGACTTGTGGAGTATCTCTTAATCATAATATTGTTACTGGAGGAGTTGATGCTATTGGTGGGTTTCCTAAAGTTTTTCCTGGTGGTGGTGGTTATTCCCTTCAGTTAGGTGATGAGACAGGTACTGGTAATGGTGCAGCAAGAATTCAACAAACCTTTTTGGTTGACTCCATAAATAGTGCTTTGGCCTTTTATTATGCTCTTGTATTAAATGAACCTGGACATACTGCTATTGAACAACCCTATTTTACTACTAGATTTTTTAATCAAAACGGAGATACAATTTATAGAAATGAAATTATAGCATCGTCGTCATCATTAGATCCCGATTTTGTAGCATATTCAGGAGGTTATTACTTACCTTGGAAAACACAATATGTAGATTTATCTTCTTATGCAGGTCAAAATGTAACAGTAGAATTTACTACTGGCGATTGTGCTCAAGGTGGGCATTTTGGTTATGCTTATGTAGATGCAGAATGTTTATCTCCTACCGATTGTATGTTTTTTAATTTAAGTTTAACCGATGTAAATTTTATTGAATGTGATTCAGCTGGTCACATCTCAACTTTTGTTGAAAATGGTGCTTTACCCTATACCTATCAATGGAGTAGTGGAGAAGCCACTTCAGAAATTTTCCCTACAATACCTGGAATTTACGATTTAACGGTAACCGATTCGGTTGGTTGTGTTCTTACAAAATCTGTTTTGATTAATGGTTCTAATTATGCTCAGTTTGATTTAGATGTAAACCTAAGTGCAAATATTTTTAGAGTTGGTCAAAACACTAGAATTGACTTGAATGCTTTTAATGATGGGTGTGTAGACACTTCTGGTCAATTAACTTTAGTGCTTGATGATTTTGTTTCATACAGCAATGCTTATCCTGTTCCAGATGTTATCAATGGAGATACATTAATTTGGAATACTCCTTCGCTTAATTACGATTCAACCCATTTTATGCCTTATGTAAATGTGTTTACAAGCATAGGTGCAGTAATAGGTGATGTAGTTTGTTTTGATGTTTCTATTGCTCCAACAATGGGTGATGCAGATACCACCAACAACCAAAAGCAATATTGTTACACGGTTTTAAATTCTTACGACCCGAATTACAAAGAAGTATATCCGAAAGGAGAATGTTTTGAAAACTATGTGTTGGATAATCAAGAACTAACTTACACGGTTCATTTCCAAAATACTGGAACAGCTCCAGCAATTGATATCTTTATTATGGATACACTAAATGCCAATTTAGACATCAATACCGTTAGAATAGTTGGGCAAAGCCACGATAATTTGGTTACAGAAGTAGTTAACGGCAATACGCTAAAATTTATTTTTGATAACATTAATTTACCTGACAGTACTACTGACGAAGCAGCAAGTCATGGCTCTGTGGTGTTCACTCTTCAACCTATCACAACCATTGCCAGTCCGTCAAGAGTAGAAAACAGCGTAGGTATTTATTTCGATTTTAATGAGCCAATTATTACCAATACGGTATTCAATACTTTTGTAGATACCATTCCTCACACAGAAACCATTTTAACAGAGACCGCTGTTACCAGTTACGATTTAAATGGAATTACTTACGATTCTACAGGAACGTATTATCAGTATTTATCTAGTTTTGATGGGTGTGATAGTACAATTGTTTTAAACCTTACTATTACAACAACTGGTATTGATGTGTTGAACGCAGGAAAGAATGTGGTGGTTTACCCAAATCCAATTCATAATGAGTTGAAAATTAGTGCTTCAAATACCTTTGTTAATTATCAAGTAGAGGTAATTAGTATTACAGGGCAACCGATGTTTAAAGGTAACAACACTTCTAAAATAAATACCACCTCATTTGCGCAAGGAATCTATTTTGTAAAGGTTTGGAATGATAAACAGATTGTTATTAAAAAGGTAATTAAGGAATAATATCTAAAAATCGATATTGGTGAGTTTAGGTTTTGTCTTTAACTCTATCTCGGATATTTACTAATTGTTAAATTTTCAAAAACTTAACATTATAATTTTGTCAAGCTATTCTTTTCTAGCTAAGTTTGTTTCAATTCAAATTAATTCTAGCTATGTCAAAAAAGAAAAACTCAGATAAAGACAAAAAAAAGACCAAAAAATCAAAAGATTCTAAGTCTAGTAAAATAAAAGATAAAAAGAAGAAATTAAAAAAAGACTCAAAAAAGAAAAAAGACGAGAAGGATAAAAAAGGGAAAAAGACAAAGAAAATAATAGCTAAGAAAGTTGTTGCCGAAAAAGTGATTTCGATAGCCCAGCAAACGAAAAAATCTCCAGTAAAGAAAAGTATAGTTGCTAAAGTAGTATCTGATAAAACAGGTAATTTAAGTAAAGACTATAATGCAAAAGTAGCAATAGCTATGATTAGAAAAATGACGGATACTACAAATGTTACTGAATTTATAAGAGGAGATGTGCGGGTTACTGTGAAAAAAGTTGCTTCTTCTAAAATGGCTAGTTTAAATAAAAAATAAACCAGATTATTTCTAATGCCAGATTCTAATAGTTTTAGACTTTATCTAAAACTATTAGAATTACTACGTATAGCTGAAAATTAGCCGTATCTTTGTGACTTAATACCGAGATGACACAAAAAATTTAATGTCATTTTCTAAAAAATTTATATGTCATTTCAATCATTAGGTTTGTCAGAAGCCTTACTAAAAGCTGTCAGCAAAAAAGGATACACCCAACCATCACCCATTCAACAAAAAGCAATACCATTAATACTAGAACGTAAAGATGTTTTAGCTTCGGCACAAACCGGCACAGGAAAAACGGCAGGGTTTACGTTGCCTATCTTACAAATATTATCGCAGAGTGCTCCATTAAGTCGACGACCAATTCGTTCGTTGGTTTTAACTCCAACTAGAGAATTAGCCGCGCAGGTTTACGAAAATGTACGAGAATATAGTGAGTTTATTGATTTTCGTTCAACCGTTATTTTTGGAGGAGTTAATCAAAACCCTCAAGCTAGTACCATTAGAAATGGGGTAGATTTATTGGTGGCAACACCTGGTCGATTGTTGGATTTACACAATCAAAAATTGGTATCATTGGCAAGTGTAGAAATCTTTGTTTTGGATGAAGCCGATCGTATGTTGGATATGGGTTTTCTGCGAGACATTCAACGAATTATAGCTTTATTGCCTAAAAAACGTCAAAACTTAATGTTTTCGGCTACATTTTCTAAAGACATAAAAAAACTGGCAAACACCATTTTAAATAATCCAGTTGCAGTGGAGGCTACACCAGAAAATAGTACGGCTGAAAAAGTAGATCAAAAAGTTATTCGTGTAGATAAAGGTATGAAAACAGAATTGGCAATAAAACTGATTAAAGAAGGAGATTGGCAACAAGTACTAATATTTACAAGAACCAAACATGGAGCAAATCGTTTGAGTGAAAAGCTAGGAAAAAGAGGCGTTACATCAGCAGCCATACATGGAAATAAAGCACAAAATGCTAGAACTGCAGCTTTGGATGGATTTAAAAAAGGTACAATAAGAGTTTTGGTTGCTACTGATATTGCCGCTCGTGGGTTGGATATTCCGTTATTGCCTCATGTGATCAATTTCGAATTACCCAATATTTCTGAAGATTATGTACATCGAATTGGTCGTACAGGAAGAGCAGGAGCAAGTGGTGAAGCCCTGTCGTTGGTTGACCATGAAGAATTAGATTATTTACGTGGAATTGAAAAATTATTGAATCAAAAAATACCTTCAGAAATTATTGAAGGCTTTGAACCAAAAAATATTCCAAGCGAACCAAAAGATAATTCAAATAACAATTTTAGACGACCGAAACCGCAAAACAATAATTTGGGGAATCGCCCAAAAAATAATCAAAAAACAAACAATAGAAATAGGTAGATTTAATCTTGTTTTAGAGGCACAAATTTTAATGAAATTGAATTCACACAATGGCGTGTGTTTTTTGTAGTAAAACCCTCTCCTTCAAAAACATGACCTAAATGTCCTTTACAGTTGGCACATACAATTTCAACCCTTCTGCCATCAGCGTCAGGAACTCGTAATACGCTTCCTTTTATTTCATCATCAAAACTTGGCCAACCACAGTGTGATTCAAATTTATCTTTTGAGTTGTACAGAGGAGCATCACATTGTTTGCATAAATATTGTCCTTTGGCTTTGTTGGTAGTATACTCACCGGTAAAAGGTCGTTCAGTACCCTTGTTTATGATAACATATTTTTCATCATCGTTTAATTTGTTGTAGTTATTTTGAGCCATAGCAGTTGAACTATATAATAGCATTAATAAAAAAGTTAACGTATATGTTATACAGGGTTTCATAATACGTTAAAGTTACTCAAAAACATTCTAATTTTTATTTCATGACAAAAATTAGCTTTTTAATTCTCTCAAAGAATTATATTTGTGATCGAATAAAAAAAACCAAATAAAAATGAAGAAAATAATTTTTGCAGCAAGTACAATTTTACTATTTGCTTGTTCAAATCATGAACAACAAGAACAAGTTACCGAAGACGTTGAAATAATTATTACTAAACACGGTGAAGACATAACAGAAGAAGGGGCTTTAACTGTTGCAGAATTTTTAGCTCAATTTGAAGGAAAAGATTCGTTAGAAACCAAATTGATGGCTAATATTACTGAGGTATGTGCAAAAAAAGGTTGTTGGATGACATTGGATTTAGGTAATGACATGGAAATGCGTGTTACGTTTAAAGATTATGGTTTTTTTATGCCTAAAGATGCTGCTGGAAGATTGGCTTATGTTCAAGGAGTTGCTCGTATTGATACCACTTCGGTGGAAGAGTTAAAACATTATTTGCAAGATGCTGAAGCTAGTCAAGAAGAAATTGATGCGGTTACAGAACCTGAAATTAATTATTCTTTTGAAGCTGTTGGAGTGATTTTAAAAGAAGAAAAAATGACTACAGGAAAAGAATCACATGAACATCATGAAGATCACGAAAACCATGAAGGACATGAACACTAAAATAATAATCCCGATTTGTGTCGGGATTTTTTCTTTGCTTTTTGTTGCTTGTAATAATGCTTGTGATAAAGATGAAGTATCATGCTCAAAAGATAAAAAAGAGGTGGAAATGTCGCCAATAAACCCAAATGGAGATAGTGAATTGGCTTTACTCATGCGAAAAATGTATGATGATGCCGATGCTATTAAAACGTTGATTACTAACAACGAGGGTAATATTACTCAGGAATACATTAATGAGTTGGAACGAATACATACTGCAACTCCCACTGAAGCCAATGTTAAAACTCCAGAGTTTGAGGCTTATACCAAATTAATGATTGAACAAGCTAATTCGTTATTTAGTAGTGAAACGAATAGAGCAGAAGGGTTTAATAGTTTAGTAAATCGTTGTGTGGAATGTCATCAGAGTTTTTGCCCCGGGCCTATTAAAAAAATCAGGAAACTGACGATTCAATAATAGCAGGTCTTAACATCTCGACATGAGGAATGTCGTCCTCTAAATACATTTCTCCAACTTTATTAAAACCGTGTTTAGTGTAGTAATTCAATAAGTATTCTTGAGCAGAAATCCGAATGGCTTGTTTTCCAAAAATGTTTTCAGCAGCTTCAAATGTTTTTAATATCAATTCGTGGGCAAGTCCAGTTCCTCTATATTTTTTATTAATGGCCACGCGCCCTATAGAAATTTCTTTATAAGAAACATTTTGTGGGACAATCCGGGTAACGGCAACAACTTCGTTGTTAGAGTTGGTTCCATACAAATGATAAGAAACCACATCTTTTTTGTCAACTTCCTGGTACGGACAATTCTGCTCCACCACAAAAATTTCGGTACGTAAAAACAAAATATGGTGATATTCTAATGCTGTTAAATCACTAAAGTGTTTATAAATCCACGTTATTTTCTCCATTCCAATAAATTCTTGTCGTTGTACATTAATTTTTCATTCTCGGTAAGCCATTGTATTACTTTAATTACTTTGTCCTCCCTTATTCCCTTAATTTTATTTACCAAAGCAGTGATTGGAAGATGCTCTTCACCTAGTATTTTTTTAATTTGATCCGATACATTTGAAAATTCTACATCGCTTAATTCCAATTTATTACGCTCCAAACAGACATCGCAAACACCACAACGGTAGCTGTTGGTTTCGCCAAAATAACTCAATAAAATTTGACTACGACATTTGTGTTTGCTGTAAGCATAATAAATCACACTTTCCATTTTACTTATAGCTACTTCTTTTCGTTCACTATAATGTTGTTTAGAAATGTATAATGATTTAGATTCAACTCTTGGAGTTAAAAAAGTAATTTGCGGTAAATTGGTTTGCTTGGTATAACTAATAATGTTGAGGTGCAACAAATAGTCTAACACCTTTACTATTTTTTCCCGAGTAGTCTTTAATTTTTTGGCTAAATCAAACTCATCAATTTTTACAAACTCTTCAAACAATCCGGAGTATGAACGCAACAAGGTTTTAATAAAAATATCGATGGTAGGGTTTTTCAGTTGAAAATCGTATAAGTCGTTTTTGTTGATTTCAATTTTTACACGTGATGGATTGTAGTTCGCTTCCGATAGAATTAAATAACCTTCTTTCTCTAAAAACTTTAAGCAATTAAAAACGTTAAATGCTTGAAAATTATATTGTTTTGAAAACGTATTGATGTCGAAAAAATAACTTTCGTTTAATGCAGAACCAATAGGTATCTGAAAAAAATTGGCTAAAGCTTGATAGGTGGTTTTAATGGTTTCTATTTCCGGAAAACTGTTGATGATCTGTTTTTCCAGTTCTAACCTGTCAGCTTGTTCAACCAGTAGTACGGCATAAGCTTTTTCTTCATCTCTTCCTGCACGCCCTGCTTCTTGAAAATAAGCTTCCAACGAGTTAGGTAAATCCAAATGCACCACCGTTCTAACATCGGGTTTGTCTATGCCCATACCAAAAGCATTGGTAGATACAATAACCCTGGTTTTATTGGTTATCCAGTTGTTTTGTTTTGCACTTCGTTCGTGGTTAGATAATCCAGCATGATAATAATCGGCAGAAATACCTTGTTGAATCAAAAATTGAGCAATTTCTTTGGTGCGTTTTCTGGTACTAACATAAACCACTGATGTACCTTTTATTTTATTCAAAATACGAAGTAAACGTTTGTATTTATCTTCTTCGTAAATAACTACATAAGCAATGTTTTTGCGTTCAAAACTTTTTTGAAGAACGTTTTCATTTTTAAATTTTAGTTTTTCCTGAATATCTTTAACAACTTGGCTTGTAGCTGTGGCCGTTAAAGCTAAAAACGGTACATTAGGTTTATATTCGCGTAATTTAACAATATTGAGGTAGGATGGTCTAAAATCGTAACCCCATTGCGAAATACAATGCGATTCATCAATAGCAAACAAATTCACATTCATCTTCTCTAAACGTGCCTTAAACAATTCTGTTTCTATTCTTTCAGGCGAAACATACAGGAATTTATAGTTGCCATAAATACAGTTGTCGAGTGTAATATCAATTTCTCGATGTGTCATTCCCGAAAAAATGGCTGTAGCTTTAATGTTTCGTTTGAGCAAATTTTCTACCTGGTCTTTCATCAAAGCAATTAATGGAGAAATAACCACACAAATACCTTCTTTAGCTAAAGCCGGAACTTGAAAACAAATTGATTTTCCACCACCAGTTGGTAACAAGGCAAGCGTATCTTTTCCTTCAAGTACATTGGTTATAATGTCTTCCTGCAAAGGTCTGAACTCGGTATGACCCCAATATTTTATAAGTATTTGATGTATGTCCACCGTGGTAAAATCTTACAAGTTGAAAGTTACTAAGTTTTTACGAATACTTAACATTAAACCTATAGGTGATAACCAATAACTTTTTTTATTTTTACAGCTATGAATTCTACGGTAGCATTTATAAAATTAATTCGGTTGCCCAATTTGTTGATTATTGCCTTAACGCAATACGTGGTGAGGTATGCCATTTTATATCCGTTTTTTATCATTAATTCTGTGGAGCTTAGAATGAGTGACTTTGATTTTTTTTTGTTGTCGCTTTCAACAGTTATGATTGCTGCTGCCGGATATATTATCAACGATTATTTTGATACCAAAGTAGACCGAGTAAACCGACCAGATAAAATTATTGTAGGCAAATACATTAAGCGCAGAATGGCTATGGGGGCACATATTGTAATTAGTAGTATTGCTATACTGATTGCGGCTTACGTAGCATATCAAATAGGTAGTTTAAAGTTGGTGTTGATACAAATTTTGTCGGTAGGAGTGTTATGGTATTACTCGGTTTCGTTTAAAAAGCAGGTGCTTATTGGCAATGTAGTGGTAGCTGTTTTGGCTGCTTTAGTTCCATTGGTTGCCGGGTTATATGAAATATTGTTGCAACAAAATTTTATTGACGAAACAGGAAATACGCTTATTTTTTATTTGGAAGAAGGCACTTCGTTTGATGATGTAAGTTATGTACTAAGCCAAATTTTTTACAATACCTTTGCCTGGATATTGGGCTTTTCGTTGTTTGCCTTTTTAAGTACCATGGTTAGAGAGATTGTAAAAGACATTGAAGATTACGAAGGAGATAAAAAATATTTCAGCAATACGTTGGCTGTAGTTCATGGAAAAGACAAAGCCAAAAAAGTGGCACAACTTATTATTGTAATTATGATGGGATTGTTGGGTTATTTGCAATATCAACAACTTATTACTAACGACAATACATCGTTTATTTATTTTTTATTTGGGTTACAGTTTCCATTGGGATACTTGTTGTATAAATTGCAATTGGCTAAAGAAAAAGCCGATTATTCTAAATTGAGTATGAACATGAAAGTGGTGATGCTATCAGGAATAATGTATGCCATGGTTTTTGGTTACACGCTTTTATCTAATTTATGAATCCTTTAGGTTACCTCAAAAAAGAAATTATTTTAGCTTCTAAGTCGCCACGCCGACAACAGTTGCTGAAAGGTTTAGGTCTCAATTTTCAAATTGTGCTGAAAGAAGTAGAGGAAATTTACCCGCCAGAATTAAAGAGAGAAGAAGTTCCCTTGTTTTTGAGTAAACTTAAAGCTGATGTATTTGTCCCTGATTTAAAACCCAACCAATTGGTAATTACTTCCGACACCATTGTTTGTTTGGAAGATAGAATAATTGGTAAGCCAAAAGATAGGGATGATGCGTTTAATATGCTCAGCGACCTTTCGGGGAAAATGCACGAAGTGATTACTGCGGTTACCTTAACCTCGTTGGAAAAACAAGTCTCGTTTTTTGTAATTACCGAAGTGTATTTCAAAACCCTCTCCAATTTAGAAATTGACTATTACATTAACGAATATCAACCTTATGACAAAGCAGGTGGTTATGGTATTCAGGAATGGATAGGTTACATTGGAATTGAAAAAATTGTAGGTTCGTACTTTAATGTAATGGGTTTACCCGTTAAAGAGTTGTACGATGAGTTGGAAAGGTTTTAGGCAAATGGTGTCAGTTTGAGTGTCCCGCAGTATGTGTGATGTATCGAAAACAAGCCATTTCTAAACTAACAAACAAAAATCTTTTTTTATGCTGTTAATGATGTGTGTTGGTAATTCCAATTCCCTTGCAAAGTTTTCCCAAAGTAAAATTGATTGTTGAACTTCGTTGACTATGCCTTGAGCATTTTTTATGGTGTAGCTGTCAGCTATTTTTAATACATCTTTTAGGGTAATATCGACTCTTTTGTTGTTGATGGATAATGCTCTGCTGGTTCGCTTGTAATTCATCAAAGGGTTTAAGGCATACGTTAAATCATAAGCAGGGGAAATGTTCCATTTGTCCGTTTGTTCGTTGTAAATAAAAGAATGGTTCTTTAAGTGGTCGTCCAAATTACAGAAAACAATATTGAACACCATACGCTTAAACAATTCTTCAATTTCTTTGTGTGGTATTTTTAAGAAGATAGCCAAATCAAATAAATTTTCATAACTCGATACTTCAGGATTTTTAAAGTCCCAACCTGTAATACCAGTAGCGGTAAGTGTATGTATTTTCTTGCCTTCCTGTCTATCAAACCGTAAGGTAGCAAAGTGCATATTATCGATTAACTTGGAGGGCATTATGGTAATGTTTAAGTGCTGTGCAGTTAAATAATAACTGTATTCAATCAATTCCCTGTTATAGCCTAAATCTTCATCAATCGACAGTTTCACCAGATAATGGTTGTAATCGTTCGAATAGTTGATGTCGCCAGGAATTATTCTGCCAGAATTTTTGTGTTCTGATATTAATATTTTTGGGCGTGCACCACCTGCAGAAGTTCCTATTTTGAAAATGTTTAACAACGCCTTGCTGTCTAGTTCTTCAGAAAAGGTATTTGTTTTGTTCGACAATACTTTTTTTAACACTTCTGTTATTTCGTGAATATCGATAGAGGTATTGCTGGGGATGTGTTTGCTGGGTTTATATTCCAGAGCACCCATACCCCTGTTTGCTACATAAGCCAGTTGTTCGATGACCGAAATTTGCTTGAAATTTTTTTGAGAAGACTCCAGCCAGGCTTTAAAAATAATGTTTCCAAAAATATCGGGTAACGAATCGGCAATAACAGGGGGTAAGCCCCTAAAGGTTTCATTGTTGTATTTACTAAACACCTGCATTTGAGGAGTTCGTTTAATAACGCCGGTATCTGGAAATAAATTAGGGTAACGGTTCTCCTTTAAAAAATCGGGGTGGTATTGAAAAAACGACTTGTTCTCGTTTTCGTCAAAACCCAGTTTCCCTATTTCTTTTCCGAAACAAACAACATCTATGATATTATTTTTTGCCATTTTTTAGTAAAACGATTTCAGGTTTTTTTGTTCGTTCAGTTGTTCGTTCAGTTGCTGGTGTAAAGCGTCTAACAAATCAAAATGTTGGGTAACTTTTAGTAAGGTGTCGATGGTAAAATTTTTACCCGACTCTAAATTCTGTATGGTGATGCGGGATAAGTCTAACAGCTGAGCCAAATCCTCTTGCGAAAGTTTGTTTTTTTTTCTTAAAACCTTGATGAGCTGACCAATTTGTAGCTTAACATCTTTTATTTTAACCGATTCGTTGAACATATTTGCATAATTTAATATTCAAATATACGATTTTTATTTAAAAAAGTATATTATAATGTGCTAAAAATAATTTGTTTTTAATTTTAGTTTAAAAATGAATATTATAATATGCTAAATTAGATTAAATTAAATAAATGTATGATTAGTTGGAAAGGTTTTAGTTTATTTACACTGTAAGCAGAACTGGTATAAGTTATTCTAATCGAGCAATTTTTAAAACCTTTTCTCCATCATCGGTAAGTTTGTAAAGTGTAAGTTGTCTTAATCTTGGGTGGCTTTGCTGAAAAGTTATTAAACCTAATTCAATGAAATAATCTTTCTTTGTATCTTCCGTTGAAAGATATTCACCTTTATTAATGTTAACAGCAATGTCTGTGAAATCCTTAAGTAGATTTTTGGCTTTTAATTTTTGAAACAAGATTTTAATAGAATCATCACTGCTTTCATTTGAAGATTTTTTTACCTCTTTCAAGGTTCTATTAGTTTTTTCTTTATCTAATTTAGTATCAATATTTGTAGCTAAAATTAAATCTTCTTCAAGTTTTTTAATTCTATTTTCTAGTCGAGATTTTGATTCCCGTTCTTGATCGAGCCTAATTTGTATATCATCTCTTTCTAATACCATATTTTGGTATACAGTTTTCAAAACAATAGAATTTGAATCTGTAATCTTATAAATCCATGGAGTTAATTTTTTTTCAAATAAATTAACAATCAGTCGAGATAAATTTAAAAGCACATATGTTAATATAAGCACTCCAAAAGCCCAATAGACATTAGTCCATAGATTTGAAAGAAAATCTAAGTTTGCATAATAATTTTTAATAAAATTTACTTTATCAAGTAATTTGCTGTCATTATCAAAATTGAATAGAGTATAGATTAACTCCCAATTTCTTATAAACCAAACAATTAAGTATGTTCCCAAAAATGGATTTCTTGTTTTTTCTCTGAAGTTGTCTTTAAATGATATTAAGAAATCTTTTATCATGAATTTTTGAATTAAAAAATGAACTATTTATAAATTATCCAAAACACTATCGTCCACTAAATTGGGTAAAGTAACTTTTAAATTGGGCGTACGTTCCATTTCACGTTTTATGGCAAAAAGGGCTTCATCGTTTCTTGCCCAGCTTCTACGAGCAATACCATTGTTTACATCCCAAAACAACATGCTTTTTAATCGTCGGTCGGCATCTGGTGTTCCGTCTAAAGTCATACCAAAACCACCGTTAATTACTTCGCCCCAGCCAACGCCACCACCGTTATGTATGCTCACCCAGGTTGCACCTCTAAAACTATCGCCAATTACATTTTGTATCGCCATGTCAGCAGTAAACGAAGAACCATCATAAATGTTAGAAGTCTCACGGTAAGGGGAGTCTGTTCCACTCACATCGTGGTGGTCTCTACCCAACACCACAGGAGCAGATAATTTTCCGTCAGCTACAGCTTTATTAAACGCTTCAGCAATTTTAATTCGCCCTTCGGCGTCGGCATACAAAATTCGTGCTTGCGAGCCTACCACCAATTTGTTTTGTTGTGCACCTTTAATCCAGGTGATGTTGTCTTGCATTTGTTGCTGTATTTCTTTTGGCGAGTTTTTCATCATTTCTTCCAAAATCTCACAAGCAATGTTGTCGGTTGTTTCCAGGTCTTTTGCGTTACCAGAGGTACACACCCAACGGAATGGCCCGAAACCAAAATCAAAGCACATCGGTCCTAAAATATCCTGTACGTATGATGGGTATTTAAAACGAACGCCATCGTTAGCCATTACATCTGCTCCGGCTCTGCTGGCTTCCAGCAAAAAGGCATTTCCGTAATCGAAAAAGTAGGTTCCTTTTGCAGTATGTTTATTTACAGCTGCTGCATGTCGGCGTAAACTTTCTTGTACTTTTTCTTTAAACAATGCTGGTTGATTTGCCATCATATCGTTACTTTCTTCGTAAGTCAACCCGGCAGGGTAGTAGCCACCAGCCCATGGGTTGTGCAGCGAGGTTTGGTCAGAACCCAAATCCACATAAATGTTTTCTTGGTCAAATTTTTCCCAAACATCCACCACATTTCCGTCAAATGCAATGGAAACTACTTCTTTGTTGTCTTTTGCTTGTTGTACTCGTTTGCACAATTCGTCTAAATCGGTAATCACTTCATCTACCCAACCTTGTTCATGGCGTTTGTAAGTCGCAGCAGCATTTACTTCGGCAGTTACCGAAACTACACCAGCAATGTTTCCCGCTTTTGGCTGAGCTCCACTCATGCCACCTAAACCGGCAGTTAAAAACAATTTTCCGGCAGTACCGTTACTGTCAATTTTTCTGCATCCGTTTAAAACGGTAATGGTGGTACCATGTACAATTCCTTGTGGTCCAATGTACATGTACGAACCAGCAGTCATTTGTCCGTACTGCGTTACACCAAGTGCATTAAATTTTTCCCAATCGTCAGGTTTCGAGTAGTTCGGAATCATCATTCCGTTAGTAACCACAACTCTCGGAGCTTCTCTGTGCGAAGGAAACAATCCCATTGGGTGACCAGAATACATCACCAAGGTTTGCTCATCGGTCATTTCTGACAAGTATTGCATGGTTAATAAATACTGCGCCCAGTTTTGGAAAACAGCACCGTTTCCACCATAAGTAATTAGTTCATGAGGGTGTTGTGCAATAGCGTAATCCAAGTTGTTTTGTATCATCAACATAATGGATTTTGCCTGAACAGATTTTCCAGGATATTCGTTAATTGGTCGGGCATACATCCTGTAATCAGGTCTGAAGCGATACATGTAAATACGACCGTATTTTTGCAATTCTTCGGCAAATTCTTTAGCTAAAACCGCATGGTGTGTTGCATCGAAGTAACGTAAAGCATTACGCAATGCCAGTTTTTTTTCTTCGGCATTCAGTATGTCTTTTCTCTTAGGGGCGTGGCTTACGGTATTGTCAAATGGTTTTGCTGGAGGTAATTCGTTGGGAATACCCTGCTGTATGTGAGATTTAAAATCTAAAATTTGTTGAGTTTGCATGATTTAAAATTAAGTGTTAAAAATTAGTACTGAGATAGAATGGTAATTTTTAATCACTATGGATACCTTGAGTTGCATCTAAAACTAATTTTGGCAATGCTATTCCGGTATGTCAGTGTGGTACTAATCATCTTTTTTTATTCGTTTTCCTTTCGTTTTATCAAAACCATAAGGGCAATGTTTGCAACCATTTTGACAACAATAGCCTCGTTTTAACAAGTATTTTTCAGTAAAAACTATATAGCCTTCAGGACTATAATAATACTCATCGTCTGCTAATTTGTCTATTTTTGAAAAACCTTCCATGTTACATGGCGAAGTTAAGAACAAAGAAAGAATTAAAGGGATAAAAAATTAATCGTTTAATCTTTCTTTCAATTGAGAAATGATTTCTTTTTGATTTTGGATAATCTCATTCAACAACTCATTTTCTCGTTCCAATTTTTTTAATTTTTCTGATAAGCTAGAGTATTCTGTATTATCTTCTTTTGCAATTGAATCAGAGGTTGATTCATTGGTGAAGTGCGAAATGGATACTCCCAATGCATTTGCTATTTCTGTGAGGGTATAGAAATTAACTTTAGAGGTAACTTCAATATGAGAAACCAATGTACGGGTTTTGTTAATTAAATCGGCTAATTTTTGCTGACTAATTCCTTTTTCTGCTCGTAAAACCTTTATTTTCTGCCCAATATCCATGATGACAATTATATATAATATTTAATTGTCTAAATGATAAATAAATTGTCATTTAGATAATTTATTGTATATTTGATGGTAAATTGTTCCTTATGAAATCAATAACAATTTTAATAGTAGATGATAGCTTCATAATAAGAAAATCATTTGCACAGATATTAAATACTCTTCCGGATGTCAGAGTCGTTGGGGAATGTTCTGACGGTGTTGAAGTGTTGCCATTTGTTCAATTCAATAAAGTAGATGTTGTTTTTATGGATATCTGTATGAAGTTTATGGATGGATTTGAGGCTACTAAAGAGGTTAAAAGACACAATTCTGATATAAAAGTAATAGGTTTTTCGTCTTTAGATGATTACTCTAGCAAAGAAACAATGAAACAATATGAATTTGATGGATTCCTATCAAAATATGATGTTTCAAAATCTATGCTAATGAATGAAATAAAAAGAGTAATGAATTTAAATAGGATGATTTAAGTTACTTCATTATTTTTGACAATCATGTCAGAAATCAATGAAAATAATATCCCAATACAAGAGGTTGTCGAGGATTTTTTAGCCGAAAGAAACATTCGGCTTTTTGTGTTGAGAGAAGATTTGATTCACCAGGAAATTTCGGGTAATAAATGGAGGAAACTGAAATACAACATTCAGGAAGCAAAAAATCAAGGATTTAATAGGATTGTTACTTTTGGCGGAGCATATTCCAACCATATTGCTGCTACAGCTGCTGCAGGAAAACATTTTGGAATAGAAACTATTGGTATTATTCGTGGCGAAGAAACATTACCTTTAAATATTACGCTTCAATTTGCTGCTGAAAATGGTATGAAATTCAAGTATGTTGCCCGAAGTTTTTACAGAGATGAAAAGTATCATCCGACTTTTTTGGAAGAACTTAAAAATGAATTTGGAGCATTTTATCTTGTTCCAGAAGGTGGTTCTAATACTTTTGCTGTTAAAGGTTGTATAGAAATTGCCAATAACATTACTGAAGATTTTGATGTGATAACCTGTGCCTGTGGGACAGGTGGTACTATTGCAGGAATCATTGCCTCATTGGATAATTCAAAAGAAATTGTGGGTTTTCCAGCGTTAAAAGGAGGGGATTTTTTAGCAAAAGATATTAGTGATTTATTGAAGAGCTATTCGGAAACCTTTGGAAAAATTATTCCGAATCACAATTGGAAATTAAATACCGACTACCATTTTGGAGGTTATGGAAAAATTACCAATGAATTAGTTGATTTTGTGAATGAAATCAAAGCTAAACATCAAATTCCTTTGGATTTAATTTACACCGGAAAAATGATGTTTGGAATTTTTCATCTTGCCAAAACGACAGGTAAACTAAATGGCAAAAATATTGTTGTAGTTCACACAGGAGGCTTACAAGGCAATAAAGGTTTTGTAGAAAGATTAAACATCAATTTAATTTAAGAATAAGTTGTTAATATTTATTTTCAATGCTTGTTTTAAGAGTCTGTTAAGTGAATAACTTTGCATCCGAATGGTTTATAGAATATTCATATCAGTAATATTGACTGTTTTTTGTTTGGGTTTGTTTGGACAACCTGCTGAACGAAGAATTACCCGGCAAGAATACATCGAAAAATATAAGGACGATGCCATTAAAGAAATGCATCATTCTGGAGTTCCGGCAAGCATTACACTTGCTCAGGGGATTTTGGAGTCGGGTGATGGTAACAGTCCTTTAGCCCTTTATGCAAACAATCATTTTGGTATTAAATGCCACAGTTCATGGAATGGTGAAACGTTTATTATGGATGATGATGAAAAAAATGAATGTTTTAGAAAGTACAACACCGTTTACGAATCGTTTAAAGATCATTCCGAATTCTTGACTTCAAGAAGCCGTTATGCTTCATTGTTTGAACTAAAAGTTACCGATTACGAAGGATGGGCAAAGGGCTTGAAATCAGCCGGGTATGCAACCAATCCTAAATATGCAGATTTATTAATTCAACTGATTGAGAAACACGAATTATATCGTTACGATAATTACGCGAAAGTACCCTCTAAAACCATTGAAAAAAAGAAATCATCATCCCAATTGGCTGGAGGCAATACCAATCGTGTAGTTAAATTGCACAATAGAATTAAATATACGATTGTAAATAAAGGTGATGATGCTAAATCGATTGCTCAAGATTTTAGCATGAACATTTGGCAAGTGTTAAAATACAACGATTTAAACAAATCGGATAAATTAAACGAAGGCGATGTGGTTTACTTACAACCTAAAAGAAGCAAAGCTGCTGAAGAGTTCCATGTGGTTAAAAGCGGGGAAACCATGCGAAGTATTTCCCAGTATTATGGTGTGAAATTGAATAAATTATATAAGAAAAATAGAATGGTAATGGGTTCTGAGCCAACTGTTGGACAAAAATTGTTTCTTCAACATAAAGTTAGTAAGTAGATTTTTACTTGTTTTTCTTAATTTCCGAAATGTTGTTATAAATTTTCAAACTCAACTCATCCGTTGGTAAATCATTGTCATCAAGTCCAAACGGGTCTTCAATTTCTTCTGCAATCATTTCTATAGAAACAAACACATAAAACACAAAAGTGGTAATTGCTATTGTCCAATATCCAAAATCGGGGATAAAACCAAATGGCAAAGTTAGGATATAGATAAAAATAAATTTTTTAATAAAAAGGGTATACGAAAATGGGATGGGAGTATTTTTTATTCGTTCGCAAGCTCCCATAATATCAGTAAAACTTTTAATTTCTTGATCCAGCAACATGACATCAATATCAGATAGCTTTTTACTTGTTTTCCATGCTGCCAACTGTTCATACATCAAACTAATCAACCCATTGGGTAAATGAGCGAAAGCATCCAGTTTCTTTAAAGTGAATTCATCTAAATGAAGTTCATCAAAATTTTTCTCATTTCTTAAATGATTTTTAAGAGCAAACGGAAATGCCTGAATTAACGCAATAAAAATTTTATGCTCATTACTATCATCAATTAAATGAGTTGTTTTTATAGCAAGGTGGCGAGTATTATTTACTAACGATCCCCAAAGTTTTCGACCTTCCCACCAACGTTCGTAGGCAGTATTGGTTCTAAAAACAAGTAATAAACCCATTACAAAACCAATTAAGGTATGAATGGTAAAAGCATTTTTAAAAAGTTTTACATTTATTTCAGGAAAAAAATGCTCTAAACTATAGTTCAGCAACCAAGTATAAACAGCTACAATAATAATTTCAGGAAGTAAAATACGTAAGGTATCACTTTTATAAACGTGAAAAATATGAGTAAACCAAAGTCTTGGGTTGTACTTTATCATTAATCTAAAGATTGTAATGGAGTATTCGATAATTCTAACATCTTATCATACTCTTCAGGAGTTAAATCATTAAAGTAGAAGTTAACCGGATTCAAGTGTTCGTTGTTTTTTATAACCTCATAATGACAATGTGGGCCGGCAGATAATCCGGAATTTCCAACATAGCCTATTAAATCACCTCTATTAACTTTATCACCAACTCTACATTTAATTTTGCTCATGTGAGCATAAACAGTTACATAACCATATCCATGACTAATTTTTACATGTTGTCCATAACCGCTTGATTCAGCATCAGCTTGGATTACAATTCCCTTACCTGTTGCATGTATCGGAGTTCCAACAGGGGCAGTAAAATCCATACCTGCATGGAATTTTTTGTATTTTAAAATGGGGTGCATTCTCATTCCATATCCACTCGCCATTCTGGTTAAATCCTTATTATGAATGGGTTGTATAGCAGGGATAGCGGCTAACATACTCTCCTTCTGTTTAGCCATTTGGAAAACTTCGTCGAACGATTTTGATTGAATGTAAATTTGTTTTGACAGTTGGTCAATCCGTTTGGCAGCTTCAATAATCAATTCAGAATTGTTATATCCCTCAAGCTTTTCATAACGGTTAACACCACCAAAGCCTGCTTGTCGTATTTCTGAAGGGATAGGTTCTGCCTCAAAAATTACACGATAAATATTATCATCCCGGTGTTGGATATCTCCTAAAACCATTGAAATATCATCCAGCTTTTTGTTCAGTAACTCGTATTGAGATTCTAGAAAAGCATTTTGTTGTTTGAGTTGTTTTTCCTTAGGTGAATCAATATAAAAGTAGGTAAGTCCATAGATAATAACTCCAATAACCAAACCTGTACCTAAAAACCAAAGCGATTTCTTTAGTCGATCTTTGAATTTGATTTCAATTTTATCGTAGCTTAGGGTATGTGAATTATATCTATACTTAACTTTAGACATGTTAAGATTTATGTTAATTTTGGACGCTAAATTACTTATTTATCATTTATAAAAAAATATACCAAATAGCTGTTAACGGTTATTTAACAAAATTTAACGTGTATGTTATCAAAAGAAATCCGTCAAACTTTTCTCGATTTTTTTAAACAAAAAGAACATCAAATTGTTGCATCAGCGCCTATGGTTGTTAAAAATGACCCAACCTTGATGTTCACTAATGCTGGGATGAATCAGTTTAAAGATTTGTTTTTAGGTAATTCAGAAATTAAGTATGCCCGAATAGCTGATACACAAAAATGTTTGCGCGTTTCTGGTAAACATAACGATTTGGAGGAGGTAGGGGTTGATACTTATCATCATACCATGTTTGAGATGTTGGGTAACTGGAGTTTTGGAAATTACTTTAAAAAAGAAGCTATTGAATGGGCTTGGGAATTGTTGGTTGATGTTTATAAAATAGATAAAAACAAGCTTTATTTTACTGTTTTTGAGGGTGATGAGAAAGATGGT
Source organism: Flavobacteriales bacterium (assembly GCA_050248475.1). Classification (GTDB taxonomy): domain Bacteria; phylum Bacteroidota; class Bacteroidia; order Flavobacteriales_E; family Vicingaceae; genus Vicingus. The sequence continues at coordinate 36,229 of JBFWSH010000017.1, forward strand.
ACACCCTGGGATGAAGAGGCCTATAACCTGTGGAAAAACCTCCTGGTAAAAAATGGTTTAACCGAAGACAAGATTTTAAAGTGTAACAAAAAAGATAATTTCTGGGAAATGGGCGACACAGGTCCGTGTGGCCCTTGTTCAGAAATTCATGTTGATATCAGAGATGAAGCCGAAATTGCAAAAATCCCTGGTAGAGAATTGGTAAATAACGACCATCCTCAGGTTATCGAAATTTGGAATCTGGTGTTTATGGAATTTAACCGTTTGGCTTCAGGTGAATTGAAAAAATTACCGGCGCAACATGTTGATACAGGAATGGGCTTTGAGCGTTTGGCAATGGTTTTACAAGGTAAAAAGTCGAATTACGATACGGATGTTTTTACACCGTTTATCAAAAAAATAGAAGAAATTTCGGGACTAACTTACCATTATTCAAGTTCTAAACAAGACATTGCAGCACGTGTAATTAGTGACCATTTACGTGCAGTTTCTTTTTCAATTGCTGATGGACAATTACCTTCTAATTCTGGTGCAGGTTATGTTATTCGAAGAATTTTAAGACGTGCTATCCGTTACGGTTACAGTTTCTTAAATCAAAAACAAGCATTTATTCACCAATTGGTTCCGATTATGGTTAACCAAATGGGCGATTTTTTCCCGGAGTTAAGAACTCAAAGAGAATTGGTAGAAAAAGTGATTAAAGAGGAGGAGGAATCATTTTTTAGAACACTGGAAAAAGGAATTTCTCGTTTCGAGAACTACATCGCATCTACTCAACAAAAAACAGTTGACGGTAAATTTGCTTTTGAATTGTATGATACTTTTGGTTTTCCTGTTGACTTAACAGAATTAATGGCTTCTGAGGCGGGTTTTAAAGTAGATATGGTAGAGTTTAATGCTGAATTACAACAGCAAAAAGACCGTTCGAGAGCTGCTACCAAAATTGAAACAGACGATTGGGTTGAACTAAGAAAAAGTGAAAAAGAAGAATTTGTTGGATACGATTCAACTGAGGCGAAAATATCAATTACCAAATACCGTAAAGTAAACGCAAAAGGCAAAGAGCAATTTCAGTTGGTGTTTAACTTAACGCCATTTTATCCTGAAGGTGGTGGTCAAGTTGGTGATACTGGATTTATTGCGTATGCGAATGAGAAAATTGAAATTACCGATACCAAAAAGGAAAACAATTTAATTATCCATTTTGTTGATGTTTTACCAACTAATATTGAAGCTGAATTTGTTGCAACAGTTGAAAAAAATACGAGGAAATTAACAGCGTGTAATCACTCTGCTACGCATTTGTTGCATCAAGCATTACGTGAAGTTTTAGGTACACATGTAGAACAAAAAGGTTCGTTGGTAAATGCAGATTATTTACGTTTCGATTTCTCTCATTTTGAAAAAGTTAGCGACGAGCAATTAGCAAAAATTGAAGCGTTAGTTAATCAAAGAATTCAGGCTGGTTTCGATTTGCAAGAATTTAGAGCCATTCCAATTACAGAAGCAGAAGAAAAAGGTGCGATGATGTTGTTTGGTGAAAAATATGGTGATACGGTGCGTATGATCCAATTCGGTGATTCGAAGGAGTTGTGTGGCGGTATTCATGTAAAAAACACCAAAGAAATAGGCTTGTTTAAAATAAAATCAGAAGGCTCTGTTGCTGCAGGAATTAGAAGAATTGAAGCATTGACGAATGAAGGAGCAGTAGAACTTATTAAATCAAAAATAGATTATGTAGATTCTACTATTTCAGCTTTAACAGGTCTCGATGGTGTTAGTGAATCCATTTCGATTTTGAATGATTTGAAATTAGGCTTTCAAAAGGAGTTAGGCGAAAATTATTCTAGTATTGTGGAATTAGAATTATCATCCGAAAAAGAAAGAATTATTGCAGCCACATCGTCAATTTCAAAATTAAAAGAGGGAGTTGTGGTAAAAAATAAATTGGCAGAATTACAAAAAGCTAACGCCAAAGCAGAAGAACAAGGTAATCAAGAATTAGCAAAAGCTATTAAAGAAGAACTCCTGACCAAGGTTGAGGTTAAAAATGGGGTTAATGTTATTGGTCAACGAATTAATTTGGATGATAGTGCAGCTATAAAAGACTTAGCATTCCAATTAAAGGGGCAAATTGATAATTTGTTTTTAGTGCTTGGTGCTGAAGTAAATAATAAGCCGAACTTAACCATTGTGGTTTCTGATAATTTATTGAAAGAAAAGAATTTACATGCCGGAAATATTGTAAAAGAAGCAGCAAAAGAAATGCAAGGCGGGGGTGGCGGACAACCTTTTTATGCAACAGCAGGAGGTAATAACCTCCAAGGTCTGGATGCTGCGATTACAAAGGCTTTGTCATTTTTAAATTAAGTTAAGGTTAAGAATCTTATCATTAATGAGTAATTTCGTTGTTCGATTTGCATAAACTTAATGAGAAAATTAATTGTAATTATTTTAGCTTTTTTGAGCTTCGGATTTACTTATCATGAATTTTTTGTAAGTATTACCGATGGCGAATATCACGAAACTGAAGCCACCTTTCAGTTTACGGTTAAGTTTATTGGACATGATTTGGAAAAGGCGTTGGAATTAGCTGGAACACCAAACCTACATTTAGGAGAAACTAAAGAACTTGAAAATGCTAACGATTATCTGTCAAAATACTTTAATACAAAATTTGCTATTAAATGTAACGATAAGTCAATAGCTCTTAAGTTGATTGGAAAAGAGGTTGGAAAAGATGACTTTATCTATTGTTACATAGAATCCGAAAAGATTAAAAAAATCAAAACTATTGAAATTACTAACACGCTTTTGGCAGATGTTTTTACTGCCCAAGAGAATATTTTTTATTTACAATTATACGGTAAAAAGTACAACTATTCCTTTAACGCCGAACGTAAAACATTTAACATAGAACTATAATAAACTATATGAAAAGAGTATTACTATTAATTCACATCGTTTTTTTTGTACTTACAATAAGTGCACAACAAAAAGGCAGACAAGATAAATTTAAACAATTAAAAGAAGAATTTGCTACGCCCAATGTCTATAGAACAGCATCTGGAGCTCCGGGACATCAGTACTATCAGCAAAAAGCTGACTATGTAATTGATTTAGAGTTGGATGATGAAAAACAAACCATTAAAGGTGTTGAAACCATTACTTATAAAAATAATTCGCCTGATAAATTAACTTATTTGTGGATTCAGCTCGATCAAAACATGAGAGCTAAAGACTCTGATACAAAATTGATTCAAACAGATAGGATTGACGAAAAAGTAAATTTTTATGACCTGGCTCGATTACATAACGATTTTGATGGAGGATTTAAATTAGAATATGTAAAAGATGCTGCTGGTAAAGATTTAAAACATACAATTAACAAAACCATGATGAGAGTGGATTTGCCGACCCCACTTAACCCTGGTTCAACTTATTCGTTAAAAATTAAATGGTGGTATAACATCAATAATCGTGATGATATTGGAGGCCGTTCGGGTTATGAGTATTTTGAAAAAGATAAAAACTATTTGTACACCATTGCACAGTTTTATCCGCGAATGGCTGTTTATAACGAAGTAGAAGGATGGCAACACAAACAGTTTTTAGGAAGTGGTGAGTTTACCTTGCCTTTTGGTGATTTTAAAGTAAACATTACCGTTCCTGCCGACCATATTATTGGCGCAACAGGTAGTTTAACCAATGCCTCAAATGTGTTGACAGCCGAACAACGAAACAGGTTTGCAAAAGCACAAAATGAGTTTAAAAAACCAGTTATTATAGTTACTCAAAAAGAAGCTGAAGAAGCAGAGAAAAACCATTCAGTTGCCAAAAAAACGTGGAGTTTTTCAGCTACTAATGTTCGGGATTTTGCATTTGCAACTTCACGTAAATTTATTTGGGACGCAATGGCAGTAGAGTACAATGGCAAAAAAACGTTGGCAATGAGTTATTATCCTAAAGAAGGAAATCCTCTTTGGGAACAGTACAGTACAAAAGTTGTAGCACATACAGTAGCTTCTTATTCCAAACATACTACAGATTATCCTTATCCAGTAGCTATTTCAGTACATTCAAAAAATATTGGGATGGAATACCCTATGATTTGCTTTAATGGAGGTAGACCAAGTGAAGATGGAACTTATTCTGAAAGAGTTAAATATGCCATGATTGGAGTAATTATACATGAGGTTGGCCATAATTTCTTTCCAATGATTATTAATTCTGATGAACGTCAATGGACATGGATGGACGAAGGACTGAATACCTTTACTCAGTACATGTGTGAGCAAGAATGGGAAAGAGGATATCCTTCCAGAAGAGGACCGGCAGATAAGATTGTTGATTACATGAAAGGCGATAAAAATAACATTATGCCAATTATGACGAACTCCGAGTCTATTCTTCAGTTTGGTAACAATGCTTATGGCAAACCAGCTGCTGCCTTAAATATTTTAAGAGAAACAGTTATGGGGCGTGAGTTGTTTGATTTTGCATTTAAAACTTATGCTGAACGTTGGAAATTTAAACACCCGTCACCTGAAGATTTTTTTAGAACAATGGAAGACGCTTCTGGAGTTGATTTAGATTGGTTTTGGAGAGGTTGGTTTTACACCACCGACCACGTGGATATTGCCATTAAAAATGTGGAATGGTTTAAAGTAGATTCGAAAAATCCAGAGGTGGAGAAAGCTTTTCAAAAAGAAATGGAAGACCAAAACCACAAGCATATTGGTGAAGCTAGAAATAAAAAGGATATCATTCAGACATATGATGAGAAAGATCCTTCAATAAATGATTTTTACTCTACTTACGATCCATTTGAAGTTACTTTGTTAGATAAAAAAGATTATCAGAATTATATTAAAAAATTAGATGAAAAGGACCTTGAATTATTAAATTCAAAATACAATTATTATAATGTAACGTTTGAAAATATTGGTGGATTGGTGATGCCGTTAATTTTAAATTTTACGTTTAAAGATGGTGAGACCAAAGAAGTACGAATTCCTGCTGAAATTTGGGTGAAGAATGACACAAAAATCAGTAAAACGTTTTTCTTTGATAAAGAAGTAATTAGTATTGAGTTAGACCCTTGGTTAGAAACTGCTGATGTGGATTTAACCAATAACAATTGGCCGGCAAAAGTACAACCTTCTAAATTTGAATTGTTTAAACAACGTGAATACAAGTGGGATTCCGACTCTAAAGAAAACCCTATGCAACGTGCTGAAAGAAATAAAAAAGTACTTAAATCGGGAGATTTAGAAAAAGAAAACACCAAGGAGACGGATGATGATGAAAAATAATTACAGTCAGATTTTAAATGATAAAAAAGAGGTGAATTTCTTCCTCTTTTTATTTGATAACTATTTTGGTGCTAAATCTTTCAGATTTAGAATCGATAATTAATGAATAAATTCCTGATGGAAATTTAGCTATATTGATTGAATTTTTCGAGTTTATCCATCTATCACTAAAAATAAGCTCCCCTAAAACATTGATGAGTTTTACATCATAAAACGAATCGGTGGTTTTTTTGAAATCAATAGTGAAATAATCTGTGGCCGGATTAGGATAAATTTTAACAGAATTATTTTCAAAAATATTTACTGAAGTATTAGTATCGGAAGCAACAGCGAAGTATAAAGTTGCTCCAATGGTTCCTTTTGCAACTTCAAAAACATAGTTCATATCCATGTTAGCAACAACATCGTTTGGGGTATGAGGATAAGGAGATTGATTTTTCTCATACAAACCAGTTATTATTTTTCCGGCACCTTGAAAAGGCATGTAATCTGAGGAATAAGCATACGAGATTTCGGTATTCAGATTAGAGTATAGTTGCATACACTGTGCTAAAGTGTCAGTATAATTTGCAGAAGCAACATTGTTGGTTGAAGGGTTATTATTTTCATCACGTTCGCAAACTATAGTATTATTAGTCATTCCATTTACACCACCAACCTCATCAATATTTAATAAAATTTTTATATCCATATTTTGAGGAATAACAATGTTGTTTACGTAATGTGAGCTACCAATTAAACCAACTTCTTCAGCACTAAAATGAATAAACTTAACAGAAAATTCGGTGGTTACATCTTTGAGTAATCGGGCTATTTCTAAAATTATACTGGTACCGCTACCATTGTCGTTAGCTCCAGGTCCATTTTTGGTATCATAATGTCCATCAACTATAACAAATTTATCAGGATAGGTCATACCTGTTTTTGTAACAATTAAATTATAGGCAAATATGCTGGCATAACTGAATGTGTCAATTTTAATGTCTGTATATCCATACGACTGATATTTGTTTATCAACCAATTTAGAGCATTGGCATTAGCAGGAGTACCTACTTCCTTTACTCCAAAATTTACAAAATCTACTACATTTTTTTGGATGGAATCATATAAACACTCACTAACAATATTGCCATAAAATGGGTTGAAACTTTGTGCAGATGCATTTTGTTTAAAAACAATTGTAAATAAAAAAAAGAGAACTAATAATTTGGAAATAGATTTCATGTTGCGAGTTTACGACATTAAATTTACAGAAAATACTGATTACAGTTATTCTGTCCATCGTAAATAATTTTCTTGATTTAAATTCGTTCAAAAGAGTAGTTTTGTATTATTCAAAAAATTAGCATGAGGATAAAACTCATTTTATTTTATTTTTTAGTGGTTTGTTCTCAAGTATTTTTTGCTCAAGAACGGGTTACAACTTTTGGTGTTCAATTCAAGCCTATTATTACAAGCGAATTGTTTAATACAGGAAAACAAGAAGTTAAACAAAACAATGTTACGTTTGGAGTAGAGCCTTTAACAGGTTACAGTTTTGGAATGGTAATTCGTAAAGGAATGACTAAAAACTTATCTTTTGAAACAGGTATTAATTACCTAAATAGAAAGTTTGAATTATCAATTAATGATCAAGACACCAATTTCCTGGAAAAATCTAGATATAGTCTGGTTAACTACGAGATTCCAATTTCATTATTGGTATATATTCGTTTGTCGGAATATATTTTCATGAATGTTTCAGGAGGTTTGGCTATGGATATTTACCCATCTGATTTGTACACGTATAGCGAAAATTTCCAAAATGATGTATTGATGTATGATTGGATACGTGCTAGTTTAATTGCGAATATTGGCTGGGAATTTAGAACCGATAAAAGTGGTTATTTCTATCTTGGAGCTTCTTATCATAGGCCATTTTCTCATATGGCAAAAGAGGTGGTTTTGTATAATGGTAATAAACGGTACGAGAAGGTGGAGCTAAATCTGTCGGGTAATTACATCACTGTTGATATTCGTTACTTTTTTCATGAAGATGCTGAAAAGAAAAAGAGAAAAGTTAAAAAATCAAAACCATTAGAAAGAACTAAATAGTTACTTTTGGGTCAATAAAATTCAAACAAAATGAAGATTTCTTATAATTGGTTAAAAAATTACATTAAAACCGATTTGCATCCTGATAAAGTAGCACAACTTTTAACTGATACAGGACTGGAAGTAGAAAGTGTTGAAAAAATTCAAACCGTAAAAGGTGGGTTGGAGGGATTGGTTGTTGGTGAAGTATTGACTAAGATCAAACATCCTGATGCTGATAGATTGAATTTAACTACAGTTAATGTTGGTGCAGAAGAATCTTTACATATTGTTTGTGGAGCAACAAACGTTGAGGTTGGTCAAAAAGTAGTGGTAGCAACTGTTGGAACAACTCTTTATAGTGGTGAAGATAGTTTTGTAATTAAAAAATCAAAAATTAGAGGTCAACTTTCGGAAGGAATGATATGTGCTGAAGATGAAATTGGATTAGGAACTTCTCATGATGGAATTATGGTTTTGGATCCTAGTACTAAGGTGGGCATGTTAGCTAAAACGTACTTTAATATTGAAGATGATTTTGTATTTGAAATAGGGTTAACTCCTAATAGAACAGATGCGGTTAGTCATATTGGTGTTGCAAGAGATTTGGCGGCAGCAATTAACTTAACCACTGATTGTAAGATAAGCAGACCTTCGGTAGATGCTTTTAAAGTTGATAATAATAGTCTTCCTATTCAAGTTGAAGTTCAAGATTTAGAAAAGTGCCCTCGATATTCTGGAGTTACTTTATCAGGAATTCAAGTTAAAGAATCTCCAGGTTGGTTAAAAAATCGTTTGAAAGCAATAGGTTTAAACCCTATTAATAATATAGTTGATGTAACCAATTTTGTTTTGCATGAAACAGGTCAGCCATTGCATGCTTTTGATGCTGATAAAATTTCAGGGAATAAAGTAGTTATAAAAACGATTGCTGATAAATCTAAATTTACGACTCTTGATGAGAAAGAAAGACTGCTTTCGTCAAACGATTTAATGATTTGTAATGAAAAAGATGCCATGTGTATTGCCGGTGTTTTTGGAGGTGCATCTTCAGGCGTTTCTGCCTCAACAAAAAATATTTTTTTAGAAAGTGCATATTTTCATTCAGTTTCGGTGCGTAAAACAGCAAAGTTTCATGGATTAAATACTGACGCATCATTTCGTTATGAACGAGGTGCTGATCCTGAAATAACTGTTTATGCACTTAAGAGAGCTGTTTTACTTATTCAAGAAGTTGCAGGAGGCAAAGTATCTTCAGAAATTGTAGATGTTTATCCAAACAAAGTAGAACCATTTCAGGTAGAATTTTCTTTTGAAAGCTGTAACAGAATTATTGGTCAAACTATAAATAAGGAAGTGATAAAGAAAATTATCCTTGCTTTAGAAATTCAAATAATTAATGAAACTATTGATAACTTAACTCTTTTAGTTCCTGCTTTTAAGGCTGATGTACATCGAGAGATTGATGTGATTGAAGAGGTTTTAAGGATTTATGGTTACAATAATGTTGAGTTACCAGCTTTAATGAGTTCGGCTTTGGTTTATCGCCAATCCATTGATAAAGATAAAGTTATCAATACAATAAGTAACTTACTTGTGGATCAGGGTTTTAATGAAATGTTATCCAATTCATTAACCAAATCCACTTATTATCACGATAAAGAAACTTTAGTCAAACTGTTAAACCCTTTGAGTAATGAGTTGGATGTAATGCGACAAAATTTACTTTTTAATGGATTAGAAACAGTTGTTTATAATCAAAACAGACGAACTCCTAATTTAAAATTATTTGAAGTTGGTAAAACATATTTAAAGATTAAAGATAAGTTTGAGGAATCGTCGCATTTGAGTTTATTTATAACAGGTAATTTGTTTCAAGAAAATTGGAATACCACGAAAACACCAACGAATTTTTTTCATTTAAAAGGAGTAGTAAATACCATTTTAGAAAAGTTTGGGTTAGATAAATCCAACTTTGTTTTTAATCATCAAGGTAATGATGTATATGATTACTCATTATCTTACATTTTAAATGAAAAGGAATTACTACAAATAGGAAAGGTTGCAAAAAAAACACAAAAACAATTTGATATAACTAATGAAATCTATTTTGCTCAAATTAATTTAGACGTGTTTGTAAAACAAGCTTCAAAAGTTAAAATTCAGTACAAGGAAATAGCTAAATTTCCATCTGTTCGTAGAGATTTAGCACTTTTGATAGATAATCAGATCAATTATAAGCAGATTGAAGAATTAGCATTTAAAAGTGAGAAAAAATTATTGAGAGAAGTTAATTTGTTTGATGTGTATGAAGGTAAAAATCTTGATGAAGGAAAAAAATCTTATGCAGTTAGTTTTGTTTTTCAGGACAATGAAAAAACCTTGACAGATGTTCAAGTGGATAGGATAATAGAGAAGCTCATTTCGACTTTATCAACAGAGTTAGGAGCAAAACTGCGATAGACTAATTTGTTTTTGTGTATACAGTTGAAACACTATCAATTCCAGCTCCATCATTAGTGGTGTAAGACAAGTTTATTGTTGAACTGTTAACTAAAGTTCCGGAACCAATAACATCATAACCTGACAAATTTTGCTGAAATATAGTAATGCTATTTCCGCTAATTTCCATCTGACAGTTACTTGCTTGAAAACCTAAATTGTAAAAATTACTTACTATAATTCTGTTAGTTATAGAAGAATGGGCTAAAATATCAACAGAGTATGTAGTTGTACCAAAAACTTGTGAATCTTCGTTACTAACCCATGTTCCAATAAATACATTTCTTGGATCGGATGGACTTGTTGTTCCGGTAACATTTTTATTGTCGTCCTCTTTTGTACAAGAATAAAAAGTAACACAGAAAACTGATAAAATAGCTAATGCTTTTAAATACTTCATGGTAAAGTAGTTTTTATGATACCAAATTAACAAATCAAATTGAATGCCACAAGATTGTAATAGTTTAGTATTATTTAAATTATTCGTCTAAAATAAATGATAATTAGCCGAGGAAAGCTAATAATTAACCGTTAATAAAATGGAGTATTAAAATTAGCCTAATGTTTTTTTTGTGTTAAATATAATTTGTAATTTTGACCAAACAACTAATTAAATTAATACTAACTAAAAAATTAAAAACATGAAAAAAATTACTTTGTTTATGGGGTTAGTTTTAGCAACTACAGTGAGTTTCTCACAAGTGGTAGTTAAATTAACTTCAGTGCCTTGTAACACAGGGTTGGAAGGTACGTATCCTTTCGAATATGCAGGTGAACTTGATGGTTCATCAACTGATTGGGGTTTACCAAATATTTTTGATGGTAACAATGCTGTTTCAGGTCCATTGGAAATGGTGCAAGATACTGCAACTGGAATGGTTGTTGGAATAGGTACGCCTCCTCTGAATAATGTGCCTAGATCAGCATTAGGATGTACTGTAGATTCATCTATGTCAGTTTGGACACAAGATTTAACAGGTAAAATTGCTGTAGTTTACAGAGGTGATTGCCAGTTTGGTCAAAAAGCATGGAGTGCACAAATTAGAGGTGCAATAGGTGTTATTATTATAAACCATACAGGCGATGCTGTAGGTATGGCTGGTGGTACTTATGGTACTGCTGTAACTATTCCTGTAGTTCAAATTGGTAGAGTTGCGGGTGATGATTTATATTTAGCATTAAACTCTTGTACTCCAGGTTCAGTAACAGCATTTATTGGTTCTAAAGTTGGAATTTTTAACGACGATATGGGATCAAGTATCGCTGATATTGTTATGCCAGAAGCATCTGCTATTCCTGCAGATTTAGCTATTCCTACTGCTTTAGATTTAGGCTTTTTTGCTTTTAACTATGGTGTTAATGCTCAAAATGGTGTAACTGCTACTATTACAATTAAACAAGATGGGAATACAATCCACACAAATACATCTGCACCATTAAATTTTGCTGCACCTGCTGGAACTGTTATTGATACTCAATATTTTGATTTAGGTCAATTTACATTGCCAAATACTGCTAATGGCGTAACCGTTGATGTTGCTACTTATGAATTTACTTATACGTTAAATATTGCTGGAACGGATGAAGATCCTGCTGATAACATGTTTGTATTTAATCATAGAGTAACAAACAATGAGGATATTTATGCGAAATCAACAACCAATGCTGCGGGTATACCAGTACACTCTACTGCTTATTCGTTAAATGAAACAACCACTCAATATGATGATTGGGAGCCTTGTATTTTATATCGTGGACCTTATACAGGAACTGTAACAGGTATGTATTTCACAGGCTTACCGGTAGGATATGATATTGACTTTGAAGTTGTTGAAATAAGAGCTTATGAATGGAATGAAGTTGGTTATACTGACTTGTCTCAAGCAACTGCGCCTACTTTTTCACCATTAAATCAAGTTGCTAGTGGAACTTATTTCTGGGATCATACTTCAAATGGTAACTTGGAAGGTGTAATGGTTTACCAAGCGTTTGATGCTCCATTAGATTTAGCTACTACAGCTTCTGTTAATGGTATCATGTTTTGTATATACAATGCATCAGATTCTGTAAGAATTGGTTTTGATACTAAAGTAGATTATTTTGCTACTGTAAACAATTACTTACAACCAATATCTCCTGTTAAAACTTTGGCTAATGGTGGTGCTGACGAATGGTTTGCTGCTGGTTTTGGTTACGATGCTACAGCTGCTATTGCTGCGGTATTTGATATTTCTACTTCAGTAAAAGATGAGGTTGTATCAAATGTTTCTTCAACTCCTTACCCAAACCCTGCTGCTAACTTATTAAGAGTTCCAGTAAGAAAAGGTGTTAAGGGTGATGTAACTATTGAGGTTTATGACTTAGTAGGTAAATTAGTTATTTCTGAAAAACAAACAATTGGTGACGAAGCTTTAAGAGTTAATGTTGCTTCTATTGCTAATGGAGCTTATGTTTTCAACTTAACGTTTGCTGATGGTTCTACAGATACATTTAAAGTTTCTGTTAACAGATAATCTTTAAAAGTTTCTGATATAATTTAAAGGCCCCGCAGTTGCGGGGCTTTTTATTTTTTAACAAAACATCAGAAAAACAACCGTTAATTAAATGGGATGCCATCTAATAATTATAAATAGGTTTTTTATGAGAATTCTTATGTACATTTAGTAAACAATTAAATTTATTATTAACTAAATATAATTTTTATGAAAAAAATTACTTTATTATTGGGAGTTCTTTTGACGACTATAATAGGCTTCTCTCAGGTATTTGTTAAAGGAATATCTCCAGCAGCTGTCCAAATGAATTTTGAATACAGTGTACAGGTTAATGAAGGTGGTTGGCCTGGAGAAACAGATGATGGTACTTGGGGAATGACAATGGACTTTAATGTGCCAGGGACTTATGTTCAGGCAGAACTTGTTCTGGTTAATGATGGAACACCTGGAACCAGTCCACAAGGAAATCCTATCTCTGAAGAAGGGTGTAATCCATCTCCTGCAAATGCGTATGCTGGTAAAATTGCCGTGATAAGAAGAAATACTTGCAACTTTGCAGTAAAGATTTTAGAAGCTCAGAATGCTGGAGCAATTGCGGTTATTATTGTAAACAGAGAAGACGCGTTGTTGGGTATGCTTGGTATTGCTCCAGAAGGTGCATTATGTACTATTCCTGCTGTTTTCTTAAAAAGCAGTGATGGTAATTTTATTATCTCAGAAATGCAAAATGGTCCAGTTGAAATGTTTATTGGGTCTAAAGTAGGTGTTTTTAACGATGATATGAGTTCGAGTATTGCCGATATAGTTATGCCAAATGAATTAGCAAAACCGAGAGATTTAGCTCAAAATGGAACTGAATACCCTGTTGATTTAGGGATATGGGCATATAATGTTGGTAATAACATGCAAAATGGTGTAACGGCTAGTGTTAACATTGATTATCAGGGACCAACAGGACCGGTTTCTGTATATAGTCAAACTTCTACACCTTTAAATTTTGCTGCCCCGGCTGGATTTGTTTTAGATACTCAATATTTTGATTTAGGTACTTTTGCTCCAGCCACTTTGGGAGTAGGTACATATACTGTTACTTATAATTTAACCCTTGCTGGATTGGATGAAGACCTTTCTGACAATACATTTAGTTTTGATTATAAATTAACAAACAACAATGATGTATATGCTAAATCTAGATTGGATGCATCAAATCAATTAATGCCAACAACGGCTTACTCGTTAAATGAAACAACTACTCAGTATGATGATTGGGAAGCATGTATAGTATTTCAAGATCCAAATGCTGGTACCAGAGGTGTAAATGCCTTAGGGATGACTTTCTCATCAAGACCGGTTGGTTTTGATATTGATTTTGAAGTGTTAGAAGTACGATCGTATTTATGGAATGATGTTTTTACTGACATGAATACTCCTCCTACTTTTACCTCATTAGTACAAGCAGCAGGAGGGACATATTTTTATGATTATGGAAGTGATGGTGATTTATCAGGGCAAAATATTTATGTTCCTTTTGATACTCCATTCATGTTGGCTGATAATCAGAGATATCTATTTTGTGTTTATAATGCTAGTGATTCTATTAGAATAGGGTATGATACTAGAATTGATTATACAGCTACAATAAATAATTACTTACAACCAATTGCTCCAGTTAAAACATTAGCTAATGGTGGTAGTGATACGTGGTATAGAGATGGTTTTGGTTGGGATGTCACACCAGCAATATCAGTAAATTTTGATATTTCAACTTCAGTAAAAGATCAAGAAAATTCCAATGTTTCTGCTATCCCTTATCCAAATCCTGCTACTAACTTGTTGAAAGTTCCAGTAAGAAATGGAGTTAAAGGTGATGTAATTATTGAGGTTTATGATGTAGTAGGTAAATTAGTTATTTCTGAAAAACAATCTATAGGTAATGAGGCATTAAGAGTTAATGTCGCTTCTTTATCTAATGGTGCGTATATTTTCAACTTAACATTTGCTAATGGTTCAAAAGATACATTTAAAGTGTCTGTAAATAGATAATTTTAAAAGTACTTTAATATAATTTAAAAGCTCTGCAATTGTGGAGCTTTTTTTATTTTGTTTTTTATTCGCAAAATGTTGTAAATTAGCTTTATAAATAATGAAGTTATGAAGAAGATATTCGTTTCAGTATTGTTCATATTTTTAATGAACACAATTTATTCTCAGGTTATTGTTAAAATAACACAAAGTCCTAATAACCCGCTGCTATTGGGTGTAATTCCTTCCATTTGGGCAGATCCTGCTGAAACAGGTTGGTCAACACCAGATATGACAATTGCTGCAAATGCAATAGAGGCAGAATTAATATTTGTTGATGATGCAACTGATACAACTATTGATGTAAATGGAAATCCAACTTGGCAAGATGCCTGTGAACCTGTTATTAATGATTTAACAGGTAAAATTGCAGTAGTATATAGAAGCTTTTGTTGGCACGATATTAAGGCTGATTATGCGCAGCAGGCAGGAGCTATTGGTGTAATAATTATTAATAGGGACCCAGGTCCATTTGCTATGGGAGGTAGTACAGTTGGTAGTAGTGTGACAATACCTGTTGTTTCTATTGGTAGTGAAGAGGGAGATGAATTAAGAGATTTTATTGCAATGGGAGGTGTTTATGCTTTTATTGGAACGAAGGTGGGGTTAAATTCAAATGATTTAGGGTCTAGTCCAGCAAATATTGTTATGGCACATCATTCTGCTATTCCTAGTTTTTTATCAAATAATGGAAGTGAAAATGCTTTAGATTTAGGTATGTTTATTTTTAATCCAGGATCTAATGCTCAAAATGGAGTAACTGCATCGGTAGATATTACTCATAATGGTAGTTCGGTTTATACTAATACATCTTCTGCACTTAATTTTAATGCACCTTCAGGAGTGGTTGTTGATACTATTTATGCTGATTTGGGTGTTTTTTCCCCTGTTTCGTGGGATGTTGGAGAATATAATATTAGATATCAAATTAATTTGGTAAATGATGAAGATACATCAGATAATATTTTTGATACTAAGTTTTTTATTAGTCCAAATATTTATGGAAAATCTCGATTCGATTCATTATACAATCCTCTTAAATCTACAGCATATTCACTTAATGAAACTACAACTTTATATGATGATTGGGAGTCGTGCTTAGTTTTTAAAAATGCTAATGCCAGTAGAGGTATAGTTCAGGGTATGACTTTTTCTTGTGCTCCAGTTAATGGAACGATGATATTTGAAATTATTGAGCTAAGAGCATATGAATGGAATGATGTTTTTACCGATTTATCAGTATCTAGCCCAACATTTAATTCATTGAATCAAGTAGGTGATGGATTTTATTATTATCCTGATGAATCGGAAAATGGAATAAATATTTTTTTACCATTCGATGTTCCTGTTCAATTAGTCGACAATCAAAAATATCTATTTTGTATTTATAATTCAAGCGATGAATTAAGAATAGGTTACGATGTACAGCTTAATTATGAATCGACAGTAAATAATTATTTACAGCCAATTGCACCAGTTAAAGTGTTACCTAATGGACAATCTCCAATTTGGTATTGGGCAGGATTTGGTTACGATGCTACACCATCTATTTCAGTAACTATCGATATGGTCACTGGAATTATTGATGATAATATGGTTATTGAAAATACCATTCCATATCCAAATCCAGCGAATAATCTAATTACAGTTCCGGTAAGAAAACAAATTCAGGGATTTATCAATATAGAAGTGTTTGATTTATTGGGGAAATTAGTTTTATCTGAAAAAAATGAAATACAAAATGAACCATTAAAAATTAATGTAGCAGCCATTCCAAATGGGACCTATATGGTAAAGATGAGTTTTTCAGATAAATCAACAGATTCATTTAAAATAGCAATTAATAGGTAGGGTTTTCTAATATGATTACAATCATAATTTCATTCTGCTTAATTATATAATTTGGGTTTCAGAATGAAAAACTGGTTGTTTATTGTTTTAATTGGTTATCCCTTGTTTGCAGCTTTCCTTTTGTTGCTGAAATATCTTTTATATCAATCCAAGCAAATAAAATATGTAGTGATTATACCTATTTTATTTAGCTCAATAATAGGTTTTTCCTTTTTATTGTATTCTATTTTCAGTTTATTTTCCTTATAATCATTAAGCCATCTCTTATCGGAAGTAGTACATTGTGTACCCTAGGGTTATTCTGAATTTTTTTGTTAAACTCCAAAATTGCCAAGGTGTCCAAATCATCGGGATTAATCTTTTGAACAACTTTTCCGCTCCATAATACATTATCAGCAACGATATAGCCTCCAATTTTTAATTTGTCAAAAATTAAATCAAAATAATTACTATAATTTATCTTATCTGCATCAATAAATACTAAATCGTATGTTTTAGTTAAAGTAGGAATAATTGTTAATGCATCACCATAAATGCAATTGATTTTATTTTCAATACCAGCCTTTTTAAAATATTTTTTAGCGATTGTCTCCAATTCTTCATTAATATCAATAGTGTCTATTTGCCCATTAGAACACAATCCTTCAGCAAGACAAAGAGCTGAATAACCAGTATAAGTTCCAACTTCTAAAATGTTTTGTGGTTTTATCATATTACTCAACATACTTAATACTCTCCCTTGTACATGACCAGAAAGCATTCGAGGGTTAATTACCTTTTCCCAGGTTTCATGGTTTAGTTCTTTCAAAAGTTGTGATTCTTCATCGCAATGAGTACTTACATAATTATCGAGTTCTTCAGGTAGAAAGTTCATGTCTGACTATTTTTTTGATTGATAAATTAGTGTGCTGATTTCTTCTTTATTAAAGATGTCATTCGCAATTTCTAGTAATTGTTCTGCTGTAATATTGTTTATCTTTTTATAAACATCTTCTAAACTATCTACCTTACCATAGTTAAGGAGACTTTTGCCTATTCCTAGCATTATGTTTACATTATTTTCTTCCGAAAGAGTTATTTGTCCCAGTAGCTGAACCTTTGCTCGATGAAGTTGTATGTCAGAAAATCTTTTTTCTCTAAGAAGCTTTAATTCCTTTAAAGTTAATTCGATTGATTTTGACATATTTTTCTGATCAGTTCCTAAATAAACGCTAAAAATACCAGTATTTGTATAGCTTGTATAACTAGATTCAACTGAATAAGCAAAACCATGTTTTTCTCTTATACTCATATTTAACCTACTATTCATTGCTGGACCACCTAGGTAATTATTTAAGAGTATAAAACCAGGTTTTTTATTGTCGTTAGCTCCATAAGCTATATTCCCTAAAATAGAGTGTGATTGGTAATTATCCTTTTTTATTGTAGTTTGAAACGGTTTATAGTCAGTAAAATCTGTTCTAACTAGTGGATTTGTTTTTGATGGTATAAGTCCCAAATATTTTTTTGAAAGCTGCTTGATTTTTTTTTCTGAAATATTTCCAATAATGCTAAAAACGATTTGATTTGTAGCATAGTTTCTGTCAATAAAATCTAAAATAGATTTACGATTGAATTTTTTTACACTTTTTACTGTCCCAAGTATATTTTTCCCCAAAGAATGATTTCTAAATACCATTTCTTCAAAATCATCATAAATTTGTTCATAAGGAGTATCTTGATAAGAGTGAATCTCATCTATTACAACATCTTTTTCTTTTTCTATTTCCTTTTCAGGAAAAGTAGAGTTGGTTATAATATCGGTTAGTAATTCAGTTGCTCTTTCTAAATAATCAACTACAAACGAAGCATAAACACAGGTTTTCTCTTTTGTGGTATAGGCATTAATTTCTCCTCCAACACTATCGATTCTATTCAAAATATGATGAGCTTTTCTTTTTTGAGTTCCTTTAAATATAGTATGTTCAATAAAATGAGCAATACCATTTTCATTTATATTCTCATCTCTGCTACCTGTATTAATAATAAATCCACAATGGGCTATTTTTCCAGAGATAGGTTTGTGTACTATCCTAATGCCATTACTAAGTTCGTATAAATTATACTCCATATAAAATTTGAAAAAACAAATATAAACGCTTTAATTCATTCGAGGTGTTAATAACTCCGTTAATAAGTGTGTAAATTGTTAATAAGTATGAATAAGATTTTAAGGTACTTTAGTTTCGAATAAATTTATAATACTGATAATAAAATGATTAAAAATAATTTTTTCTTTCAGATGTTATTGTTAATGTTTTTAACAACAAGCGTTTTGAGTGCCCAAACTACAATATCGAGTAAGGAAGAAAAAGATATGCTTCAAAAAGCTGAAGCATATTATTTTGATGAAGATCAGCAGAATATACCTAAAGCATTGGAACTATTTGAACAATTATCTAAAAATAAACCAGCAGATCCTTATTATAGATTGATGGAAGGTATTTGTTATACTTATTTTAGAAATAAAAAGACTTTAGCTTTATCGATTCTTCAGGAAGTGAAAGAGAAAAACCCGACTTTTAATGAAGTTAATTTTTATTTAGCAAGGGCTTATGCAGTGAATAGGGATTTTAAAAAAGCAATTGAAACTTATCAAGAATATATGTCTTCACAAGATGTATCAGATGAACAAAAGGCCAAAGCAAGACAGAATATTATATATTGCCAAAATGCAGAAAAATTTATGAATGATAGTTTGGTTGTTGATATAATAAATATAGGAAAACCAATAAATACTGAGCATTCTGAATATGTTCCTGTAATCACCTCTGATGAAACAGTTTTAATATATACTTATAGGGGAGAATTAAGTAAGGGTGGATTAATGGATAAAACTGGGAAACCTGATCCACGAGGTGAGTATTATGAAGACATAATGGTTTCATATAAAGTTGGTAATACTTGGTTAGAACCAGAAAGTATAGGTGATAATATTAACACAAATGGTCATGATGCGAGTATTGCACTTTCTGTTGACGGGCAGCAGTTGTTTATTTATAAAAGCACAAAAAGCGATAACGGAGATATTTATACCAGCTATTTAAATGGAGATAGTTGGACTAAACCAGAAAAATTAAAAGGAGAAGTAAATACAACAGCTTGGGAAGGGAGTGCAAGTTTATCAAGTGATGGTAAAACACTTTATTTTTCAAGTAATAGAGAGGGTGGCTTTGGAGAGAGAGATTTATATTCTGCTGGGTTAAAACCCGATGGTACATGGGGAAATGTAAAAAATTTAGGGCCTACTATTAATACAAAATATGACGACGATGCTCCTTTTATACACCCAGATAGAAGAACGATGTATTATAGTTCTAAAGGGCATAATAGTATGGGAGGATATGATATTTTCTATACGTATTTGAATGATGATGGTTGGGATGAACCAATAAACATAGGTTATCCGGTTAATACAATAGATGACGATAGATATTATGTTTTATCGGCTGACGCAAAAACAGGTTACTATTCTACTGCTGGTAGAAGTGAAAATGGTACACATGATATATATACGGTTAGCCCAGGTCATTTTGGAAAAAGACCGATACTTGCATTAGTGGTAGGTGTTGTAAATAAAGATGATAAACCAGTAGAAGCAGACATTACGGTAACGAATGAAACAACAGGTAACTTAGAAGGTAAATTCAAGTCTAACTCATCTTCGGGTAAATATATGTTAGCATTAACGCCTGGTAATAAATATAAAATTGCCATAGAAGTTGAGGGTTATGACACTAAAATTGATTATATTGATGTCCAATCGTTAGAGACCTATGTTCAGGTTGAACACGATTTTAATTTTGGAGGAAAACAGGTTGTTGAAGAGGTTGCCTCATCAAATGAAGATGTTTTACAAAATAAGATTGATTCTCAGATTGATAAATATAGAAAAGAGAGTACTAAAGAAGGGTATGAGGAAATGATATATAAGAAAATTCTAAAAGAAGAAGGGGGAATCCAAGCGGATGGTATTGAGTATTTTGTAGAAGCACCAGTTGGCAAAGAAAATAAGTTGAATGGACTTACTACAAAAGAAGTTACTTATCCTGATGGATCTGTTAAAACTATGGCTGGACCATATAGTACATTGTTAGCTGCAGAAATAGCTCGTCAGGAATTGATTAAATCAGATTCTACAATGAATTCATCAGCTATTAAAGTAAGCGATCATGGAAAAGAAAAAACAATAAAACAATATTATCCTCAAAAATATTCTAGAACCGATTTTCTTAAAGATGTGACTATTCATGATCAATTAACAGGGATTGAAAAGATCGAAAACACCAGTGATATAAATGAAAAACAGGCAGTTGATTTAGTAAAAAATGAGGACGTGAATCTTCAGAATAATAATACTTTAGAGGATGCTGCAGGAAAAAATATTGCAGGATTAACCTTTAAGGTTGAAATTGGAGCTGTGACTAATCCTGAGGATTTTAAATTGGGTCACTTAGAAAAATATGGTAAAATAACGGCAAAGACATATCCTGATGGAGTTACAAGATATACGTTTGGACCATTTGAAACCCTAGATGAAGCTGAGGCATTTAGACAAAATATAATTGCTAAGGAAAAAGCAACAGAAGATGCATTTGTAACGGTTTTTGTTTTTGGCCAGCGCAAAAAACTTGATGAATTAAATGATAGACAAAAGGAGGAACTGGGAATAACAAAACCAGCCGCCAAAGGACCATGTAATGAAGAGTTTATTGATTTTTCATTTTTCGTGGGAAAAGATTTAAATAATAAAGCTATCTATAATAAATTAATTGCTACAGGAGGTAAATCCTGTGCTCCAGGCTTAGAGTTTAGGGTTCAAATTGCAGCGTATCGATTTCCTAAAAATTATAAGTGGAATCATTTAAAACAATATGGAGAACCTGTTGTTAAAGATTATCCAGATGAAATAACTAGATTCACCCAGGGGGTTTATACCACAATTGCTGAAGCAGAAGTATTGAGACAAAAAATAATAAAATCTGGACAAAAAGATGCTTGGATAACTCCATTCTATAATGGAAAAAGGATGTTGCTTGAGGAGTTGATTTCGAATAATTTCTTTGGAAAATCAATTAACTAGACGAGAAAAATGGAGAGCCACTTAATTAGTGGCTTTTTGTTTTATAGTTTTAACTTTCAAGCATAATTTAGTAACTTCGGTCTAAATTTTGATTATCATAATCAAACAAAAATTCTTTATGAAAAATTTAGTTGTAATACTTTTCTTATCAATATCTGCCATTTTAGTTGCTCAGACTAATCTCGTGCCTAATCACGATTTTAATAAGATAGGAAAAAAAATAAAAGAGAAAGGTCAAATAAATATGGCGGAGCCTTGGATTTCTCCAACATTAACTCAAGCCGATTTATACATAAAAAATACAAAAAGTGCAGAGATTGCTGTAGACGGTAATTTGTACGGTGCAGAAGATCCTATGGAGGGAGATAATTTTGCGGGAATACTTGCTTATAGTCCTAAAGGTAAAGCGCCTAGAAGTTATTTACAGGTTAAATTAAATGAGCCTCTTAGGCAAGATGAGGAGTATTGTGTAACTTTTCATGTGAGTTTAGCTGATTTATCAAAATATGCATGTAATTATTTAGGAGCTTATTTATCCAGTGATGCTGTATCGGCCAATAATAATGATGTGTTTCAATATGATGCACAGATAATTAGTAGGAGGTTGAAAGTATATGAACAGCAATATTTTTGGACAGCAGTTTGCTCTAAATTCAAAGCTAAAGGTGGTGAAGAATTTTTAACTATTGGAAATTTTACTCCTGAAGAAAAACTTACTATTATCAAAGTAAAACGTCCGCAGGGGTTTAATTCTCCACAAACCAATGATGCTTATTATTATATAGATAATGTAATAGTAACACCGTTAAGTGGAGATGAAAAATGTGATTGCGATTTTATTCCAGGGGTTGATGATATGGAGACAGTTAATAAAACATTTAAAAGTGATTTAAATGGTCAATCTAATCAGCCAAAGATCATTAATTCTGATGGAGATGTAACAGTTACAAATGCAAAGAATAATGTTTCCAGTGTTAATTATACAGTATTTTTTGAATCAAAACAAGTCAATATTTCAGCTTCAGCTACAAAAAAAATGGATGATTTGATTACATACTTAAAAGCAAATCCAAAAGACTCTGTTTCAATAGATGGATATATCGATGAGTCAGAAAAAGATGAAGATAAATTAGATGGTAAAAGGGTTGGAGTCGTTTATAAATATTTAGTATCAAAAGGCATAGTTAAAGAACGAATTATTAAATCAATGCAAGGAATAGCTGAAGATAAAGATAAAACTAAAAATATGAAGGTTGAAATAATAATTAAAAAACCATAATAATAATTCAATTAAAATTGAAAAGACCATTAATTTAAAATTAATGGTCTTTTTTTTAGGGGGTATTGCCGAAATAAAATAAAATAAATTAAAAATAATCATTTTTTTAGGGGTGTTGATAAATATTTATACATAAAAATTTAAATTATCGTATTTTTTTGAATTATCTTCGCATAAATTATTAAAATTTATACAAAAAATGGCTACAATTAGATTTCAAGCATTATCAGATGCACTTTCCCGAGTGCCAAAAAAAGTTGAATATCCTGCAAATAAGGCTTCACTATACTATTCAACTAATGTCTTTACAAAAGAAGTAATGCGTGAGTATTTACCAAGTGAGGCATATAAAGCATTAATGAAAACTATTGAAGAAGGTGCGTCGCTTGATAGGCAATTAGCAAGTCAAGTTGCATCAGCTATGAAAGATTGGGCATTGACTAAAAATGTCACTCACTATACTCATTGGTTTCAGCCATTAACTGGTAGTACTGCGGAAAAGCATGATTCGTTTTTTACTCCAATATCAGGCGGAAGAGCTATAGAAAGATTTGATGGTGATAATTTAGTTCAACAAGAACCAGATGCTTCTAGTTTTCCAAATGGAGGAATAAGAAATACCTTTGAGGCTAGAGGTTATACTGCTTGGGATCCATCATCGCCTGCGTTTATTATTAGTGGAACATTATGTATTCCAACTATTTTTATTGCATATACAGGGGAAGCTCTAGATTTTAAAATGCCATTGTTAAAAGCACTGCATGCTATGGATAAGGCAGCTACTGATGTTTGCCAATATTTCGAAAAAGATGTTACTAAAGTTAATGTATCACTGGGTTGGGAACAAGAATATTTTTTAATTGATAAAGCACTTTTTTACGCAAGACCAGATATTATGATGACTGGCAGAGCATTGGTTGGTCACAATCCTGCAAAAGGACAACAATTAGACGATCATTATTTTGGATCTATTCCAGATAGAATCAGTGCTTTTATGAAAGATTATGAGATTGAAGCGTTAAAGTTGGGAATACCAGTTACAACCCGACACAATGAGGTGGCACCAAACCAATTTGAATGTGCTCCAATGTTTGAAGAAACTAACCTCGCAAATGATCATAACTTATTGTTGATGGATTTACTTGAAAAAGTTGCTAGAAAGCATGATTATAGAATTCTGTTACATGAAAAACCATTTCCCTCTTTAAATGGTTCAGGAAAGCATAATAACTGGTCATTAGGAACAAATACAGGCATTAATTTATTGGCACCAGGTAAAAATCCAAAAACTAATTTAAGATTTTTAACCTTCTTTGTGAATACCATTAAAGCTATTCATGATAATGCCGATATTTTAAGAGCGAGTATTGCATCTGCCGGAAATGATCACAGATTAGGAGCTAATGAAGCTCCTCCAGCTATTGTCTCTGTTTTTATTGGGTCACAATTAACACAGATGTTGGATAATTTAGAAAAAAGCGTTAAAGCTGGAAAAATGACTCCAGAAGATAAAACCGAACTTAAGCTAAGTATAGGTAAGATTCCTCAACTTTTACTAGATAATACAGATAGAAATAGAACATCTCCATTTGCTTTTACAGGAAATAAATTTGAGTTCAGAGCAGTAGGATCATCAGCAAACTGCGGCTCTGCTATGATTGCTCTAAATGTAATTGTAGCAAAACAATTAATGATTTTCAAAAAATCGGTAGATGCGAGAATTGGTAAAGGGGAAAAGAAAGATGAGGCAATATTAAAAGAACTTCAAAAGCTAATTAAAGAATCTAAAAAAATTCGATTTGAAGGAAATGGCTATGGTGATGAGTGGGTGAAAGAAGCCGAAAAAAGAGGTTTATCAAATTTAAAAGATACTCCTAGGGCTTTAAAGGTGATGAAAGATAAGAAAACAATTGATTTGTTCAATGAATTAGGTGTTTTATCTCCAATAGAAATGGAGGCAAGACATGAAATAGAATTGGAGAATTATATTTTAAAACTTCAAATTGAATCAAGAGTATTGGGTGATTTAGCTCAAAACCATATTATTCCGACAGCCATTAGATATCAAAATACAATTATAGAAAATATTAAAGGTATGGTTGAAATCTATGGTAAGGAAGCTAAAAAAGTCGCATCAACTCAATATCAAGTACTAGAAACCATTTCAACACATATTAATGAATTGAAATCTAATATTGACTTAATGTTAGTTGAAAGAAAGAAAGCAAATAAAATTGAACATGCTGAAGAAAAAGCCTTTGCATATTGCGATTGCGTTAAACCCTATTTCCAATCAATTAAATATCATTCAGATAAGTTAGAGTTACTAATTGATGATGAATGTTGGCCTTTGCCGAAATTGAGAGAAATTTTATTTACAAAATAATAATAAAACAATAGATATTTTAAAATTAAAATGTTAGTTAAAATTTTGACTAACATTTTTTTGATTAATAGAAAGAATTATTTACTTTAGCCGAACTCTATTTATTAAACGACGAATTATAATATGAAAACAACCAAAATTTTTAGTATGCTGGCTATCTTTTTGTTTTTTAGCCTTTCGTTAAGTGCTCAGAAAAACTATAAGTTAGATGCTGATGTTGCGTTTAGTGGTTTAAAGTATTATCAAGCAATTGATTTGTATAAAAAAGCGTATACCAAAGAAAAAAGTAAAGAAGTTAAATCTGAGATTCTGTTCAAAATAGCTGAATGTTATCGGTTAAAAGAAGATGGTACTCAGGCTGCTGTGTGGTACAGTAAAGCCATTACTGCAAAATATGACGACCCAATTGCTATCCTTTATTTAGCTAACATATATAAGTCTCAAGGTAAATATGAAGAAGCTATTGTGGAATATAACAAATATAAAGCTGCAAAACCAGGTGATAAAATTGCTGATCAGGGAATAAAATCTTGTACGGATGCTAAAGCATGGAAAGATACTCCAACTAAAGTTGTTGTTAATCCGATGCCATTACTAAATTCAGAGGATTATGATTTTTCACCTACATTTTCAAGTAAAAAAGGAGATGAAATTTACTTTACATCAACAAGACAAGGGTCTACAGGAACAGAAGTTTCGGATGTTACAGGCATGAATTTTGACGATATTTATTTCTCTAAACGAGATAAAAAAGGAAAGTGGAGTACTCCAGCATTATTGAATGCTACAGTCAATTCTCCAGCAAGTGAAGGTTCAGCTTGTTTAAACTCTAAAAAAGCAACTATTTATTTCACTCGTTGTGGAGTCCAAAAGAAAGGAGTGATGGGCTGTAGTATTTATACTGCTAATAAGTCTGGCCAAAATTGGGGTGAACCTGAATTGATAGCTGTTGCTCAAGATACCTTTACCGTTGGTCATCCTGCTATTTCAGATGATGATAATACATTAGTGTTTGCATCAGATATACCTGGTGGACAAGGCGGAAAAGATTTATGGTATATTACCTATGATAAAAAAGCAAAAAAATGGTCTGAACCAACTAACTTAGGTGCTGAAATTAATACTTCTGGTGATGAGATGTTCCCGTATATTAGAGACAATGGAGAATTATATTTTGCATCGAATGGTTTACCAGGAATGGGTGGTTTAGACTTATTTAAGGCAAAAAGTAAGGGGATTAACCAATGGGGAAATCCAGAAAACTTAAAAGCTCCAATGAATTCTGAAGCAAATGATTTCGGTATTGTTTTCGAAGAAGGACAAAATAGAGGTCTTTTTACAACTAGTCGTACTGGAGGTAAAGGCGGAGATGATATATGGGAGTTTTATTTGCCAGAGATTGTATTTGCTTTAGAAGGTGTTGTTAGAGATATTGAAACGCAAAAACCAATTGCTGGATCAAAAGTTAAGTTAATTGGTACAGATGGTTTATCTGCAGAGATGTTAACGGATGAAAGTGGTGCTTTTTCGTTCAAAGAAAATGGTGATGCCAGATACATTAATCCTAACACCTCATATTCGCTAGTTGTTGAAAAAGAAAAATATTTATCAGCAAAAGGGAAAGAGACAACTGTTGGACATGAGTCTTCAATGAACTTCTTTCATGAGTATGAATTACAACCTATGCAAGGGCCGATTAAATTACCTTTGATTTTGTACGCTTATAATAGTGCTGATTTATTACCAGAATCTAAGGATTCATTGAACTATCTTTATAATATTATGGTAGACAATCCAAATATTGTTATTCAATTGAGATCTCATACCGATTTTAGAGGTAAAGATGCTTATAATGAGAAGTTATCTCAAAGAAGAGCTCAGTCTTGTGTTGATTATTTGATTAAAGAAAAAGGTGTGGCTCCAGATAGGATTGTTGCAAAAGGTATGGGTGAAAAAGAACCATTAAAAATGCCTGATGGAACTTTATTAGATGAAAAATATATCAATGCTTTGAAATCTGAAGAAGAAAAAGAAGCTGCTCATCAGCGTAATAGAAGAACTGACTTTAAAGTATTAAGAGATGACTATGTGCCCCAGGCAACAGAATCATCTGCTAATTAGATTAAATAAATAACAAAAAAAGCATCTGCCATTGGTGGATGCTTTTTTTGTTTTATAGTTTTTACAAAAAAATATAATAACAAATGAAGCCGTCAGAAAGATATTTATTAAGAGGAGTTTCAGCTTCAAAAGAGGATGTACATAATGCTATAAAAAAAATTGATAAAGGTCTTTATCCGAAAGCATTTTGTAAAATTATTCCCGATTACTTAACTGGTAGCGATAATCACTGTATTGTGATGCATGCTGACGGGGCTGGAACTAAATCATCTTTAGCTTATGCATATTGGAAAGAAACAGGCGATATTTCTGTATGGAAAGGAATTGCTCAAGATGCACTAATAATGAATGTTGATGATTTGTTATGTGTAGGTGCTGTAGACCATATATTACTTTCATCAACAATAGGTAGAAATAAAAACTTAATACCAGGAGAAGTTTTATCTGAAATTATTAATGGAACAGAAGAATTACTGGAAGATTTAAGGAATCTGGGAATAGGTATTTATTCAACAGGAGGGGAAACAGCTGATGTTGGTGATTTAGTTAAAACTATAATTGTTGATTCTACTGTTACTTGTAGAATGAAGAAAGAAGATGTTGTAGATAATGCAAATATTAAAGTAGGAAATGTTATTGTTGGATTATCATCATCAGGTAAAGCATCTTATGAAAAAGAATACAATGGAGGAATGGGAAGTAATGGTTTAACATCGGCAAGACATGATGTGTTTAATAAAACTGTCGCAAAAAAATATCCTGAAACTTATGATAATAGTGTTCCTAAAGAATTAGTTTATTCGGGTAAATATAATTTAACAGATACTATTGAAGGAGTTGAACTTAATATTGGGAAATTAGTATTATCACCAACACGGACTTATGCTCCAATAATTAAAAAGATATTAGAAAAACATAAAGGTAAAGTAGACGGGATGGTGCATTGTAGTGGAGGTGCTCAAACAAAAATTTTACATTTTGTAGATGATTTACACATTGTAAAAGACACTTTATTTGATGTGCCTCCATTGTTTAAAATTATAAAAGAAGAATCAGGAACAGATTGGAAAGAAATGTATAAAGTGTTCAATATGGGGCATAGAATGGAATTGTATGTTCCAGATGATATTGCTGCGGATATAATATCAATATCAAAATTGTTTAATGTTGATGCTAAAATTATTGGTAAAGTGGTAGCCAAAGGAGAGAAAAAATTAACTATTAAAAGTGAATTTGGAGAGTTTATTTATAATTAATGTATGAGTGATTTATTAAAGAAATTGGAGCAGATTAATATTCGATTTGACCAAGTGAGTGAGCAGATTGTTGATCCAGAAGTGGTGTCTGATATGAATCGTTATGTTAAATTAAATAAAGAATATAAGGAGTTATCGGAAATCAACGAAGTGTACAAAAGGTATAAAAACATAGTTGGAAATATTGAATCATCGAAAGAAATTATTAAAACGGAAACTGATAAGGAATTTTTAGAAATGGCTAAGGCAGAACTAGATGACCTTATTCAGGAAAAGAATAAAATGGATGAAGAGATTAAGGTCTTGTTAATCCCAAAAGATGAGGAAGATACTAAAAACGTTATTGTTGAGATAAGAGCAGGTACTGGTGGAGATGAGGCTTGTATTTTTGTCGGAGATTTATTTAGAATGTATTCCAAATACATGGAAAAAAGAGGCTGGAAAATCGAAGTTTTGACTGTTAATGAAGGTACAGCTGGCGGATTTAAAGAAATAGGTTTTTCTGTTGAAGGAGATAGTGTGTATGGTGTTTTAAAATTTGAATCGGGAGTACATCGTGTTCAACGTGTTCCGGCTACCGAATCTCAAGGTCGAGTACACACATCAGCAGTTACGGTTGCAGTTTTACCAGAAGCAGAAGAAGTAGATATTGAAATTAGAAAAGATGATATTAAAAAAGATACATATCGTTCATCTGGAGCAGGAGGACAGCACGTTAATAAAACTGAATCTGCGGTTCGTTTAACACATATTCCATCTGGTGTTGTTGTTGAATGTCAAGAAGGACGGTCTCAAATAAAAAACATGGAAATTGCCATGAAAGTATTAAGAACTCGTCTTTACGAAGCAGAGGTAATTAAAAGAGAAAAAGAAAGAGCAGCAGAGCGTAAATCTCAAGTCTCAACTGGTGATAGATCTGCAAAAATAAGAACCTACAATTATCCTCAAGGAAGGGTTACCGACCATAGAATTGGTTTAACACTTTACAATTTAGGAGCGGCAATGGAAGGCGATATTGATGAAATTATCAATTCGTTAAAAATCGCAGAAAATACGGAAAAACTTCAGGCAGGATTAACCGAATAAGAAATGACTAAACAAGAATTAATCAACCAAATAAAACTAAAACAATCCTTTTTATGTGTTGGTTTAGATACAGATATAACAAAAATTCCGACACACTTATTAAAAGAGAAAGATCCAATTTTTGAATTTAATAAACAGATAATTGATGCTACCCACGATTTATGCGTCGCTTATAAGCCCAATCTGGCCTTTTATGAAGTTTATGGTTCAAAAGGTTGGGATAGCTTACAAAAAACCATTGAATACATCCCTAAAGAATTTTTTACTATAGCCGATGCCAAACGAGGAGATATTGGAAATACTTCGGGTATGTATGCAAAAGCCTTTTTCGAAAACTTAAATTTTGATTCCGTAACTGTTGCACCATATATGGGAGAGGATTCAGTGCTACCATTTCTAGAATTTAAAAATAAATGGGTAATTCTTTTAGCGTTAACCTCCAATAAAGGAGCAGATGATTTTCAATTTTTTGAAGGATCGGACACGAAACTGTTTGAGAAAGTGCTTAAAAAATCAAAAGAATGGGGTAATGATGAAAACCTGATGTATGTGGTGGGAGCAACTCGCCCTGAAATATTTACAGAAATTAGAAAACTTGTTCCAGATAATTTTTTGTTAGTTCCAGGTATTGGCGCACAGGGAGGTGAATTGAGTGAGGTTTGCAAGTATGGAATGAATAAAGAAGTAGGGTTATTGATCAACTCATCACGAGGAATTATTTATGCTGGAAAAGATATTGATTTTGCAAAAAAATCTAGAGAGGAAGCATTAAATATCCAAAAAGAAATGGCTATCTTGTTAAACAAATTTAAAATTATATAATTATGGAAATTCCTTTTAGTATTGGTAGAGTAGTGCTGTTTATTTTTGCATTTTTCTTTGTGTTTGGTGCATTTTTCGTTGTAAAACAAAAAACAGCAGTTATTATTGAGCGTTTTGGTAAATTTCAACGAGTAGCTCGCTCAGGATTTAATTTTAAAATTCCAATTATTGATAAAAAGGCTGGGGTTGTAAACTTAAGAGTAATGGAACTTCCAGTTGAAGTCGAAACAAAAACAAAAGATGATGTTTTTGTTCGGTTGATCATTTCTGTTCAATACTATGTTGTTGAAACGGAAGATGGAATTCAGACTTCATTTTATAAATTTGATAATCCTGCTCGTCAAATTCAATCGTATGTGTTTGACTCTATTCGTTCGGAAGTGCCAAATATGTTATTAGATGATGTATTTAGCGAGAAAGATAAAATTGCAAAAGCTGTACAAATTGAATTGGCTGATACCATGGAAGAATATGGATATGCAATTATCAAAGCCTTAATTACTGATATTGATCCAGATGCTAAAGTTAAGCATGCTATGAACGAAATTAATGCAGCAAAAAGATTAAAAGAGGCAGCAAAAGAATATGCAGAAGCTGAAAAAATTAAAGTGGTAGCTGCTGCTCAGGCAGAAGCTGAGGGTAAAAAACTACAAGGAGAAGGGATTGCCAATCAACGAATTGCAATTGCTAATGGTATCAAACATTCAGTAGAGGAAGTGAAGGGAGCAATGGAAGATGGTGTTACTGGGCAACAAGTAATGAATATGTTGTTTATGACTCAACATTATGATACCATTGGAAGATTAGCAGAGCAAGGGGTTAACACAATTTTTGTTCCTTATTCTCCAGGTACTGTGGGTGACTTACAGACTCAAATTCAATCGAGTTTAATTGCTGCTGACACGGTTAATAAATCAACCACTCGTGCTGATTATTTGAAGAAAAAACCAGCAAAAAAATACGGTGATAAAGATGAAAACGGAGAATTGCTGTAAGGTATGATAAACGAAGATTTTCTTCACTACATATGGAACTTTAAATTGTTTAATACTCTTAATTTAAAGACCTCTAACAATGAAACAGTACAAATTATAAAATCGGGACAGCATAATACAGATGCTGGTCCCGATTTTTTTAATGCCCAAATTAAAATAGATAGTACCACTTGGGCAGGAAATGTTGAAATACATATCAAGTCATCAGATTGGGATAAACATTATCATGAAAAAGACGCAGCCTACGACAATGTTATTATGCATGTTGTCTATGAAAATGATAAAAGCATAAAAAATTCCAAAGGAATTTTTATACCTACACTAGAATTAAAAGGAATTATCAATGAAAAATTAATTGAAAACTATCAGGAATTGTTGTCTAACAAAAATTGGATTCCATGTAGTTCGGGTATTAAAGATGTTGATCCCTTTACAATTAATAATTGGCTTGAACGATTAGTTGTTGAACGATTAGAATATAAATCTTCAGTTATAAAAGATTCATTGGAACTAAATAAAAATAATTGGGAAGAAACCTTTTATCAGCAGCTTGTTAAATATTTTGGGCTAAAAGTTAATGCCGAACCTTTTTTGCTATTAGCTAAAAATACGTCGTTAAAGATTATTGAAAAGCATAATAATATTTTTTCAATAGAAGCCATGTTATTTGGGCAAGCGGGATTTTTGCAAGATGATTTTGAAGATGTTTATTTTCAAAAATTAAAAAAAGAATATGAGTTTTTTAAATCAAAATTTTCATTATCTCCAATTGATAAAAGCTTGTGGAAGTTTTTGCGATTACGACCACCTAATTTTCCAACCATACGAATAGCTCAGTTAGCTAGTTTGTTGAATAATGAACCAAGATTATTTTCAAAAATATTGACTATAAATACTGTTATAGAATACAGAAGGTTGTTTAAAGTTCAGGCTTCACCATATTGGACAGAAAATTATCAATTTGGAAAAACCTCATCAAAAAAAGTTGTTAAAAAGACCGGCGGTGTTTTAATTGATGCTTTGATTATTAATGTTGTTGTTCCATTTTTGTTTGTTTATGGTGAAACTATAAGTGACGAAAATATTAAAAACAGAGCAATAATGTTATTACAACAATTAGATTCTGAACGTAATACTATTATTAATAATTTTAGGAAAATTGGGGTTAACTCTTCAAATGCATTAATGTCGCAATCGTTAATAGAGTTAAAAACAAATTATTGTTCTCAAAAAAAATGTTTAAATTGCAGTATTGGAAATAATCTGATTAAATCAATATAAAATGATTTCTAAAATTTTAGCTTACTTTGAGAAACAAGCCTTTGGTGTTTGTAGTTGGTGGGGAGAAAAACTTCAACTGAAAACAGCTCAAGTTCGACTTTCATTTATTTATTTGTCATTCATTACTGTAGGATCTCCTATTATTATTTATTTAATAATGGCATTTGTGTTAAAACATAAAGAATATTTTAAGTTTAGTAAGAGAAAAACAGTTTGGGATATTTAACTTCGTTGGATGCTAAATTTTAAGCATTTTAAAAAATTATACCTTTCATTATCACTATTAGTAGTAATAATTTTGGTAGGCGTATTTGGTTTTAGGTTAATTGAGGGCTACAATTTTATTGAAGCTTTTTACATGACTATTATAACCATTTCTACTGTTGGTTTTACAGAAGTTCATCCATTATCTTCGGAAGGTAGAATATTTACATCATTTTTAATTATCTTTAGCTTTGGTACATTTGCATATACCATTACATCAATAACTATTTATGTTTTGGATGGGGAATTTAGAAGATATTTTAAGGATTTAAGAATAAATAAAAAAGTGGATAAAATCTCAAATCATACCATTATCTGCGGATATGGAAGAAATGGAAAGCAGTCGGTTTCAGAACTAAAAGTTCACAATAAGCCTTTTGTATTAGTAGAGCAAGATTTACAAATTCTTGAAGAAATTGAATCGAGCATGGATATTCCGTTTATTCAGGGAGATGCTACACATGAAAGAACACTAGAAAGGGCTGGAATTTATCGTGCAAAGGCATTAATTACCACCTTGCCAAAAGATGCTGATAATATGTTTGTAGTATTAACTGCAAGAGAGATGAATCCCGATATACTTATTATTAGTAGAGCATCAGAAGAAAATTCGGATAAAAAACTGCGTAGAGCTGGTGCAGACAACGTAATAATGCCTGATAAAATTGGGGGTGCACATATGGCTTCACTAGTTATTAAACCTGACATAATTGAATTTATTGATTACGTGATGGGGCAAGGTAATAATTCTGCTAATTTGGAAGAAATTACATTTGAAAATTTACCTCCTGAATTTCAAAACAAAACCATTAAGGAACTTGACATAAGAAACAAATCAGGAGCAAATATTGTTGGTTTTCGAACTCCGGAAGGAGGCTATATCATCAATCCTTCTCCAGATACTATTATTATGCCGAAGGCAAGAATATTTATTCTTGGAACCACGAGCCAAATAGAAGCTTTTAGAGATATCACTACCCAAACTAATTTATTAAAAGGATAATAATGAGAGTTTTAGTAACTGGAAGCAATGGGTTGTTGGGCCAAAAATTAGTAAAGTTATTATCCAACGTTTCTGATATTGAATTATTAGCAACATCCACAGGCAAAAATAGAATATCATCATTAACCGGATTTAATTACGCTAGTTTAGATATTACCAATAAAAATGAAGTAGAGAAGGTTTTTAGTGAGTTTAAGCCTACAGTTGTAATAAATACAGCTGCAATGACTAATGTAGATGCTTGTGAAGATAAAAAAGAAGAATGTTGGAATCTGAATGTAAATGCAGTCCAACATCTGATAGATGCATCCAAAAAACATGAAATACATTTAATACACCTTTCAACTGATTTTGTTTTTGATGGTGAAAGTGGTCCTTATAAAGAAGATGATAAACCAAACCCGTTGAGTTATTATGGTAAATCTAAATATGAAGCAGAAAAACTAATTCAACAATCTGGTATAAAATGGAGCATAGTTAGAACCATTATTGTTTATGGTGTAGTTGAAGATATGAGTCGTTCAAACATTGTACTTTGGGCTAAACAAGCTTTAGAAAAAGGCGATCCGTTAACTATTGTAGATGATCAGTTCCGTATGCCTACTTTAGCAGAAGATTTAGCTTATGCTTGTTGGCAAATTGCAGAAAAATCTGCAACAGGAATTTATCACATTTCTGGAAAAGATTTTATGAGTATTTTAGAGTTGGTTAACCGAGTAGCCGATTTTTATGGGTTAGATAAATCTATCATTTCACCAGTAAAATCATCCTCACTGAATCAAGCAGCAAAACGACCGGCAAGAACAGGTTTTATCTTAGATAAAGCATATAGAGATTTAGATTATTCTCCTTGTACCTTTGAAGAAGGTTTAGCAATTTTGGATAAACAACTTCAGGTAGTCAAAGGTTAAGTCTTGAACACAATTTCATTTACTATAAACAATAAAGAGGAACTTCAAGAAAAGTTGCTTCATTATTTTGTTGAATATAAGAATCTGTGTTTTTTTAATTCAAACAAATCCAATATAAATTTTATTGGGGTTTCAAGATCTAATGAAGTTTTTGATAACAAATGGAAATTTGGGTTTATAGCATATGATTATAAAAACAAAATTGAACAATTAACTTCTAATCATATTGATAATATTGGTTTTGAAGATGAATTCTTTTTTACTCCTGAAATACTATTTGGTATCACACAAAAAGAACTAGAAATTCAATTCAATACTCAAATATATACTGAGGAAGAAATTCAAAATATTTACAACAAAATTTTAGAGCTTGAAGTTGAAAAATCTCCAATAAACAGCCCGATTGCTGTGCCACGAATTTCGAAGCAGGAATATTTAAATAGTGTCGACAAATTAAAAAATCATATTCAGTTAGGAGATATTTACGAGGTAAATTTTTGCCAGGAATTTTATTCTAATGATGCAGAAATCAATCCAGTTGAATTGTACATTAAATTGAATAAAAAATCACCTACTCCATTTTCTTGTTTTGTCAAACACGATGATAAATTTTTACTCTCAGCTTCTCCTGAAAGATTTATGAAAAAGCAAGGAAATAAGATTACGTCTCAACCCATAAAAGGAACAATTAAAAGAGGTTTGAATCAACAGGAAGATGAAGAGTTGAAAAAACAACTTCAAAATGATCCAAAAGAACGAAGCGAAAACATTATGATTGTTGATTTGGTAAGAAATGATTTATCGAAAATTGCCAATCGACAGACTGTTAAAGTTGAAGAGTTGTGTGAAATTTATACCTTTCCTCAAGTCCATCAGATGATTTCTACAATAAGTGCTGAAATAGAAAACAATGTATCTTTTAATAATATTATTCACGCGTTATTTCCTATGGGGTCGATGACTGGTGCTCCAAAAATTAGAGCAATGGAGCTAATTGAACAATATGAGAGTTCAAAGAGAGGTCTTTATTCGGGTACTGTAGGATACATAAAACCCAATGGAGATTTTGATTTTAATGTCGTGATAAGAAGTATTTTATACAACAGTTCAACTAAAAAAATGTCGTACTTTGTCGGTAGTGCAATCACTCATTTGTCTGACCCCGAAAAAGAGTACGAAGAGTGTTTACTGAAAGCAAAAGCAATAAACGAAGTGTTAAATGAAGATGTTAAACAAGTTTGAGAAATATTATCAAAAACAACATCTATTCTTAAAATCAGACGCAGTTCTACTCACTGTGAGTGGGGGCAAAGACTCTGTTGCTATGGTTTATTTGTTTCATACAGCTAAATTAAATTTTGGAATCGCTCACTGTAATTTTAAATTAAGAGGAAAGGATTCTGATAAAGACGAAAAATTTGTGAAAAACATAGCGAAACAACTAGGAGTTTCTTTTTATTCTAAATCTTTTAATACCACTGATTTTTCTAAAGAAAATAAAATTTCAACGCAAATGGCAGCTCGCGTATTGCGTTATAACTGGTTTGAAGAAATTCGTGCAGCAAACAATTATCAATTCATTGCCACAGCTCACCATAAAAACGATGTTGCTGAAACAGTATTGATAAATATTACTAAAGGTACAGGGTTGAGCGGATTACACGGTATTTTTAGTAAAAATGGAAAAATTATTCGACCCTTACTTTGTTTTAACAGGTTGGAAATAGACGAATTCATCAAAAAAAATAATCTTGAGTTTAGAGAGGATTTGTCAAATAAGGAAACAAAATACGTTCGAAATAAATTAAGACATAAAGTTATTCCTGAGTTGGAAAAAATTAATCCAGTATTTATTGAAACCATTTTTAACGAAACCTTACATTTTTCGGAACTGGAGCAATTACTTGAAAAAAAGATTGATGAAGAACGAAAAAAATGTGTAAAAGAATACTCTCAATATCTAGAAATAGATGTTGAACAACTAAAAAAATTAGAACCTATTCGGACTTATTTGTATTATTTTTTAAAACCCTTTGAATTTAATTTTGCTAATGTTGAAGACGTGTTAAATTCCTTAAATAAACAGTCGGGAAAGAAATTTTTAAGTAGTACACATCAATTGATTAAAGATCGTAATAAACTTATTATATCTGAAATAACAGGTGGATATAATTCAGAGATTGTTATTAATTCTATCAATGATTTTAAAACTCTTCCAATTAAAATAGATGTTAAGATTTTAACCAATGGAGAGGTAGATTCTTTAAAGAAAGAAAAAAAAATAGCTTACTTAAATGCTGACAATGTCAACTATCCAATGGTATTGAGAAGATGGGAGAAGGGAGATAGATTTAAGCCGTTTGGGATGAAAAACTCAAAAAAAATAAGTGATTTTTTTATTGACGATAAACTGTCTTTAAAGGAGAAGGAAAATGTATGGTTGTTAACTCAAAAAAATCAAATCATTTGGGTTGTTGGTTATCGAATAAACGATGATTTTAAAATCACACCTTCAACTAAAAATGTTTTGAGGCTCGAAATTAAAAAGCAATGACATTTACCGATCAGATAGGCCATCAAATTATATTAAATTCAACCCCTAAAAGAATTGTTTCTGCTGTTCCATCACAAACTGAATTATTGTTCGATTTGGGTTTGGAGAACAAAGTGGTAGGAATTACTAAGTTTTGTATACATCCTAAAAAATGGTTTGAGTCTAAACAACGAGTGGGAGGAACAAAAACACTCAACATTTCAAAAATTCAGGAATTAAAACCAGATTTAATTATTGCTAATAAAGAAGAAAACACTAAAGAGCAAATTCTTGAATTGCAAAAATTATTTCCAGTTTGGACCAGTAATATTTCTACGCTTGACGAAAGTTTAGAGATGATTAATCAAATTGGATTAATGACATCAACATTAGATGAATCAACTGAAATTTTTCAAAAAATAGTATTTGATTTTGAACGACTTCAAAAATTTGAATTTAAAGAATCTAAAGTATTATATTTAATATGGAAAAAACCATACATGACTGTTGGAAAAAACACTTTTATAAACAACATTATGCAAAAAGTAGGTTTTAAAAATTTAATTGATTCAACTGAAGATTATCCTGTGCTTTCGGAAGAACAAATAATGGTATATAGTCCTGATTTGATATTACTCTCATCAGAGCCTTATCCATTTAAAGAAAAAGATGTTTTAGAATTTAAAAATCTCTGTCCGAAAGCTCAAATTTTATTGGTTGATGGTGAAATGTTTTCGTGGTATGGTTCACGTTTAACAAAAACAGTTGATTATCTTATTGACTTATACCGTAAAATCAATTAACTTCGAAAAAACTTTTTGTTATTAATAAGTTAGCTCAAATAATCATTTTATCAATCTTAATCTTATTTGGATTAACGGTTAGTGCTCAAAAAGTGGGGCTTGTTTTTAGTGGTGGTGGAGCAAGTGGAATAACCCATGTGGGAGTATTAAAAGCGTTAGAAGAAAATGATATTCCAATTGATTATATTGCCGGTACCTCAATAGGTGCTTTAGTAGGTGCATTTTATGCTTCAGGGTATTCCCCGGAAGAAATGGAGGTTATCTTTACTTCGCAAGATTTTAAGGACTGGGCAGCTGGTGTTTTGAATGATGATTATTCATATCATTTGAGAAAAAAAGATAATGATGCTTCAATGATTACATTTAAATTGGCTCTTGATACTAATTTTGAAGCTAATTTGCCAACCAATATAGTTTCTTCTGAAGCTATCAATTTTGGATTAATGTCGTACTTATCAGCTTCAATTACAGCTGCAAATGAGAATTTTGATAGCCTTTTTGTTCCCTTTAGATGTGTGGCTTCTGATATTGTTGCTAAAAAGGAAGTTGTTTTTAATTCAGGTAAATTAGCTATGGCTGTTAGGTCGTCAATGTCTTATCCACTTTATTTAAAACCAGTGTCTTACAAAAATATGTTGCTTTTTGATGGTGGCTTGTATAATAATTTTCCTTCAGACGTACTTTATCATGATTTCTCACCAGATTATATTATTGGTAGTAATGTATCGTATAATTTTGATTTACCTGATGAAGATAATATTGTTTCTCAATTTAAGGCTATTGTTGCTGTAGAAACAAATTACTCTATTCCATGCGAAGAAGGAATTATCATTAATCCAAATGCTGAAGATTTTGCAACCTTTAATTTTAATAATAATAAGGAGTTAATTAAAATCGGATATGATGCAACAATGGCTGTAATGGATTCATTAAAAAAGAACTTAAATCATTTTATTGCTAAAGAAGCAGTTGCAAATAAAAGGAAGATTTATAGAGAAAATTTACCACCTCTGGTTTTTGATAAAGTAAAAGTTGAAGGTTTAAAAAAATCACAAAATCAGTACATAGAAAAGTCCATTAGTTTAAGTAAAGAAATTTTTTCTGTCGAAGATATTCAGCATGAGTATATCAAGTTATTATCTGATGATAATATAAAATCGTTGTATCCTGAAGCGGAATATGATACTCTGACTAATTTTTACACATTAAAATTAAAAGCTAAAAAGGAGCGAGATTTATTTATTTCTTTTGGGGGATTATTTTCATCAAAACCTATTGATGAAGGTTTTGTTGGGGTTAAGTATAATTTTCTTAACAAAACAGCCATAACTTTAATGGCGAACAGTTATTTTGGTCGTTTTCATAACTCCATCCTTGGTGGAGTTAGAATTGATATACCATTTAAAATTCCTTTTTATTCCCAAATAACTTATAACATGGGAAGTTGGGATTACTTTAAAAGTAACAATGTGTTTTTTGATGATATCAAACCTTCGTACCTCCTTATCAGGGATAAATATTTAAAAACTGAAGCAGGATTGCCTGTCTTTTATAAAGGTAAATTGGTTTTTGAAGGAAGTGTAGGTGAGATAGTAAACGAATACTACCAAACCAAACAGTTTTTGTCTACAGATACTACAGATCAGACTCATTTTAAGAATATTATTGGTGGAGTATATTTTGAACGTAATTCGCTTGATAAACCACAATATGCTACTTCGGGAAGTTACTTTTCATTGAAGTATAAATACATAAAAGGAAATGAAAATACTGTACTGGGATCTACTTCAAGTGATACAATTATTTACCAAAATAGTATGGAATGGGGTCAAATAAAGTTAAAATATGATCAATATTTTAATAAAAAACACAAGGTTAAGTTTGGAATAATGGTCGAGGGTAATTATTCAGAACAGAAGTTCTTTAGTAATTATTCAGCCTCGGTTTTATCAGCTCCAGCTTTTCTGCCATTACCAGAAATGCGAACATTGTTTCAAAGTAATTTTAGAGCATATAATTATGTTGCTGGTGGTGTAAAAAGTATTTTTCATTTATTTAATAACTTCCAATTCCGTATTGAAGGTTATGCTTTTCAACCATATCAAACTATTTTTTCTGATGTTAATAATAAGGCTGTTTTTAGTACGGAATGGTCAAATACAAGATATATAGGATCATCTTCATTGGTATATTATACGCCTATTGGCCCCCTGGCATTTAATGTAAACTACTACGATAAGGCAGAAACTCCGTGGAGTGTATTATTTCACTTTGGTTTTATGATTTTCAATAAGAAAAGTCTGGATTAAAATGTATCACAGTTTTTACACAAATCAATTTCCGATTTTTTTCTTTTAAACATGAGTTCTAACCATTTTTTTCTCAAGCTAGAATTATAAATCTCAAATAGTGAGTTGTTATTAATGTTTCCAACAACTCCTTTAGAATTTAAATCAACACAACAAACACTAACATCACCATTAGGCAAAAAAACCAATTGATGCATTAATAAACCACATCCTATCTTGTGGGGTTTGTTTTTACTGTTTGATGAATCACCTTCAATATCTACTTCACCAGCCCAGGTATGTGGGTGCCTTAATTCATAAGTATCCACCATATTAAGTACTTCAACAAATTGGTTATCCATCCAATTTGTTTTAAGAGGATTTTTAGAATCAATCACAGCTATTATATTAGTACGAATGTTATTGCCTCTTTTTTTGTTTTCCTCACAAAAAAATCTAATGTTTTGATAAAAATTACTCCACTTAGCTCGTATTCTCATTTCTTCAAAACGTTCAGGGCTACCACCATCCATGCTAAATTCCATAACATCTATAACATTGCTATCCAAAATTTCCATCGCTTTCTTTTCATTTAGTGGTGTTCCGTTGGTAAGCAAATGAATGGTAGGGAATTTTTGATTGTTTTTATGTTTGAGGTTTTTGTGTTTTTTTATAATTCCTAAAAGCTCTCCAATTTCTGGATGCAGTAAAGTTTCTCCTGCATTGTGTAAATGAATAACTTCTACTTTGCTAAAACGTCTGTCGGAAGTTAAATGATTAAAAAAAGTATCTAATAAAGCTGGAGAAATTCTAATTTTTGGCTTCTCGTGATCAAGTGAGCAAAATGCACATCTTAAATTACAATAACTGGTAAATTCAATGTTTATTTCTCTAATGGTAGTTTGAGATTTGATGAGCTTCCATTTATAGTAAAACAAGTAGTTTTTAACAAAAAGTATTCCTTGTAAAAATTCTAGCACTTTCCATAAAAAAGTACCTTTTTTTAGTTTACGAACAAAAAAATCTCTTAACTCTATCAGCATTCTATAACAATTCCATAAAATAAGAGCTAAAGTACTTTCAAAAAAAAAGTTTAATACTGACATTTGTCATAATCAATAAGAGAAAATATAAAAGTCACTTTTCAAAAATATTTGTCAAATTATTTGTTAGTATATAAAAAAAGTATATTTTTGCAGTCCAATTTTTTGAGGAAAGACTAAAACTTAAACAACATGTCAAAAAGAACATTTCAACCATCAGTAAGAAAAAGAAGAAACAAACATGGTTTCATGAGTAGAATGGAATCTGCTAATGGCAGAAAAGTTTTAGCTAGAAGAAGAGCAAAAGGTAGAAAAAAGCTAACTGTGTCTGACGAGTTCAAACATAGAAAGTAATTATATAGGTTAGATTAAAAGGGAAGCAATTAGCTTCCCTTTTTTTTGAACAAAAAATTGCTTTTTGTTGAAAAGTTAACTCGAAAAGCAAGTCCATTTAAACTAACTTCGCAGTAATAAATTTAGCATAAAATAAGCTCATATCATGCCAAAAGACAACAGTATCAAACATGTTTTATTAATCGGAAGCGGCCCTATTGTTATTGGACAAGCTTGTGAATTTGATTATTCTGGTTCTCAGGCTTCGCGTTCTTTAAGAAGTGAAGGAATTAAAGTTACACTCATCAACTCTAATCCTGCAACGATTATGACTGATGAAGTTACTGCTGATAACGTTTATTTGTTGCCCTTAGAGAGTTCATCAATTATAAAGATACTGGAAAATCATCCGGATATTGATGCAGTTTTGCCTTCAATGGGTGGACAAACTGCACTTAATTTAGCAATTGAGTGTGATAAAATGGGGATTTGGGAAGAAAACAATGTGCGAATGATTGGTGTTGATACTAAAGCTATTGATATTACTGAGGATAGAGAGTTGTTTAGACAAAAAATGGAAGAGATAGGGGTTCCTATGGCTCCATCTGAAACAGCAAAATCATATTTAGCTGGTAAAGAAGTAGCTCAGAAAATAGGTTTTCCATTAGTTATCCGTCCATCTTTTACTTTGGGAGGAACAGGGGGAGCTGTAATTTATAATCCAGTAGATTTTGAGGAAGCGTTGCATGTTGGACTTCAAGCCTCTCCTATCCATGAGGTAATGATTGATAAGGCTGTAATTGGTTGGAAAGAATATGAGTTAGAGTTGTTAAGAGATAAAAATGATAATGTTGTAATTATCTGCTCTATTGAAAATTTTGACCCTATGGGTATTCATACCGGAGATTCCATAACAGTTGCTCCAGCAATGACTTTATCTGACACTACTTTTCAGAAAATGAGAGACATGTCAATAAAAATGATACGTTCTATTGGGAATTTTGCTGGAGGATGTAATGTTCAGTTTTCTGTAAGTAATGATGAAAAGGAAGAAATTATTGCTATTGAAATTAACCCAAGGGTTTCTCGTTCATCTGCATTAGCATCAAAAGCAACAGGTTATCCTATTGCAAAAATAGCTTCAAAATTGGCTATTGGTTATACACTTGATGAATTGAAAAATCCAATTACAGGAACCACTTCTGCACTTTTTGAACCAACATTAGATTATGTTATTGTAAAAATTCCCCGATTCAATTTTGATAAGTTTAAAGGTGCAAATAGAAGATTAGGTTTCTCAATGAAATCTGTAGGTGAAGTAATGGGTATAGGTCGTTCGTTTCAGGAAGCACTTCAAAAAGCTTGTCAAAGTTTGGAGATAAGCCGAAATGGATTAGGTGCTGACGGTAGAGAATTAACAAATCAAGACCAAATTTTACACAGTTTAGAAAACCCAAGTTGGGACAGATTATTCCATATTTATGATGCAATAAAATTGGGTATTCCGTTTAAAACCATTTACGAGAAAACAAAAATTGATCATTGGTTTCTACGCCAAATTGAGGATTTGATTAAACTGGAGAATAAGATTCAAAAGTTTACACTTGATACCTTGCCTCGTGATTTAATGTATGAGGCTAAGCAAAAAGGATATGCTGATAGACAGATTGCTCATTTAGTGAAATGTTTAGAAAGTGAGGTGTTTAACAAGCGTATCGAAATGAAAATTAACAGAGTTTATAAGTTAGTAGATACTTGTGCTGCTGAATTTCCTGCCGAAACACCTTATTACTATTCAACTTTTGAAGATGAGAACGAATCGATAGTTTCGGATAGAAAAAAAGTGGTTGTATTGGGCTCTGGTCCCAATAGAATTGGACAAGGAATTGAATTTGATTACAGTTGTGTGCATGGTGTAATGGCTGCTAAAGAATGCGGTTACGAAACAATAATGATTAATTGTAATCCTGAGACTGTTTCAACCGATTCAGATACGTCTGATAAATTGTACTTTGAACCGGTTTTCTGGGAGCATATTTATGATATTATTCAACATGAAAAACCGGAAGGTGTAATTGTCCAGTTAGGTGGTCAGACCGCATTGAAGTTGGCTGAAAAACTAGAAAAATACGGAATTAAAATATTGGGAACTTCGTTTGAAGCATTGGATATTGCAGAAGATAGAGGTCGTTTTTCTAAGGTACTAGAAGAGTTAAAAATCCCATTTCCAAAATATGGTATAGTTGAAAGTGCAGAGCAAGCTATTCAGCTTTC
This sequence comes from Flavobacteriales bacterium, assembly GCA_050248475.1. GTDB lineage: Bacteria > Bacteroidota > Bacteroidia > Flavobacteriales_E > Vicingaceae > Vicingus. The sequence goes on from JBFWSH010000017.1 coordinate 80,348, forward strand.
AAAAGAGTTAGGTTTCCCATTGCTTGTTCGCCCTTCGTATGTACTGGGTGGGCAAAAAATGAAAATTGTAATTAACGAGGAGGAATTAGAACACCACGTGGTTGATATTTTAAAAGCCATGCCGAACAACCAGATTTTGTTAGACCACTTTTTGGGTGGGGCAATAGAAGCTGAATCGGATGCCATTTGTGATGGAAAAGATACTTACATAATTGGTATCATGCAGCATATTGAGCCGGCAGGAATCCATTCAGGTGATTCTTATGCAGTATTGCCTCCGTACAATTTGGGTGATTTAATTATTACTCAAATAGAGGAAATAACCAAAAAGATTGCTGTTGCATTAAAAACAGTAGGGTTAATCAATATTCAGTTTGCCATTAAAGATGATGTGGTGTATGTTATCGAAGCAAATCCACGAGCTTCTCGAACTGTTCCCTTTATTGCAAAAGCATATCGCGAGCCTTATGTAAAATATGCAACCAAAGTAATGTTAGGTGAAAACAAAGTAAAAGACTTCAACTTTAAACCTTACAAAAAAGGGTATGCCATTAAAATTCCGGTATTCTCATTTAGTAAATTCCCTGATGTTGATAAGGAGTTGGGCCCAGAAATGAAGTCAACTGGTGAAGCGATATACTTTATTGATAGCTTAAAAGACAAGTTTTTTAGAGACATTTATGCTGAACGTAATTTATATTTGAGTCGATAGTAATTAATTAGCTAATTAACTGACCTTGCAATTACTTCGTACCATAGCTATTATTATTATTGTTTACTACGGCTTTAAGTTGTTGGTGCGTTACGTGTTTCCTTTTTTAATTACCCGTTGGGCAAATAAAAAGATGCAAGAATTTCAACAACAAGCACAAAACCGGGTTAGAGATGAAGAAGAGGCAAAACGTTTTGTAAAACAGCACGAAGGGGAAGTAAAAATAAATGCTTCAAAAAAATCTGCTAAACCAGAATCGGACGATTTAGGGGATTACGTAGATTACGAAGAGGTAGAGTAAGCTTAATTACGTAGTTTAATCAAGAATCTCTTTTTCGAAAATTTGTCTATTCGAGTATTCCGCACTATTGCGGAATGTATCGAGAATAAAATTTTCGGTTCTAAAAAGTGTGTTCTCGATATTCCCGAAAAAATCGGAAACTCGAACTGACACTTTTTATTAAATGGGCTTTCCATCCATTTCAATACCATTTAACATGTGAGCTAAAATAGGTTCGCATTTTTCTTTACAGGCAGGGTAAAAATACCCGTGTTTCCAATGGTCTGATTTTGGAGATGATCCCCACCAAAATTCTGCCATAGCAATGGGTTTCATGCCATTTAAAAAAGCATATTGCAACAATTTAGGTGCAGCACATTCACCAGCTCCGCTGGGTGGTTTGGTAAAAATTTCACGTAAACTTTTTTCTTTTCCAGCCTGATTAATAAAAAAGTATTGGTCAAAAATTTGGTCTTGCAAAGCAATGGAGTTGGCTTTTCGTAAGGCTTTTAGTTCGGTAATTTTTAGTTTATTTTCAGTGGAGTTTTGTTCTTCTAAGGTTTTTATTATTCCATTTATTCGGCTTAATTCCAGCATGCCCAAATTGATAAAATTGCCTTCAACCAACCCATCATAAACTGGGGGGACAAATTTACGGTGTTGGTTGGCTCCAGCCAATTTACCCGAAAATGCTGCTAAATAACCCAATTCATTCTCTGGAGTTTGCACTACCAATACACCAAACATTTTTCCAATAACCATCCCTTCTTGATTCTGGTATAAACCAAAATTATGTTCAAAATCTTGTTGGTTATATAGGTATTCTTGCAATTGTTTTACAGCCAATAAACAAAGTGGGTGTGGAGTGTAATCAAAAGGATAAGTGAACTTTAAGGGTAGGGTTGCTAAATCAATAGCTTGATTAAAAGGAGTGAAATAGCTGTTTGTTGAGTTTGTCAAGTTGCTTTTAAGTAGATAAGCGAAAATAAGAATAAATCCATGTTGTTTTGTAGAGACGGATAATTATCCAACTATTGTTTGTAAAATCCGCCTTTTATCTGTTCCAAGCGTCCGCTTGAGACAGAAATTACTTCTACATGCTTACGAGAGATGGAGAAATTAATAATATTCAATAACTCGATTAACGACACTATTGTTGTAGGGAGAGTATTGAATTGTAGAGGTTATAGATTTCTTTATCCAATTTCTGTTATTGTCGTAAATATACTCTATAATAATTTTTTCTTCTAAAATACCATTTGTAAAAGATTCTGTTAATACTGTGTTAGCTTGATTGTCATAAGAATATTTGAAATGAGAATTAATTTTATGGCCTTGAATTTCTGTGATTAAAATATTATTGTACGTAGTGGTGGATGTAATTTCAAGACTATCATTAACCTTATACTCTTTTACAATCTTAATATTATCTTTAGGGTAATTGTAGTCATATTTTGAGGTTATTTTTCCTAATGAATCTGTTATAATATATGAAATAAGATTGTCTTGATTGTATTTGTATGATTCTTTACTAATTGTTTTTTCATTAGGTGTAAGATAATGTTTCTCGATTAATCTGTTATCCTCATACAAATATTCACATTTCACAGTTGTGGCATATTCATAATTAGTAAAAAACGATTTAATGATTTTATTTTTATCATATACAAATAGATATTTATATAGTGGTTTATTATTTTTAATGAAGCTAGTTTTTTCTATTAAACTATCATTTTCATCATATTTATAAATTTCCTTAAAATACTCATTGGACGAGTTATATTCTATTAATCTATTTTTAGTATCATATTTATAGGATTCTTTACCACTTTCTTTCAATTTGTTGTTATTCTGTTCAAAATATAACACCTCAATTTTATTGCCTTGTTCATTATACTTTACAATTGTTTTATATGGGTCTATTAGTTTTGAGTCTATTGTAGTTATAAGCTTAACTTTTCCATTTAACTTCTCGTTAGTTAAATCAGTTTTTTGAGCATATAATGATGAGAAAAAGAGGAGTAGACTTAATACTATTAAATTTTTCATAAAATGGTTCAAGGAAACAATATGTTTAATTAATATTAAAATTAGTCAAAAAATAGTTGATGAAAAATTTAACTTTACTATGTGCGCATAATATATTTTTATTACATTTGTTATGTAAGCATAATAAATGAATCAAAACACCATCGATTATCAAATAAAATCTACCTGGCACGGCATTTTTAAAATGTACAATCAGGTCGCTGCAAAGCATGGTAGCACACAGGCTGCCGGTTATTTTTTGCTTACCATAAGTAAAGAAGGTACTCCTGCAACCAGTATAGCCCCGTTAATGGGTATGGAGGCAACCAGCATGAGCAGAATCATTAAAAGTTTAGAAGAAAAAGGGTTAATTTTCCGTAAACAAGATGAAAAAGACAAACGTATGGTGCGTATTTTTTTAACCCCCGAAGGTGTTGAAAAAAGAAAACTGGCGAAAAAAGTAGTAGAAGGATTTAATGATTTAATTTTAGAGGAAATTCCGCAGAGTAAACTACACGTTTTTTTTGAGGTAATGGACACGATAAATAAGACGATAGAAAAATATAAACAGGATAATTAATTTGAAAATTTGAAGATGTGAAAATGGAATAACTTTCAACTTTACAAACTTTCAACTTTACAAACTCAAAAATATGAACAGAAAAATTAATAAAGTAGCAGTATTGGGTTCAGGAGTAATGGGTTCAAGAATTGCTTGCCATTTTGCCAATGTTGGGGTAGAAGTGCTTTTGTTGGACATTATTCCAAAAGAAGCAGCTGAATCGAAAAACCCTGTAGAACGTAACAAAATTGTTAACGATGCGTTGCAGTTTGCATTGAAATCAAACCCTTCGCCAATTTACAGTAAATCGTTTATTAGTAGAATTTCTACAGGAAATTTTGATGACGATTTATCAAAAATTGCAACTTGCGATTGGGTGATTGAAGTAGTTATTGAACGTTTGGACATTAAACAACAGGTTTTTGCCAATGTAGAAAAATTCCGTAAACCGGGAGCGTTAATCACATCAAACACATCAGGTATTCCAATTCACATGATGTTGGAAGGAAGAAGCGAAGATTTCCAGAAACATTTCTGTGGAACCCACTTTTTTAACCCACCACGATATTTAAAATTATTGGAATTAATTCCAACACCTAAAACTGACCCGGAAGTGATGGCTTTCCTGGAAGATTACGGTCAACGATTTTTAGGAAAAACTACTGTGGTTTGTAAAGATACCCCTGCATTTATCGCCAACAGAATTGGAGTTTACAGCATCATGTCGTTATTCCACACCGTTACCGAAATGGGTTTAACAGTTGAAGAGGTAGATAAATTAACCGGTCCGGCAATGGGTCGCCCAAAATCGGCAACGTTCCGTACTTGTGATGTGGTAGGTTTAGATACCTTAGTACACGTTGCTAATGGTGTTAAGGAAAATTGTCCGAACGATGAAGCCAATGCAGTTTTTACCATTCCAAGTTACATCAACAAAATGGTAGAGAACAAATGGTTGGGTTCAAAAACCAAACAGGGGTTCTTTAAAAAAGTAGCGGGCGAAAATGGTAAAAGTGAAATTTTAACCTTAGACTTAAATACATTAGAATATAGACCAGGTCAGAAAGTGAAATTTGCTACATTAGAAATGGCAAAAACCATTGACGACTTAAGGTTAAGAACAAAAGCTTTGGTTCAGGGACAAGATAAAGCGGGCGAATTTTACCGTAAATCGTTTTTTGGCTTGTTTGCTTATGTTTCAAACAGAATACCGGAAATTACCGATGCAGTTTATAAAATTGATGATGCCTTGAGTGCTGGTTTTGGCTGGCAATTGGGTCCATTCGCAACCTGGGATGCCATTGGAGTGGAAGAAAGTTTACCAATAATGGAGAAAATGGGCATTAC
>JBFWSH010000018.1:0-83921 GCA_050248475.1 Flavobacteriales bacterium
CGCTAACACGGGCTTTGCGTTAGTGGGCGGACAGTGCGAGTAGAAACATTTGAGCAATTAATAAACATTGGTGCTGGCAGAGAGTTTTCGGTTTCAAAAGCCCACCAACGCAAAGCCCGAAACCGTTGTGTTCAATGTTGAATAAAATCGGAGTAATAAAAATGTTTAGGGGTAAAATTTTAGAAAATTTTATGACGGAAAAATTAATAAAAAGAGTACTAAAAAAAGGGACTTCTGCACTATAGAGTTAAAATAGATGACAAGAGATTTTAACGCCAAGTCGATTGCGAAAGACATCGTAAAAGTTCACTTTTAAACGACTGGCATCGTTCAATCGACTTGACCAAAGTTAATGAAAATTTTTGACTTTGTCAAGAGTTTTCATACTTTTAGTGCAGAAAATAGTTAAATGAGTACTCTTTTTTTAAATTTGTGTGGATTAAACGATTAAAATACTATCGTCATAGAGGGTTGTCTTGACGAAATATTTTAATCTAAAACATTTTTATTTTGTGGGTTATTTTTTGACTTTATTCAACACTCGAGTTTTTAAACGCACTTTATGCAACCGAAAAAAACACTGGAACACAACAGCGGCTTGGCAAAATGCCAGCTATTTTATATTTTTTTGGGGAGGCTGGCACTTCGCCAAGCCGCGGGCCGTTACCACCAATGGTATTAAGACAGTGCAAAATGATTAACTTTGACCAGAAAATGACGAAAAATGCAGTAATGAAACTTATGAGCAGACATAGAAACGGGCGACACGCAAGCCGACCCGAAAAAGATTTAATTTTTGCCCCTTCGCACTTTTTAAAAAGGACAAAAAACAAAAAAGAATTGCCACCGCTCAATTTTTTGTCACGGTTTTTGTCCAACGCTTCGTTTAGCACATTTGCTGTTTATATTTTTTTATGCGTAGGAAAAATTACGCATAAAAAAATATTGGCTACGCCACCAGCAGCAAAAGAGCTAAACCCTCCTCGCAAAACAAAAAACACGTGCCAAAAAATTCTACCTGCCCGCTGGAGCTTCGTTGACAAGTTTGTGCATCTTGACACTTTTGTTCTCCGTTGATGGTTTCGCTCAACAACCGCAGACACCGAATTTTCAAAACTAATTTACTCCTGTTTCACCGACTCAGAGCCATACTAAAAGAAAATTAAATAGATATAACCAGTATATTTACACTTTAATTGAAGCATGAAAACAGAAAACCTAAAAATTCTCATTGTTGAAGACGAACCAGATGTGTTGCAGTTTATTCGGCAAGGACTAGAAGAATCTGGCTTTGATGTAGATTTTGCTTATGATGGCGAATGTGGAAAAAAATTGGCATTTTCGAAAAATTATGATGTTATCATTCTCGACATCATCATCCCAAAAATAAATGGACTTGAGCTTTGTAAAAAAATCAGGCAAGAAAATAATTCAGCAAAAATATTATTGCTTACCGCACTTGGTTCATTAGATGACAAACTGGAAGGTTTTGATGCTGGTGCAGATGATTACCTTGTTAAACCTTTTGATTTCCCTGAATTACTAGCAAGAGTTAACGTGCTTTCTAAAAGAATAACACAGACAACAGAAAATACCTCAAATGATGACCACATTATAAAAATAGCAGATTTAACAATTAACACGAATAATAAACGAGTAAAACGAGGAGGAACAGAAATTACATTAACCGCTAAAGAATTTGCTTTGCTGGAGCTTTTGGCGATAAATAAAAATAAAGTATTGAGCAAAGTAGATATTGCCGAAAAAATATGGGACATTAATTTTGACAGAGGAACGAATGTAATAGAAGTTTATATGAATTTTTTGAGAAAGAAAGTTGATAAAGATTTTTCCATAAAATTACTGCATACGCTTGTTGGAATGGGATATATGTTAAAAGACGAATAACGATGAAAATCAGAACTCGATTTACCTTACTTTTTACATTAATTGTAGGCATAATGCTCTCCTTTTTTTCATTTGCCATCTACTACCTTTCTGAAGAATACAGACAGGAAGATTTTCATGCACGACTACAAAACAGAGCAATTGAAAAGCTTGAAATATTGAAAAAAAATGATGGAAAACCGAAAAGTTTATCCTCCGAAAAACCACCTGAAGAAAAGAACTTACATTCCTTGAATGAGGAACAAATTACTATTTATGATGAAAATAAAAACCTTTTATATTCTTCCGACACATCAAATTCTACTAGCTTAGATTTATTAGATAATCTTAACAAACAAGAAAATTATATATGGTCGGAAGGCAACACAGAAGGATTTGGGTTTAAACACATGGATAAAGGAAAAACTTATTATCTTTTTGCCTCAGCCAAGGATATACATGGGATGAGCTACATTAATAACCTGAAAAACATCCTAACGGTTCGATTATTTATCATTATGCTTATTATTTTTATTAGCGGATGGACTTTTGCTCGGTATTTTATAAAACCCATTACAGATATTGTAAAGCAAGCAGAAAATATCACTTCCAGTAACTTAAGCTACCGCTTAAAATCTAAACATGTAAAAGATGAAATTGGGCAATTAACCACCACTTTTAATCGAATGTTAGACCGATTAGAAACCGCTTTTACTATTCAAAAAAGATTTGTTTCTAACGCTTCGCATGAATTGCGAAACCCTTTAACCGCCATAAGTGGACAAATTGATGTTACATTGATGAAGGATAGGGAAAAGGAAGAGTATCGTGCTACGTTAGAAGCCGTTTCCTCTCATGTTCGGAATTTACGAACGCTTTCTAATAATTTACTGGAACTTGCCAATACAGATGTGGATTCTTTATTTCAAAATTTGGAAGATATACGCATTGATGAAATATTATGGAATACTCGAGACGAAATACAAAAACAAAAAACCGACTGCAATATCAAAATCAGTTTTGAAAACGTAACCGATGACGAAAAGAAACTAAGCTGTAAAGGCAAAGCCAAATTATTAGAAACAGCTTTTGTCAATATTATTGATAACGCTTGTAAATATTCTGAAGATAAATCAGTAGAAATAAAAGTAGTATCTGAGAAAAAGAACATTATTTTATTATTTATAGACCATGGTATCGGTATGCCCGAAAGTTATCTCGAACACATCTTTGAACCTTTTTACAGAGGCAGTAACGCACAAGGTTATCCCGGTAAAGGCATTGGTTTGTCCTTAGTAAAAGGAATAATAAAGTTACATTCAGGCAAAGTATTTATACGTTCTGTATTAAACCAAGGCACAACTGTAGAAATCGTATTGCCGAATTTAAGCTAATTTTAATCTTATAGCTGTAAATTAAGCTAATTTTAAGTTCAGAGTCTTGTTTTACAGTATTTTATACAATAAAATTTAATTCTTTTTAATTTCATCCTAAGCCCATTTTAAGTTTAGTAGTTGACCTTTGTTCTATATAAAGCATTGTATGTCAACTAATTTAATATATCATTTAAAAAAGGGAATTGCAAATCTATCTCCTGCTTATTTTGCCCTAACCATGGCAACAGGAATAGTTTCTATTGCAGCATATTTGCTAAAAATCCCTTTTATTCCTGAAGCCCTTTTTTATTTTAACATAGTTGCCTACTCTATTTTATGGATATGTCTTATAAGCAGAATACTATTATATTTTCAGAATTTCCTAAACGATATAATTGATCATTCTAAAAGCCCTGGTTTTCTTAGTATTGTTGCAGGAACAAATGTACTTGCCAGTCAATTTGTTATTCTAACGGAAAATTTTCAAATTGCTGCTATACTCTATTACATTGGAATATTTTTATGGACAATCCTTATATATTCCTTTTTTATTACCATCACTGTTAAGCGTGGAAAACCATCACTCGAAAAAGGATTGAACGGAATTTGGTTGCTTATGGTGGTTTCAACACAATCCATTTCTATTCTTGGAATGCAACTCGCTTCTCATCTGCCATTTTCAAAAGAGGTTGTGATATTTTTATCCATAGCACTTTTTCTACTCGGGTGCATGTTATACATCATCATTATAACATTGATTTTTTATCGCCTAACCTTCTTTGAACTCCGAGCTGAGGAGTTTGCTCCACCCTATTGGATTAATATGGGTGCTGTTGCTATAACAACGCTTGCGGGGGCTACACTTATCATGTATGCGAATGAATGGGAGTTTCTTAATTCAATACGCAATTTCTTGTTGGGTTTTACGCTCTTGTTTTGGGCAATTGCTACTTGGTGGATTCCTATCATTGTTATTCTCGGTGCATGGCGACATTTTTACCTGCTTATTCCTATAACGTACCATCCTCAATATTGGGGCATGGTTTTCCCTTTGGGGATGTACACCGTTTGTACCTGCCGTTTAGCTCAAGCCGCAGACCTCCATTTTCTATACAAGATTCCTGATGTATTCATTTATTTCGCATTGTTTGCATGGACGGTAACAACCAGTGGCCTAATATATTCAGTAATTGACAAAGTTTTTATAATTAAAGATGTAAAACCCCTTAAAAACCTCATATCATGAATACCAAAGCAATTACGATTAAAACACCGCAATCTCCTAACGAGTTAGTGAGTAAATTAAAAGAAATGACGGTTACAGATTTTGACATGATTTGTCAGTCGCATAATGCGATTTATTACGGTGAAATAACTTCACATTCCTTTAATATCCGACATGTGAGATACGGTCCAATGAGTCATGCCCCTTACATTCAAGGTGAACTTTTGGAAGGTGTAAACAATCATTCCATTATTAAAGTAAAAATGGATATCAAAGAACCTTATGAATTGGTGCGTAAAACGTACTTCAGTACGCTATTGCCTATAGGTGTTATTATTATGCTTTTAAGTGTATTGGTAATGTGGGGGACTGAGTTTCAGTGGCAAAGTTTACTGTTATCAAGTTCTTTTATTTTGGTTGCTTTTATAGTAGTTGCTTTAGAGAGGGTAACGCTTATCAGCACGAAGAAAAAGGAACTTGCGGCATTTGTTTCAAGAATAGATGGACTAATTGTTCAAGAGTTAGATTAAACAACAAGATTCATATTCAATATAAAATCGTGTATTATGAAAACGACAATAATAAAAACACAGTCAGACTTGCCTATTTCGGAATTACTGAATAGACTTTATCAGGTTACGGCTGAAGAATTTGAAACTGCCAAAAAAAGTTGTGCAATTCAATATTATGGCTGTATTGAAGACAAAGCATTTGATATCCGCAATGTGAAATACAGTCCTTATAGCACAGGTCCGTCCATTCAAGGTGAAATTGAGGAAATAGCAGGTGGTAAAACAATGCTAAATATTAATATTGATATCGATGAACACAATAGCTATACGAATACCATCTTAACACTTACCATTTTGGTAATTGGTGTTTTAGCAACGCTGTTTTCGCTCTCATCAGAGGTCGATAAAATTACGATGCTTTCTATATTTGGAGTGATGATGATTTTTGCTTTACTCTATGTAATAATGATAAAATTAATACTGAAATCCACGAGAAAAAGTGAGTTAAGAAAGTTTTTGGAAATCACAAAAAGTAAACTAATCTAACTATAAACCATGGAAAAAGTCAACTGTATTGATTGTAAAAACATCAATTGTTATTTCAAATTTATCTTTAATCGTGATGAAAGTAAGGTGAAAAAATTATATGTTCAATGTGGGCAACATATTTATTTGGAAAATATGCCTGTAAATGGATTATACGTTGTTCAAAGTGGTTGCATTCATGAGCATTACATCAATAATAAAGATGAAAAAGAAATATGCCACACCGCAAAAGACGGAGAGGTTTTCGGTCACAAAGATTTTAATGCTACAAAACATTTATTTAGTGCCGTTGCCGTTAAAAATTCATCAATTTGTCTTATTGATAAAAGTACCCTACTTGAGGTATGCAAGAATAAGCCTGAACTATCACTTAAGCTTATTAATTTCTTTGTGGGTGAATTAAATAAAGTAGATAATAGATACAAAACTTATGATATAAAAAATGGATAGTATTAAACCACAAGAAATTGTTTCAAATTTAATTGAAATTGGAGCAAAAAAATCAAAACTATCGGCAAAAGATATATTAATTAGAAGTATTCTATCAGGCTCCTTATTAGGATTTGCAACAGTTTTAGCATTTCTAACTACCATACAAAGTGGTTCAGGAGTATTAGGTTCATTGGCTTTTCCTGTTGGGTTTGCTATCATCGTTATATTAGGTTTTGAACTGGTTACAGGAAATTTTGCAATAATTCCAATGGCTGTTATGGCGAAAGAAACTAAGATGAAAAATCTTGCTCATAATTGGTTTTTTGCCACTTTAGGTAACCTTATAGGTAGCTTACTTTTTGGCGGATTGTTTTTTATATACATTACCAAAATGGGTAAAACCTTCGATTTAGATATTATTGATAAAATAATTTCGGTAGCAGAAAGTAAAACTTTAGCCTACAAAGAACTTGGAAATAAAGGATTTATTGTCGTTTTTGTTAAAGCCGTATTATGTAACTGGATGGTTACGCTTGGTATTGTTATGGGCTATGTTTCAACCTCTACCATAGGTAGAATTGTTGCATTATGGCTTCCCATTTTTATCTTTTTTGCTTTAGGGCTAGAACACTGCGTGGTAAATATGTTTGTTATCCCTACATCCATTTTGTTTAATGCCAATATTACGATTGGTGATTGGTGGATTTGGAATCAAATACCAGCTATAATTGGTAATATTGTAGGTGGTTTTGTATTCACAGGCTTATTCCTTTATCTTACCTATTACAAAAAAGAAAACGCTGCACAAAGCAATAAACCTGTTTTAGAGCAGCCAATAAATCATAAATAACCATTACATACATTTGTCATTCGCTTATTCCATACTTACAAGCTAAAAATGACAAAAGAGTGTGGCTTTCAGTCAGAAAAAAAAATTTCAAACCATAGTTCAGTAACATCAATGTGCTCAGTAGGAGTAACATTAGTTGTAATTTTAATAAGTTTAAATTTGATGAAATTTGAAGTTCAAAATAAATAATAGAACCCAACGCTTCTTTTTGTCATACTTTTTGTGCCGACACACTTTTAGCACATTGCCGTCCTCGTTCCTGCGGGCGGCAAAGAGCTAAAGCCGACACCCAAACAAAAAGATATGCCAAAAGCCAATCACACGGTAAATAGAACAAATTCCCTCGCTTCGCAAAAATTAAATCTTCCCCGACCGCTCATTGCCGACAGACAAAAAAGCGTTTCTATCAGACAGAGACGCAAAAGAAAATACGCTAAAATCCTTGTGGACACTGCATCGTAGGACAGAACCACTGGTGGTAACATGGGCTAAAATCAAGTGGGCGTTTGTTGGTTTATAAAGTTTTGTGCTTTTTATGTACTTTTGTGGTGGTTGACAATGAAGTAGTTCTAATTGCCCACCAGCTTTTAGCCCAAGCCCGTTACAGGTAAGCGTAAAAAGACACTGCCAACCGACAATAGTGACGATAAAATGGTTATTCTGAAGTCCATTTAAAACTGACGGTGCGGATGCCGAAAAGCAATTAAAGAGTAGGCGTAACTTCTAAACTGTTGTGATTTATGAAAAACAAATCATCTAATCATCAGGCTGACATTAAGAACCAAAACAAGGGGACTAATGGAAGCAACACGACCTTTGACAAGAATCAAGGTAATCGTGGAAAACAGCTTAATCCGAACCAGCAAAAAGGTAAAAGATAAGTTGTGCATTAATCGGCAAGCGGGCTTCGCCCGCTTGCTTTTTTTAATTTTAATTCAAGTAAAATGCACATTATAAAAATCATTCACGGCTATCCACCTAACTATAATGCAGGTTCAGAAGTTTACAGCCAATCAATTTGCAACGAACTTTCAAAGCGACATAAAGTTTCTGTATTTACACGGGAAGAAAATCCGTATTCGCCTTGTTTTAGTATTCGTGAACAAAAATTAAACGACAACTTAACGCTTTACTTCGTTAACAATCCGCAAGGCAAGGACGGTTATCGCCATAAACAAATGGACGACAACTTTGCGGAATTAGTAAAACAACTCAAACCTAACATTGCACACATCGGACACGTTAACCATCTATCAACAGGGTTGATTGACGAACTGAATAAACTCAAAATTCCGATTGTTTACACGCTTCACGACTTTTGGCTAATGTGTCCACGTGGACAATTCTTGACAAGAAGTATTGGGAAAGAAAACAACTTTCAGTTATGCGAAAAGCAAGTCAACAAAAAATGTGCGATTGATTGTTATAAAGTTTATTTCAGCGGACGAGAAGAAAATGAAGATTCAGACATTGAAAATTGGGGCAGTTGGATAAACCAACGAATGATTGAAACAAAATCAATCATCAACAAAGTTGATTTGTTTATTGCACCTTCAAATTATTTGCGTGATAGATTTATCAATGATTTTGGCGTTCAAGAAAGCAAAATCATTTATTTGGATTACGGTTTTCCGACAGAGTATTTAACGCAAACTGAAAAATCAAAAGAAAAAACGAATTACACTTTTGGTTATATCGGAACTCACATACCAGCAAAAGGAGTAAACATTCTAATTGAAGCATTTAAGCAGTTAGAAGAACCTGCAACGCTAAAAATTTACGGCAGAGCAAACGGACAAAGCACAAATGCTTTGAAAGCATTAGCCGAAAATTCAAAAAACAAAATTGAATTTGCAGGAGAATACATCAATCACAATTTGGCGAATGATGTTTTTTCAAATGTTGATTGTATTGTAGTTCCGAGTATTTGGGGCGAAAATTCGCCTCTTGTAATTCACGAAGCTCAATCGTGTAAAGTTCCTTTAATCACAGCGGATTTTGGCGGAATGACTGAATACGTTCAGCACAATGTAAACGGACTTTTGTTTGAACATCGCAATATAAATTCGTTAGCAGAGCAAATGAAATTTGCAGTTTCAAATCCCGACAAAATGAAAACTTTTGGCGAACGTGGTTATTTGTATTCGGCTGATGGAAGTGTTCCAAACATACAAGACCATAGTAACGAATTAGAAAAGATATACAGCAAATATATTTTCAAACTTTGGCGTGTTACACTTGACACAAATCCCGAAGATTGTAATTTAAGTTGCACAATGTGTGAAGAACACAGTCCGTTTTCAACTTACATCAAAGAGAAATTAGGCGGTAAACATCGTAGAATGCCTAAAGAATGGTTAGAACCCATTTTTGAGCAAGCAAAAAAAATCGGAGTAACCGAAATGATACCGTCCACAATGGGCGAACCTTTAATTTATAAGCATTTTGCCCACTTCGTTGAGTTGTGTTACAAATACAACATCAAAATGAACTTGACAACGAATGGAACATTTCCTAGAACAACAGAGAAAACCGTTACTGAATGGGCGAAACTAATTGTGCCAATTACAACGGACGTAAAAATAAGTTGGAATGGTGCAACAGCGAAAACGGCACAAGAAGTAATGAAGGGAATTGACTTTGAACAAACCGTTTCAAATGTGAAAGAGTTTATTCGCATTCGTGATGAACATTATGCAAATACAGGTTATTACTGCCGAGTTACTTTCCAACTAACTTTTATGCAAAACAATATGCACGAATTGGCAGACATCGTGAAATTGGCTTCACAACTTGGAGTTGATAGAGTGAAAGGTCATCAGCTTTGGGCGCACTTTGATGAAATTAAACATTTGTCAATGAAGGCAACACCTGAAAGTAGTTTGCAATGGAACGAATATGTAAAACAAGCGAATGAAGCACAGGAGAAATTCCACAAACCCAATGGCGAAAAAGTGATTTTGGAAAACATTATTCCATTGCAGAAAAACGAAAACAAAGAAATCCCCGAAAGCTACGAATGTCCGTTTTTAGAAAAGGAACTTTGGGTTTCAGCAACAGGAAATATTTCGCCTTGTTGCGCACCAGACGAAATGCGAAAAACGCTTGGACACTTCGGAAACATTGAAAACACAAGCATTGAAGAAGTGTTGCAAAGCAACACTTATCAAACTCTTGTAAAAAATTACAAGAAAATTGATTTGTGTAAAACCTGTAATATGCGTAAACCGAACTAAATGAATGTAAACGAAAAAATATCGCTTTTGCTTCGCCACGCTGACAGAGATGACATTCCGCAAGGTTCTTTCGGAAATGAAATCTTATTGAATGAAAAGGGTAAACAAAACGCACAAAGTTTTGGCGAAAAATTAGCTGAAAGGAAAATCAACAGAATTTTCACAAGTCCTGTTGGGCGTTGTGTTCAGACGGCTGAATTTATAACCAAAGGTTATGGAAGTTCAATAGAAATAATTGAAACAAATGCGTTAGGTGCACCCGGACTACACATAAAAGACGAAAAAATTGCAGGTGAATTTCTTCTGCAACACGGTATGGACGAAATGTATAAGCGATTTATTCAATCCGAAAAAATTCCAGGTATTCCAAACATTAACGAGTTGAATAAAAGAATAACGAATTTCATTAACAAAAACACAAACGAAAACGAAACAACAATTTTCATCACCCACGATATGCTGATTGCGTTTTATCATTTCAGTATAAACAAGAAAGTCTACACGAAAGATAATTGGATAAACTATTTAACAGGACTGACATTTAGAAACAATGAATTGGCAAGAAATTAAAGTATCAGCGGACAACACACATTTTTTGTTTGACGGAAAACCAATTTTCGGAAAACAATTTATTGAAGTTTTAAAATTTCATTCGCCAGCACTTGCCCCTGTTTTAGACATTTCGGGTGCTTATCACATTGACATAAACGGAAACGAACTTTACAGAAAACGCTATTCACGGACATTTGGTTTTTATTGTAATCGTGCTTCTGTAATTGAAAATAACCGTTGGTTTCATATCAACGAAAAAGGCAACAAAGTTTATTCCGCTTCTTACTTGTGGACAGGAAACTACCAAGAAAATATTTGCACCGTTCGCAGCGACAGCAATCAATATTTTCACATTAACCTAAATGGAAACCGCATCTATGCAGACAGCTACGTTTACGCAGGCGACTACAAAGACGGAATTGCTTGTGTAAAATCGCAAGACGGTTTTTATAGACACATTGACAACAAAGGAATGTTCATCAACGACAAATCATTTCTTGACTTAGGAGTTTATCATAAAAACTTTGCGACTGCAAAAGATAAAGGCGGTTGGTTTCACATTGACAAACAAGGAAACGAAATTTATAAGAATCGCTACCTGACAATTGAACCATTTTACAACGGATTTGCTTTAGTGACAACATTTGTAAACGAAAAAATAATTATAGATGAAAAAGGACAGAAAATATTAGCGGTTTGACGACAAAACAGAAAGAACGCCTACCTGTAACACGGGTTTGGCAAAAGTGGCGGTTAAGTGCTTCGTATGACAGTTTTTACTAAATTTGAACTTTGGTGCTTCGTATGAAATTTAGTGGTAGAAATCGCCACCTTCGCCAAGCCCGAAACCGTTATCGCTCAGTGTAAAAGCAAACCGCACAAATGGCACATTTGGTTTTTCCGACACACAAGCCAACGCTCAAAAAACCAAAAGAGCCATTTTTTTCCAACGCTCGACAAAAAACTGCTAAGAAATAAACGACATTTAAAAAACTATTGTATTTTTGTCAAAAAATGACAAGTCAAATGAAAGAAACATTTGGAGAATATATAAAACGCCTTCGGACAGAAAACGAATTGACACTAACTCAACTCGCTGCCAAACTTGACTTGGACTCTGCAAACCTTAGTAAAATTGAGAACAACAAAAGAGAGTTTGACGAAAAACGACTTGAACTCTTAGCAAATGTTTTCAATCTTGACTTAGCAAAATTGAGAACTGAATTTTTTAGCGACATCATTGCAAAAAAAATTTATGACAACAATTGTGACAGCGAAACGCTAATTCTAGCAGAACAAAAAGTTGAATATTTAAAATCTAAAAATCTCACAACAATATGAATATAGTATCTTTTTTTGCAGGTGCAGGTGGTCTTGACCTCGGTTTCCAAAAAGCAGGATTTAATGTTATTTGGGCAAATGAATACGACAAGGAAATTTGGGAAACATACGAGAAAAACCATCCGCACACAATTCTTGACAGAAGAAGTTTAGTAAATATTCCTGCAGAGGATGTTCCCGAATGTGATGGAATAATTGGTGGACCACCTTGCCAAAGTTGGAGTGAAGCAGGAGCAATGAAGGGAATTGAAGATAAAAGAGGACAACTTTTTTATGATTTCATAAGAATTTTAGAAGCGAAACAACCTAAATTTTTTCTTGCTGAAAATGTTAGCGGAATGCTTTTAGGCAGACATTCAGAAGCATTAGAAAATATAAAAGAAATGTTTAGAAATGCAGGACTTGGTTACGAACTCTCTTTTGAAATGGTTAATGCTTGCGATTACAATGTACCTCAAGACAGAAAACGTGTAATTTTTGTAGGTATTCGTAAAGACTTAGGTTTTAAATACGAATTTCAAAAACCAAACTTTCCAAAATTAACGCTTCAAGAAACCATTTACGATTTAAAGGACAATGTTTTACCAGCATTGACTTATAATAAAACGAACGGAGATAAATGTGCTATGCCAAATCACGAATATATGATTGGCGATTTTTCCACAATTTTTATGTCAAGAAATAGAGTAAGAAGTTGGGATGAACAATCATTTACAATTCAAGCAGGTGGCAGACACGCTCCTATACATCCACAAGCACCAAAAATGAAATTTATAGAGCAAAACATAAGAGTTTTTGTTCCTGGAAAAGAGCATTTATACAGACGATTGAGTGTTAGAGAATGTGCAAGAATTCAGACTTTTCCAGATGATTTTATTTTCCACTACACAAGTGTTCCAGCAGGTTATAAAATGATTGGGAATGCTGTTCCTGTAAACCTTGCTAAATATCTTGCCGAGACAATTAAGCAACAACTAAAACAGCACACAACAACAAAAGAATTAAAAATTAAACAACAAGAAGTAGTAGCAATATGACAAATATTTTAGAAGCAATAGTAAATATTGCGAATAACCCAGTTGTTGCAATTCGAAATCATTACACAGGGAGAAATAGAGCCAACAATGTTGGAG
Organism: Flavobacteriales bacterium; assembly: GCA_050248475.1. Classification (GTDB taxonomy): domain Bacteria; phylum Bacteroidota; class Bacteroidia; order Flavobacteriales_E; family Vicingaceae; genus Vicingus. Next base: position 13,091 of record JBFWSH010000018.1, read on the forward strand.
AAGCATTAGAAATGTTTGTCAAAGATGCTTTTGCAAACACGATTCAAGAACAAGACGAGCAAGTTAAAAACACAAGATTTAGCCAAGTATTTTCTTGGCTTGGTAATCAAAATCATCCACCTGACATAATGATCCGTGAAGGTGATGCAATCGAAGTAAAGAAAACTCAAAGTGCAAATAGCGACTTGGCTTTAAACAGTTCTTATCCAAAATCTAACATTCAGTCCGTCAGTAATATGATAACACAAGAATGTAGAACTTGTGAGAATTGGATTGAAAAAGACTTGATTTATTGTGTTGGTCATACAACTGATGATTCTATAAAATCACTTTGGATGGTTTATGGCAATATTTATGCGGCCAAACACGAAACTTACCAAGTAATCAAACAAAAAATTACAGACGGAATAAACGAAATTCCAAATGTTGAACTTGCAGAAACAAACGAGTTGGGCAGAGTAAACAGAGTTGACCCACTTGGAATAACGAATTTGAGAATTCGTGGAATGTGGCAAATTCAGAATCCAAGAAGAGTTTTTAATTATTTGCATACAACAGGAGACACTTTTGAACTTGTTGCAGTTATTCCGACCAACAAATACAACTCATTTCCGATTGACAGCAAAAACAAAATTGAAAATTTAGGCAATCCAAATTTAGAAATCTCAGACGTTAAAGTAAAAGACCCAAACAATCCCGCAAATTTGATTGATGGCAAATTGATTGTTTTTAAAATAACAAATTAAAATCATCTAAACACTACAACAAATGGATTTTCAGAATTTAGATGAATATTACGAATACCTTGAAAATGATACTAATTTCCAGTATTTGGATTTAAACACGTACAAATACATAACGGCTCTACGAGATAAGATTGAAGATGAAAACACGAAAAAATTATGTTCTTATGAATTATTTTTCGCTGACTTTTCCATTGAAGAAGGTAAACATATTCCAAAATTCCAAAGTGGTGCAAATGCTTATCCAACATTAGAGCTATTTGATGATAATTTCGATTACATCAAAACACGGGCAAATAAAGTACAAAACCCAAAATACAAAGCAAAGTACAATCATCTACTTTGGTTAAGTCCACAGAAACACATTGATTTTGCCAAAGAAGCAATTGAAAGTTATTTATTGCTTTTAAAAAATTCTTCGTTTTCAGTTGAAGATAATTTGCAATGCTTTTCATTTGGCAAGTACTTCAAAAATATTATTATCCTTAGCCAAACTGTAAACCATAAAAAAGATGAAATTATAAGTTATTTGGTTTCGCTTTTGGAAAGTGATAAACTAAACGATTTTACAAAATATTCATTGATGGATTTTATCATTGAGAATGGTAAAAAAATAGATTCTTCAATTACTCAAAAATTCTTCGATTACTCAAAAAACAAAATTTCCAATTTAGACGAAAGGGTTTTAGAAAGTTATTTAAAATTACTCGTGATTCTTAGTCAAAAACTTAATTCTTCACCAAGCGAATTTCACGAAAAGTTAGGCGACTATCATATATCTCAACTTGAAAATGAAAAAAACAAAGGTTTTATTGCTCATCATTATTATACAAACGCTTTAGAAGAATATAAAAAGGCTAATAATAAAGAAAAGATTGAGCAAACTGCTGTTTTATTAGAGCAAGCGAAAAAGACTATTGACCTTAAAAAAGTTTCCTTTGAATTGGAAGATGAGAAATATAATAAGCTTTTAAACCAATGGTGGGATTCTATAAAGGAAAAAGCCACACAATTAATCGAAAACGGAAATTCTAAGGATATATGCGGTTATTTAATTTTAGATAATTTATTACCTAAAGCTGCTGTCTTGAATGAAGAAATAAAACCAGTTATGCTTGATTTGGTTTCAACAATGACATTTGACATTAACAAAAACGTCAGCAAAAAGAAATCTGGTGTTATTAATTCCTATTCAATACATATAAATAATTTTTCCATCAATCACATTTGGCTTGTTGTTTCAAAAGGAATAAAAAGTGGTAAAATTTCCTTTGAAAGTTTAATCGATTACTTAAAAAATGATTCTTGGTACGGTCAAGATTTTACTTATTTAGATACAAACAACGAACCCCAAGGTTTTAATTGGATTGAATTACTTTCACCATCTCTACAGAGCTTTTTCATTCAAACAGAAATTGATTTAAAAACAAACAGTCATAATCCACAAGGCTACATATTAGCAATAGACAGTTTGGTATTAAAATTTGAAGGTCTATTGCGTGAATTATCGAGAATGATCGGTGCTCAGACAATAGAAATTAAAGACAACGGTACAGAAGAAAGGATTGGCTTCGACAAATTGTTGGAGAATGAAAAGCTAAAAGCATTGATTCCAGAAGATGACATTGCTTTTTTTAAGTTTTTGTTCACTTCAAGCGGAATGAATTTAAGAAACAATGTTGCTCATTGCTTTTTTACGAATAAAAATTATACATCCGCAGTTATGCTTTTACTAATTGTTGCGCTGTTAAGACTTGGTAATTATAAACTTGAAACGAAAGAAAAAGAATCATAAAATGGAAATTCCAACGCTTCACAGCCACACACATTGCCAAGTCGCACCAGCCGACACGCAAACCAAAACTTGGCAAAGAGTGTGTCTGCCCCATCGCACGACCAAAACGACCGACAAACCAACGGACGAAAAAGAACACCGAAGCGATAACATCACCTATACGCAAGCAGGGGTTTCGTGCTTCGTAGGACAGGAAAGTGATAAAATTAAAGTTCAGTTCTTCGTAGGAAGTTCAGTGGTAAAAATCCCTGCCTGCGTATAGCTGAGAACCGTTGTGTGTAATGCATAAAAGCCGAAGCACAAGCAAATAAGTACCTGAAAAAGGTACACATTTGCTTTTTTGCCAACGCTCGAAGAAAACGGTTGGACAAAATGAATTTTAGAAAACGAAAAGAAAGATTAGATTATTTGCTCGAAATGATTGAAAAAGGTAAGTGTGTATCTTTAATACAAGTTGCTAATAAATTCAATTGCAGCAGCAAGACTGTTGAAAGAATGATTAATAAACTTCGTGAGAATGGACATAACATTAAATATTGCAGAAAATCAGTAAGATATAAGTTAATCGATAAAAAAATATCATCTATCGCTTGAAAATGTCGGTTTGCTATATTTACTTTCGCTTCGTTAAAATTTTCGCGAAATAATTAACAAAACCATGAGAAGTAACCCACAACTCTAAATCAGGGAAATTATTAATTCATTTAAAAAATCAAAAAAATGAAGAAACAGTTAAACAGTAAGCTTTCTTTGAAAAAAGAAAAAATTTCCATTTTGGAAGCAGATGATCTTGATAAAGTTTATGGAGGTAAACCTCCACAAACTAAAGGAGATACAGATACTGGAGGCACAAATGGACTATGTTGTTCAGATGATGAACAAACTTGTGGTTGTACAGAAGTAGGTACACCGTCTGAATGTCCTGTAGGTTAATTCAAAAGAGGTTGCATATTTTGTAAAAATGTAGCAACCTCTTTATTTACTTTTTCAAAAATTATTAAAGAATATTTTTTTCAGTATATAAAAGTGACTATAAATATTAACCATAAATCTTCAGAAATTCAATCGATTCTATTTTCTCATAACTTTCAAAAGAATAAATCTTTATTCGGTGGTGAAATAGGTCAAGCCTTGTATTTTTCTATAATGGGTAATCTGCTAAAAAAAGAAGAATATATTGATAAATCAATTGATTTATTCTCATCACTTCTTGAATATTATAATAATAACAATTATAATGAAGCCAATACAAATTCATTTTTTACTTATTGCTCTGGTCTATCTGGTCTTGGAGTAAGTTTAAATTATTTAGTAAAGAAAAAGTATATAGATTTTGATATAAATGATTTTAACTCAAATTTACAGGATATACTTTATGAAAAAGCTATCTACGACTTTGATAAAAACAATTATGATTTTCTTCACGGTGCAATAGGTATAGGCTTATATCTTTTAGAAACTGATTTTCAGAAGGAAAATATAGAAGAACTTATTCGTGCTTTAAATAAGATTAAGATTTCTGATAATGAAAATATTATACATTGGCGAGAATTTAACAAGTATGGTAAAAACAATTATGTAGTTAATCTTTCTCTTTCACATGGCATATCAAGTATTATAATCTTTTTATGTCGAGTTTATGAAAAAGGTATTTGTCAAGATATTTGTGAAGAATTAACTAGAAAATGTGTGAATTTCCTAACATCAAAAAAACAAAATGTATTCGATTATGGACATCATTTTCCAAATATAATAATGGATAATCAACCAAAAGGAGGTCAACTAAGTTGGTGTTATGGAGAGATGGGAGTTGGTTTTGCTCTCAGAAAGTATGCAATGTTATTTAAAAACCCTGAAATAGAAAAATTGGCTTTTACAATTTTTTCATATAACGCAAAAAAAACTATAATTGATATTAATCGCCCTTTAGATGCTGGTATTTGTCATGGTAGTGCAGGATTGATGATGATGTTTAACCGATTATATTTAGAGTATAATAATGAAATTTTTAGAAATGCTGCAAAATATTGGTATCAATATACTATTGACTTCGCCAAATTTGAGAACGGTGTAGCTGGTTATATGACATATAATGGTTATTCTAAAAAGTTTGAGGATAAAATTTATGGCTTGCTTGATGGAGTAATGGGTATAGATTTAGCGTTGAAAACATTTGAGCATAACTTTGAACAAGATTGGGATAGTTTATTTCTAATCTCTTAAAATCCAAATTGACTATGTTAGAAAAGCAATTAAATACATATTACGAATATTATTTTGATGAAATAAATAGCGAATATTCATTTTATTCAATTGGTAGTAATGGAAAATTTAAGAAAAGGGTACTATTCAAAAAGTTTGGTAATTCGCCATTTTGGGAACTAATCTTAGAAGATTATATAGAAAAATTAGATTTTTATTCCATAAATACCGTTACCAATAATAATGATGTAGATAAAATTTATGCTACTATGTTTTCTATAATGATAGATTACTCTAAAATATTTCCTAACAGACTATTAATGACAAAAGGTACAACACAAATCATACAGCGTTTAGACAAAATCTTTATCCATAGATATTTTGAAACAATTACGAATTATTTTAATATCAGAATGTATCATGATTCCATTGCAGAATATACAAACAAAGATTTTAACTCATCTATTAATTGCACAGGATATTTTTTCTATCCTAAAAAAAGAACAAAATGACCCGAACAAAATATATAACTAATCTAATTGAAGAAATTAGTACAAAAATGCCCATTACAATTGAGCATAACCAAAAATATAGAAATGTTTTTGCTTTAAATAGGAATGTAGCAGGATTCAATGAGAAAATAAAAAAAATGGTTTTTACTTTAGTATTCTCCAAAATGGAAGGTGCTTATGTTTGGGATTTAGACGGTAATAAATATATTGACATTTCAATGGGTTTTGGTACTCATTTATTTGGACATGGTTCAAATGATATAATCAATAACTTAAAAAAACAAATGGACACAGGCTTCGGTCTAGGTCCTATTTCTGAAATTGCAGGGATAACAGCACAACAAATATCAGAATTAACAAAGGTTGAAAGGGTTTCTTTTTTTAATAGTGGAACAGAGGCTATAATGGTTGCCCTAAGATTAGCTCGTGCTTTTACTAGAAAGAAAAAAATAATTGTTTTCAAAAATTCTTATCACGGTACATTTGACCCTTTATTAACATTGAAAAGTGATAAAAAATCAAAAATCGGTATAGAGTCTATTCCTGGTATTCATGACAATTTGCTACAAGATACTTATTTCTTGGATTATGGCACAGATGAATCACTTGAATTTATTAAAAATCATCATAACGAAATAGCTGCTGTACTTGTAGAACCAGTACAAAGTAGAAATCTAACACTACAACCCTTTGATTATCTAAAAGAACTTAGAAAAATTACAGAAGAAATTAATATTACTCTTATTTTCGATGAAATGGTAACAGGGTTTAGAATTTCTTCAGGTGGTATGCAGGAAATATTAAATATTCAAGCAGATATAGTTACTTATGGAAAAATAGTCGGAGGAGGTATGCCAATAGGTATTGTAGCTGGCAAAAGTAAATACTTAGATATTTTAGATGGTGGTTTTTGGGATTATAAAAATAATAGCTGCCCACAGTCTTATACTACATTTGTTGCAGGAACTTTTTGTCATCACCCTCTTTCAATGATAGCAGCAAATACTGTTTTAAAAAAAATTAAAGAGAATAATGGTATTTACACCGAATTAAACTACCGAACAACTAAATTTTGTAATGAAACCAATGAAATATTAAAGTCTCTTGATATAAATATAGAGCTTATTAATTTTGGTTCGTTATTTAGATTTAAATTGAATGGCACAAACAAACTACTTTATTATGAGCTATTGAAAAATGGTGTTTACGTTTGGGAAGGCAAAAGTTGTTTTTTATCTACGTGCCATTCTCAAAGTGTTCTTGACGAGTTAAAAGATATAATTGTTTATTCTGCAAAAAGAATCCCAAAAAACAAAGTAAGTGTATGAAAATAAAATTATTTAAATATCTCATTTTAGTACTTTTTTCTATCTTATTGACCGATAATGTTAGATGTCAAACATCTTATGAAAATAATGATTATCTTAAATATTACTCTTTATGTAAAGTGTGGGGGTATTTAAAATATAATCATCCTGTAGTAAAAAAAGGAAAAATTGATTGGGATAGCGAATTATTTCGTGTTTTAAAACAAATAGAGAGTGCAAAAACATATGATGAAATCAATATTATATATAAACATTGGTTTGAATCACTAGACAATAATTTTAGAATAATACAAAATCAACCTAAAGAATCTAACAACATTTTTTTAAAAAACTATGATATATCATGGATTAATGATTCTTCTTTTTTTACAGCAAATAACTCCTTATACCTTAATAAGATTGCTAAAGCAAAACTAAAAGGCAAAACCCATTATATAAAACAAAGTCATTTTATCACCTATTTTCCAAATGAAAAAGTATATACAAAAGATGAATTCCCTGATTTACACATTAGGTTATTGGCTTTGTTTCGTTATTGGAATATTGTAGAATATTATTATGCCTATAAGCATGAATCTATAGAAGATTGGGATAATTTGTTAGCAACACTATTACCTAAATTTATTCGTGCAAAAAACATAGTAGATTATCATTTAGCCATTAAAGAAATGATTTCTTCTATTAATGATTCTCATTCCTATTTTCAAAGTTCAGACTTAAATAATTACTTTGGAAGATATAGACTACCTTTTTCTATACAAATAATTGATTCTTCAATGATAGTTGGTAATTATTTAGCTTATGTTCCTATTACTGATACAATTCCTTTTGGGAGTACCATAAACTCCATTAATGGTAGAACATTTTCAGATATATATAACTCAACAAAACATTTACTTAGCGGTTCTAACTTTAATGGAAAATTAATTTATAATGGAGATATTTTATTTTTTGATTCAACTAACGTATCAGAAATAAGTTATACGCTTAGCAATGGCAAAAAAGAATTAAAAACCATCAGTAGATTTCATGTCGATTCGCTTAATTTATGGTATAAAGAGTATAAAAAAACACAACAAGAATTAAATAATCAATCGCACAGGATAATACATGATTCTATTGCTTATATAGATATGGGTAATTTAAAAGTTAATGAGATAAAAGAAATAATGAAAGAAATTTTTGAAATAAAAAATTTAATTATTGACTTGAGAAGATATCCAAATGGGACAATAAAAGAACTTTCAAAATACTTAGTTGAAAAAGGTACACCTGCACAATTTTTGATGCCTAGCATAAATAACCCTGGTAAATTTGTATGGTCTGATTCAGGTGTTTTCGGCTCAAATAAAAAAAATATTTATAAAGGCAAAATAGTTGTTCTTGTTGGACATCTAACTAAAAGCCAAGGAGAATTTTCTACCATGATATTGCAAATGCGAAAAGACGTAACTGTAGTTGGTAACCAAACTGCTGGTGCTGATGGTGCAATAGCTAAAATTCATTTCCCTAGTGGTGAAAAATCAAATATTACTGGCTATGGTGTTTATTACCCAGATAAAACACCAACACAAAGAATTGGTTTAAGAATAGATATTCTTGTTAACCCTTCTTTACTTAGTATTTTATCAAATGAAGATGAAATATTTAATGAAGCATTAAAAATAATATATTCTAAAAATGAGTAAAAATATTCCTTACAATTTTAATCAACATATAATATTAAGAACCCCCACCAAACCTATTCAGACCAAATTTGATGAGAAAGAATTAATGTCTTTTTTTTCTGAAAAGAGAAATATAGAGGCTTTATATCTTTCCTCAATTTCTCTTTACAATAAATTTATTTTACTAAAAGATGATGAGATAGATGATGAAATAATAAAAGAGAAAATATATTTGGCACTACTGAAATATGCACTAAGAATGCACAACAGATGCACCCCATTTGGTTTGTTAGCTTCTTGTAGTGTAATAAATTGGAATGAAAAAACCAATTTATTAATAGATTCATCTTTACAAAGATATTCGCAGTTAGATATGTTTTATGTGGCATTTTTAGCTCATAACTTGGAAAAGTTAGACCATATCAAACCACATTTGTTATATTTTCCAAACTCCAGTATTTTAAAGTCAACCGATAAAATAAAATACATTGAGTATATCTATAAAAATGACAGGAGGATTCACACGTTCAATATTGTAGAAAAATCTGAATATTTGGATAAAATACTAAACCAATCAAAAAATGGTTCTAAGATTTCGGATTTAATTAACTTTTTAGTAAACAACGATATAAATGAATTTGAGGCTGAAAGTTTTGTGAATGAATTAATCGAATCTCAAATACTTGTTAGTGAATTAACACCATCCGTTACTGGTATTGATTTTTTTTCTTTGCTTAGAACAAAAATAAGTTCTATTAATGAACTTTATCATAATAAGGATTTACAGAATATTAGTAAAACCCTGAATAATTTAAACAACTCTCTTTCTCAACTTGACAAGAATGATTATAACAAAATTGATGTGTACGAAAAAATACTTTATGATATAGACAGTTTAGGTGTTAAATATAAAAAAGATAAAATTTTTCAAGTTGATACATTTAAAAATATTAAGCATAGTTCTCTTAATGATGAATTAAAAAGCAAATTGTCAAAAGCTATTACTATTTTAAACAAGTTAACACCTCGTTTAAATAATTCCATTCATCTTGAAGATTTTAAAAAAGAATTTCAGAATAGATACCAACAAAGAGAAGTAAAATTGATTACTGTTTTAGATGATGAATTTGGGTTAAATTATTCAAAAGGAGTTAATAGTATTAATCCTCTACTAAAAGGTGTTAATTTGGAAGTAGAGCCAAATTCAAGAAATATTAGGTGGGATAACGTCCAGTCTTTTTTATTAAAAAAATTGATTGATGCTTTAAAGAATGATGTTTATTCTATTAATATTAACCAACAGGAGATAGAAGAATTTCATGATGATTGGGAAAATTCTCCTATTTCATTATCAGTTTCATTTAGCATTATTGACGATAATAAAGAAAACCCATCTATTTATTTACAAAATATTTCTGGTAATGCTGGTAATTTATTAGCCCGATTTGGATTAGGTAATAAAAAAATAAATAATGCCCTTAATGAAATTATAGAAAATGAAAATAACACATTAAATGAAAATGTGGTTTTGGCAGAAGTTGTACACTTACCACAAAATAGAATAGGTAATGTTATCAAAAGACCAGCCTTAAGACATTTTGAAATACCTTATCTTACCCAATCCATTTTACCAAAAAAACAACAACTAGATTTAGATGATATATATGTTTCTGTAAGAAATAATAAAATAAGATTAATATCTAAGAGACTTAATAAAGAAATTATTCCAAGATCTACAAACGCATATAATTTTAACGGGTATTCTTTACCTATTTTCCGATTTTTATGCGACCTCCAGCACCAAGATACTAAGCATAGCTTATATTTTAATTGGGGAAATCTAAGAAACGAATTTAAGTTTCTTCCTCGTGTTCAGATATTAGATAATGTCATTATTAGCTTGGCAAGTTGGAATTTTAATAAAGAAGATTACAATCATCTTCTTAACAAGAATAATGACACATTAAAAGAAGTAAGATTGTGGCAAGTTAAATGGAACATCCCAAATTTAGTTTTATTTAAGAAAAGTGATAATACAATATTAATTGATTTTACAAGTGATTTGAGCTTAAAAATGTTTGTTTCCTTAATAAAAAACGAAACCGATATAATTTTGACTGAATTTATCTATCATCAACAAAACACATTAATAAAAGACTCGGACGGAAGCTCTTATGCTAATGAATTTATTGTATCTCTTTCAAAAAATATAAAAAATAAATATGATTCTTTAAGTTATAATGGATACAAAACAACCCAAAGAGACTTTTTCTTAGGTTCAGAATGGTTATTTTATAAAATTTATTGTGGTACCAATGCAGCAGATGTTATCTTGACTGATTGTTTATATCCTCTGATAGAAAAATTAAAAGAAAAGAAGATAATAGATAAATGGTTCTTTATTAGGTATAATGACCCCGATAGACATTTAAGAGTTCGTTTTCATCTAGTTGACTTAAATAAATTGACTTTTTTAATTAACGAAGTACACAAAGAGTTAAATTGTTTTGTTCAAAATGGATTGATTTGGAAATATACCAATGATGTTTATCAAAGAGAATTAGAAAGATATGGAGATAATACGATAGAACTAGCCGAATCTTTCTTTTATCACGATAGCACTCTTGTTGTTAGCTTTTTAAGTAATATTGACGGATTGGATAAAGAAGAGTTAAGATGGCAATTTGCATTTTATTCAATTAACGAATTTCTCAACGATTTCAATTATACAATAGAAGAGAAGATAAAATTATTTGATGAATTGAAAATTTATTATTCTAGCAACTTTAAACTAAATAAATTTGTTAAACTTAATATTGATAAGACATATAGAGAAAATAGGAAAAAAATTGAGACTGTATTGGCATTTTCAAGTGATAATTCAAACTTAATGTTTGAACTAATAAAGAAGAGGAGTAATATGTCAAAAGCCATAATTGATACTTTTTTAAACCTAAAGGAAGAAAAGAAGTTAAAGATATCCATCAATCAATTATTAAAAAGTCATATTCATATGTTTGTAAATAGATTATACAAGGATAAACAAAATGTACATGAGGTCGTTATCTATGATTTTTTACATCGCCATTACCGTTCTGAACTAGCTAAGCAAAAAAACAAAAAAATACTTGTAGATTAATGTCATTCCCCTCATATAAACAACATGATACTACCGATTGCGGAGCTAATTGCTTACGTATGATTACTAAACATTATGGATATAACATTTCTATACAAAAACTAAAAAAGTTAACAGAAACCACTAGGCAAGGAACTTCTTTAAAATATATTGCAAAAGCATCAGAAAAAATAGGATTTAAACCATTAGGTATTAAAACTGATTTTATTAGTTTCTCACAAGAAATTCCATTTCCATGTATTATTCCATGGAAACAAAACCATTTTGTAGTAGTTTATGAAATAAAAAAAAATAAGATACATATTGCCGACCCTGCTCATGGTCTGTTAATTTATACTAAAGACGAATTTATTAAAAGTTGGATAGGTAACAATGCCGATTCAACTACTGAAGAAGGTATTGCGTTATTACTTGAACCCACACCTAAACTCAAACAAATTGTAACCGATGATAAAGAAATTAGACAAGGACTCCCTTTCCTATACCAATACTTGTTCAAATACAAAAAATTCCTTTTTCAATTAGCCATTGGACTTTTAGCAGGAAGCTTATTGCAACTTATTTTTCCTTTTTTAACCCAAAGTATTGTTGATATTGGCATACAAAACCGAGATATTAATTTTATTTACCTGATTCTAATTGCTCAATTATTTTTATTTTTTGGTAGAATAAGTATAGAATTGATACGAGGTTGGATTTTATTACATTTAAGTACACGCATCAACATTTCGTTGGTTTCCGATTTTTTTATCAAACTCATGAACCTACCTATTGCCTTTTTCGACAGCAAAATGACTGGCGACATTATGCAACGTATCAACGACCATAAACGAATTGAACAATTATTAACCACAACATCACTCAATACCTTATTTTCGTTTGTTAACTTAATCATATTTGGAGTTGTATTGGCGTGGTACGATTTGAATATTTTTGGTATATTTTTTATTGGAAGTTCACTTTATTTTATATGGATAGCCCTTTTTCTAAAACGAAGAAAGGATTTAGATTACAAACGGTTTTCGCAACTCAGTGCCGAACAAACCAAGGTAATAGAATTAATAAGTGGAATGCAGGAAATTAAGCTACACAATGCTGAACAACAAAAGCGTTGGAGTTGGGAATATTTACAAGCACGTTTATTTAAAATCAGAATAAAAAGTTTAGTGTTAGAACAAACACAAAGTATAGGTTCAAATGCTATTAATGAAATTAAAAACATTTTTATTACTGTTTTTTCTGCCAAATTGGTTATTGATGGTCAAATTACCTTAGGTATGATGATGGCAATAAGTTACATTATTGGTCAGTTAAATGCTCCTATTCAGCAGCTAATCAGTTTTGTATATACTTATCAAGATGCTAAAATTGCTTTAGAACGGTTAACTGAAATACACAGTAAAGAAGATGAAGAAAAAGTAGAAGATGAAAAAATATCAGGTGTACCTGAAAACCTAAACATTAAACTTTGTAATATTTCTTTTCGTTATCTCGGAACAGAAGATTTAGTATTAAAAAACTTAGACTTAGCTATTCCTGCTAATAAAGTGACAGCAATTGTAGGTGCAAGTGGTAGTGGAAAAACTACTTTAATGAAACTACTATTGAAATTTTACGAACCTAATGAGGGAGAAATAAACGTAGATACTACTAATTTAAACACTATTAGTCAATATGCGTGGAGAGAAAAATCAGGTTCAGTTATGCAAGAAGGATTTATTTTTAACGATACTATTGCAAACAACATTGCTGTTGGAGAAGAACACATTAACAAAGAAAAATTATTACGTGCAGTTGAGGTCGCTAATATTAAAGAATTTATTGAAAAATTACCTTTGGCTTATAATACTAAAATTGGTATGTCAGGAGTTGGCATGAGTACTGGACAAAAACAACGCCTCTTAATTGCTCGTGCCGTATATAAAAATCCTGATATTATCTTCTTTGATGAAGCTACCAGTGCTTTAGATGCCAACAACGAAAAAGTGATTATGGAAAATCTGAATCAGTTTTTTAAAAACAAAACAGCCGTTGTTATTGCACATCGTTTAAGCACCGTTAAAAATGCCGACCAAATTGTGGTGTTAGACAAAGGAAAAATTATTGAAAAAGGAACACACGATGAATTAATAAAACAAAAAGGAAGTTACTATAATTTAGTAAAAAATCAGTTGGAATTAGAAAAATTAAATGCCTGAAACAACCAAAATAGCAAAAGAAATTATAGAAAATGTGAACCAAAACGGTGTCGCTAAAAAAGATGCTATTCCTAAAATTGAGCAAATTCGTTCTGACGAAGTACAAGAAATTATTTCTGCTGTACCAAGTTGGATGATACGATGGGGAATTACTCTGATTTTTGGATTAATTGTTATGCTTGTTGGGTTATCGTGGTTGATAAAATATCCCGATATAATTTTTGGTAACACAACATTGACCACTTTAGAACCTCCTGTAAAATTAGTGGTTAAAAGTTCTGGAAAACTGACTAATATTTTAGCTGAGGATGGTTCAATAGTTGAGAAAAATCAAGTTATTGCCGAGATGGAAAATCCTGTAACGCAAGATGGAATTGTATTTCTAAAAAATTATTTATTAGATATTAGAGTTTATTTGAGCAATAATAAAGAAGATTTGCCTTTAGCGAATGAAAACTTTGTTTTTGGAATTATGCAAATCAATTTTAATGACTTACAAAGAAATCTAAAAGACTTACAAGAACTAAAACAAAACAATTTTTCCATTCAAAAAATCAATAACCTAAAAAGTAAAATTATTCAATACAAAAAACTCATTTCGATTTCATTAACTCAATTGAGTTTATTAGAAAAAGAGTTAAAAAATGCCGAAGATAAATACAAAGCTGAAACACAATTGTATGAAAAAGGTTACATCGCCAAAATGGAATTTTATAAAGAAGAAACGTTGCTCCGTCAAAAACAGATGGATTTAGAAAATTTGAAAAAATCTGCAACAGAACAACAAATTTCCTTAATCAACTTGCAACAAGAGTTAAATGATACTGAGTTTCAATACCAAGAAAACGAGCGGACACTGACCAACAACATTCAAGCAAATTTATTAGAAATTGAAAACGGAATTGAAAACTGGCAACAAAATTATTCTTTTATTGCTCCTGTTTCAGGAAAATTGGTTTGGTTAGAGAAAATACATCAAAACCAATTCATTGAAGCAGGGAAACCACTGTTTGCCATTACTACCAACAATGAAAAATTTATTGCTTTGGCGACAATTCCTGCCACAGGTTTTGGCAAAATAAAAATAGGACAAACAGCAAGAATAAAACTCAATAATTATCCCACTTATGAGTTCGGACACTTGGAAGGAGTAGTTTCTAAACTGACTGAAATTCCTAACGAAAGTACATATCAAGTTGAAATAACGTTGAGTAATGGCATGACCAGTTCGTACAATAAACTGTTGACTTTTACTCCCGAAATGACTGGGTCGGCAGAGATAGTTACGGACGACTTGAGAGTGATGCAGCGTATTTTTAACCAATTTAACAAACTATTTGACAGAAACTCCAATGCCAACGCTTCTGTGTCAAGCACATTGTCAAAGTAAATTTGCCAATAAGCTTTCCACCCAACCGCACCTCGAAAAGAACGCACATACACACAACATGGGCTAAAATCAAGTGGGTGTTTGTAGGTTATTAAACTTTGGTGCTTTTTATTTACTTTTGTGGTGGCAGACAATGAAGTGGTTTTAAATACCCACCAGCTTTTAGCCCAAGCCCGTTAGCGGCAACACTGACTGTAACAAATACTGAAGAGAAATCGTCATAAGACAATAAAACACATTAAACCTTGACGGATCGCAATAGTCAAACCCACATAATTATAAACCTTACCAAAGTATGAAAAGAATTTTTACAACTATTTTTACTACTGCTTTGCTGACATTTACAGTAAATGCGCAAGTACCTGTTGAATGGCCAACTGCTAAGAGCCAACTGACAACGAAATTGAACAATGTTAATACCGCTATTATAAATAAGTGGGACAACCAACCTTATTGTACAAATTTTGGTGGTAACTTATTACTCGCTAATAGCAATAAGGGTTATAAATTATTTACGCCTGACCCTGCAAATTTTCCATTCCCAATTCTCGCCTATCAAAACGCCTTTTATGCTAAAATTGACACCATGCTGATGGCTTTTGACAGTCTTGGACTTAAATCGGTTGACGTTACTCTACAGTATCCTTTACTTGTAAATTCTTTCCCCCATTCGCAGGACTATCTTGACTTTTTCATGACTGTATGTAATAAAATAAAACAAAAGGGATTTAAACTTACAATTGGCACTCAGGCTGCTTTTGTTGATACAATTTTTGGTGAAACATATATGGTGCAGGACATTCTTCAACATTATTATAATCCCGACAACAATGCGTTTACTGACGACACTCTTGAAAACAATCGCTTCAGACAAGAAAAATTGCAAATGATGCAAACGGTAATAGATTCCCTAAAGCCCGATTATTTAATTATGGAAATGGAGCCACAGACACAAGTTCAAAATTTGTTCGGACTGGTTGACTATTCCGTAGACAGTACGATAGCACATATTAACTACTTTTTAAACAACCTCAATCCGAACACAACACTTCTTGGTGCTGGGGCTGGCTCATGGGACAACATTTCTTTCATTCAAGATATCGCTTTAACAAACATCGACTTTATTGATTATCACGTTTATCCGCCTCACTTCAACTATATAGACAATATTGCCTTTACGATTGATTCAATTGCAGATGCTAATAATAAAAAACTAATAATTGGTGAAGCTTGGTGCTATAAAGCGACAAATTCAGAAATGGTTTCAATTACTGACCCTGTAGGTACAAGTGCATTGGTTTACTCCAGGGACGTTTTCGATTACTGGGTCGACATAGATACATTATTCATTAAAGCAATGATTAATCTTTCTCAACAATCCAAAATTGATGTAGTATCATTTTTTTGGGTAAATAATTTTTTCGGTCAATTGACATGGAATAGTGGCGTTCATGGTAGTATGACATCAAGTCAAATTCTTACCACCGGACAACAAGCTGGACTTGCTAATATGTATCAATTTATCCTTTCTCCAATTGGAACATATGCAAAAACACAAATTGCAGCCATTTGTTCTCCATCAACTGGAATATTAGAATATTCCGAAAATAATGGATTCATTATTTATCCTAATCCAACATCACATAGTTTCACAATACTGTCAAAGGACAATATCGAAAACGTTACTATCTATGACTATTCAGGAAAACTTGTTTTTGAATCAAGTAATCAAAATATTTCCACTATAAATTTACCAACATCTCTTTCAAACGGAATTTATTTTATCAGACTCAAAGCAAACAACCAAATTAAGACAGCAAAAATTATAATAGACAACTAAGTGCAGCCGCTAACAGCACCTACCCAAAAGTGGCGGTTAAGTGGTTAAATTAAGCTTTGTGCTTTTATCAAAGTTTGTGCTTGGTTGACAGTGAAGTGCTTCGAAATCGCCACCTTCGGGTAGCTGCAAAACGTTAGGGGCAAGCTGAAAAAACGACAACGATACTGGTAAATTTGCTGCGGAAAGACAGAAAAGAAAAGAAAGAACCGCCCACATTCAGGCACATTTGGCTGCCCTAACGCTCAGGCGACCGCTTCGCAGCCAAAAGAGCCTTCATTTTGCCAACCCACAGAAATACCGTTGATTATTCAAACGCTTTTTATATTGAAAAACGAGATATTGAAAATTATTTATTATTTTTGAGGCTTATAATTATTCTGAGAAAATGAATAGAATAAAAGAAGTACTTGATGAGAAGGGAATAAAACAAACTTGGTTGGCTGAACAGCTAGGTAAAAGTTATAATATGGTGAATGGATATGTACAAAACCGACAACAACCACGAATTGAAGTGCTTTATGAAATTGCTGAAATTCTTGGAGTGAGTGTAAAGGAATTATTAATCGACAACGATATTAAAAAGGACAAATAATGAGCAAGGTGCAAATAATAACCAATGACATAAAAGTACCAAACAAGGATTTGGAAACATTGAGAATAAATTTTCCGCATTGTTTTGACAAAGAAGGAAATTTTCAATTGGTAAAATTCAAAAATAATCTTACAGAAAAGGAAATCAACTTTTCTACCGAGAGTTATGGCTTAGATTGGTTAGGCAAAAGCTACGCAAGATTGTTGGCAAGCGACCCTGCAACAACATTGCTAAAAGCAGACGAAGCTCATAACAGCAAACCAGAAAACGCCAACTCTGAAAACTTACTCATAAAAGGCGATAACTTAGAAGTGTTGAAGCACCTTGCTAACGCCTATTACGAACAAGTAAAAATGATTTACATTGACCCTCCTTATAACACAGGAAGTGACGGATTTGTATATGAAGATGATAGAAAGTTTACAGTAAAAGAATTACAAAACCTTATTGGAGTTGACGCAGAAAAAGCAAAACGCATTTTAGATTTTACTCAACAGAAAAGTAATAGCCATTCGGCTTGGCTGACCTTTTTATACCCCCGTCTATACATAGCCAAGCAACTATTAAAAGATGAAGGAGTAATTTTCGTTTCTATTGATGATAATGAAGTCGCACAACTAAAAATCTTAATGGATGAAATTTATGGAGAAGAAAATTTTGTAATTCAATTTACAAGAGAAGCAATTAAAGGAGGTAGTCAATCAAAATTTGTTAGAGAAACCCACGACTTTATTCTGGTATATGCTAAAAAAATAAGTGATTTAGAGTTTGTTGGATTTGAAAAAGATGAACTAGAACTTAATCTTACTGATACTAAAGGAAACTATGCAAAAGGAAGGGAATTAAACAAATGGGGAGCTGGTTCGAGAAGAGAAGATTCGCCAGGAATGTGGTTTTCTATAAAGGGCCCGAATGGTGAAGATGTTTATCCCATAAGAAATGATGGAAGTGAAGGAAGATGGAGACTAGGAAAAGTAAAAATGAAAAAGTTGGTAGAAGACGGTGATGTAATTTTTGAAAAAAGGGAAAATGGAACATATATCGCATATGAGAAACTTCGTGGTAACAAAAGTAAGTATACACAATTCATTTCTATTTTAAAGGACAAGTATATCAATGCTAAGGGAACAGAAGAACTCAAAAATTTATTCAAGCAAGAAAGAGCAATTTTTGATTTTTCAAAACCGTCAATTTTAATCAAGGACTTACTCATTCTTTCAGATACACAAGATGGAGATATTATTCTAGACTATTTTGCAGGTTCAGGAACAACGGGTGATGCTGTAATGCAACTTAATTTTGAAGATTCTGGGAATAGAAAATTTATTTTAGTTCAGATTCCTGAACTTATAGACTCGAAAAAAAATAAACTCGCCTATGATTTTGTAAAAGATGAATTGAAAGCAGAGCCAACTATTTTTGAAATTACCAAAGAAAGATTAAAGAGAGCAGCAATAAAAATTCAAGAAGAGAATGTGGACACACCTGCAAAATCTGAGAAAATTAAATGCGAAGGAATAAATGAAGAGCACTGTCCAGCTTGTAAAGGAGAACATTTAATTAAAACAGAAGAAAGAAAAGCAATAGACTTGGATTTTCTAGACCTTGGTTTCAAAATTTTTGAAACTACACCGATATGGGAAGATTACAATTTTGAAGCAGAGCAGTTCGATAGTTCCCAAACCCTTTTTGATGTTGGTAAACTTTCAGAAGACGACATTAAGGCATTGCTTATTACTTGGAAAACGTATGACGGCATTCCATTAACACAAGATTTGGAAAGTTTTGATTTAGGTGGTTACACCGCTTTTTACGGTAATGGCAAATTGTATTTGTTGCACAAAAACTTTACAACCGAAAACCTAAAAGCAGTTTTAGAAAAAATTGATACCAACAAAACATTCAATCCTACTTCTATCATTGCATTTGGTTATCACTTTGAAAGTAAAAACTTGCGAGAACTTTCGGAAAACGTGAAGCAATACGCAAACAAAAAGAAAATTGATATTGACTTCATAACAAGGTATTAGGCAATGAAAGGATTTAATTTTGAAAAGAACCTGAACCATCAATCACACGCAGTAGATAGCACTATTAGTGTGTTTCAGGATATTTCTCTAGTTCAACCAACCGAAGCAGAGAAAAATTACATCAACTCTGTGTTTGATTTTCAAACAGGAAACACTTATCCAAATAATATTAGAACAATTAGGGAAAATAATGGTGGCATAAGCGAAAGAATAAAACGTGACAGCAACATCATAGACATTATGATGGAAACTGGCACAGGCAAAACTTATACATACACCAAAACTATTTTTGAACTCAACAAACAATACGGCATTTTCAAATTTATTATTGTTGTGCCTACACTTTCAATCAAAGCTGGAACAATAGATTTTTTGAAGTCAGACAGCAGTCGTGAACATTTTAAAGAACAATACGGAAAAACCTTGCATTTGCACGTTGTAGAAAGCTTAAAAAATGGCAAAAGCAAGAAATCATATATTCCGCCAGCCGTTACAAGTTTTGTCAATTCGGGCAATTTTGAAAAAAACAGTATTCAGGTTATGATTATCAATGCAGGTATGATTAACTCTGAAACAATGCAAAAGAGTTTTGACAAAGGTTTGTTTGACAAATATACCGTTCCATTTGATGCCATTGGAGCTACAAAACCTTTTATGATTATTGACGAACCGCACAAATTTGGAACAGGCAACAAAACCTGGGAGAATATTCAGAAAATGAAACCCCAATTTATTTTGCGATATGGTGCAACTTTTCAAGGTTATGAAAACCTGATTTACACACTAACTGCCGTTGATTCTTTCAATAGAAATTTGGTAAAAGGTGTAATCGGGCACATTACAGAATTTGAAAGCGGTAAAAATGCAATTGTAAAGTTTATTGATTCAGACGGAACAGAAGCAAGTTTTGAATTAAACGAAAATGATAAACGCAAAACGGTAAAACTTAAAAAGAAAGACAGCTTACAAACGGTTCATTCTGAAATGAGTGATTTGTCAATTGAAAATTTAAACAAAAGCACTGTTGTTTTATCAAACGGTTTGGAAATGAAAAAGGGCGATAAAATTAATCCTTATTCGTATGCCGAAAAGTTGCAGGAAACAATGATTCAAAAAGCAATTCAAAAGCATTTTGAACTCGAAAAAGAGTTTTTGACGAGAGATATAAAAATAAAACCGCTAACGCTTTTTTTTATTGACAATATTGATGAATACCGTAACAAAGACGGATACATCAAAAAAACGGTAGAGCAATTAGCAAAGGCTGAAATTGAAAATTTACTGAAAGAGGAAGAAGACGTTTATTATAAAGCGTTTCTTGAAAAATCATTGACTGATATTTCAGCAACACACGGTGGTTATTTCTCAAAAGACAACAGCGAAAAAGACGAAGTAATTGAAAAGGAAATAAACGAGATTTTGCACGATAAACAAGAAATGTTGAGTTTGGAAAATCCGAGACGATTTATTTTTTCAAAATGGACATTGCGTGAAGGTTGGGACAATCCGAATGTGTTTCAAATTTGTAAACTCCGAAGCAGCGGAAGTGAAATTTCAAAATTACAAGAAGTTGGTCGTGGATTGCGTTTGCCAGTGAATGAATACGGCAATCGTGTAAAAGACGAACAATTTTATCTCAACTACTTTGTGGACTTTACAGAAAGTGATTTTGTTGATTCATTAGTGAATGAAATCAACGAAAAATCAGGGGCAATTTCAATGGAACAAACGCCTGATAAACTTTCTGCTGAAATGATTAAAAAGATTTGCGAACTCTACGATACCAACGAAGAAGACCTTTTGCAACTTTTAGACGATAATGATGTAATTAAGAGAAACAACGATTTTAAAGCAAACGGTTTTACTTACATCAAACACAATTATCCGAAAATCTTTGAGGGCGTAAATTCTACCAAAGTTCGCAAAGCAACAGCCGATAAAAAGAAAATTACAATAAGAACAGACAAATACAGCGAGTTAAAAGACCTTTGGGAAAAACTAAACGAAAAAGTAATTTTGGAATATAAATTTGATAAAGAAGCCGAATTTAAAAGCCTGTTTACCGAGTTTTTGAAAGCACAAAAAGGCAATTTTACTATAGACGGAGTAAGTGAACGAGTTGCAAAAGTTGAAATCAAAGACGATAGAGCAATTGTGAACGAAGCAGAATCAATCTATGGTCGAAATGTCGCAACTATTTCAACAATGAAATACAGCGACTTTCTGAAAGAACTTTCAAAAATCTTAAACATCAATCTTGCAACAATTCATCAATCAATTATTGATGCAGGAACAGACATAAATAAACATTTGAACCCAACAACTTTGCGAATTATCAAAGACAAGTTTGACCATTTCCTAATGGCAAATGCTATTGATAAATTCAGTATTGAATACAAAAAGGTTTCAAACAACATTCACCCAACCAAGCTAACAGACGAAAATGGAAATGTTTTATCGGAAATTTCCGCTTCTGATATTGGTATTTTCTTTTCAGATGAAGACGTGGCACAGTCTTATTTCTTTGACGAATTGTATTACGATTCTGAATTAGAAATGAAAAACATCAAAACAGAAATAAACGAAGTTATTGTATTTACGAAAATCCCGAAAAACTCAATAAAAATTCCTGTTGCAGGAGGAAAGACTTATTCGCCTGACTTTGCTTACGTTTTAAAATTCAAAGATGGCAAACAGAAATTAAATTTCATTGTAGAAACTAAAGACGTTGGAAGTGATGACGCGCTTCGTGAAGAAGAAAAAGCGAAAATTAAGCACGCAGAAAAATTCTTTGGCGGACAAATAAAAATTGAATTTAGAAAACAGTTCAGCAACAATAAAATAGTAGACTTAATAAAAGAAATTGCAATAGCTGAATAGCCCACGCTTCGTAGTCAAGCACATTTGCAGGTCGCACCGCCCAACGCTAAGACCAAAACCTGCAAAAGAGCTTGCCTACCCAAACGCACGGACTGAAAGACAATGCAGCAAATTTGATGGAAAAACTTGACAGAAATATAAACAGCCAGCCCCTAACAAGCGGTATAAAACATTGGGGTTTAAGTGGTAATTCACGCGTTCTACCTCGCGTCAACTTTTGTAACGGTGGATACGGACACAGCCCGTACTCCCCAACGTTTCATACCGCCAACCGTTATCGCTCAGTGTAAAAGCAAACCGCACAAATGGCACATTTGGTTTTTCCGACACACAAGCCAACGCTCAAAAAACCAAAAGAGCCATTTTTTTCCAACGCTCGACAAAAAACTGCTAAGAAATAAACGACATTTAAAAAACTATTGTATTTTTGTCAAAAAATGACAAGTCAAATGAAAGAAACATTTGGAGAATATATAAAACGCCTTCGGACAGAAAACGAATTGACACTAACTCAACTCGCTGCCAAACTTGACTTGGACTCTGCAAACCTTAGTAAAATTGAGAACAACAAAAGAGAGTTTGACGAAAAACGACTTGAACTCTTAGCAAATGTTTTCAATCTTGACTTAGCAAAATTGAGAACTGAATTTTTTAGCGACATCATTGCAAAAAAAATTTATGACAACAATTGTGACAGCGAAACGCTAATTCTAGCAGAACAAAAAGTTGAATATTTAAAATCTAAAAATCTCACAACAATATGAATATAGTATCTTTTTTTGCAGGTGCAGGTGGTCTTGACCTCGGTTTCCAAAAAGCAGGATTTAATGTTATTTGGGCAAATGAATACGACAAGGAAATTTGGGAAACATACGAGAAAAACCATCCGCACACAATTCTTGACAGAAGAAGTTTAGTAAATATTCCTGCAGAGGATGTTCCCGAATGTGATGGAATAATTGGTGGACCACCTTGCCAAAGTTGGAGTGAAGCAGGAGCAATGAAGGGAATTGAAGATAAAAGAGGACAACTTTTTTATGATTTCATAAGAATTTTAGAAGCGAAACAACCTAAATTTTTTCTTGCTGAAAATGTTAGCGGAATGCTTTTAGGCAGACATTCAGAAGCATTAGAAAATATAAAAGAAATGTTTAGAAATGCAGGACTTGGTTACGAACTCTCTTTTGAAATGGTTAATGCTTGCGATTACAATGTACCTCAAGACAGAAAACGTGTAATTTTTGTAGGTATTCGTAAAGACTTAGGTTTTAAATACGAATTTCAAAAACCAAACTTTCCAAAATTAACGCTTCAAGAAACCATTTACGATTTAAAGGACAATGTTTTACCAGCATTGACTTATAATAAAACGAACGGAGATAAATGTGCTATGCCAAATCACGAATATATGATTGGCGATTTTTCCACAATTTTTATGTCAAGAAATAGAGTAAGAAGTTGGGATGAACAATCATTTACAATTCAAGCAGGTGGCAGACACGCTCCTATACATCCACAAGCACCAAAAATGAAATTTATAGAGCAAAACATAAGAGTTTTTGTTCCTGGAAAAGAGCATTTATACAGACGATTGAGTGTTAGAGAATGTGCAAGAATTCAGACTTTTCCAGATGATTTTATTTTCCACTACACAAGTGTTCCAGCAGGTTATAAAATGATTGGGAATGCTGTTCCTGTAAACCTTGCTAAATATCTTGCCGAGACAATTAAGCAACAACTAAAACAGCACACAACAACAAAAGAATTAAAAATTAAACAACAAGAAGTAGTAGCAATATGACAAATATTTTAGAAGCAATAGTAAATATTGCGAATAACCCAGTTGTTGCAATTCGAAATCATTACACAGGGAGAAATAGAGCCAACAATGTTGGAGAAGCATTAGAAATGTTTGTCAAAGATGCTTTTGCAAACACGATTCAAGAACAAGACGAGCAAGTTAAAAACACAAGATTTAGCCAAGTATTTTCTTGGCTTGGTAATCAAAATCATCCACCTGACATAATGATCCGTGAAGGTGATGCAATCGAAGTAAAGAAAACTCAAAGTGCAAATAGCGACTTGGCTTTAAACAGTTCTTATCCAAAATCTAACATTCAGTCCGTCAGTAATATGATAACACAAGAATGTAGAACTTGTGAGAATTGGATTGAAAAAGACTTGATTTATTGTGTTGGTCATACAACTGATGATTCTATAAAATCACTTTGGATGGTTTATGGCAATATTTATGCGGCCAAACACGAAACTTACCAAGTAATCAAACAAAAAATTACAGACGGAATAAACGAAATTCCAAATGTTGAACTTGCAGAAACAAACGAGTTGGGCAGAGTAAACAGAGTTGACCCACTTGGAATAACGAATTTGAGAATTCGTGGAATGTGGCAAATTCAGAATCCAAGAAGAGTTTTTAATTATTTGCATACAACAGGAGACACTTTTGAACTTGTTGCAGTTATTCCGACCAACAAATACAACTCATTTCCGATTGACAGCAAAAACAAAATTGAAAATTTAGGCAATCCAAATTTAGAAATCTCAGACGTTAAAGTAAAAGACCCAAACAATCCCGCAAATTTGATTGATGGCAAATTGATTGTTTTTAAAATAACAAATTAAAATCATCTAAACACTACAACAAATGGATTTTCAGAATTTAGATGAATATTACGAATACCTTGAAAATGATACTAATTTCCAGTATTTGGATTTAAACACGTACAAATACATAACGGCTCTACGAGATAAGATTGAAGATGAAAACACGAAAAAATTATGTTCTTATGAATTATTTTTCGCTGACTTTTCCATTGAAGAAGGTAAACATATTCCAAAATTCCAAAGTGGTGCAAATGCTTATCCAACATTAGAGCTATTTGATGATAATTTCGATTACATCAAAACACGGGCAAATAAAGTACAAAACCCAAAATACAAAGCAAAGTACAATCATCTACTTTGGTTAAGTCCACAGAAACACATTGATTTTGCCAAAGAAGCAATTGAAAGTTATTTATTGCTTTTAAAAAATTCTTCGTTTTCAGTTGAAGATAATTTGCAATGCTTTTCATTTGGCAAGTACTTCAAAAATATTATTATCCTTAGCCAAACTGTAAACCATAAAAAAGATGAAATTATAAGTTATTTGGTTTCGCTTTTGGAAAGTGATAAACTAAACGATTTTACAAAATATTCATTGATGGATTTTATCATTGAGAATGGTAAAAAAATAGATTCTTCAATTACTCAAAAATTCTTCGATTACTCAAAAAACAAAATTTCCAATTTAGACGAAAGGGTTTTAGAAAGTTATTTAAAATTACTCGTGATTCTTAGTCAAAAACTTAATTCTTCACCAAGCGAATTTCACGAAAAGTTAGGCGACTATCATATATCTCAACTTGAAAATGAAAAAAACAAAGGTTTTATTGCTCATCATTATTATACAAACGCTTTAGAAGAATATAAAAAGGCTAATAATAAAGAAAAGATTGAGCAAACTGCTGTTTTATTAGAGCAAGCGAAAAAGACTATTGACCTTAAAAAAGTTTCCTTTGAATTGGAAGATGAGAAATATAATAAGCTTTTAAACCAATGGTGGGATTCTATAAAGGAAAAAGCCACACAATTAATCGAAAACGGAAATTCTAAGGATATATGCGGTTATTTAATTTTAGATAATTTATTACCTAAAGCTGCTGTCTTGAATGAAGAAATAAAACCAGTTATGCTTGATTTGGTTTCAACAATGACATTTGACATTAACAAAAACGTCAGCAAAAAGAAATCTGGTGTTATTAATTCCTATTCAATACATATAAATAATTTTTCCATCAATCACATTTGGCTTGTTGTTTCAAAAGGAATAAAAAGTGGTAAAATTTCCTTTGAAAGTTTAATCGATTACTTAAAAAATGATTCTTGGTACGGTCAAGATTTTACTTATTTAGATACAAACAACGAACCCCAAGGTTTTAATTGGATTGAATTACTTTCACCATCTCTACAGAGCTTTTTCATTCAAACAGAAATTGATTTAAAAACAAACAGTCATAATCCACAAGGCTACATATTAGCAATAGACAGTTTGGTATTAAAATTTGAAGGTCTATTGCGTGAATTATCGAGAATGATCGGTGCTCAGACAATAGAAATTAAAGACAACGGTACAGAAGAAAGGATTGGCTTCGACAAATTGTTGGAGAATGAAAAGCTAAAAGCATTGATTCCAGAAGATGACATTGCTTTTTTTAAGTTTTTGTTCACTTCAAGCGGAATGAATTTAAGAAACAATGTTGCTCATTGCTTTTTTACGAATAAAAATTATACATCCGCAGTTATGCTTTTACTAATTGTTGCGCTGTTAAGACTTGGTAATTATAAACTTGAAACGAAAGAAAAAGAATCATAAAATGGAAATTCCAACGCTTCACAGCCACACACATTGCCAAGTCGCACCAGCCGACACGCAAACCAAAACTTGGCAAAGAGTGTGTCTGCCCCATCGCACGACCAAAACGACCGACAAACCAACGGACGAAAAAGAACACCGAAGCGATAACATCACCTATACGCAAGCAGGGGTTTCGTGCTTCGTAGGACAGGAAAGTGATAAAATTAAAGTTCAGTTCTTCGTAGGAAGTTCAGTGGTAAAAATCCCTGCCTGCGTATAGCTGAGAACCGTTAATAATAAAAATATTCCTCACTCTGTTTCAGATGGCTTAGCTTTAAAACAACCCATTTCGTACCTCAACAGTTGTTTTAAGAAAAAATCAATTCAACATTTCGCTAAACTTGTTTTCGTCGATAATGGCAACACCTAACTCGGTAGCTTTTTCGAGTTTACTTGGCCCCATGTTTTCGCCAGCAACAATGTAGCTGGTTTTTTTAGAAATAGAACCTGAGACCTTGCCTCCATTTTGTTCAATTAAGTCTTTTAATTCGTCGCGACTGAACAAACTAAAAACCCCTGAAACTACAAAGGTTAAACCTGATAATTTATCACTAGAATTTTGTAATTGTGTCTCCGATAATGAAAATTGCAAGCCAATATTTTTTAAATCTTCTATCAGTTTTTGGTTTTGTTCAATGGTAAAATAGTTTATAATGCTTTCGGCTATTTTGTCTCCAATTTCGTCAGCAGCAATCAGTTCCTCAAAACTGGCTTTCATTATCGCATCAATGCTTTTAAAATGTTTAGCTAATTTTTTGGCAACCGTTTCACCTACATAACGTATTCCTATGGCAAACAATACTCGTTCAAATGGTACTTTTTTGGAGTCAACCAGTCCTTTCAACAAATTATTTACCGATTTTTCTGCCATACGTTCCAATGGCAACAACTGCTCCTTGGTTAAGGTGTATAAATCGGAAATGTTTTTAGCTAAGCCTTCATTAAACAACTGTTCAATGGTTTCCTCTCCCAAACCATCAATGTTCATGGCTTTTCGACTAATAAAATGCTGCATCTTGCCTTTTATTTGTGGTGGACACCCCCACTCATTGGGACAATAATGCTTCGCATCTCCTTCTGTTCGTTCCAACTTGGTGTTACATTCCGGGCAATGTGTAATGTATTGTGTGGGTTGAGAAAAAATATCGCGTTGTGAGGCTTCAACACCTACAATTTTGGGGATAATCTCCCCTCCTTTTTCAACAAAAACCCAATCACCCTCTCTAATATCTAGTTTTTCGATTTGGTCGGCATTATGCAACGAAGCTCTTTTAACTGTGGTTCCTGCCAACAATACTGGTTCCAAATTAGCTACTGGTGTAATTGCTCCTGTTCTTCCTACTTGGTAAGTAATTTCCAACAATTTGGTTTTTACTTTTTCAGCCTTAAATTTATAGGCAATTGCCCACTTTGGTGATTTTGCTGTAAAGCCCATTTCTTCTTGCTGACGGTAGGAGTTTACTTTTATTACCACACCATCAATATCAAAATTGAGGTTGTTACGTTCTTTGTCCCAATAATTAATAAATTCAAAAATTTCATCAATATTCTTGCATTTTTTTATGAATTTATTCTTTTCTAATGGCACCTTAAATCCCCATTTCCCTGCTACTTCTAATGACTCAAAATGTGTTTTGAATGGTAAATTATCACCTAAAACAAAATACAAATAACTGTCTAATTTACGTTGAGCCACCACTGCCGAATCTTGCATTTTTATAGTACCTGAAGCCGTATTTCTAGCATTGGCATACAGTTGTTCACCAATATCTTCTCGCTCTTTATTCAATTCTTCAAAAACGGATTTTGGTAAAAAAATCTCACCTCTTATTTCAAATTCTTTCGGGTAATCATTACCAAGCAATTGCAACGGTATAGATTTGATGGTTTTAACATTGGTAGTAATATCATCTCCTTGTGTACCATCTCCTCGAGTTAATGCTCTGGCTAATTTTCCATCAACATATGTTATACCTATTGCAACACCATCATATTTAAGTTCACAGACATATTCAATTTCGTCTTCTACCAACTTTTTTATACGCGTTTCAAAGTCGGTAATCTCTTCTTTACTGTAACTATTCCCCAGTGAAAGCATGGGATATTTATGTTTTACTGTTTCAAATTCTTTGGTAACCTCACCACCAACTCTTTTTGTAGGTGAATTACTATCTGCAAACTCAGGATATTCCAGTTCTAATTTTGTCAATTCCTCCAACAACATATCAAACTCGTAATCAGAAATGGTTGGGTTAGATAACACGTAATAATTGTAATTGTGTTGATTGATTTCTTTGGTGATTTTTTGTATTTTTTCTTGTGCCTCGATTACTGTCATTTTTATGTTTGTTTTCGGTGTTCTAAATTAAAAAATTCTAACGGTTAGTTCTTACCTTTACCCTTAAATTTATCAGCATGCAAAAGTTAGAAGAAGGGAAACAATTGTACAACAGTCAAAAATACGACGATGCTGTTATTGTTCTATCTACATTTTTAACTGAATACAACAATCATGCTGATGGGCTTTTTTACCGAGGGGTTTGTTACCGAAAATTAGATCGTTTTGAAGAGTCCATTGCTGATTTTAATGTACTGTTAAACAAATTACCTGATGAACCAACTTTGCTCTGTGAAAGAGCGATATCCTTGTTTAAAAATGAACAAATCGAGCTGGCTATGCTTGATCTGAATAAGGCTGTACAACTTGACGACAGCAATCCTTACAGATATACCAGCAGGGCTTTTATTCGTGCTTATGTGGATATTGATGGTGCTATTGAAGATTACCAAAAAGCTATAGAGTTAGACCCCGAAGACGAAATTGCTTACAACAATTTGGGTTTATTACAAGAGCAAAAAGGAAATTTTAAAGAGGCAAAACAAAATTTTAAAAAGTCAGACAAAATTATTGGCTACGATCCAGAATCAAGAAACAAACATGAAGAAGTAGTAAATATAGAGCCCTCAAGTAAAAAAATCTATACTAATTTTTGGCAATTGATTTTAGGTTTATTTACATCTAGTGCTGTCAGAAAAGAATACGTTTGGTTTATGAAAAACTTTTTTAAACGTTAACTTGACAATGCTGAAAAAGTTAATAACTGTTTTGTTTTATCACATAAAAACTTATTCTCTTTATAAACTTCTTTAATTGCTTCTTCATATACTTCAATGTCCGAATCTTTAACAATGTAGCCCATAGCTCCTGCATCTAAAAGAGCTTTAATCTCAAAAGGGCTGTTTAAGAAAGAAAAGATAATCACCCGGGCTTGAGGATTATTCTCTATAATATTCTTTAGGGCTTCCAAACCATTCATTTCGGGCATACAATAATCCATTAATATCACATCGTAATTAATATTCTGTGCTGCATATATAGCCTCCAGTCCATCTGCTGCCTCAGCAACAATTTCAATATCTTTTGAATTTCTTAATAGTAATTGTATGCAATCCCTGATGATATCTCTATCATCCACCAGTAATAATCTAATCTTTTCCATAACCTAACTATTTATTGTTATAGTAAAGATTACCATAAAATATAAGAATAAAAACGGTAGTTATTGGTAATTTAACACGCGTAAAGTCTGCAAAAATTAAGTATATCTACCTAATTTTTAACTCTAAAATACAGTTCTCACACAAACAGTTGTCGTAGTTTTCTTTAAGGTAGGTCAGTTGTTCAGTGGTTAATTGATGGTTTTCGCACCAACAACCCCGTTCTAAATTCTGACAACCAAACAATTCGCCACATTTAGAACACTTTTTCTCCGTTATCTTGTTTTTATTTTCGATGTTCAATAAGTTTAACAGCAACAGCATCAATATGCCCACCAAGCGGTGGGTTTAACTTCGAAATTTTAATATCAATAGTCTCAATAGTAGGGAAAGTAGAAAATAAATTTTTCACACATCTTCCTGCAACATGTTCCAATAATTTAGAAGGTGTTTCCATTTCCTTTTTTATAACATGAAAAACGGTCTGGTAATTCACCGTATCAGCTAAATGATCAGACAATGAAGATTTTTGTAAATCTACATCTAAAACCACATCAACTAAAAAATGAGTGCCTATCAAGGTTTCTTCTTTAAAACAACCGTGATAAGCATAAATTTTTATTCCCTCTACGTAAATTTTACCCATTTTTTCCTTTTTTGTCATTTTGAACGAAACGAAGTGTAGTTGAAAAATCTTCTTACATACTCAAAAGATTCCTCCATAAAGTCGGAATGACAAGTTGAGTTTTACTTTTTATCTCCTCCCCAACCATCTTTTAATGTTGCAGTTCTGTTAAATATTAATTTATCAGCAGTTGAGTCTTTATCTACACAAAAATAACCTATTCGTTGAAACTGGAATCGTTCTAATGGTTTGGCATCTTTAACTGCTAATTCAACTTTACAATCTTTTATAATGGTAAGCGAATCTTTATTGATCAAGGTTTTAAAATCCACTTCTTTTTCTGCATCCGGTAATTCAACCGTGAACAATCTATCATAAACATTAACCTGTGCTGAAACATTATGTGAAGCGGAAACCCATTGTAAAGTTCCTTGTACTTTACGTTTGCTCTCTTCTGAACCACTTCCACTTTTACTTTTTTCATCGTAAGTACATCTTACCTCAATAACATTACCACTAACATCTTTAATCACTTCTTTTCCGTAAATGATGTAGCCATGTTTTAAGCGAACCTCTTTGCCTATACCTAATTTAAATACCTTGTTTGGGCATTCTTCCATAAAATCGTCTTTCTCGATGTAAATTTCTCTTGAAAAAACCATTTCACGATGCCCGGCATTTTCATCTTCAGGATTATTTTCAGCAAATACCATCTCTGTTTTTCCCTCCGGATAATTGGTAATCACCAATTTTAGAGGTTCTAAAACAGCCATAATTCTGTTGGTAGATTTATTTAATTCGGCACGGATACAAGATTCTAGCAAAGCGACATCAATAACTTGTCCTCGTTTTGAAACTCCAGCAGTATCGATAAATTTACGAATAGCAGAAGGTGTATAGCCTCTTCTTCTCAAACCAGAAATGGTAGGCATTCGAGGATCATCCCAACCTGTAACTATTTTATCTTCAACTAATTGAATGAGCTTTCTCTTGCTCATTACAGTATAATTTACATTAAGTCTCGAAAACTCTCGTTGTTTTGGTCGTAGTTTTTTATTGTCATAAACTTGATCTAAAAACCAATCGTACAACTCTCTGTGAGGCTTAAACTCTAACGAACAAAGCGAATGCGAAATTTGCTCCACGTAATCCGATTCTCCATGTGCCCAATCGTACATAGGGTAAATACACCAATCCTTTCCTGTACGGTGATGGTGTTTGTGCATTACCCGATACATAATAGGATCCCGCATTAACATGTTGGTATGTTTCATGTCAATTTTTGCTCTCAATACATGTTCGCCTTCCTTAAATTCACCTTGTTTCATTTTGTTAAACAAGTCTAAATTTTCTTCTACACTTCTATTTCTATAAGGTCCATCAACTCCAGTTGTAGTTGGCGTACCCTTTTGTTTTGCCATTTCTTCTGATGATTGCGAATCAACATAAGCTTTGCCATTTTTAATCATGGCAATAGCCCAATCGTACAATTGTTGAAAATAATCCGACGAATAACATTCTTCAGCCCACTGAAAACCCATCCAGGCCAAATCGTATTTAATGGCATCTACATATTCTTGTTCTTCCTTGGATGGATTGGTATCATCAAACCTCAAATTAACCGGTGCATGATATTTTTCGCCTAACCCAAAGTTTAAACAAAATGCTTTGGCATGACCAATGTGCAAATAGCCATTTGGTTCAGGAGGAAATCTGAATTTTAATTTATCAGTAGTATAACCTGCCTTTAAATCCTCTTCAATTATTTGCTCAATAAAATTAAGCGATTTGTGTTCTTCGTTATGATTTTCCATTAGGCTGTCAACTCGTTTTTAATGTTTTCTATTCCTATTTTTAATCTGTTTATTGACTCTTCTTTTCCAATAATTTCCATTATATCAAACAATGAAGGTCCTCCTCCGACACCAGTAATGGCTAGTCTAATGGCTATCATTGCTACTCCAAATCCAATTCCTTTTTCTTCAATATAGGTTTTAAACACTGTTTCCAGGGTGGCTGCCTCAAACGTTGTATTCGAAAAAACAGCAATCAAATCTGCAACAATTTTAGGAGAATCTTCTTTCCATTTTTTCTTTACTGTATCAGCATCGTAATTGGTAGGAGCTTCAAAAAAGTATTTGCCGTTTGTGTAAATATCCCCTAAAAAGGTCGCTCTCTCTTTCATTAAATTACAAACCGACTCTAAAGTAGTCTCCTCAATACCAACAACTCCTTCTGATTTCAATATAGGCTTAATTAACTGAGCCAACTCTTGATTCGACTTTGTTCTCAGATATTGTTCATTAAACCATTTGGTTTTTTCTGGATCGAATTTCGCTCCCGACTTACCAACTCTTTCCAAATCAAAAGCTTGAATCAATTCTTCTAATGAGAAAATTTCTTGTTCGGTACCTGGGTTCCAGCCTAAAAAAGCCAACATGTTGATAAACGATTCCGGAAAATAACCACTTTCCCTGTATCCACTTGAAATTTCTCCTTCTGGTGATTTCCATTCGATTGGAAAAACAGGAAACCCTAATCTATCACCGTCTCGTTTACTCAATTTTCCGTTTCCATCTGGCTTTAACAATAAAGGTAAATGTGCAAATTCAGGCATTACATCTTCCCAGCCTAAAAAGCGATACAACAATACATGTAAAGGACCTGATGGCAACCATTCTTCTCCTCTTATTACATGAGAAATTTTCATCAAATAATCGTCTACTACATTTGCCATGTGATAGGTTGGCATTCCGTCAGATTTATACAATACTTTATCATCAAGATTGGTTGAATCAACAACAACCCAACCACGAATAATGTCTTTAAATTTTACTTCTTCGTTACGTGGAATTTTAACTCGAACAACGTATGGTGCACCCGACTCCAACCTATTCTTAACCTCTTCAGCTGAAAGAGAGATCGAGTTTTTCATGGTATGACGTGTTGTGCTATCATATTGTTGTGAAGAACCTCCTTCTGCTTTCAACCGTTCACGCATTTGCTCCAATTCATCTGGTGTATCAAAGGCATAATAGGCATAACCAGCATCCAGTAATTGGTCAACATACTTTTTATAAATACCCAATTTATTTCTTTCTGATTGACGGTAAGGGCCAAATTCTCCACCAATATCAACTCCCTCATCAAAGGTTAATCCGGACCACTTTAACGATTCAACAATATACTCCTCTGCGCCCTGTACATACCTGGTTTGATCAGTATCTTCTATTCTCAAAATAAAATCTCCACCATGCTTTTTGGCAAACAAATAATTATACAATGCAGTTCTAACTCCGCCAATATGCAAAGGTCCTGTCGGACTCGGTGCAAACCTTACTCTTACTTTTCTTTTCATGGTGATTTTTTGAGGTTGCAAATATACCCAATATCACAAAATAAAAAAGCCCTTTGGATAAATATCCAAAGGGCTTTAAATCGTTGGTTTCGTTTTATTTATCTACCACAATTCTTTTGGTATATACTTTCTGACCATTACTGGTTACCGACACAAAATATACGCCCGAATTAAACTCATCAGT
Source organism: Flavobacteriales bacterium (assembly GCA_050248475.1). Classification (GTDB taxonomy): domain Bacteria; phylum Bacteroidota; class Bacteroidia; order Flavobacteriales_E; family Vicingaceae; genus Vicingus. Next base: position 47,549 of record JBFWSH010000018.1, read on the forward strand.
CAGAATTTTTACTTTTGATAAATGGAGTTCTTCAATGGTTTTGATTTGTTTACCTACAATATCTGTAATGATTACAGTTGGTTCAATAAAGGTAGTTGGAACTTCAACAGTAAAAAATCGTTTGGCAGGAATTGGATAAATTTTTACTTCTTTGTTTACTAAACTTTCCTTTTGTCCCACCACAAATGAAACTGTTTGACAACTTTGACTTGATCCACAAGCACTATCATTAACGACTGTTAAACATACGTTATAGTTTGTGGGAATTAAATAAGTATGTATTGGATTCATTACAGATGAAGTATCTCCATCACCAAAATCCCAAAAATAGCTGGTTGCATTTGATGACGCATCCGTAAACTGATAGGTTCCTCCACCCAAATAATTAAAATTAAAATTTGAAGATGCTGTGTCGATAATGGTTACAGGTAATGTTGAATCTATAATACAATTTAATGAGTATCCGTATTGAACAATCTCAAAATTGGTATTATAAATTCCTCCACTTGAATAAGTATGTGTGTAATTGGAATCAAAAGTGACTACTGACAGAAACTCGTTTAAATCTAGATTAAAAGATGGTTTACTTGGGTTAAACATCAGGTTGTACGTTATAGAAGTATTATTTGTAAATTTTATCGGGTCTCCTACACATACATTATTTGTATCAACAGAATAATTCGGCACCACTAAATCCTCAAAAATGGGGTTTAATATCATATCTACATCCCAAGTTCCTGCGTAAGCAATGTAAAGATTATACCATGTGCCTTGATACGCCAACACACTGAGTTTTTCAGCCGTACCGTCGCCATAATCATTGGTGGCATAGTATGGATTTGAAGGGTTTAAGGTATCTATTTCTATAACTACCACAAAAGAATCGGAAACAGCGATTGGAGATGAAAACATTAAATCTTGTGTTGCAAAGCCAACATCATGTACAAAAACAGTATCGGAAGCAATAATTGTTGTTGGCAAACTACCGGCACCTAAATTTCTAACACTAATTACCATACTGATAGAGTCTTTATTACCTGGAACACCATCTAAATCCAACGTCATATAAGTATTGATACCATGTACCAACCCATTACCTGAATAGTAATAAATTTGACCGACAGCACCAATATAACTGGTATACTCCATGGTATCGAGTAAAATATCTGTAGCTTTTGTTGCTGGATACGCAATAATATCTATACAACTATTCGCCTTATTTATTGGTGGAATAGATTCAAGTTTTGGTGAAACTAACCTGTTTGGTTTAAGAACATTTGATTGAGCTATCAGAGAACAGGTAAACAAAACCAGTAGAAGACTCAGAAAGTAATTTTTTTTCATAACCTATTATAATAAATCAGATTATGCTTTACGAATTTATTGGTGATTAGTTACTTCTTCTTCTTTTTGATTGATGGTTTTATTTTTAAAAAAATCTCGGTGAAAGATAAAAATCAATGCTATTCCCACAGAAATGGAAGCATCGGCGACATTAAAAACCGGTCGGAAAAATAAAAATTCCTCACCACCCCATAGTGGGAACCATTCCGGAAATGTACCATCGAATAAAGGAAACCAGAACATATCCACTACTCTTCCGTGCAGTATGGATGAATAACCTCCTTCAATCGGTAAAAATGTTGCCAATTGATTAAAACTATCATTAAAAACAACTCCATAAAAAACACTATCAATAATGTTTCCAATGGCTCCTGCAAGCACTAAAGCTCCACATATTTTTAGTCCTTTTGGAGTTTCTTTTGGTAGCGTAAACAATACATAACCTATTGCTGAAACAGCAACTATTCTAAACAAACTAAGTGCTAACTTACCATAGTCTCCTCCGAACTCCATACCAAATGCCATTCCTGGGTTTTCAGTAAAATGGATATAAAACCAATTACCCAAAACAGGAAATTCCTGACCTAAATACATGGTAGTTTTTACCCAAATTTTTATATATTGATCAACGAACAATATCAGAAAAATAATGGTAACGGGATGGGTAATAACGTTTAGAAATTTTTTCATTGAATGTTAAAAAAAATCGCCTCAAAGTTAAACATTGAAGCGACTTTTACATGTTTTAAATTTAGCAATTAACCTTGAGCTTCCTTTGCCTCAATACTTAAAGTTGCGTGAGGAACAGCCATTAATCGTTCTTTTTTGATTAATTTACCTGTAACTCTACAAATGCCATAAGTTTTGTTTTGAATTCTAATCAAAGCATTTTCCAAGTTTTTAATAAACTTTTCCTGACGTTGAGCTAATTGGGCTATTTCTTCTCTGGTTAACGTTCCTGCACCATCTTCCATCATATTAAATGAGTGTAATGTATCATCAGTTCCATTGTCATCAGCATGAGATAAAGAAGATTTTAAACCATCTAAATCCAATTTAGCTGCTTCAACTTTTTTCTCAATTAGTACTTTAAACATATCTAATTCTTCATCAGTATATCTATTTTTTTCTGCCATAATTCTGTTAATTTAATTTATCAATCGCAATAAGCGTAGAAACACTTTCGTCCAATTCTACGAGAACTCCGTTATTTTGTTTTAAATCTTCCACCAAGTCTAAACTCGATGTTAAAGTTTCGGCGCAAATATAATTTTTATTCTTAATTATTGCCTCATTTATTTCGTTGTGTTTTACAATTTTAAGAGAAATTTTATCGGTTACTTCAAACCCACTGTCTTTACGCAGGTTTTGGATTCTATTGATAAATTCTCTGGCTATTCCTTCTTCTTTTAATTCTTTAGAAATGGTAATATCTAATGCTACTGTAATAGCTCCTTCACTTAAAACTAACCATCCGGGAATATCCTGAGTTGAAATTTCCACATCATTCATGTCCAACACAACCTCTTCACCTTCAACAACTAGTTTAGCTCCATTGTTTCTTTCAAAAGCCTGAATATCATCTTGTGTGAATTGAACGACAACAGCAGCAATTTGTTTCATTATCTTGCCATATTTTGGTCCTAAGGTTTTAAAATTAGGTTTGATACTTTTTACTAAAACGCCGGCAGTGTCTTCCAAATATTCAATTTCTTTTACGTTTACTTCTGATAACACCAAATCAGCAACATCCTGCAACTGACGTTTAAACTTTGCATCTAAAATAGGCACCATTATTTTTTGCAATGGCTGACGAACTTTTATCTGTTCTTTTTTACGTATACTCAACACCATAGAAGAAACTTGCTGAGCAATGTCCATTCGCTGTTCCAAATCTACATCAATGTGGCTTTCGTTTGCCACAGGAAAATCAGACAAATGAACTGATACAGCATTTCCTTTACCACTTATTTTGCTTAAATCGGTATACAATCTATCGGTATAAAATGGTGCAATTGGTGACGACAACTGAGCCACTACTTCTAAACAACGGTAAAGCGTTTGATATGCAGCAATTTTATCGTCTGAATAATCTCCTTTCCAAAAACGTCTTCTACACAAACGAACGTACCAGTTACTTAAATGGTCGTTTACAAAATCCTGAATTGCACGACCTGCTTTGGTTGGTTCATAGGTTTCGTAAGAAGTTTCCACTTCTTTGATTAATGAGTTGAGTTTTGAAATAATCCAACGGTCAATTTCAGGACGTTTTTCTAACGCAATTTCTGCTTCGGCATATTTGAAGCCATCTAAATTGGCATACAAAGCAAAGAACCCATAAGTATTGTAAAGTGTACCGAAAAACTTACGTTGAACTTCTGTAATTCCTTCTAAGTCGAATTTTAAATTATCCCAGGGTTGTGCATTGGTAATCATATACCAACGTGTGGCATCAGGTCCGTATTTATCTAATGTTTCAAATGGGTCGATGGCATTGCCTAAACGTTTCGACATTTTTTGGCCGTTTTTATCCAATACCAACCCGTTCGACACTACATTTTTATACGCAATGTTATCAAATACCATAGTTGCTATGGCGTGGAGGGTAAAAAACCAACCTCTGGTCTGGTCAACGCCTTCGGCAATAAAATCGGCTACACCTAAATTTTCTTTTTCAATCAAGTCTTTGTTTTCGAAAGGGTAATGCAACTGTGCTGTTGGCATTGAACCTGAATCGAACCAAACATCAATCAAATCAGTTTCACGCTTCATGGGTTTACCTGATGCAGAAACTAAGATTACCTCATCCACATAATTTTTGTGTAAGTCAAATTTCTCGTAATTGGCTTTGGTCATATCACCAACAACAAAATCAGCCAATGGGTTTTTAGTCATCAACCCAGCTGACATTGATTTTTCTATCTCGCCTTTTAATTGTTCAACCGAAGAAATACAAATAGCCTCAGCACCATCTTCTGTTCTCCAAATAGGAATTGGAATACCCCAATACCGTGAACGTGAAAGGTTCCAGTCGTTTAGGTTTTCTAACCAATTACCAAACCTTCCAGTTCCTGTACTTTCTGGTTTCCAGTTAATAGTTTTGTTTAGAGCAATCATGCGGTCTTTTGCAGCCGTAGATTTGATAAACCATGAGTCTAATGGGTAATATAAAACTGGTTTATCGGTTCTCCAACAGTGAGGATAGCTGTGTTCATATTTTTCTACCTTAAACGCCTTATTTTCTTCTTTCAGTTTAATGGCAATTTCAACATCAACTGATTTTTCTGGCTCTTCACCTTTGTTGTAATATTCGTTTTTCACAAATTTACCTGCAAACTCTCCCATTTCTGGACGGAATTTCCCTTGTAAATCAACCAAAGGAACGGCGTTACCATTTTCGTCTAACACCAACATTGGCGGTACTCCTGCTTCTTTAGCCACTTTAGCATCATCAGCACCAAAAGTTGGTGCAATATGCACAATACCAGTACCGTCTTCAGTAGTAACAAAGTCACCTGGAATTACTCTAAAAGCTTTATCAGCATTTTCGTGTGGTAAAGCGTAAGGCAACAATTGTTCATATTGGATACCCACTAAATCAGAACCTTTGAATTCATCAATTATTTCCCAAATTGAATATGGTTTGTCTACACTAGGATCATACTTGCTTAACTCTTTTTCTAAACGAGAGCTTCTATCACCTTTCGAAGGTTTGTCAATGATTATTACGTTAGTATTATATGTAAACCATTTTGTAAAAAGATCTTTAGCTAAAATTAATTTAATAGTTTTTTTATAGTGATATTGATTATATGTTTCAACCAACACATAATCAATCTTTGGTCCAACAGCCAAAGCTGTATTTGAAGGCAATGTCCAGGGGGTAGTTGTCCAGGCTAAAAAATATGCTTCATCAACTCCAAGCTTTGTCGTGCCTTTTATTTTAAATTGAGCAACACAAGTGGTATCTTTTACATCACGGTAACAACCCGGTTGGTTTAATTCGTGTGAGCTTAACCCTGTACCGGCAGCTGGTGAGTATGGCTGAATGGTGTAGCCTTTGTACAACAAGTTTTTCTTGTACAACTCGCCCAACAACCACCAAACCGATTCAATGTATTTGTTCTCATAAGTGATGTATGGGTCGTTCATGTCAACCCAATACCCCATTTGTTTGGTAAGGTTGTTCCAAATATCGGTATAACGCATAACCGCTTCCTTACAAGCATTGTTGTACTCCTCAACAGTTATTTTTTTACCGATATCTTCTTTGGTAATACCCAATTCTTTCTCCACGCCCAATTCCACCGGTAAGCCATGTGTATCCCATCCTGCTTTACGTTTAACTTGGTAACCTTTAAGCGTTTTGTATCGGCAAAAAATATCTTTTATCGCACGCCCCATTACGTGGTGAATACCCGGTAAACCGTTTGCTGAAGGTGGACCTTCAAAAAAAACAAAAGGTTTATTCCCTTCTCTGGTTTCCACACTTTTTTCAAAAACCTTGTTTTCTTCCCACTTTTCCAACACTTCTTTCGCTACATTGGGGAGATTTAATCCTTTATATTCTGTGTATTTGCTCATTTTACCACTAATTTCGAAGAATGGCGAAATTAACGATTTTTGGAAACAACTCGTATCGAATTTGTTGGTTTATCCAAATTTTATATATTTGAGCCAACATGAATAAGATTGAACTAAATAAAGCTATCTGCGAATTAATTGAAGAAGGCGTTATTCTTATAACTTATAAAAATAAGGTAGAAATTGATATTGATGAAGTTATTGAAATTAGAAATGTAACTCATGAATTAGCTAATGGAAAAGTGTACGTTTCGATTTACGATGCTGGGGATGAAACTACCATAACGAAAGAAGCACGAGAAATTTCGGCTAAAGATGGAAATGTAGCAAACAGAAAGGCTATGGCAATAATTGTAAAACACTTAGGTCAGCGTATTATTGCCAACTTCTTTATCAACCTCAACAAAAGAATGCATCCCATGAAAGCTTTTACCAACAGGGATGAAGCAATTAAATGGGCTAAACAGTTTCTGAATACGTAATTTAGATGGTAGCAATGCACTTCAACTCTATGCAAATAGGCGAAGGAAGAGCATTTACTTCAACAGTTGTTCTACAGGGTTGATTGGCACTAAAATATTCGGCATAAACTCGGTTGTAAGTTTTAAAATCGCGTTTCATGTCGGTTAAAAAAACTGTAACATCCACAATTTTATCCCAGTCAGATCCTGATTCTTCTAAAATTACTCGAACATTATCAAATACCGAACGGCATTGAGCTTCGAAATCAAAAGTCTCATAATTACCATTTTTGTCATACTTTAAACCGGGTATATTGGCTTCTTCACTACCAGAACCAGCTGCTCTAGGGCCAACTCCGGATAAAAACAATAAATTACCCACCTTACGAGCATGAGGATACAATCCCATTGGTTTTGGTGCTTTGTTTGAGTTTATTTTATCTGACATACCTGCTTTTGTTTCCTCAAATTTATAATTTTTTAATATCTTTAAAGCAAATAAAACGAATAGAATTTAAAGATGGAATACAGAAGATTAGGAAAGTCAGGTTTGCAATTGAGTGAATTATCGTTAGGAAGTTGGTTGACTTTTGGTAAACAAATAGAAAACAATACTGCCGAAGATTTAATGAAGATTGCCTATGATAATGGTGTTAACTTTTTTGATAATGCCGAAATTTATGCACGTGGAGAATCTGAAAAAGTGATGGGAAAAGTGCTGAAGAAAATGAAATGGGATAGGGATTCTTATTGTGTTTCGAGTAAAGTGTTTTTTGGTTTTAGAGGTACAGAAAATACCAAACCAAATCAAAATGGACTAAGTAGAAAACATGTTTTTGAGGCTTGTCATCAAGCATTAGACAGATTAAAAGTGGATTATTTAGATTTATTTTTCTGCCATAGACCAGACAAAAATACCCCAATTGAAGAAACTGTTTGGGCAATGCACAACTTAATAACTCAAGGTAAAATTTTGTATTGGGGGACATCAGAATGGAGTGCCCAAGAAATTATGGAAGCACACATGGTTGCTAAACAGTATAATTTGATTGGTCCAACCATGGAACAACCACAATACAATATGCTTACCCGCCAAAAAGTTGAAGTAGAATTTTCTCAAATCTATAAAACAGTTGGACTGGGTACAACCATCTGGTCGCCACTTGCTTCGGGTGTTTTAACAGGGAAATATAACGGAAACAAAGACCCAAAAGGAACTCGCTTAAATATGGAAGGAATGGATTGGTTAAAGAAATCTGTTCTAGAAAAAGAGAACATTAAAAAAGCTGAAAAATTGAGTGCTTTAGCAAAAGATTTGGGAATGACATTGCCAGTTTTAGCTATCGCTTGGTGTTTAAAAAACAATAACGTAAGCACAGTTATTCTTGGTGCTAGTAAAACTACTCAACTTAAAGAAAACTTTAAAGCCATTGAAGCCAAAAGCAAGCTAACAGCTGATGTTATGTTACAAATTGAAAAGATTTTAAATAACACCCCTATCAAAGCACCTTTCTGATAAAAACAAAGATTCATTTTCATAATGGCTATGCTTTTTTCATTTTGAAAATATTAATTACATATACTGCATTGTAAAAAAAAAATCTTGTCACTCCGTAAAGCCTGAAAGCAATGGGCTATGGCTAAATTTTAGTTTCGCATTTAATTTTATGGTATGTCAATTGACTTTATCAACCAAAATTAAATTATGTCTAACTAAAATATTAAAGCCATGAAAACACTTAAATTAACATCAATGGTAATTGCAAGTTTACTATTTGTTTTTACCTCTTGCCAAAAAGAAGATGTATCTCCTTCTTCTGGTGCAGGATCGTCCAACACTCAATCAGGTTCATTTGAAGTTAAGATGACTGATGCTCCGGGTAATTACGCTGCATTAGATGTTCAAATTACAGGCGTAGATGTTTATCTAGAAAATGATGGATGGGTTTCATTAAACCATGAAATTCAACACGTTAGTGTATTAAAACTAACTAATGGTATTGAAACTTTACTAGCCTACAAAGGCATGGCAAAAGTTGGAACGTATTCTAAATTAAGAATAACTTTTGGAAATGAGAATAGTTTAACCTTTAATGGAGGTACAAACGTTGGTGGAGTTTCTGGAAATGGCTCAGCTACAGTTCAACTACTCTGGGATGGTCCTAGAGAAGTCATCATTGAAATTGATGAAGAAGTTTCAGCTAATTCAGAGGCAGAAGTACTACTTGATTTTCAAGTTGTACAATCAATTAAAGAAGTAGCTCAACAGTATATTATTGATCCTGTAATTACAGAAATTAAAGATGCTACTACAGGATTAAGAGGACAAGTTCAAGGAGTTGTAAATGCCGCAGTAATTATTAAAAATGGTTCAAATGAAGTTAGTACCTATTTGGATGCATCCGGTAACTTCTTAGTAAGAGGTCTTGATGAGGGTGTTTATGATTTAATAGTTATTCCTGAAGCATCTGAATCTGAAATTCCTCAAGAACAACACATAGAAAATATTCTAATTTCAAAAGGAGAAATTAAACATGTAGGTATCATTAGTTTTTAATTATTATAAATCTCGCTAAAAAGCAGGTGTTAGTAAAAAAGATTCTCCTGCTTTTTAGCAAAAAAAAATAGCCATGAAAACAGCAATCAGTTTACTTTCAATATTAATAGCAGCATCATTATTTATAAGCAGTTGTAAGGAAAATTCTAATAAAGATTCCTATTTAACTGAACAAGAGTTAGAGGAAATTTCGAAAGACTCGATGGAATTTATATTTATTCAAACACTAAATGAAATCGAGTCTAATCTTAAAATGATAAGAGAAAAAGAAGGGTTAATTGTACTTGGACCTGGTAGTGATTTAGAGTCAGGAATAAATACCAAAGAAAAAATATTACGAAACATTCAGATTATTAACTCCTTAATGGATGAAAACAGAGCCAAAATTGAAGCTTTAAAAACGACTCTTAATAAAACTGATGCTGAAAATAAACGAATGCATTTGCTGACTGATGCTGTAAATGAGAAACTAAACCTTCAGGAAGAAGAAATCAATTATTTAAAAGAGCAATTAAGTAATAAAAAATTTGAAATAGCTGAATTAAATACAAAGTTATCCCATCTAGAACTTCAAGGCGAAAAATTACAACTCATTATTACTGACCTAGAGAATGAATTAAACACTGGGCATTATATTATTGGCTCTTACAAAGAGTTAAAAGAAAAAGGTATTGCTGAAAAAGAGGGCGGGGTTCTATGGTTTGGCAGAACAAAATCAATGGACGAAAACTTTAAGGAAACTGATTTTACGGTTATTAATATCAAAGAAAATACAACAATACCTATTCATAGTAAAAAGGCAAAACTAATTTCAGAGCACAAAGAAGATACCTATGAATTTATAAACGAGAATAATCAAATTAGTTATTTAAATATTATTGATACCAAACAGTTTTGGAAAACAAGCAAGTATTTAGTTATAGAAATAAAATAAACAACATGAAACCTAAAAAAAACTTATTAAAAATTGCTGTTTTAGATGATAGCGATTTTTACAATCGGATTATCACAAAACAATTGGAAAGTTATACTCAGGGATTATCAATTGAAAAAAATTTTGATTTCAACATTGAGTCTTATGCACATGCTGACGATTTTATAAGAAACCTGAAAGAGGACATCGATATTGCTTTTGTAGATTATTATCTAGGCTCTGGAGTAACCGGCTTTGACATATTACAAGTCATTAATAAGAAGTGTAACCATTGTAAAGTAGTTATTATCTCTCAGGCAAGAAATGAACTAACAACCATTAAAACACTTTCTAATGGAGCTTCTGCGTTTATTTTAAAAGACAAAAATGCATTAGCAAAAACATGTTTTTTTGTAGAACACGAAATCAATAAAAAATTCACATAAACAACAACCTCATGAAGGGTGCAAAAATATATCGTATATTGGTAGCTGATACTGATTCAGATTTTATGAAACGTTTGTGTGATGTATTGAATAAGATTTCGAAACAATATAACGATATTCAATTACGGGTACTTCCTGCATACCAGTCAGAACATATAAAATCTTATTGTGAATATACTTTCAGTTTAGCATTTATAGATTATAGCTTAATTATAGACGATAAAAATATGTTAATTTCCAGTTTACATCATAACAACCCAGAATGTTTATTGGTGCTTTTAATCGATGATAAAGGAGGTTTACAAATAAATGAGATTGTAAAAAAATTAGAACAACAAGGCCAACCCTTTTTTGGAGAACATCTGCTTAAGGATAATTACTCTGTTGATTTATTAACTATTTTGTGTAGAGGATTTATTGAACGAATCATATCAAAATAAAAGTATAATATGATGTTAAAACGATTTACATTCAAATTTAAAATAATAATAATTATGCTTATAGCACTCGTTTTTGTGAGCATAATTGGAATCTCAGCCTACAAACAATTTTCTATAATTGTGTCAAGTATAAGTAATGATGCTCGTCCCGATATGCGATTAGTTACCTCAAAATCGTTAATGAACGATTTAGCAGATGCCGAAAACAGTGTGAAATCATTTAGCCTTACCAAAGACACCTTATACCTTGACCAGTTTTATTTGTCCGCAAAAAAAACAACTATAAGATTAGCACAATTACATGACTTGGTTAAAGGAAAAAATCTGGTAAATTTTCAGCTAGATTCTTTGGATACATTAATTATTCAAAAATTTAAAATATTAAACCAGTTATTACTTTCTCAAGACCAATTTCGTGTCCAAGCTGCTCTCGATAAGGTTGTCATTAAACTTGACAAGGCTATTAATAAAATTTCCGAAAAACCTGAACCTAATCAAACTCCTTCTGAGGACAAAAACAATTTTGTTGACACTACTAAAAATGAAATAAAAACTGAGAAAAAAGGAGTTCTTAGTTGGTTATTTAAAAAAAATAAAAAAGAGGATGAGAATCATATAGATGTAATTCATTCAGAAAACAAAACAACCAACGCTATTGCAAAAGATAAGATTAATTTTTCTGAAGTAACAAAAGAAGTACAGAAATTAAAAAAAGAAGAAGGAAATATTGAAGCATCGCTTAAAAACAATGAATTGTTTCTTATAAATGCTGACAGAAGGGTTTCTAAAAAAATAAAAGCAATACTCGACCACATCGAATCTTCTGAACTTTTAACAATTGCCCAACAAACAGAACAGGCGAAAATTACAATAAAAGACACCAACCAAAAAATAGCGTTGTTTTGTATAGCCATAGCAATCCTTTTATTATTTATGTCATACACTATCATTGATTATGTGCGAAATAATAATCGTTACAGAAGAGCATTAAAAAAAGCAAAAGCAGAAGCAGAAGATCATGCAAGAACCAAAGAAAATTTTTTAGCCAACATGAGCCATGAAATTCGAACACCTATGAATTCTATAGCGGGGTTTACAGAACAAATAGCAGAAGGACCACTCAATGATGAACAAAGAGAACAGCTTACTATGGTAAGAAAATCAATAGAACACCTTTTATATTTGATTAATGATGTACTTGATTTTACCAAATTACAAGCAGGAAAACTAAATCTAGAAATTATTGGCTTTAGACCTAAAGAGGTGATTAATGATGTGGTAACATTTATACAACCATTGGCTAATGATAAGGAGCTAAAGTTAATCTGCGATATAAATACTGAAGATTCGCTGGTTTTACTTGGCGACCCTTTTAGATTACGACAGATACTTTTAAATACCATTAGTAATGCCATAAAATTTACCGAAAAAGGAACTATTTCAATACATGTAACCCCAGTAATGCAAAATGACAAAAATATGTGGCTACGAATAGAATTGATAGATACCGGAATAGGTATAAATGAACAAGCCTTAAAAAAAATATTTCAGGAATTTGAACAAGCTGATAATAGTACATCTCGTAATTACGGAGGAACAGGACTAGGGCTTTCTATTGTTGACAAACTTATTAAACTACATCATGGAACTATAACATTTAAAAGTGCACCACAAAAAGGGACAACAGTTACTGCTGAAATACCATACGATATTGGAACAGAAAAAGATATTGAACTTTTAGAAGATGTCAGACTAAAAACAAAATTGTCGATACCTCCAAATACAAGAATATTAATTGTTGATGATGTTGAATTTAATAGGAAATTACTGATTAGCATTTTAAAAAAATATCATGCCATATATACCGAAGCACACAACGGAAAAGAAGCTATTGAAGAAATAAAACGAAATAATTATGATGTGATTTTAATGGATACACGTATGCCCGAACTCAATGGGATAGAAGCAACAAAAAAAATAAGACTTTTATCTAATATTACCAAACGAAAAACTCCTATAATAGCATTAACTGCAGCTGTTACAGAAAACGATAAAAGAGAATATTTCCATGCGGGAATGGATGGGTTTCTAGCAAAACCTTTTAAAGAAGGCGAATTGTTAACCGAGATTAATAAAGTACTGGAACCCAAAGAAACTATAAAAGATACTACAAAACAAAGTGAACAAAAAAAGACCATTGAAGATATGCCAACTCAAAAAATTAATTTAACTGAGCTTCGAAACATAAGTGATGGAGATCAAAAATTTTATAGCGAAATGTTGCAAACATTTATAGATACCACAACTAAAGGATTTAGTGATATGCAGATTGCACTTGCTACTAAAAACTGGAAAATGATAGCAGAATTTGCACATAAAATATGTTCACCTTGTCATCATCTTTCAGCACACGTTCTTTATTCTTATTTAAAAGAAATTGAAACAAAATGCCGAAACAACGAACAACTAGATACCATAGAACAACTACTAACCATTGCAGAACAAGAATTTAAATTAGTGGTTAACGAAGTTAAAAATGAGTTGGATAATCTTGTAGAACAGTAAAATACAATTACTGCCAGAAACGTTATTTTAATGAACATGAAGAGTTTATGTATTAATCATTAAATTTGTTTATTCAATTCATACCAAGTAATGAGCGATACACCGTTTACCATCTATGTAGTAGAAGACAATGAGTGGTATAATAAACTACTCGTTCACAATCTATCTCTTAATCCAGACTTTATTGTGGAGAGTTTTTTTAATGGAAAAGACCTTTTAAACGCTTTATCAAAAAAACCTGCTGTTATAACTCTCGATTACAGACTACCTGATATAGATGGCGAAACTCTTCTCAAAAAGATAAAAGAATTTGATGCTAACATCGAGGTAATTATTATTTCAGAACAAGAAGAAATTGAAACTGCTGTTACATTATTAAAAGCAGGAGCATACGACTATTTAGTAAAAACCAAAGACATACGTGACAGATTACTTAACACCATAAATAATGTTCGTAAAAATGAAGGGTTAAAAAAACGAATTGTTTCTCTTCAAAAAGAAGTACAAGGCAAATATGCCTTTGAGAAAACAATTATTGGAACAAGCCCTGCCATTAAAAAAGTATTTGAATTAATCGCTAAAGCTACCGAAACCAACATTACAGTAACCATTTCCGGGGAAACTGGAACCGGAAAAGAAGTTGTTGCCAAAGCTATTCATTACAATTCGCCCCGTAAAGACAAACCATTTATTGCCATAAATATGGCAGCAATACCTTCAGAATTAATTGAAAGCGAGTTGTTTGGTCACGAAAGAGGTTCATTTACTGGTGCTGATGCTCGTAGAAAAGGAAAATTTGAAGAAGCTGAAGGTGGCACTTTATTTTTGGATGAAATAGGAGAAATGGATATTAATTTCCAAGTTAAATTGTTAAGAGTTTTACAAGAAAAAGAAGTAACCCGTGTGGGTAGCAATTTACCTATAAAGACTAACTGTAGAATAATAGTTGCGACCAACCGAAATCTATTGGAAGAAGTTAAAAAAGGAAAATTCAGAGAAGATCTTTACTATCGATTGTTTGGATTGCCAATACATTTACCACCTTTACGTGAAAGAGATAGTGATATTTTACTTCTTGCTAAATATTTTATTGATTCTTTTTGTAAAGAAAATTCATTACCCACTAAAAATATTTCTGAAAATGCCCGAAAAAAGCTTCTTAGTTATCGATGGCCAGGAAATATAAGAGAATTGAAATCAATTGTTGAACTGGCAATAGTAATGTCTTCAGAAAAAGAACTGGTAGAATCTGATATTTCACTCAGCACCACAGATGCCTTGCCAAATGTTTTGACTCAGGAAATGACCCTACGAGAATACAATCGGAGAATAGTTAATTATTACATGGAAAAATGTAATGACAATACAAAACTGGTTGCCGAAAAACTAGGAATTGGACAGACTACTGTCTATCGTCTATTAAAAGAAAATCAAGAATTCGAAAACAACCTGTAACAATCATTTATTTTATCTACTCCTTTCTTCACAAATCTAAAACTCACTGTTATTTTTTCATTTTGAAAAAAAATTATTCTATTTGAAAATAATGTTTTTCATAAATAATTATTAACCCATTGATTTTCTGTTGATTAAAAATTATTTTTTTAATGGTATGACTTTAGGATAAGTGTTCATGAACTTAAAATCCTAACACCATGAATACCAAAAAAATAATAAAAATTGTAATAGTGGAAGATGACTTATATTTCCAAAAGGTACTTAGCAAATACGTTCAGACGATATGCAATCCTGCTATTTATCCACACCTCGATTTTCATATAAAATCATATTCAAACGCACACGAATGTATTGAAGAGTTGGAAAACGATACCAATATTATGATTTTGGATTATTTTTTAATTAATGAAGAAGAAACCGATGTGCTTACAGGCGCAGACATAGTAAATGAAGCCAATAAATACTGTCCCGATTGCAGAATAATTATGGTTAGTGCTCAACAAAATAAAAATGTTACCACTCAATTACTGCAACAAGGTATTTACGAATATGTTGATAAA
The DNA here is from genome assembly GCA_050248475.1 of Flavobacteriales bacterium. GTDB lineage: Bacteria > Bacteroidota > Bacteroidia > Flavobacteriales_E > Vicingaceae > Vicingus. The sequence goes on from JBFWSH010000018.1 coordinate 62,877, forward strand.
AATATAAATTCAAACAATAGGATTGGAGCAATATTGCAAAAAATATTAAAAGGTGAATCTCAACTCATCGAAAACAATAATTTGGAGGAATAGTCATGGAAACCCAAGGAAAAAATAAAACTGAATTTGCAAAAAATATTATCATATTATTTTTTGCATCAAGCACTCTTGTTACTAGTTATTTGGCTCTCGACCAGTATAACAAGAAACAACAAATACAAAAGCAATTTGATACAGAAAAAGCTGAAATAGATCAATATCTGCTTGATTCTTTCACAAAAATAGAACAAAATCTTGTAGAAATAACTGCCCGTGAAGGAAAGTTACAAATGGATTTGAGTGGTGAATCTGTTGAAGGAATATTATCACCAGAAGAAAGGATTAACAGAGAAATAGGACATATTGAAAGCCTTATGAATGAAAACCATCATTTGATTGCTAGTCTGCAAACCAAAGTTGGTAATCAAGACAAACAATTAATCAAGTATAATCATCGTATCAATGGACTTAATAAAAAAATAGAACAATATAAAATTCAGGCTGATGAATTAAAACAATTAAACAATTCACTATCAGAAGATTTGATAGAAGTTAAACACGAAAATATTGTGTTAACCTTTAATAACGAAGAAAAAGAACATCAGATTAACAAACAAAATGAAGACATCATTAAAAAAGAAGAATTGATACATACCGTGTTCTACACAGTTAGTTCTTATCGTGACCTAGAAGACGCTGGAGTAGTACAAAAAAAGGTGGCTTACTTGGCTTTGGTACAACCAAAATATTAAAGGACGACTTTGATAGGAGTAAGTTTATTAAAATAGACAAAAGACGGAATACACTTATTGCAGTATTCAGCAAAAAAGCAACGTTAGTAACAAAACATGACAGTAGTAGTTATGAGTGGATAGTTGAAGACGAACAAATTAAGTGGATTAAAATCAACGATCCCGAATTGTTTTGGGAAACAACTAAGTATTTGGTAATAGCCACAAGTGAATAAAAATCAAATATTGTAAAAAGGATTAACAGTGAAATATGGTAGTATCAATAGAAATCGGGTTGTAAAAAACAACCCGATTTCACTTAAACTCAATAAAAATGATAACAAAACATATATATATGCTGTGTTTATTCTTGGCAACCTTGTCTTCCTCTTTTGGAAACAATGAAAAAATTGTTAAATACATTTCGGAAGCAAACGACTTAGCATATATTTCATTGGAATTAAAAAATAATGGTCGGTTTATTATTGTATTTACCGAATTAGATGGTAGTAAAAGCTATAAATTTAAAGGAAAGTGGGAAGTTTTAGAAAATAATTACCTGCTGAAATTTAAAGGTCTTAAAGTTCCAAAGATGGAGGTGTTATTTGAGCAAAATCAACAACCCAATCAAGTAAAAATTCTCAACAAACGCACCGTAAGTTTTTCCAGCCGTCAAAGTGGAATTTGGATTTGGGGTGTGTATTGCAAAAAAACAATGGTCAAGGAGAATTCTACCCCATAGCTATTGAGGTAGAATTTTGCCTAATTCATTTTCATTTTGAAAAAAAATATTTCAATTATAAAAAACACAGTACACCATATTATTTATCAAACATTTGATTATCAATAAATTAAATTTAAAAATTACCGTAGGCACATATTTGGGATATTGCTAACTGAACCAAAAAAATTAAAGTTATGAAAACGATAAAAATAAAATTAGCATTTGTGGCCTTTTTAATATGGGGCTTAAATGTAACTGCTCAAGACAATGGAAAGGCTCCTTCTTTGGCTTTAAATACTTCGAGTTATAAAACGGCTATTGGTTTAAGAGCTGGTGAAACATCTGGATTAACTATTAAACAATTTATTGGCAGCAACACTGCACTTGAAGGAATTGTTGGTGTTTGGAGTCATGGAATGAGTGCTACCATCTTATATGAAAAATATACTCCTGCATTTGATGTTAATGGATTAAATTGGTATTATGGTGCGGGTGGACACGTTGCATTTGAAACAGGTAAAACAGTATATTATTATAAAAACGGACGTTATGATAGATATCATGACGGAAGTGTTGGTCTAGGAATTGATGGATTGATAGGTATTGAATATAAAATACCAGCTATTCCTTTTGCACTAAGCCTTGACATGAAACCATATATGGAAATCATTTCAAGAGGAAGGGTTTGGATGTCGCTTGACCCAGGTTTTGGAATTAAGGTAACTTTTTAATAAAGTCTAAACTAAATAATAAAGCCATGAAAACAATAGCAAGAGTCGGTGTAATAGTAATTCTAACGCTAACTACCATTATTACAGGGTGTAAAAAAGACGATGATAGCTTCTCTTCATCACAACTTATTACCCCACAAAACTTTTTAGCAGCCGATAAATACACCTCACTTATAGTAGAGATAAAATATATTGAAGGTTATAATCCTACTCAAGAATCATTAAATAACCTTAAACAGTTTTTATCGGACAGATTAAACAAACCTAATGGAATAACATTAATTACAGGTAGTCTTCCATCAAAAAGTCGAACATCTTATTCGTTAACCGATATTAAGGCTATAGAAAAAACGAGTAGGCAGTATCAAACAAATAATAAAACGTTGACTGTTTACATTTTCTTTGCCGATGGAGGATACATTGAAGATACGGAGGATACAAAAGTTATAGGTATAGCTTATGGATCAACATCTGCTGCTATTTTTGAAAAAACTATTAAAGATTCTTCAGGTGGATTAGCTCAACCTTCAGAAGATGTTCTTGAAACAGCTGTGTTGCACCACGAATTTGGTCATCTTTTAGGCTTGGTAAACTATGGGGCAAGAATGGTTTCTAATCATCAGGATATAGCACATGGACACCATTGTACTAACGAAAATTGCTTGATGCATTACAAAACCGAAACATCTGATATCATTGGTAATTTAATTGGAGGAAACATTCCTGAACTTGATAATAATTGTATCAACGATTTAAGATTAAATGGTGGCAAGTAATAATAATTTAGAAAATTAAAATCTAGCAGCTAATTTCTAAAGTTTAGTCTCTTTTTATTAGCAATTCTCTATTTTCTTTATTTATCTTTGCCTCTATTATCGTTATCATATTCGGGGAATTAGCTCATTTGGCTAGAGCGCTTGCCTGGCAGGCAAGAGGTGGTCGGTTCGATTCCGATATTCTCCACAAAAGCTTTAGATTTTTCTAAAGCTTTTTTTGTTTATTTTCACAAAAAAAAAAAATTAACACGTTATGAGTAAGATTATTGTTTTAGGTGCCGGAATGGTGGGTAGTGCAATGGCTATCGACTTAGCTAAAAAACACCAGGTAACAGTTACAGATAGAAGTCAACAGGTTTTAGATAAGGTAAAATCTAAATGTAACGATTTAAGCACTCAAGTACTTGATGTTACAGATGTTGTTAAACTAAAATCTACTTTAGCAGATTTTGAATTGGTAATTTGTGCTGTTCCAGGTTTTTTAGGCTTTAACACCTTAAAAGCAATAATTGAAGCTGAAAAAAATGTTATTGATATTTCGTTTTTTCCAGAAAACTCACTGGAACTAGATGCACTGGCAAAACAAAAAAATGTAACGGCTATTGTTGATTGTGGTGTTGCCCCAGGTATGGATAACATTATTTTAGGGTACTACAACGAAAAACTAAAATTGACCGATTTTGAATGTTTAGTGGGTGGTTTACCGAAAGTTAAGAAATGGCCATTTTGCTATAAAGCCCCTTTCTCCCCTATGGATGTAATCGAGGAATATACTCGACCTGCAAGATATGTCGAAAATGGACATGTAGTAGTAAAAGAAGCTTTAACGGATTGCGAATATATTGAATTTGATAGCGTTGGTACTTTAGAATCGTTTAACAGTGATGGTTTACGTTCCATCATTTTTACGATGCCGCACATCAAAAACATGAAAGAAAAAACCTTGCGTTATCCTGGACACGTGGAGTATGTTAAAGTGTTGAAAGAAAGTGGTTTTTTTAATACCGAAGAAATTGAAGTAAATGGCAAAAAAATAGCCCCATTAGATTTTACGAGTAAAGTATTGTTTAACGAATGGAAATTGGGTGAAACCGAAGCAGAATTAACTGTTATGCGTGTTACTGTTAAAGGAATTAATGCCAATGGTAAAGAAGAAACCATCGTTTACAATTTATACGACGAATACAATCCAACAACAAAAACATCGTCAATGGCACGAACAACTGGCTATACCGCAACTGCTGCTGCAAACATGTTTTTAGATGGATTATTTCAGGAAAAAGGAGTTTTTCCACCTGAATTGGTTGGCAAACACGAAGCTTGCTTCAACTATTTTATCAAGTACTTGGAAGAAAGAGGAGTGGTTTATACAAAGACTGTTAGGTAGTTTTTATAACCAACAGTTTATCTTGTAGCATTTCGTTAATGGTGTATTGGATACCACCAACACCAATACCCGAAACATTTCGCCCACCAAAAGGCATCCAATCTACTCTAAAAGCAGTGTGATCATTTATTATTACTGCGGCAGCGTTCAATTGTTTTGAAATAGAAAACGCTTTATCGATAGTTGCGGTAAACACCGCAGCCTGAAAAGCAAAGGGTAAGGAATTCGCCTGCTGAATTGCCTCATCAAGATTTTTATAACTGTAAATACAAATTACTGGTCCAAAAATTTCTTGGGTAGATACTTTTGAATTTTTATTAGGGTTCAGCAAAATTGTTGGTTCATAACAAGTTGCAGAGATTCGTTTTCCACCGCAAAGTAATTCTGCTCCTTCGTTAATGGCTTCATTTACCCATTCTTCAATTCTATCAACTTCTCTTGGTACAATCAATGGCCCTACTTTAGTACTTTTATCAAGAGGGTTTCCCACTTTTGTTTGGATAGTGGCTTCAATTAATTTAGGTATAATTTTATCTAAAATATGTTCGTAAACAAAAACGCGTTGCACAGAAACACAAACCTGACCTGCATGATAAAAACCACCTTTTACAATGGCAGGAATCAACTCAGCAACATCAGCATCTTGTTCGACAATTACCGGAGCTACTCCACCATGCTCAAGTGCAATCCTGGTTCCCGGAGCAATTTTAGACCGTAAATACCAACCAACTTTAGCAGAACCAATAAAAGTCAAGTAATTAACTCTGGCATCTGTGGCTAATTTTTCGGCTAACTCGTCTCCACAAATAATTAGCTGGCACCAATCTATTGGCAAACCTGCTTCTTTTAAAATTTCAACAAATTCAATGCACGACAAAGGTGTGGTCAATGCTGGTTTAACAATAACCGGACAACCAGCTGCAATTGCTGTAGCCACTTGGTGTACAATTAAATTTAATGGATGATTAAATGCACTTATAGCTACCACTACTCCAATTGGTTCTTTAGTAGTAAATGCTACTCTATTGGTTGATGAAAGAGTTAATCCCATTGGAATTTCTTCTCCATGGATTTGATTAATGGTTTGAGCAGCAATTCTCACTCCATTGATTGCTCTTGAAACCTCAACTTTTGAATCTATTAATGGTTTTCCGCCTTCTTGAGTTGCTAAATCTGCTAAATAATCTTCTCGAGTAACCATTATTTCTGCAACTCGTTCCAAAATTGCAACTCGTTGAAAAGCTGGTAACCAATTTTGCTTGTCGTTAAAAACTGCTTTGGCTTTATGAAGTACTCTTTCAACATCTTCAGCCGTATTTAAAGGTATTTCCTTAATTAATTCTTGCTTAAACGGAGAAAATACTTTTAACATGATAAGATTTTAATAATCTAAAAGAGTTTGAAGTGCCTTAGCAACCTTATCACCATTTGGCAACAATGTCGCTTCTAATACAGAGTTTAAGGGAATTGCAGGTGTATCAATAGATCCAACAATTTCAATTGGAGCATCCAAGTGTTTAAAGCAATTTTTTTGAATTCGAGCCGCTAAACCTAAAGTAAAACTATTTTCAACAGACTCTTCCGTAACTAACATAACCTTGTTGTGTCTTTTCGTTGCAGCATACATCGCTTCTTCATCGATCGGATTTAAGGTTCTTAAATCAATAATTTCTATTTGTCCTCTAAATTGTTTTGCAGCCTCTAAACTCCAATAAACACCTCTGCCATAAGTAATAATTACAGCACTATCTCCACTTTCAATTTTTCCAGTATCTGCTTCCAGAACAGTTCTTGCTTTTCCAAAAGGAATGACATAATCCTCATCAGGTTCTACAGTTTTTGCTCCTTCTGTACCTTTAATTTTACTCCAGTACAACCCTTTATGTTCAAATATTACCACAGGATTTGGATCATAATATGCAGATTTCAATAAACCTTTTAAATCGGCACCTGTTGAAGGATAGGCTACTTTTACTCCTCTAATTTGTGTTACTACAGATTCTACACTTGACGAATGGTAAGGCCCTCCTGAACCATAAGCTCCAATTGGGACTCTTAAAATCATGCTCGCCGGCCATTTACCGTTTGAAAGATAATAAGAACGGCTTACCTCAGTAAACAACTGATTTAACCCCGGCCAAATATAATCGGCAAACTGTACTTCAACAATCGGTTTTAAACCAACTGCTGCCATACCAACAGTGCTACCTACTATAAATGCCTCCTGAATTGGTGTATTAAATACTCTATCATCACCAAATTGTTGAGCTAACGTTGCTGCTTCACGAAAAACGCCACCTAATCTACCGCCAACATCCTGTCCATACATTAAACATTCTTTATGTTTGGTCATCAGCTCTCTTACTGCAAAAAGTGCAGAATCAACCATTACAGTTTTATCTTTTCCTTTAGGTTCACGCTCTCCTTTCTCTTCTGTAATTGGTGTTGGGGCAAAATGATGTAATGTTAAATCTTCTGGTCTAGGGTCTTCTTCTGCTAAAGCCAATTGATACTCTTTTGCAACCAACTCTTTTGCTTTATTCTCTATAGAAAGTAATTCAAATGATTGAACATCTAAATCCAATAAATTTTGTTTTATTTTTGGAAAAGGATCACGAGTAGCAGCATCTTCCAAATCATCTCTGTACCACTCTTTTCTAACTCCTGATGTATGGTGATTTAATAGAGGCACTTTTGCATGAATCAAAAAAGGGCGTCGCTCTTTACGAACAGTGTTAATCACTTCTTGCATGGTTAAATATGACTCCAAAAAGTCACTACCATCAATGGTTCTCACTTCCAGCCCTTTAAATCCTCGTGCAAAATAAGTAATATCTTGTGCTCTGGTTTCTTTCGCTGTTGCAGAAATATCCCATTCGTTATCTTGTACTAAATAGATAATTGGCATTTGTTTTAAAACCGCCATTTGAAAAGCCTCAGACACTTCGCCTTCCGTACAAGATGCATCCCCTAAACTACAAACCACCACTGGATTTTCTCCTTTATAATCTTCCGCAATACCTATTTTTTCTTTGTATTGAATACCCATTGCCACACCAGTTGCGGGAATAGCCTGCATACCTGTTGCGGATGATTGATGAGGAATTTTAGGCTTATCTGCATCATTTAAACTTGGATGCGAATAATATGTTCTACCACCTGAAAACGGGTCATTTCTTTTTGCTAAAACTTGCAGCATTAATTGGAAAGGAGTCATTCCAATTGACAACAAAATACTGTCATCTCTGTAATATGGAAAAACAAAATCTTGTGGTTTTAATTGCAAACCAGTTGCTATTTGAATTGCTTCGTGTCCCCTTGACGTTGCATGAACATATTTAGCTGTAATTTCTTTGTTCTCTTCATAAAGTTCAGTCAACGATTTAGCTCTACACATGAGCTTAAAGGCTTCGAGAACTACCTCTTTAGACACTTTAGATTCCTTACCCACTTTTTTCTCAATAATTTCAGCCATAAAAAATATTTGAAGACAGTTTACAAAGATATGAAAAAACACTGTTTTTAGGCTAAAAACAAAAAATCTTAACCCATATAGAGTTAAGATTTAAATTTCTAAATAAAAGTAGCATTTTTATTCAACAATCATTCCGGCGCCAACCGTTTCGTTGGTCGCTTCATCAATTAAAATTAAACTTCCAGTAAAACGATTTCTTGAATACTTATCGTACAACAACGGCTTGGTTGTACGTATTGAAATACGTGCAATGTCGTTCATTTTCACCTCCTTATCGTCTTCCATACGATGCAAGGTATTGATATTAATTTTATATTTAATTTCTTTTATTACACATCTTACATCATTTGAAGTATGCTTAATTGCATATTTACCATTAGGTATTAGATTTTTTGGATTAAACCAACAAACCATAACATCAATATCCTGGCTAACCTCTGATTGATTATTATTTCTAACAATCATATCGCCTCTGCTTATGTCAATATCATCTTCTAAAGTAATAGTAACGGACATAGGGGTATAAGCTTCTTCCAATGGTCCATTAAAAGTATCTATCGATTTAATTTTTGAAGAAAACCCAGAAGATAATACTGTAACTTCATCACCCGGTTTAAAAACACCTCCAGCTATACGACCAGCATAGCCTCTGTAGTCATGATATTTATCTGATTGTGGTCGGATAACATACTGAACAGGGAAACGACAATCAATATGATTATAGTCACTTCCAATATGAATATTTTCCAACAAATACATTAAGGTAGAGCCTTGGTACCAATCCATTTTTTCAGACTTATTCACTACATTATCGCCTTTTAAAGCAGATATTGGCACAAATTGTATATCCTTAACATCTAGTTTAGAACAAAATGCTTCTAAGTCTTTTTTTATTTTAAAGAATACCTCTTCAGAATAATCTACCAAGTCCATTTTGTTTATACAAAACACCACATGAGGGATTCCTAATAGCGCAGCAATAAACGTATGTCTTGATGTTTGTTCAACCAATCCATTTCTGGCATCCACTAATATAATTGAAAGATTTGATGTTGAAGAACCAGTGACCATATTTCTTGTATACTGAATATGTCCCGGAGTATCGGCAATAATAAATTTGCGTTTAGGTGTTGCAAAATAACGATATGCTACATCAATGGTGATACCTTGTTCTCGTTCAGCTCTTAAACCGTCCGTTAACAACGCTAAGTTTACAGTTTCTTCGCCTTTCTTTTTACTCGATTCTTCGATAGCCTCATATTGGTCAGCAAATATTGATTTTGAATCATACAAAAGTCTTCCTATTAATGTACTTTTTCCGTCATCAACGCTTCCAGCAGTAGAAAATCGTAACAACTCCATATCTAAATACGAAGATGTTGATGGTTGTATTGTAGTTTTTTCCATTTCGTTTTTCTTCTTAAAAGTATCCCTGTTTTTTTCTATCTTCCATCGCTGCTTCTGAACGTTTATCATCCGAACGAGTGCCTCTTTCTGTAGTTCTTGCAGCAGCCACTTCTTCAATTATTTTTTCAATGCTATCCGCATCAGATTCAACAGCACCGGTACATGTTGCATCACCAATTGTTCTGAATCTTACTTTCATAGTTTTTGTAGGCTCTGAATCTCTTTGCTGAATAAAATCAGTTGTACTCATTATCACTCCATCTCGTACAAAAACTTCTCTGTTATGTGCCAGATAAATAGATGGAATTTCAATTTTTTCCATTAAAATGTATTGCCATACATCCATTTCTGTCCAATTACTAATCGGAAAAACTCTGAAATGTTCTCCTAAATGCTTTCTACCGTTAAAAATATTCCATAATTCAGGTCGTTGATTTTTTGGATCCCATTGTCCAAATTCATCTCGATGTGAGAAAAATCGTTCCTTAGCTCTAGCTTTTTCTTCATCTCTTCTTGCTCCACCAATTGCACAATCATACTTATTTTGTTCAATAGTATCTAAAAGAGTTACTGTTTGTAAAGCATTTCTACTGGCATTAAAACCTTTTTCTTCAACAACTTTACCTTCATCAATTGATTGTTGTACAGAACCCACCACTAAATTTGCATCATATTTCTTTACAAAATTATCTCTGTATTGAATAGTTTCAGGAAAATTATGACCAGTATCAACATGCACTAACGGAAAAGGAATTCTTGCTGGCCAAAAGGCTTTTCGAGCCATGTGTGCAACAATAATAGAGTCTTTTCCTCCCGAAAAAAGTAAAGCAGGGTTTTCAAACTGAGCAGCAACTTCTCGCAATACATATATTGCTTCTGATTCTAATTCTTGTAGGTGAGTTAAATTATATGACTTCATATTTTTAATTTGTGTTCAAAGGTAACTATCTATTTTTTGATTTAAAAAAAAAGAGCGTGTAAATAACACGCTCTTTTTGGTTTTTATCTTTAACAATTAGAATTTTGCTCTTGATTTTCTTCGTTTACGTTTTTTCTTACCAAGTACCCAACTATTTTTAGCTCTATAGAACTTACTTCTTCCACGAATTGCCCAGCTAAAATTTACAGTAACAGTAGCATAACTATCATTGTGCTCTGGATCTCCTCTTTTCTTGCCTGGATTATAAGTGGTAACTTGAGGAGAACCATTATTTAAATCAGGATTATCCATATGAATTTGTGTAATAAGTTCTTGATTTGTTTTATTTGCTAATTGAGCTGTTAATGGATCTGTATGAGTCACATATTTATCACTTACATCATCAATATAATCAGTAAAAGTAGTTCTCCAGCTTGCCTCTAAACCTAATCGATATTTTCTATTTATCGTATAATAAAACCCAATACCTGCTGGAATAGCTAAATTTATTTTTGAATAACTAGTTCCCTCTGTCTTTAAGGGCTGTAAAGAATACCATTGTCCATCTAATTCGCCTTTTGGATTACTATAAAATGCTCCTACGCCTCCAAAAAGATACAAATTAAAATCAGAAGAATATCTTCCAGTGCCACCAACATCATTTACCTTGTATACATACAATTCCAAATGAGCAGCAGCTTCAATCATATCATTTTTAAAATTGAGATTTCTACCTTTCCTATTAGGATTTAGTGTTTGAGAATCATCTCCAGATAAACGAACATAATTCAATGTTCCCTTAACTCCAAAACGATTGGATATTCTATAACGATAAAAACCACCCAAATTCCATCTGGTATAATTCAATTTCATATCGGCGGGACCGCTTCTTCTTTCTCCGATTCCTCCACCCATTTCTCCTAAATAATTGGATGCACCTACTGAAAAACCATAATCCACGTAATATTGACTATACGCAGTTATAGAGGTTAATAATGATAAGAAAATTGTTACTAATACTTTTTGCATTGTTGCAAATATATAAAAGTTTTACAAACTGATACACTTTAAATAGAAAAATCTATCCATTAAATTCTACAATTTGTATTTTCGTAAAAAAAACAAAGTTACATAATTCGTTTTAAAATGGGAAATAAAATTTGTAATCTCTTTAATATTGAACTACCTATTATTCAAGGAGGGATGATATGGAATAGCGGATGGAAATTGGCTTCAGCTGTAAGTAATGCTGGTGGTTTAGGATTAATTGGAGCTGGATCAATGTATCCAGAAGTATTTAAAGAACATATTCAAAAATGTAAAGAAGCTACTGGCAATCCATTTGGAGTTAACTTACCCATGATATACCCTCAAATTAACGAGTTAATTCAAATTATAGTTGATGAACAGGTTAAAATTGTCTTTACTTCAGCAGGAAATCCAAAAACTTATACTCATTTTTTTCATGAGCATGGAATAAAAGTGGTTCATGTTGTACCAGGAGTGCAATTTGCTTTAAAATGTCAAAATGCAGGTGTTGATGCTGTGGTTGTTGAAGGGTTTGAAGCTGGAGGACACAACGGAAGAGATGAAACTACTACATTTTGTTTAGTACCAATGGCTAAAAAAGAATTGTCTATCCCTATAATTGCTGCAGGAGGAATTGGAACTGGAAGAGGAATGTTAGCTGCGATGATACTTGGTGCTGATGGTGTTCAAATGGGTAGCAGGTTTGCTGCTTCGATAGAAGCGTCTTCTCACCCAAATTTTAAACAAGAAATTGTCAAGGCTAAGGATGGTGCTACCATGCTAACTTTGAAAGATGTAACCCCTGTTCGACTTATCAAAAATAAATTCTATAACGCCATTTCAGAGGCCATCCAAAAAGGAGCAAGCATTGATGAACAAAAAGAGCTTTTAGGACGTGGAAGAGCAAAAAAAGGAATGTTTGAAGGTGATTTAGAAGAAGGAGAATTAGAAATTGGTCAGGTTGCAGGACTGATAGACAGCATAGATCCTGTATCGAAAATTATAGAAAATATTATGACAGAGTACAAACAGGCTCTTAGTGAATTGAATCAACCAACATATAATTTTTAAGCATGATAAAATTTGAGAAATTTACGTTAAACAATGGATTAAAAGTTATTGTGCATCAAGACAATACTACTCCAATTGTTGCATTTAATTTACTTTATAATGTTGGGGCAAGGGATGAAGACGAAAACAAAACAGGTTTCGCTCACTTGTTTGAACACTTAATGTTTGGGGGGTCGGTTAACATTCCAAACTTTGATGAGCCTTTACAATTTGTGGGCGGTGATAATAATGCGTTTACTTCAAACGACATTACCAATTACTATATAACTCTCCCAAAAAACAATTTAGAAACCGCTTTTTGGTTAGATTCTGACAGAATGTTGAGTTTAGCATTTACAGAAAAGAGCTTGGAAGTTCAACGCCAAGTTGTTATCGAAGAATTTAAACAAACTTGTTTAAATCAACCTTATGGTGATGTTTGGTCGTTGTTACGTCCCATGGTTTACAAAAAACATCCTTATCAATGGGCTACTATTGGAAAAGAAATTGCTCACATTGAAAATGCAACAATGAACGATGTGAAAGCCTTTTTCTTTAAACACTATTTACCTTGTAATGCAATACTTAGCATTGCTGGAAATGTAACTACCAAAGAAATAAAAGCTTTATCAGAAAAATGGTTCGGAAATATTCCTTCTGGTGAAAAACCGTTAAGAAATATACCTTTAGAGCCCATACAAACAGAAGAACGAAGGTTGCGAGTAGAAAGAGATGTTCCGGCAAATGCAATTTTTAAAGCTTTTAGAATGTGCAAAAAGACCGATGACGAATTTTACGCGACCGATTTATTAAGTGATATTTTATCGAACGGAAGTAGTGCAAGATTATATCAGGCATTGGTAAAAAACAACCCTCTTTTTAGCGAAATTAGTGCTTACGTAATGGGAAGTTTTGATGAAGGAATGTTTATCATTAGTGGAAATTTACAAGAAAACACTTCTTTTGATGAAGCAGAGAAAGCCATTGAAAAAGAACTAGAAAACATAAAAAAAACTTTAGTTGCCGAACACGAACTTACCAAAGTGAAAAACAAAATAATTTCTTCGCACGAATTTGCCGAAACCAGTGTACTAAACAAAGCCATGAATTTAGCTATAGCCGAACTTCTAGGCGATGCCAACGATGTGAATTTCGAAAATGAAAAATACTCAAAAGTTACTCCTGAGGATATTAATAAGGTTGCTAAGAAAATTCTTGTTTCAACAAACTGCTCAACTTTAATTTATGCGAAAAAGACCGAAGTTGGAAGTCAGAAGACCGAAGTTAAAAAACAAATCACTAACAACTAATAATTAACTATGCCAACTTTAGATAGAACAAAAGCTCCAAAATTTAACGAATTAGATGAATTGACTTTTATTCATCCACAAACACATTTCTTATCAAATGGCGTTAAAGTAAACGTATTATCGGGCGGTAGTCAAGAGATTGTTAAAATCGATTTTATATTTAAAGCAGGAACTTACCATCAAACAAAACCTTTGGTAGCAAGTGCTACAAACAATTTATTAAAAGAAGGCACAAAAAACTACACGGCTTTCGAAATTGCAGAAGGAATTGACCAATACGGGGCTTATCTTCAAACAGGAATTGATTTTGATGTTGCATCAATTACACTTTACACTTTAAACACTCATTTAAAAAATGTATTGGTTTACTTTCAAGAAGTAGTTTTACATCCTGCATTCGACCAAAACGAGTTTGATATTTATATAAATAATGCTTTGGAAAAATTCAAAGTTTCGATGGAAAAAGTATCGTATGTTGCACGAAAAGAGTCGATGCAACAAATTTTTGGTTTGGAAAACCCTTATGGAACAAATGCATCGGCAATTGATTTTGAAAAAATATGTAAAGATGATGTTGTTCAATTTCATCACAACTTTTATCAATTGAGCAATTGTGAAATAATTGTTTCTGGCAAGGTAAACAGCGATTGCGTCGATTTATTAAACCACTTTTTTGGCGATACTAATATTAGTTCTACTAAAAAAGAAATTATTAGACAAACTCAGTCAACCGAACAGCCTAGTAAAATTTATATTGAAAAACCAAACTCTCTGCAATCAGCAATTCGAATCGGAAAACAATTCCCTAACAAATTACATCCAGATTATTTTGGTTTACAAATTTTAAACACCATTTTAGGAGGATATTTTGGTTCTCGATTAATGAAAAATATTCGTGAGGAAAAAGGTTATACTTATGGCATTAGTTCTGGGATTATTTCTCTTCAACATGGAGGTTTTTTTTACATTTCTACCGAAGTTGGAGCTGATGTAACAAAAGATGCTTTGAAGGAAATTTATAAAGAAATTGAATTGTTAAAAACAGAAAAAATTACCTCAGAAGAATTAGCCTTGGTAAAAAATTATTTGTTGGGAAAATTGTTAAAATCGTGCGACGGTCCATTTAACATGGCTGAACTTTTTGAAAATGTTCATTTTTATGGATTAAATTATGATTTTTATAATAACTACATCCAAAAAATTAAATCAATAACCCCAGAAGAACTTATGAAATTGGCTAATACCTATTTTCTTGATTTAAAAGAAACTATTGTTGGTCAACTGTAGTTTAAAATTTAATGGCTAAACCTGTTCCAAAATAAACGCCTCTAAGAATAATATCTAAATTCCAAGTATAGTTTACATTTCCAACGATTGCTTTTCCAGTACTACTTAGCTCAGGTGTAATACTATTATAATTAAATCCTGCATAACTAATATTTAATAGCATCCCAACATGATCAGAAAAGAAAATTCTGTCAGTAATTCCTAAAGTGAGATAACTTCCAGAACCTTTTGCTGAACTTAAGAAAAACCCTGGTACATCATGATACAACCATTTTGCACTTGAAAATCCTAAACCAAGAGTTAGAAATAAATCATTTCTGTTTGCTTTTAATAGGTGAAAATTAAAACTTACTGCAAAGTCAGTTCCTTTTACACTTTTAACTGTGTCTCTATCTTCTTCTGCAATAAAATAATTGCTTGAACCTAATTTTAAACCTAAGCCTATTCTATCAGATATACCATACTCTCCTCCTAGTCTAAACACACTACTAGCAGTTCCATCTACATCTGTATCAGTAACACTAAATGCACCTACAGTAATTGTTGATGTTGATTTAGTTCCATAAGCTCCAAACCCCAAATCTAAATCAATATTCCAATTTCCTTTTTCAAAGGCTTGAGAATACAATTGACTAGATAAGCTAAAAATAGCAATGATTAAAAAAAGTAATTTGATATTGGTTTTCATTTATTTAAGAATTTTTTGAGAACCAAATCTACATAAAAAATTTTAAAGAGCGTTTACATCAACTTCAATAAAATTAAAATCAACATTTAACGACTCTTGGTAGTCTTCTCCAATACTTCTCATATCTAAATCATCAGAAGCATAATACCAATCTACAATTAAATTGGTTTTGTTATTATGGATAGAATTAACAACACTCAACATATCATAAATATTTTTATAAGAACTAGTATTTGAGTAATGTAGCTTAAAAATAAATTTTGTTGTTGATGATGGATTTTTTATGTATGATTTCAACCAATTGATTATGGGTTGATAAAAATTTAGCGTGTTTTCAATCAAAGAAACCCCAGACATTTCAAATAGTCCTGTTTCAGGATTAAAATTAATGCTGGGGCTTTTTGACGTATTTATTATTGTTAGTTTTTGCACACTGTACTTTTCAGCGAAATTAATAACAATATTTGTTTTCTGTAATTAATTTTTCGGCAATTCTTCTACGTGCATCTTTAATATTTAATGGTTGTTGTTTGGTAAAACGTTTAACTCCCATTTGCATAATTCGTAATTCATCTCCTTCAACAAACGAGTTGATAGCATCTTTTGCACATTTGTTAATTTTATCAGCAGCATCATAAATATAAACGCTCATCAAATCCATTTGTAAAGCTATTTCTTCTTTTGATTTGGTTGAAGCCAATTTTTGAACTCTCAACAATACTGATTCTGCAACATAAGCTTCAATAATCATATCGGATATGTTCATCAAAATTTCTTGTTCTTTTGCCAATTGCATCATTAATTTTTGAGCAGCAGCACCAGCAACCATTAATATTGCTTTTTTAAAGTTTTTTATTTGAACATGAGCTAATTCAAAAACATCATCTGAAGCTGCTCCAAAATCAGGAATACTCATCAATTCTTTTGCTACAGCTTGTGCTGGACCCATTAAATCCAATTCGCCTTTCATGGCTTTTTTCAACAGCATGTCAACAATCAACATTCTGTTAATCTCGTTAGTTCCTTCAAATATACGGTTGATACGTGCATCTCTATAAGCTCTTTCTACAGGTGCTTCGGCAGAATAGCCCATACCTCCAAAAATCTGAACTGCTTCATCAACTACATAATCTAATACTTCAGAACCATGAACTTTTAAAATAGCAGCTTCAGCAGCAAATTGTCTAATTCCTTCTAATGTTGCTTTTTGCTTATCCATGCCCTCACCAACTAAAGCTGAAATTGCATCATCAATATTTTGACTACAACGGTAAGTTGCTGCTTCAGAAGCATAAACTCTTATAGCTTGTTCGGCTATTTTGTATTTAATAGCTCCGTATTTAGAAATTGAACGACCAAATTGCTCTCTTTCGTTTGCATATTTTACAGACTCGTTAATTGCTCTTTTTGCACCACCAATAGCAGCTCCAGCCAATTTAACTCTACCAATATTTAAAATGTTTAGAGCAATTTTAAATCCTTCTTGTCTTTCGCCTAATAGATTCTCAACAGGCACTTTGCAATCGTTAAAAAATACTTGACGAGTTGAAGAGCCTTTAATACCCATTTTCTTTTCTTCTGGGTTTAAAGATATTCCGCCAAATGTTTTCTCAACGATAAATGCGGAAAGGTTTTCATCGTTATCAATTTTAGCAAAAACAGTATATACATCGGCAAATCCACCGTTGGTAATCCACATTTTTTGTCCGTTTAACACATAATGCTTTCCATCAGCACTCAACACAGCTTTTGTTTTTCCCGAATTAGCATCAGAACCAGAACCCGGCTCAGTTAAACAATAAGCTGCTTTCCATTCACCAGAGGCTAATTTTGGTATGTAGTTTTGTTTTTGAGTTTCGTTACCGTAATATAAAATTGGCAAAGTTCCAATTCCTGTGTGTGCCGAAATTGATACTGCAAAAGAGTAACTTCCACCTAAAACCTCTGTTGTAAGCATGCTGGTTACAAAGTTTTTACCGAAACCGCCCAATTCTTCAGGAACAGAAATTCCTAAAAGACCTAATTCTCCAGCTTTTTCGAGTAATGATGGAGTATAACCTTCTTCTAGTTTTTCAATACGTTCAATATTTGGAAGAATTTCTTGCTCAACAAAATCATTACAAGTTGCCGCAATCATTTGTTGTTCTTCATCAAATTGTTCTGGTATAAATACTGAATTTGGGTCTGTTTCTTTGATTAAAAACTCGCCACCTTTTAAAGTGTTTTTGTTTTCCATTTTTTTATTGTTTAAGGTTTAATGTTCAAGGTTTAAACATCATCCCAGTTAGTTTATATATTTAATTTATCTTTTTACCTAATATCTTCGGTCTTCCGACTTCAAACTTCCAACTTTTTATACATTAATCTATGTTTTCCAATAATTGGCACTTCGTAAAAATCGCCATGTGTTTTAAATCCCATTTTTTCATAAAACCCAATCGCCACTTCTCTTGCATCGCACCACAACAACTCTACCTCTTTATTTTTTAATTCCTTTAAAGCAAAATCAATTACTTGTTTACCAAAATTTTCACCTCTTACTTTAGGCGAAGTTGCCATTGCTCGTAATCGATATTGGTATTTTTCTTCAAATTTTTCGTTTCGTTGTACTAAAAAAGTTCCCACTGAAACTAGTTCTCCATTTTTAAAAGCCCCAACATGAAATGTAGTTTCTATTTCATCTATATCTAATCCACATTCTTCCAAGCTATTTTTATGTTGCCACAATATTTCTAACCTCAGCGGATAAGTTTGTTTTGATTGAATAAACGAAGCCCCCTTTAATCCCCCGAAGGGGGAATTGCCTAACACACATTGCCTATTATTCATCATTTAACACTTTTTGCAAATTTTAACATCCCACCTCAATCCTCACTCAAGAGAGGACTTTAGCCCCTCCTTCGGAGGGGTTGGGGAGGCTTTTACAACATTTCATAAATACCAGCAGCACCTTGCCCAGTCCCAACACACATAGTTACCATTCCGTATTTTTGTTTTCTTCTTTTTAGCTCATTAAAAATTTGAACAGAAAGTTTAGCCCCAGTACAAGCCAATGGATGACCTAAAGCAATTGCTCCACCATTTACATTTACTTTATTGGTATCTAATCCTAAGCCTTTTATAACTGCCAACGATTGAGATGCAAATGCTTCGTTCAATTCAAATAAATCAATATTGTCTTGTTTTAAACCTGCATGTTTTAAAACTGCTGGAATTGCTGTTAATGGACCAACACCCATAATTCTTGGCTCTAAACCAACTACTTGATACGAAACTAAACGAGCTATTGGTTTAATGTTTAACTCTTTAACCATTCGTTCCGACATTACCATCACAAAAGCTGCTCCATCTGAAGTTTGTGACGAATTTCCAGCTGTAACACTACCTCCAGCTGCAAAAACAGGCTTTAAACTTGACAAAGCTTCAACTGTTGTTCCTCTTCTCGGTCCTTCATCAGTATCAACTATATATTTTTTTGAATGTCTTTTGTTATCTTCCCCAACAAAAATTTCTTCTACTTCAATAGGAACAATATCGTCTTTAAACAAGCCATTATCTATAGCATTTAAAGCTCTTCTGTGCGATTCGTATGCAAAGGCATCTTGTTCTTCGCGAGATATTTTAAAATCGTTGGCAACTGCTTCGGCAGTTAAACCCATTCCCCAATAATAATCTGGATTAGTTTTTGCCACTTTAGCATTTGGAACTATTCTCCAACCACCAAAAGGAATCGGACTCATCGTCTCAACGCCACCTGCAATAATACAATCTGCCATACCAGCATTAATTTGTGCTGAAGCAATGGCAATGGTTTGTATACCCGACGAACAATAACGATTTACCGTCATACCTGGTACTTTAACCGAATCCAAGCCCATCATCGATATCATTCTACCAATGTTTAGTCCTTGCTCTGCCTCTGGAGTTGCATTACCAACTATTACATCGTTAATTCGTTCTTTGTCTAATTGAGGAAAATCCTCCATTAATCTTTTAATTACAGCTGCACTTAAATCGTCTGGTCGTGTAAACCTAAACAATCCTCGAGGTGCTTTACCTACTGCTGTTCTGTAACCTGCTACTATATATGCGTCCATATTTTTGATATTTGCCCACCCCAACCCTCCCAAAGGGAGGGAGTAAGTGAGTAGTTATTTCTAATTTCTTTTCATGTTTTTATCACCCACCTCAATCCTCCCTCAAGGGAGGACTGCCCCTCCTTCGGAGGGGTTGGGGAGGCTCTTAATTTCTTAAAACTTTCCCCGTTGTAATAATACTTTGTAATCTTTCTAATGTTTTGCGTTCGGTACATAGTTCTAAGAATGCTCTTCGTTCCATGTCCAACAAGTATTGTTCGTTAACTTCGGTTGGTGCCGATAAATCTCCTCCACACAATACCCAGCCCAATTTTTCAGAAATTACTTGGTCGTGTTCCGACATGTAATTACCCGATTTCATAGAGTGTGCTCCAACATACACAATACCCAAACCTTCGTTACCCAACACTTTAATGTCTTTTCGTTGAATTGGTTTGGTATACCCTTTATCTGCCAAGTTTAAAGCAGCTTGTTTGGCATAACTCAATTGGTGAGCACGGCTAACAATTACTTCATCAATACCTGGTCTTAAATATCCCAACTCAAATGCTTCGTGTGCCGAAGTAGAAACTTTTGCTTGACCAACTGTTAAAAAGCGGTTTCTCAATACATTTAATCGCATTCCATCACCGTATTCATCCGATGCTCTTAAAGCAAATTCTTTAGAACCTCCACCACCAGGAATAACGCCAACACCAAACTCAACCAATCCCATATAAGTTTCGGCATGAGCAACAACCTTATCAGCATGCATACTCATTTCGCAACCACCACCTAAAGCAAGATTGTGTGGTGCAACAATAACTGGAATTGATGAATATCGAACTCTCATCATGGTTTTTTGAAAAGCCTGAATAGCGAAATCTAACTCGTCGTATTCTTGCTCTACTGCCATCATAAATATCATACCTACATTGGCTCCTGCCGAAAAGTTATCACCATCGTTGGAAATAACTAACCCTTTGTATTGTTGCTCTGCTAAATCAATTGCTTTGTTAATACCTTCAATCACTTCACCACCAATGGTATTCATTTTGGTATGGAATTCTAAATTAATAATTCCGTCTCCTAAATCAACTATGGTTGTTCCTGAGTTTTTCCAAATGGTATTTTCTGCTCTTAATGTTTCTAGCGACAATACTTTGTCAGAACCCGGAATCATTTGATAAGATTTCGAAGTTATATCATAAAAATATTTCGCTCCTTTTTCTACTTTATAAAATGATTTGATGCCGGCTGCCAACATTTCTTTTACCCATGGATTTGGTGTAATGCCCATTTTCTCCATTATTGGTAAACTTTCTTCCACTCCAATGGCATCCCAGGTTGCGAATGGACCCAATTGCCAGCCAAAACCAGCACTCAAGGCATCATCAATTTTATAAACTGCATCGG
>JBFWSH010000019.1:0-80851 GCA_050248475.1 Flavobacteriales bacterium
TGCAGCCACAGGCGGAGCAGGCGGATATACCTACAACTGGACACCAGGCAACCCAACAGGAGACGGAACGACATCTGTAACAGGCCTAACAGCCGGCACATGGACCTGTACCGTAACCGATGCCAACACATGTACAGCCACACAAAACTTTACCGTAACCCAGCCATCAGCATTGTCCATGACAGCCTCCTCACAAACCAATGTAGCCTGTAACGGAGGAGCAAACGGAGCAGCATCAGTTACTGCAGCCACAGGCGGAGCAGGCGGATATACCTACAACTGGACACCAGGCAACCCAACAGGAGACGGAACGACATCTGTAACAGGCCTAACAGCCGGCACATGGACCTGTACCGTAACCGATGCCAACGCATGTACCAAATCACAAAACTTTACCGTAACCCAGCCATCAGCATTGTCCATGACAGCATCCTCCCAAACCAATGTAGCCTGTAACGGAGGAGCAAGTGGAGCAGCATCAGTTACTGCAGCCACAGGCGGAGCAGGCGGATACACCTACAACTGGACACCGGGGAACCCGACAGGAGACGGAACGACATCTGTAACAGGCCTAACAGCCGGCACATGGACCTGTACCGTAACCGATGCCAATGCATGTACATCTTCACAAAACTTTACAATAACCCAACCATCAACGACATTAACAGGCTCACAAACCTTTGTAGAATGTGCAGGATTTTCTGTAACAGTTGGAAGCAACACTTACACCACCACAGGAATTTACACCGACGTATTAACAGGATCAAACGGATGTGATTCTACCGTTACTACAGACCTAACCATCAAACAACCAACCACCGGCTCACAAACCTTCGTTGAATGTCAGGGGTTCTCAGTAACAGTTGGAAGCAACACTTACACCACCACAGGAATTTACACCGACGTATTAACAGGATCAAACGGATGTGATTCTACCGTTACTACAGACCTAACCATTAAACAACCAACCACAGGCTCACAAACATTCGTTGAATGTGCAGGCTTCTCCGTAACCGTTGGAAGTAACACTTACACTACAACAGGAGTTTATACCGATGTATTAACAGGATCAAACGGTTGTGACAGTACAGTAACAACCGATTTAACCATTCAAAATGCTATTGATGTAACGGTAACCAATAGTTCACCAATGTTAACTGCCAACCAAGCAGGAGCAAGTTATCAGTGGTTAGATTGTGATAACGGAAATGCAATTATACCATTAGAAACAGCACAGAGCTTTACAGCTACCGTAAATGGTAATTATGCAGTAGAGATCACCATGGGAAGTTGTGTAGATACTTCTGCTTGTGAAGCTGTAACAGGAGTAGGAATTAGAGAAACTGCAAACACTAACGTTTTAATTTATCCTAATCCAACAAGAGGATTGTTTACTATAAATTTAACTAACCAACAAGGAGCAATTAACTATGCCTTAACAACACTTGAAGGTAGAATTGTTAAACAAGCAAATAATGTTACAACAAACAATATTGAAGTAGATTTAACAAACGAAAGCAAAGGAGTTTACTTGTTAAGAATCAGCCAAAATGACTCAAACAAAGTTTACAAAATTGTAAGACAATAATTTAGTATAGTTGTATAAAACAAAAAAGCCTCACTTTTAGTGAGGCTTTTTTGTTGTGGGCGATGAGGGATTCGAACCCCCGACCCTCTCGGTGTAAGCGAGATGCTCTGAACCAGCTGAGCTAATCGCCCTTTCTTTCTTCGAAAGCGGCTGCAAATATATACTTATTCTAATTTACTGCAAACTTTTTTAAAAATTATTTCATGTCTTTTATAGTAAAAAATATAACACCGTTAAACGAGCTTAGTTTAATACTATCGTTTTCCGTATTAAAAGCAATGTTTTCGAGCATTAATTTGTAGTTTAAATTAGTTGTAGAATCTTGTAGCATAAGTTCTTTTTGTTGTAAATTGTATTGTTGGTTTTTACCATAAGTACGAATTAAATTATCTTTTAATGGGTTCAAATCAATACTTGAATGTATCTGATTGTTTTTGTAAAGTTCAAGTACGCCATTATTTTTTTGCAGATGTTTTAATTCGTATTCATTGGAGTCAAGATTGAATTTTTTTATACTCTTATTTCTATTATCTAAATAAAAATTCACTTTGGTTTCATAATCGTAACCTTTTACATCAATTACTGCATCATAATTATTGGTAGAGTACGACATATAGTCGCTATCAGAATAGTAATAGGTATAATCAAGACCAAGTGCTCGCATATATATTTCAGCTTCATTGATTCTGCTCCAACGCTCTTTATTTGCGTTATAGTTATTTATTTGGTTATCGAAATCCTGGCTATACCAACCTTTTACTTTGTTAAACCCATGGTGGTCATCCAAGTAATCTAATATAGATTTGATTTCGTTTTTTAATGAATCGTTTAGTAAAAGTTGATTTTGAGGAACAAAACTCATATTATAGTAATTAGAGTCAATTTTTATAATTTGTTCATTAACAATTTTATTGTTTTCCAATAATTTATTTTTCTCTAAAAGATTTTTTAACCTGGTTACTTGACTATTCTCGCTTACACTAAACATACTCCAGGGACCAAATGAGGTTAGTAAAATTACCATACAAAGCGACGTTGGAATAAATTTGATATTGGTTTTACCAATAACAAAGTAGAGGCTTACTAAGCTCAACCATACTCCAAGCACATAGATAATGTATCTGTTAATGGTTATACCATAATCGTTTAGTCTCATGCTTATGGCAATAAACAACATTATAATTAAAGGAATCAACAAAATATAATAAGCTCTGGAAGTGATTTTTACCCAACGATTACCTTCTAAATTTCCATAAGGAAACATCAGTAGTAAATTAAATATTCCTAGCACAGCAACACAAACAATTAAATAAGAAACTACTCCTTTTGGCCAATCCCAGATAGATACGATTTTAATACCATACCCATAAAGTATAACTAAGTATAGTGCCAAAAGAGGAAAAAGAATGTATTGCGTAAATACTTTTAAACCAAAAGGATAGGTTTTATTATCTTCTAAATCGTCAAAATTATCAGGCATACCGGCAATAAAAAACCAAGTATTAAAAAAGCCTCCAATAAAAATAAAGAGTTCAGCATACAATTTATCATGGATTTTAACTTCAAACAAAAGATTTAACGAAACTAAAGCTAAAGCAATACCAACATAAAGAAAGCCTGAATAAATTGCTGATGTGACAAATCGAATAAATAACACTCGGTTATACTGCCAAAAACCATTGGTTGTATTTGTTTTGATAAACGGAATAAATGACACCAATAAGTGCATGGCAATATTGTAAATAGTATAGCGGATATAAGGCATGGAAGTGTTTGCAGTAATTTCAGAGTCAGGTAAGGTTAAAAACAATAAAAAGAGTACGGCTATTCCTGAAGTATTTACTATGATTCGTTTAGTGCTGCCAAAGTTGAATTTTTTTGCAAAAACCTCAATGCAAAAAAGCAGAGGTATACCAAGAGCAGCTGTTAAAATAACATTTAAATAGGGGAAAATGTTGGTGATGGTTTTTTCATTTTCAATCAAATAAATGCCAAGAATAACACCAATTAGCGATGATATTAATGAAATAGGAAATCGAATAGCAGAGATTTTGGCTTTTTGATAGAGGTAGTTAATAGATGGTAGTTTCATACGAAAGAGGTTAAAGTTTAATGTCGAAACTAAAAAAAGTTAATGATTAGTATCTGACTAAGATAAATTTAACAATTTTTATCAATTTAATATCGACAAAAGATACCCAAGAACAGAACCAATAACAATGATATACATTGCATTGAGTTTTACTACAAAAGTTAATAGTAAACTAACAGCTAAAATAATTAATGCATTTAAATTGGTAATCGTTTCAATGCTCATGATAATCATTACACCAGCTATAACTGCAACAGATGATACATTCACAGCATTTAAGAAATTACCAAACAATTTTGAGCTTCTCAATTTTGGAATAATCGGATTGAGCAATAAAACAAACAAAAACGATGGTAAAAAAATACCGGTTGTTGCTACTAAAGCACCCCAAATCCCATTCATTTGGTAACCAATAAAAGTTGCGGTTGATAAAACCGGGCCTGGAGTAAATTGTCCCGCAGCAATTGCATCCATTAATTGTTGTTGAGTTAAAAATCCTTTGGTTACCAATTCAGCATCTAAATAGGCAAACAATACATACCCACTACCATATAGTACTGCACCAACTTTTAAAAAGATTAAAAATATTTTTAAAGATGAAATTTTTGCAACTGCTAAAGTGGTGGTTGGTATTAATAAAAAAGGAAATAAAAACTTAGTTTTTGCTGTATTGCTGCCTTTTAAATTAAAGTAAATACCTCCCAAAATACCAACGCCTATTAAGGCAATAATTTCGTTAACACCGGCAAGACAAAGCCCTAATGTGATAAGTCCAAGTATACCCAGTTCTGTATTTTTTAGAGCTTTTTTACCTAAAGTGATTACAGCTGATAAAATGATTGCAATAACGGTTGGTTTAATGCCTGTAATAAATGGTTTAATGTTTGGCAATTCGCCATATTCGGAATATGCCCATGCTAAAATACCTGTAATTACAATGGCCGGAAAAATAAATGCTAGTCCCGCAACAAACAAACCTGCTTTACCTGCTCTTTCATGACCACAGTGCATCGTCATTTCGGTAGAGTTTGGGCCTGGAATTAAGTTGGTTACACCAATTAAATCTAAAAAATGGTCTTTACTCATCCATTTTCTTTTGATAACCACTTCTTGCTCCAGCATGGCAATATGTGCTGCAGGTCCACCAAACGCAAAACAACCTAATTTAAAAAATACAGAAGCTACTTCTTTTAAATTTGACATGGTTCAAAAATAAGGTAAGCAAACTTAATTTGCAAAAATTGGAGTACCAGGTAATTATTTAGTAACTATTTCTCTGTACCATGAAGTATAATTACAATCTCACCTTTTGTTACATTAGTTTTATAATACTCTATAACCTCTGTTAATGTGCCTCTAATAGTTTCTTCATACATCTTGGTTAATTCACGTGATACAGAAACTTGTCGGTTTTCTCCAAAATACTCGACAAACTGAACAAGTGACTTTAATAAACGATGAGTTGATTCGTAAAAAATAATGGTCCTGGTTTCTTCTTTTAAAAAATTTAAACGAGTCTGTCTTCCTTTTTTATGAGGTAAAAAGCCTTCAAAAACAAATTTATCGCAAGGGAATCCGGAATTTACTAAGGCTGGAACAAAAGCTGTAGCTCCGGGTAAACATTCTATAGCAATGTCGTTTTCAATACAAGCCCGAACAATTAAAAAACCAGGGTCAGAAATGGCAGGAGTTCCAGCATCGCTCACTAAACCAATAACAGAACCTTGTTTTAATTGATCAATAATTTTGTCAATGCTCTTATGTTCATTGTGCTGATGATAAGCAACTAGTTTTTTGTCAATTTCAAAATGTTTTAACAGTTTGGAAGATTGTCGAGTATCTTCTGCCAAAATAAAATCAACATCCTTTAATGTTTGAAGAGCACGTAGGGTAATGTCGTTTAAATTTCCTATTGGCGTGGGTATTATGTATAATTTCGACATAAATTTGAATTAAGAAAACGTAAAGATAAACTCTACAAGTGGAAATGTTTAACTTTATGATTGCATAATGCAACCTTTTTTATAAAAAATACATCTTTAAAGTCGAGTAGATGAAAATGAATGATGAGCAATTGGTAAAGAAGTGTCTTGAAAAAGATGTTTTGGCTCAAAAATATTTATTTGAATCGTTTTCAAGGAAAATGATGGGGGTTTGTTTGCGTTACTCTAAAGATGCTGAAGAAGCTCAAGATGTTTTGCAAATAGGTTTTGTCAAGGTTTTTGAAAAATTACATTTATTCAATAACGAGGGTTCTTTAGAAGGTTGGATTAGAAAGGTGATTGTAAATACAGCGTTGGATCAAATTAGAAAAAATAAAAAATTTGAAAACAATATTGATTTAGATGCTGTGGATTTCAGTTTACCAACGGAAAATGAAAATGTGCTAGATGCTATGGGAGCAAGTGACTTGTTGAAAATTATTCAACAAATGCCACCAGGTTTTAGAACAGTATTTAATTTGTATGCCATTGAGGGATATACCCATCAAGAAATAGCTGATCAGTTAAATATTTCAATTAACACCTCTAAATCGCAATATTCGAGAGCAAGAGTTTATTTGCAAAAGATAATTATAGAAGAAAAGATATTATAATAAAAGTGAAGAAAGATTTTAATAACATAGAAGAAGTATTTAAAAATGCGTTTGATAGCTTTGAAGCGAACGTAGACCCATCGGTTTGGAATAATATCCAAAGTACCTTGGGTTCAGGAGGAAGTGTATTGCCAAATCAACCATCTTCATTAATTGGAGGTACATCAAAAGCAGTTTTAACTAAAATTATAGCAGGTGTTGTGGTAGCAACTGGTATAGTTACATCTTATTATATAGCTACTAATGATAATAAGGCAGATTCAGTGCCAGCAATAATAGTTGCTGAGAATAACAATGAAAGTAATCAAGGAGAATTAAGTAGCAGGGTTGAGAAAATTCAAGAATTAACTGCAACGAATGTGGTTAAAGAAACTGTATTAGAAACTATTTCACAGAAAACTACTGTAGGTGCTGAAAAACAAAAATCAACTTACAATAGTATTAAGAGTGAAAATAAGGCAGTTGATAAACAAGAAAATAAATCGGAGTCAACTATGGCTTCAAATCAACAATCTGGAGATTCTGAGGTTGTTACAGTTGCTAATAATTCAGCTTCGTCAACAAGTTTAAACAATAAAAAAGTAGTTGAACAAATAGCTTTAACTGTGAAAATTAAAGCTAGTCAAACAACAGGGAAAGCTCCATTAGATGTAGAATTTAATGTTGACGGAAATGCTGTAGCTTATTCGTGGGATTTTGGAGATGGTTCAGAAATTTCTGGTCAGGAAAACAGTTTTCATACGTTTACTAATCCTGGAAAATATACTGTTAAGTTAACAGCTATTGATAAAAATGCAAATGCTAAAACAGTTCTTCAAATAATTACGGTTGAACAAAACATCAAATCAACAATATCTGCAATACCAACAGTTTTTTCTCCGAATGCTGATGGAATTAATGATGTTATAAAGGTAGAGGGTGAAAACATTAAAACGTTCCATGCAATTGTGCGTGATTCTAAAGGAAACTTGGTATACGAATGGAAAACTTTAGAAGGTTTTTGGGATGGAAGAGATTTGAATAATCAAATTTTACCTAAAGGAACATATTATATAGTAGTTGTTGCGGTTGGAGTTGATGGTAAAAATCATACTAAGAAACAAACGATTCAGTTGTTTTAGAATCCTTTAAATTTCTGCATTATTTTCGAGGCATAAACAAAATCACAAAGTTCTGGATTGTCTGTTTTGAGAATTTCAACATTATCCCCTTCCCACCATTTTTTTCCTTGATGTAAGAACATAATATTTTCACCTGTTTCCATTACAGAGTTCATATCATGGGTAATAACAATAGTTGTTATTTGATATTCTTTTGTAAGCTCCATAATAAGGTTATCAATCAAAATACCTGTTCTTGGGTCTAAACCAGAGTTTGGTTCATCACAGAATAAATATTTAGGGTTTAAAGCTATTGCTCTGGCAATACCAACACGTTTTTGCATTCCTCCACTCAATTCGGCAGGAAAAAGTTGATTGACATTTTTTAAGTCGACTCGTTGTAAACAAAAGTTGACCCTGTCAAGCATTTCCTCATGGGTTTGTTTGGTATACATCTCTAAAGGAAAGAGTATATTTTCCTCTACAGTTAGAGAGTTAAAAAGTGCAGAACCTTGAAAAAGCATACCAATTTCAGAACGAACTGCTTTACGTTGCATAAAATCCATTGAAGTAAATTCTCTACCATCAAACTCTACTGTGCCACTATCAACCTCGTGTAAACCAACAATACATTTGGTAAGTACAGACTTACCAGAGCCGCTGGCCCCAATAATAAGGTTCATTTCGCCTTGCTTAAAAGTGGCGGAAACATTGTCTAAAACATTCTTGTTGTAGAACGATTTGCTTATGTTTTTAATCTCCAGCATTATATCAACAACAATTCAGTAATTATATAATTTACAATAAGGATACAAATACTACTGTACACTACAGATTTAGTGCTGGCTTTTCCAATTTCGATAGAACCACCTCTGGTATAGTAGCCAAAAAATGCAGGAACGCTTGTAATGATAAATGCAAAAAACAAAGTTTTAATTAATGCATAAACAATACTAAACAGGGTAAAGTTCCATCGTATTCCAAGTATGTACTTGTCCATTGAACTGAAGTCTGAATATGCTGAAACAAACCACCCCCCCATAACGCCTAAAAACATACTGTAAACAATAATTACAGGCACAATTAAAAGTGCAGCAATAATCTTGGGTAGAATTAAATAAGAAGCCGAATTTACTCCCATGATCTCTAAAGCGTCAATTTGCTCCGTAATTCGCATAGTACCAATTTCGGAGGCAATGTTAGAGCCAATTTTACCAGCTAATATTAAACACATCATGGTTGGAGCAAGTTCTAAAATAAACGATTGACGTGTCGCAAAACCAATAGCATAATCAGGTATTAATGGGCTATCAATATTCGATGCAGTTTGTAAGGTAACCACAGCTCCCATAAAAAAAGAGATGATAGCTATTAAACCTAAAGAACCTAAACCTAAAGTAGTTATTTCTAAGAGAGTTTGTTTGCGATACAGTTTCCAATTGTCAGGTTTTCTAAAAACCCGACTCATCAAAATAAAGTATTCACCTATGCTATGTAATGCCGTTATCATTTCTGTTTTCTACTCGATAAAAGTAATTAATATTAAAAAATTAGCATAGATAAATTTTATGTTTTGTAAGCAGTGAGCCAAATAATTGCCAGATAAAGCCATTATCATATTGAATTATCATTATTTTTGCAGTGGTATGAAACTAAAATTAAAATATATTGTCATTGGTTTATTTCTTATGGGAGTATTGTCCTCTTGTTCGGGGAGTAAAAAAAATAAATGCAATACTTGTCCTAAGTGGGGACATTATACCGAGGATCCAACTTACCTTAACGTGTAGCTAAATTTTTTCTTCTTTTACGCCTTTCTTCTTTCTTTTCTGATATTAATCATGTGTTGGCAGTGAAAAAAAAATTACATTTGACCTTTATTTAGACTAAATCTAAATAAGAAGATTATGATAACTTTAGATCAACTTAAAGAAAACGAAGGTGGAACCATCCATAATATTGCCGACGAACAGTTGGCTGTGCAGTTGCTTACTATGGGTTTTATTTTAGGAGAAGAAATTAAAGTTGAACGTATTGCTCCGCTTCACGACCCCATGATTATTACCTCTGGATGTAACTGTTTAAGCATCCGTAAAAAAGACGCTAAACATATTGAAATCAATAAAGCAAGCTAATCATTTTGAGTATTGCCGAAAAAAATCTGTTAAACGTATTATTAGTTGGAAACCCAAACACGGGAAAGAGTACGCTTTTTAATGGGTTAACCGGCTTGAACCAGAAAGTTGGTAATTTTCCTGGAGTTACAGTCGATAAAAAATCAGGAACTTTTAAAGTAAATAACCAATTGGTAAATGTTGTTGATTTGCCTGGAACATATAGCCTTTCGCCAAACTCCGAAGACGAAAAAGTAACTCACGAACAGGTTGTAAATGCTACCGAACATGATATAATTGTTGTGGTTGCTGATGTGACCAATTTAAAAAGGAACATGTTGCTTTTAACTCAAATTATGGATTTGGGTAAAAAAGTGGTGTTAGTACTTAATATGATGGACTTGCTTCAAAAAAACAAGCAAGAAATAAACATTGAAAAATTAGCCGGGTTACTTGGTATTTCGGTTGTTCCAATCAATGCTCAAATAGGTAAAGGAATTCAGGAACTTAAAGAAGCAGTCATAAAATGCAAGACCAGTTCGGTTAAATTTATTGATGAAAAAATATCGTCTACAAGTTTGGTTGATGAGACCATGTTGAGGTATAGTAAAATCAATCAGATTTTATTGCAATGTTTTAACCAAAAAGGAGACGACAAAAATTCGATTCTAACGAAGAAAATTGATAACATTTTAACTCATAAGTTCTATGGGTATCTTGTTTTTTTAGCGATTTTATTTACCATCTTTCAAGCTATTTTTTCTTGGTCGTCCTATCCAATGGAACTTATCGAAAACGGATTTTTGATTTTAGGAGAATGGTTAGGGAATAATTTACCGGATGGAATTTTAAACGATTTAATTGTTAACGGTATTGTAGCAGGATTAAGCGGCATTTTTGTTTTTGTACCTCAAATCACCATGTTGTTTGGGTTTATTGTCATCCTTGAAGATACAGGTTATATGTCACGCGTAAGCTTTTTAATGGATAGAATTTTACGCCAGTTTGGACTAAACGGTAAATCTATTATACCGTTGTTAAGCAGTACTGCATGTGCAGTTCCGGCAATAATGAGTACAAGAACAATTAACAACCTAAAAGAGCGCTTAATTACTATTATGGTTGCTCCATTAATTAGTTGTTCGGCTCGTATTCCTGTTTATACTCTTTTAATTAGTTTGGTTATTCCAACAGAAAGTAGTTGGGGCATATTTAATATGCAAGGGTTATTAATGATGGGGCTTTATTTGATTGGTTTTATTGCTGCTTTGGCAGCAGCTTGGGTAATGAAAAAGCTCATTAAATCGAAAGAAAAGAGCAGTTTTATTATGGAAATGCCTATTTATAGAATGCCCCGATGGAAAAATGTTGGGTTATCCATTTATAGTAAGGTGCAAATTTTTTTGTTTGATGCAGGTAAAATTATTGTGGCAATATCTATTGTATTGTGGGTGTTGTCGTCATACGGCCCTAGTGATAGCTTTAAGCAGATAGAAGAGAAATATGCTAAGACTGAATTTGCCGATTCATTTTCGGAAGAAGAAATTAGCTCGAAAATAGCTGCTGAAAAATTAGAATCATCGTATGCAGGTATAATTGGGAAAACTATTGAACCAATGATTCAACCCATTGGTTTTGATTGGAAAATAGGGATATCGTTGGTTACTTCGTTTGCAGCACGAGAAGTTTTTGTGGGAACAATGGCAACATTATATAGTGTTGGAGACGAAGATAATACCGTTTCTATTCGTACTAAAATGATGAAGGCGAAAAACCATGTTACGGGTGAAAAACTGTATTCGCGAGCAACAACATTTTCATTGCTTCTTTTTTATGCCTTCGCAATGCAGTGTATGGCTACGTTAGCCGTCGTTTATCGCGAAACCAAATCTATAAAATGGTCATTGATTCAACTTGTTTATATGGGGATCTTGGCTTATTTGTCTAGCTTTATAGTTTACCATATTTTTGCGTAAATGAATTTCGATCTACTTACTAAGCATGTTCCAGAAAGCAGTTTGCCAATCCTAAAAGAATGGTTTTGCAGCTACGATTTTATTTTAGCTTTTTCGCGAACTAGAAATACCAAACTGGGTGATTTCAGAGCGAAAAGAGGCACTTTTCCTCATCGTATATCGGTAAATAAAAACCTTAATGAGTATGCATTTTTAATAACGTTAACACATGAGTTTGCTCATTTATTAGTCTGGGAGAAATTCAAAAATCGGATTCAACCACATGGGTTAGAATGGAAAAATCAGTTTGCAGATTTGATGCGAGTTTTACTCGAAAAAAATATTTTTCCAACCGATTTAGCAACTATTTTACTAGTTCACATCAAAAATCCTGCAGCATCATCTGTACGTGATTTTAAACTTACATTAGCGTTAAAAAAATACGATATCTATACTGAATCTGCCATACATTTAGTCGATTTACCTGAGGGAGCGATTTTTTCGTTAAAAAATAAACGAACATTTACGAAAGGGAAAAAGAGAAGAACTCGATACCTCTGTTTAGAGAATGCAACCAAACGCCAATATTTAATACATGGAGCTGCTGAAGTATTAGTTGATTGATATTTTAACATTATTGTTAAATTTGATCGTCAATTAGGGTTTTTGTTGAAAAAATTAACGCTCAAAAAATTTTATAAGGAACTCGCTTTTCTTAACTTCGCGACACTAAATAAATAAAAGACCTATGAGTATTTCATTACATGAGCCTATCATCAATCAAAAAGTTTCCGAAATGGCTGAAAATTTAATCGGTTCAGAAATTATTAAACTTGCCGGAGAAGTTAAAGCTAAAATGGATAAAGGTGAAAAAATTCACAATCTTACCATTGGTGATTTTAATCCTAAAATTTTCCCTATTCCTGTTGAGTTGAAAAATGAAATCATTAAGGCATACCAAAACGAAGAAACCAATTACCCTCCGGCAAATGGAATTCAAGAGTTGAGAGAGGCTGTTTCACGTTTTTTACATACCAGAGAAGGGTTGGAATATAATGCTAACCAAATTTTAATCTCTGGTGGTGCTCGTCCGTTAATCTATGCTGTTTTTCAAACATTAATAGATCCACAAGACAAAGTGTTGTTCCCTGTACCATCATGGAACAATAATCATTATACACACCTTTCAAGAGCTCAACAAATTTTGGTTGAAACATTGCCGGAAAATAAATTTATGCCTACTGCGGCAGATTTAAAACCACATATCAGCGAGGCTACTTTATTGGCAATCTGTTCGCCGTTAAATCCAACTGGAACAACCTTTACAGAAGAAGGATTAAAAGAAATTTGTGAAATGGTGTTGGAAGAAAACAAAAAAAGAGGTTCTTCTAGAAAGCCATTGTATCTAATGTATGATCAAATATACTGGACCTTAACTTTTGGTGAAACTCGTCATGTTGATCCAGTAACATTGTGTCCAGATATTAAAAATCATACGATTTATATCGATGGTATTTCAAAATCGTTTGCTGCAACAGGCGTTAGAGTTGGTTGGGCTTTTGGCCCTCAAAAAATCATTGATAAAATGAAGTCAATACTGAGCCATGTTGGAGCATGGTCACCAAAAGCAGAACAAGTTGCTTCCGCTAAATACTTGGTTAACGATACAGCTATTGACAAATATTTGACATCATTCAAAAGTGAAATCAATCAACGATTGACTGCTTTTTATAAAGGAATGATTGAGTTGAAAAATCAGGGATTTAATGTTGATGCTATAGCTCCAGAAGCTGCCATATACTTAACCGTTAATTTCAACTTGGTGGGCAAAAAAACAGCAAGTGGTAAGTTGTTGGAATCTACCGCTGATGTAACGGCATACTTGTTGGATGAAGCTAAAATTGCTATTGTTCCGTTTAATGCTTTTGGTTCTTCTAAAGATTCAACTTGGTATAGACTTTCTGTGGGAACAGCAGTATTATCAGAAATTGATGGGCTTTTTGTTCAGTTGAAAGCTGCATTATCTAAATTAAAATAAAAATGTTAAATCCGAATAATTACTGCGTAATTATGGCTGGCGGTATTGGTAGCCGTTTTTGGCCTATGAGCAGAACCTCACACCCCAAACAGTTTTTAGATATTTTAGGAACTGGCGAAACTTTGATACAACAAACTTACAGAAGGTTAAAACGAATTTGTCCTGAAGAAAACATATACATTGTTACCAATGATATGTATAAGAACCTTATAAACGATCAGTTAAAAGGAATTACCGACGAACAGATTATTTGCGAACCGAGTAGAAAAAATACTGCGCCTTGTATTGCTTATGCCAATCATAAAATTGCATTAAAAAACCCAAACGCAAATATTGTTGTAGCTCCTGCTGATCATCTTATTTTAAAAGAAGATGAGTTTGTTAGAGTAATTAATTTGGCATTAAGTTATACTGAAAAAGACGATTGTTTGGTAACACTAGGTATTACACCAAGCCGTCCGGATACGGGTTATGGTTATATTCAGTTCGATAGTAACCATGCTTCAATCAATAATGAGATAAAAAAGGTGAAAACCTTTACCGAAAAACCAGATTTAGAATTGGCCAAACAATTTATTGAAAGTGGTGAATTTTGTTGGAATTCGGGCATGTTTATCTGGAGTTTAAAGAGCATTAATAATGCTTTTGATAAGTTGTTGCCACAAATGAACCAACAATTTAAAGAAGGTGCTGATTTCTATAATACTCCACAAGAAGCTGATTTTATTCAAAACACTTATTCAGTTTGTAAAAACATTTCCATCGATTACGGTATTATGGAAAAATCGACCAATGTATTTGTAATAAGTGCAGACATTGGCTGGTCAGATTTAGGTACTTGGGGCTCAATTTATACGCACCTGCCTTTAGACGAAAATAAAAATGCGATAGTTGGAGAAACAGTAATGATGTACGAATCATCAAACAACATTGTAAACGTACCAAAAGATAAATTGGTGGTTTTACAGGGGTTAGATGATTATATAGTAGTTGAATCTGATAACATTTTGTTGGTTTGTAAAAAACAGGAAGAACAAAAAATCAAGCAATTTGTAAACGATATTAAACTTATTAAAGACGACAGCTTTTATTAACTTCCTTTAGTGTTTCTGCCGTTTTATAATAGAGTCTAAAAAAGTACATTTGTACCTTAAATGAGCAATTCAAACCAAAACAAAGCTGAAATGTCGTTTTTGGAACACTTAGAAGTGTTGCGATGGCATTTGGTAAGGGCAAGTATTGTGGTATTAATTTTTACCATTTTAATTTTTGCCTTTAAATCGTTTGTTTTTGATGAAATTATTTTGGCTCAAAAAAGTTCCAAATTTTGGACATATCAACTATTTTGCGATTTATCACATTGGTTGGATAAAGGTGATTTGTTGTGTATGGGTGACCTTAATTTTAACTTGATAAATATCGATATGAGCGGCCAGTTTTCCATGCACATTATGGTTTCGGTTATTGGTGGATTAATTGTATCATTTCCTTATATTCTTTTTGAGGTTTGGCGATTTATTGCTCCAGCATTAGCCGAAAAAGAACGTCGTTATGCACAACGATTAATTTTTTCAGGCTCTATCTTGTTTGCTATAGGGATTCTGTTTGGGTATTACCTGATTTCACCTTTTTCGGTTCATTTTTTAGGAAACTATCAAGTAAGTGAATTGGTGGCTAACCAAATTAGTTTAAGTTCTTTTATTTCAACCGTAACTACTGTTACCTTGGCTTGTGGTTTGGTTTTTCAGTTACCATTAATTATTTACTTTTTAACTAAAGTAGGAATTGTTACCCCCGAGTTTATGCGAAAATACCGTAAACATGCTATTGTGGTAACTTTAATTGCATCAGCAATTATTACTCCACCTGATGTAATGAGTCAAGTGTTAATGTCTATACCATTATTGATATTGTACGAGTTTAGCATCTTTGTTTCACAAAGGGTAGTGAAAAGTAAATAAAACCCAATCCTCTTTTTTAACCACATAGAAACATAGTGAAGTGTGTTCCAATTTTACCTAAGCAATTATGAGAAACACAATAGTATTCCCGACTTGTCGGGAAAAACTATGGAGCACTATTTTATTTTCTTTTTGAAACAATATACGATGTCGCCTATGTGGTTAAATATTATTTTCTTGTAGAGATTGAAAACCCAAGAGGATAAATAACGAAAAATAGTATCTTTATCACCGAATGATTTTAAGAGCAGAAAATATACGAAAACGTTACGGCAAAAGAGAAGTGGTAAAAGGTGTTTCTTTTGATGTAAAACAAGGAGAAATTGTAGGTTTATTAGGACCAAATGGCGCTGGAAAAACCACTTCGTTTTACATGATTGTTGGATTGGTAAGACCCAATGAAGGCAACGTATTTTTAGACGATAAAGAAATTACTACTGCTCCGATGTATAAGAGAGCTCAAATGGGCATTGGTTATTTGCCACAAGAAGTTTCAGTGTTTCGTAAATTGAGTGTAGAAGATAACATTTCGGCTATTTTAGAAATGATGTCTTTAACCAAAGCGGAACAAACTGCACGATTGGAAGAACTGTTGGATGAATTTAGCTTAAACCATGTACGCAAAAATTTAGGGCACAATTTATCGGGTGGAGAAAAACGACGAACAGAAATTGCTCGTGCATTAGCTTCTAACCCAAGTTTTATATTGTTAGATGAGCCTTTTGCAGGTGTCGACCCTATTGCGGTAGAAGACATACAGCAAATCGTATCGAAACTAAAAGAAAAAAACATAGGTATTTTAATTACCGACCACAATGTACAAGAAACTTTAAGCATTACCGATAGAGCTTATTTGCTGTTTGAAGGTAGTATTTTAAAAGCAGGAACTGCTGAAGAATTAGCTAACGACGAACAAGTACGACGCGTATATTTGGGTAAACACTTTGAGTTGAAAAGAAAAATCTGAAGTATTTAAATACTAACTATTAATTGCTAGCATTCCTCTTTTTAAATCTACCAAATCTTTTCTTGCCATACTCTAATTTTATAATTGTATAAGGTAGTTAATAATTCTCTTAAATTTTTTATAAAACAAAAAGCCCAACTCATTGAGTTAGGCTTTTTAACTTAATACGAATTGTATCTTATTGTCCTTCAGTAGGAGTTGGTTGTTCTTCGTTTGGTAACGGAGCACCGTTAACATTTTGTGGAGCATTTTGTACTGGCAATGCTTTCTCGTCAATTTGTTCTTGAATTTTCGATTGGTTGGCTGTTTCTTCGTCAATAGTTCTGGTTGGGTTAACTGCTGCAGAAGCAATACTCAATACCACTAAAGCAATGCCTAAAGTCCAGGTAGCTTTTTCTAAAAAATCGGCAGTTTTTCTCACACCCATCACTTGATTGTTGGTAGAAAACGCTGAATCCAAACCGCCTTTAGGATTTTGGATTAAAACAATAAGTAACAACAATGCACATACTATTATTACTAAAACGGTGATTAATGTAAACATCTATTTTATTTTTTGGTTTAAAATTTTAATTTGGTTTGCAAAATAAGTTCTTTTTTCTGGATTTTTCAAACTTAATTTCTGATATGTTTTTATCGCTGCTTCAAGGTTACCTTGCTCAACCTGGATAAGGGCTAGCGTTTCACTCACAAGGTCAGAATCGTCAATAACACTTAGTCGTGCCATATTAATGGGCGAATAAAATTCAGTTTTTTTAGGTTTAATCTTAGGATCTTCTTGTATAAACTTGTCTATCAGGTGGAGGTTAATGTTTTTTCTTGGAGTTTTTTCTTCAGTTTCTTGAGGTGTAGAAGTTGGCAAATGTTTTAACCAATCGCTAAAGGTAAATGTGGCATTTTCGTCTAATGCTTTTACTTTCAACTCCTGACTTCTGACTCCTGACTTCTGTCTTCTATCTTCTATCTCCCCACTTCCCGCTTCCAACTCTAATGAGTAACTATTAGAAATAGCTTGATTAATGTATTCCATTTCTAACAACTTGTCTTTTTCGGTTAGCTCTAGATCAGTTTGTTGGTTTGTAGCTGTTGGTTTAGGTTCTTTAACGGTTTCTTTAATTTCTACAATAGGCTCCGATTGCTCTAAAATTATTTTGGTTTCTACCGTAGGTGCTTCTGTAACGGCTGGTTGAGGTTGTTCTACTTCAACGGTAGCATTAATTAAATCGAACAAACGTTTGCGGTCAGAACTGTAAATGGCACTTTTTTTTAACTGCTGCTCAAACAACAAATGATTGTGTTGGTTGAGGTGTATAGCCAACAACAATTGCCCACTTTGGCAATACGGAAATTCCTTTACCAGTGAAGTCGCTTCTGTTTCAGAAACCTGTCGGGCAACAGTTACATCAGAAATGTATTTTATAAAATGAGTTGTTTGCATTTACCAGCTTCCTACCGATTTGTTAAAAATATCTTGCGTTAACTGATTGTTTATTTCTTTGATCAATTCATCTTCAATCCCCGAAAGGTTTACCGAGCTGTCGTAATCAGCAAATCGAGTAAAATCAGATTCAAAATTTTGTTTTTTGTCTTTAGTGTTGTTAAACTTCACGTGCACTGTAATGGTTAAACGGTTTTTAGCAGCAGTTTCGTTACCTTGTATAGCCACCGAAGTTATTTGATAATTGGTAATAGAACCTTCAAACTGCAAATCGCCATTAGTGGATGCAAGTGTTAAGTTGGTTTGCGATATAAAAATATCTTTTAAAGCTTCGCTAAAAGTTTGGCTATAATTTACATGAGCCAATGGAGCAAAATTTTGAAATGTTTTCACCGATACAGTTTTTACGTCTTCGGCAATGGCAGCTCCTGTAAATGAATAATTTGCCTTACACGCAGCTAATGCAACTACAAAAAATACAATAGAGATATGTACTAATCCTTTTTTCAATTGTCTAAGTTGTATTCTTTTATTTTGCGGTACAAAGTTCGTTCAGAAATGCCTAATTCAATTGCAGCATTCTTCCTTTTCCCATTGTATTTTTCAAGGGCTTTAATAATAAACTCTTTTTCTTTATCAGCTAAAGATAAGGATTCTTCCATAACTTCTTCGTGCTGAGTTATATTATCATTGCTAATAATTTGTGGTTTGTATATTTTTTCTTGCTCCACCTCTCTATCGTGTAGCAAATCTTCCGATTTAGAATACAATTGTTGTATGCTTTTTAAAATCGAATTTTTGTTTTCAGAATCAATTGATGATGCTTCTTGACTATTAATGATGCTAAACACCAATTTTTTTAGTTCAATTACATCGTTTTTTAAACCAAACAATACTTTGTATAGAATATCACGTTCCGATAAATCTGATTTATCGGCACCATCGTATAATGCTGGTAAGTTGGATGTAGTATTGGAAGGCAGGTATCTTAATACAATTTCGGTAGTAATGTTTCTTGTATTTTCTATAACAGAAATTTGTTCGGCTACATTTTTTAATTGTCGGATATTTCCAGGCCAACGGTAGTTGGTAATGGTTTCAACTGCACTTGGCTCTAATACAATAGATGGCATCCGATATTTTGTAGCAAAATCGGAAGCAAATTTTCTAAACAACAAATGAATATCTTCTTTCCGTTCTCTCAGTGGAGGTAAGTTAATAGGTACTGTATTTAATCGGTAAAATAAATCTTCTCTAAATTTCCCCTTGCTAATGGCATCGGGCAATTTAACATTAGTAGCAGCAACAATTCTAACATTGGTTTTTTGCACTTTTGAAGAACCTACTTTAATAAATTCGCCCGATTCTAAAACCCTTAACAAACGAGCTTGTGTAGGCAGAGGCAATTCCCCGACTTCATCCAGAAAAATGGTTCCGCCATCGGCAACCTCAAAATATCCTTTTCTGGCATCGTGAGCACCTGTAAAAGCACCTTTTTCGTGCCCGAACAATTCCGAATCTATCGTTCCTTCTGGTATTGCGCCACAGTTTACAGCTATATATTTGTTGTGTTTTCTTGAACTTAATTGATGAATTATTTGCGGCATTACTTCTTTACCTGTACCACTTTCTCCACTAATTAACACAGATAAATCGGTAATAGCAACTTGCGAAGCAATATCAATTGCCCTGTTTAATACTGGCGAAGAACCAATAATTCCAAATCGTTGTTTTATTTGTTGTGCGTCCATTTTAAATTGCTTTACCTATTAAAGTACCACCAGTACAACTATAGATGTGAACATTAACATAATCACCCACTTTGTAATTTTCTTTCGGGAATACTGCAACTGTGTTCTGAGGTGTTCTTCCTTGTAATTCTTCTTTCGATTTTTTTGAAAAACCCTCTACTAACACTTGAAAAGTTTGTCCAACATATCCTTTGTTTCTTTCTAACGAATGTTTGTTCTGAAGGGCAATAATTTCAGCCAAACGTCTTTTCTTAACATCTTCAGGAACATCATCTTTAAGTTTACGCTGAGCGAGAGTGTTTGGACGCTCAGAGTATGAGAACATATAACCATAATCAAATTTTACATAATCCATCAGTGCTAAGGTATCTTGATGTTCTTCCTCAGTTTCGGAGCAAAATCCAGCTATAATATCTGCCGATAAGGATACATTAGGAACAATTTCTTTTATGCGATCAATTCTTTTTTTGTACCAGTCAGAAGTATATCCTCTATTCATCAATTCAAGAATACGGGAATTTCCGCTTTGAAAGGGTAAATGAATATAGTTACAGATATTATCATATTTCGCCATCACGTGTAAAAATTCGTCAGTTATATCTTTTGGATGAGAAGTAGAAAAACGTACTCGGAGGTTTGGACTAATCAAAGCAACTTGTTCCATTAATTGAGAAAACGATACACATTGTTTTTTTTCTTCATCTGTTAAATTTTCATATTCTTTTTTCAATCCTTCT
Organism: Flavobacteriales bacterium; assembly: GCA_050248475.1. GTDB lineage: Bacteria > Bacteroidota > Bacteroidia > Flavobacteriales_E > Vicingaceae > Vicingus. The sequence continues at coordinate 20,338 of JBFWSH010000019.1, forward strand.
TGTCCATACCACAAATATGAATCTACATTTTGACCTAAAAGAGTTACTTCTTTATACCCCTTTTCAAACAAATCTTTTGCCTCATTAATAATACTCTCAGGATTTCTACTTCGTTCCCTACCCCTAGTAAATGGCACTACGCAGAAAGTACACATGTTATCGCAACCTCTTGTAATCGAAATAAATGCGGTAACTCCATTGCTTAACAATCTTACAGGGTTGATATCAGCATAGGTTTCTTCTTTTGACAATATAACATTAACTGCTTTTTTCCCTTCATCAGCTATATTTAATAGATTAGGTAAATCTCTATAGGCATCAGGACCTACAACAATGTCAACCAATTTTTCTTCATCTAACAATTGAGATTTCACTCGCTCTGCCATACAACCCAAAACACCAATAATCATTTCAGGTTTTTGTTTTTTGTATTTATTAAACGATTTTAATCGGTTTCTAACAGTTAATTCTGCTTTTTCTCTTATTGAGCAAGTGTTTACAAAAACAACATCAGCTTCTTCTATGTTTCTGGTAGTATTAAAACCATTATCAGCTAAAATGGAGGCAACAATTTCACTATCTGAAAAATTCATTTGACAGCCATAACTTTCTATGTATAATTTTTTTTTACCAGAAGGGCTATTTTCAATTAATGTAACAGAACCCTGAATAGATTCGTCAATAACTTTTTCTATTTCTTTCATGTATAACGATTAAAGGGTACAAATTTAATTAAAAATTCAGGGTTTAATGACAAAATGACACGATTTATATCAATTTTAAACAGGTAAAATACGTTGCTGGTTTTTAAAACAAATAAAGTTATTTCATTAAACTAATTCCAATTATTTGCAAATCAAGAATATTATTTTATTTCTTTGCAGAATATTTTTTTTGAAAAACTCATTATACTTAACATATTAATATGATAAAAAATCTAGTAATCGTTGAGTCTCCGGCTAAAGCAAAAACAATTGAAAAGTTCTTAGGTAAAGACTTTTTAGTAAAATCCAGCTTTGGTCATATAAGAGATTTACACGGAAAAAACTTATCTGTTGATATAGAACATGGATTTGAGCCAGAATATGTAATACCTGCTGATAAAAAGAAATTAGTTACGGAACTTAAAAAATTAGCTAAAGAAGCCGAAACGGTTTGGTTGGCTTCCGATGAGGATCGTGAAGGGGAAGCAATATCATGGCATTTATTAAAGGCTTTGGATTTAAAAGAAGATAAGACAAAACGCATTGTTTTTCATGAAATCACCAAAAATGCTATAACTAATGCAGTTCAAAATCCAAGAAAAATTGACCAAAATTTAGTAGATGCTCAACAAGCTCGGCGTGTTTTAGATAGGTTGGTTGGTTACGAACTTTCTCCAGTTTTATGGAAAAAAGTAAAGCCTTCATTATCTGCTGGTAGAGTGCAGTCTGTATCAGTTCGATTAATTGTTGAGAGAGAAAGGGAAATTCAAAATTTTGTTAGCCAATCAGCATTTAAGGTTGTTGCAAACTTTATAGTTGGTGGTAATGTAAATTTAAAAGCAGAATTACCGAAACGATTTACAACAAAAAAAGAAGCAGAAGATTTTTTAAACTCTTGTAAAAATGCTGAATATGTAATTGAAGGATTGGAAACAAAACCTTCGAAAAAATCACCTGCTCCACCGTTTACCACTTCAACTTTGCAACAGGAAGCCAGTAGAAAACTTGGGTTTTCAGTACTTCAAACCATGACAGTTGCTCAAAAATTATATGAATCGGGTAAAATAACATACATGAGAACCGATTCGGTTAATTTATCGGGTGAGGCTATTGGTGCGGCAAAAAAAGAAATTGTTAGTGCATTTGGAGAGGAATATTCTCAGGTAAGAAAATTCTCAACTAAATCGAAAGGAGCGCAGGAAGCACATGAGGCTATCCGTCCAACTTATATGAACGCACACTCTATTTCTGGAGAACCACAACAAGTGAGATTGTATGAACTGATTTGGAAAAGAGCAGTTGCTTCTCAGATGAGTGATGCCAAATTGGAGAAAACCACAGTTAACATAAATATCACCACCAATAAAGAGAAATTTGTTGCTAGAGGTGAGGTGCTGATTTTTGATGGATTTTTAAAATTGTACATGGAATCTAGTGATGATGAGAATCAGGAAGATGATGAATCGATATTGCCACCATTAAAACAAGGAGAAAAACTACAGTTGACCGATATCGTTGCTTCTGAAAGATTTTCGTTAAATCCTCCAAGGTATACAGAGGCAAGTTTAGTGAGAAAACTAGAAGAGTTAGGAATAGGTAGACCATCTACATACGCCCCAACAATTACAACGATTGTAAAAAGAGGCTATATTGTTAAAGAAGATAGAGAGGGTAAAGAAAGAAACTATGATGTTTTAACTCTCAAAAACAATCAAGTTTCTGATAAAACCATGAAAGAAATTTATGGTGCAGAAAAAAAGAAAATGTTCCCGTCGGATATAGGCATGATTGTAACAGATTTTCTTGTTGAGCATTTTAATAAAGTAATGGATTATGGTTTCACTGCTAAAGTTGAAGAGCAATTTGATGAAATTGCAGAGGGGCAAAAGAAGTGGAATAAAATGATTGAGGAGTTTTACAATCCTTTTCATAAACGTATTGAAGATACGATGGAAAATGCTGATAGGGCTTCTGGAGAAAGAGTTCTTGGTATTGATCCGGAAACAAAGAAAGAAGTCATTGCTCGAATAGGAAAGTTTGGTGCAATGATTCAGATTGGTAAAACTGATGATGAAGAAAAACCAAAATTTGCAAGTTTACAACCAGGTCAGTCATTAGATAATATTGAACTTAAGGAGGCACTAGAACTATTTAAGTTTCCTAAAACATTAGGTACTAGTAAAGGAGAAGAGGTTGTGGTGGCTTTTGGAAGATTTGGACCTTATGTTAAGCTGGGAAATCTATTTGTTTCAATACCTAATGATGAAGATATAAGTTCAATTGATTTAAAAAGAGCATTAGAGTTAATTTCACAAAAAGAACAAGCTGATGCTCCGATTGATACATATGAAAATTTACCAGTACAAAAAGGTAAAGGAAGATTTGGTCCATTTATTAAATGGAATAATATGTTTATCAATGTAGGTCGAAAATATAATTTTGATAAGTTAAGTTCTGCTGATATTGCTGAATTGATTGAAGATAAGAAGAAAAAAGAAATTGAGAAGTATGTACACAATTGGGAAAGCGAAGGTATTTCTGTTCAAAAAGCTCGTTGGGGGAGATTTAACTTGGTTAAAGGAAAAACAAAGATAGAACTTCCGAAGGCTACAGATATTGAATCATTTACATTAGAAGCCGCTAAAAAAATGATTGAAGATAAAAAACCTGTAAAAAAGATAAAAGCAAAGAAAAAATAGAATAACTATTGTTACACATTAAATAAATCAAAATGGATTTTTCAGATTTTTTTGAGCCCATAAATCTAAATCAAGGCGATTTAAATATTAATTATTCTAACAATAGCTTTGTTAACGATATTACATTTTATAATGACCAAGAAATAAAAGACTTTACTATTGCTTTAATTGGTGTAGGTGAAGAAAGAGGGAGTGTTTTCAATTCAGGTTCATGTCAAGCTCCTAATCATGTAAGAAAATATTTATACAAACTAAATAAAATTGCTGGTGGTATAAAAATTATCGATTTCGGTAATTTAAAAATAGGATCTACTTTAAATGACACTTACTTTGCATTAAGTTCTATTTTAGAAGAATTAATAAAATCTAATATTATTCCGATTATTATCGGAGGTGGGCAAGATTTAACTTTTGCAAATTTCCTGGCTTATAAAAATTTAGAACAGACAGTTAATTTGGTTTCAATTGATTCTCATTTTGATTTGGGTGAGCCAGACACCGAAATAAGTTCTAATAACTTTTTAACAAAAATTATTTTACACCAGCCCAATTTTTTGTTCAACTATAGCAACATAGGGTATCAATCTTATTTTGTAGATAAATCCGAAATTGACTTAATGAATAAGTTGTTTTTTGATGTGTATCGATTAGGGCAGGTTCAAAAAAACATTGAAGATGTTGAACCTATAGTTAGAAATGCTGACATCATTTCGTTTGATGTTTCTTCTATTCGTCAGTCAGAGTCTCCTGGTAATGCTAATGCGTCTCCAAATGGTTTTTATGGCGAACAGGCTTGTCAAATTTCACGGTACGCTGGGTTGAGTGACAAGTTGACTTCAATTGGATTTTATGAAATTAATCCTGAATTTGATAATAATGGACAAACGGCTCATTTGGTCGCTCAGATGATTTGGTACTTTATTGATGGTGTTAATAATAGAAAGAAAGATTTTCCGGTGGGGTCGAGAAAACCTTATACGAAGTACAGGGTGAATATCCAAAATGGTGAAAACGAATTGATTTTTTACAAAAGCGATAAGAGTGAACGATGGTGGATGGATGTTCCTTATCCTTCACACCAGAAAATAAAATATGAGAGACATTTGTTGGTGCCATGCTCATATAAAGATTATCAAACAGCATGTGAGGATGAAATGCCTGATAGATGGTGGCAAACATTTCAAAAATTAGCCTGATTTTCAGTTATGAACAAGAAATTAACAATTAAAAGTTGAAAAAGTTTTTGGAAAAAAATAATTTTTATTTATCTTAGCCGACTAATGTGTGTAATAGTGTATTTTAATTAACAAGAAAAAACCTGTATTTATATGAAGAAACTAATCCTTTCTATCTCATTATTTGTCGTTGGTGCTGGCTTATACGCCCAACAAGATGCACAGTTTACTCAGAACATGTTTAATAAATTAAGCGTAAACCCTGGTTATGCTGGGGCTAATGGTGGTATTTGTTTTACTTTATTGAGTAGAACTCAGTGGACTGGCTTTGATGGACATCCTCAAACACACTTATTTAGCGCTGATGCTTTAGTGTTTAATAAGCATGGTATTGGCTTAACGGTTTTTCAGGATAAATTAGGAATCGAGACTTCATTAGTAGCTAAACTGGCGTATTCATATCATTTAACTTTAGGTCCAGGTTCTTTGGGAATTGGTCTTGATGCAGGTATGTTAAATAAATCGTTTGGAACAAACTTTATTGCAGTAGATGACCCAACATTAGACCCATCTATTCCAAATAGTGGAACATCGGCAAGTACTTTTGATTTAGGTTTGGGGTTGTATTATAATATTCCAAATAAAATGTATGTTGGTATCTCTACATTACATCTAACTGCTTCAGAATTGAAAGATGTTGCAGATGCGGGTGGTGCTGGTGCTTTGAATTATGCTCAATCTCGTCACTATTACATTATGGCTGGTTATGATTGGGATATTAACGGTAGTGGAAAATGGGTAGTTAAACCATCTATCTTAGCTAAAACCGATGCAGCCTCTACTCAATTAGATGTAAATGGCTTATTGATGTACAATAATTTGTTATGGGGAGGCGTTTCCTATAGAATAGAAGATGCTATTGCAGTATTGGCGGGGGTGAATATTCCTCAATTACCAGGATTGAAAATAGGTGCTTCTTACGATATTACAACATCAACACTAGGTGATTATAGTAATGGTAGTTTAGAGTTTATGATAAAATATTGTACAAATATTTCTAAGCCACCAAAAAGAGAAGTTTATCACTCTGTAAGATTTTTATAAAATTTGTAACCTAATAAATTTAATTACGTTAAAGTGCAGTTCGCCATTAGCTTAAAAAATGGCACTATTCATAAAACATAAAATTAGAATAGTTAAAACTAGGAGGTAAAATGAAACGAATATTAATTTTAATAACAATTGCTGTTCTTTATGCTTGTAGTAAAGGGAATGGCGAGTTGATTGGCGTTCAAGGTAGAGAGGAGTGGTATCAACCAGATCCTTTTGGAATGCTTTTTATTCCTATGGGTAGTTACAACATGGGACCATCTGATCAAGATGTTCCTTATGCACTTACTGCTCAATCAAGAACTGTTTCTGTTCAAGCATTTTATATGGATCAAACAGAAATTTCGAATAATGAATATCGTCAGTTTGTTTTTTGGGTTAGGGATTCCTTGGCTAGAAGGATTATGGCTGAAGAAGTTGATGAGGAAGAATTTTCTATTTCCGAGAACGAATTTGGAGAGGAAGTGGACCCTCCAATGTTAAATTGGTATGCGAAATTAAAATGGGATTCTCCTGAAGCCAGAGAGGCCTTAGAACCTATGTACTACATTCCTTCTGAAAGATTTTATTATCGAAGGGAGATAGATAAACGTAAATTAATGTATGAATATTATTGGATTGATTACAAGAGAGCTGCTTTAAGAGAAAGCAGAGATGCTGAGGATCATCCATTTAGTATGGATAGATCTAAGTTTATTATGAGAGATGTTATTAACGTTTATCCTGATACGTTAGCGTGGATTCATGATTTTACTTACTCTTTCAATGAGCCTATGACAAAAAATTATTTTTGGCATCCCGCTTATGATGATTATCCGGTTGTTGGTGTATCTTGGAAGCAGGCTACAGCATTTTGTATATGGAGAACACAACTATTGGAAAGTTTTTTAATAGAAAATGGAGGGATTATTGTTAATGATTTTAGATTACCAACCGAATCAGAATGGGAGTGGGCAGCAAGGGGAGGTTTAGATTTAAGTCCATATCCTTGGGGTGGTCCTTATATTAGAAATAGTAGAGGATGTTTCTTAGGTAATTTTAAACCAATGAGAGGTAATTATATTGATGATGGAGGCTTCCATACAGTTAAAATTAATTCGTATAATCCAAATGATTTTGGTTTGTATTGTATGGCAGGTAACGTAGCGGAGTGGACAAGTAATGCTTTTGATGAGTCGGCATATAATTTTGCTCATGATTTAAATCCGGATTATACTTATGATGCAAATGAAAATGATCCTCCTTCTTTAAAGAGAAAAGTTATTAGAGGTGGTTCATGGAAAGATGTAGGGTATTATTTACAAACAGGTACTAGAACTTACGAATACCAAGATACTGCTAAGTGTTATATTGGATTCAGATGTGTAATGACCTATTTGGGAAGAGCAAAAGACGATAATTTATAAACAGTAATTAATTAAAACCTATCTATATAATTAACTTTTAAAACTAAAACTTATGGGATTTGTAGAATTTTTATTTGAAACAAAAAAGGGGAAAACAATTATGGGTCTCCTTTATGGAATGGGAGCCGCAGTAGTAATTGTTGGTGCAATGTTTAAAATTATGCACTGGCCGGGTGCCGGTCCGATGCTTGTAATTGGTTTAAGTACCGAGGCTATCATTTTTGCTGTATCAGCATTCGAACCTGCACACATGGATTTAGATTGGACACTAGTATACCCTGAATTAGCAGGGATGGATGAAGGTCATGGTCATGGAGCTATTTCTAACAAGCCTGTAACTGAACAGTTGGATGATATGTTAGCTGATGCTAAAATTGGCCCTGAATTGATTGAAAGTTTAGGTGTTGGATTGAGGAAATTAGGTGATAATGCAAATAAATTATCAGAAATTTCTGATGCATCTGTTGCAACAAACGACTATACTAATAGCTTAAAGTCTGCCTCAAATAAGGTAAGTGAGTTAGCAGATACTTATGCTCAGGCTTCTCAGGCTTTAACTGGATTGTCTGATGCTGCACAATCAGGAAGTTCTACAGGTGAAGAATTACAAAAAATGGCAACGACCTTAGAAGCTCTTAATAGATCTTATGAAGTACAATTGTCAGGTTCTCAACAACAAGCTCAAACTATGACTACAATGTATGAAGGAATTAATGCATTGATGACAAACTTGACTGATTCTGTTGAGGATACTAAACGTTATAAAGAAAATATTTCTGAATTGTCAGTTAACTTAGCTAAGTTAAATACTGTTTATGGAAATATGTTAACTGCTATGACAGTTAGATCTTAATACTAATTCTTTTGTTTAACCATTAAAATTTAAAAAATTATGGCTGGAGGTAAGTTACCACCGCGGCAGAAGATGATTGGTATGATGTACCTTGTATTAACTGCCCTGTTAGCAATGAACGTTTCAAAAGATATTCTTGATGCCTTTATCGTGGTGAACGATGGTATTGAGAATTCTACATCTACATTTGCTGATAAAACTAGTATATACTATTCGAAATTTGCTGCTGCTGCATTAGACAGTGAAACAGCAAAACCTTTTAAAGAAAAAGCAGACAAAGTAAAGAAAATGTCTGATGAGCTTTATGAATATATAACTAAATTAAAACAACATTTAGTGACTAAGGTAGATAAGCTACCTGAAGGATCTCCGGATTCTTTATTTAAGCTACAAAATGTACAGAGTAAAGATAATTACGATGTTCCTAGCCACGAAATGGGATTAGCTGACCCAGCTGTTATAAAAGATGGAGAATGGACAGCTGTAGATTTAAAGAAAAGAATAAATACTTATAGAGAAGGTTTATTGGATTTATTTAAGGAGAACAAAGAAGTTCATGATTTAATGAAAAAAACTTTTGCTACTCTTGAGACTCCAGATCCAAAACCAGGTTCTGGTGATGATAAAAATTGGGAAAGTGCTAATTTTTATCATGTCCCTTTGGCTGCTGTAGTTACAATTTTATCTAAAATCCAATCTGACGTTAGAAGTGCTGAAGCTGAAGCTGTTTCTAAATTGTACGAAAATATAGATGCTTCTGGTGTGTCGTTTAGTAAGGTGGATGGATTTGCTTATGCAAAAAGGGCTTATGTGATGGATGGTGATTCTTTTGCTGCTCAAATATTTACTGCAGCCTATAATGATTTAGATAATCCTGAGATTTTTGTTGGAGCTTTTGATAGTGTTGCTGTTGCAAATGGTGAAACAGATGAAAATAAAATCATGAAAGGGTCTAAAGGAGAGGGATGGGATGCTACTAAAAATGGTGGTTGGTATCAATTAAAAGATGTTGAGGCAGGAAAGGGATATTTAAAAATTAGAGAAGGTGTTGGTATTCATGAGTGGGGTGGAATTATTAAGGTGAAAACTAAAAAAGGACCTAAAATCTATCCTTTTGAACATACATTTGAAGTAGGAAAACCATCGACGACTGTTGCTGCTTCTGCTATGAACGTGTTTTATATGGGAATTGATAATCCAGTTTCTGTTTCTGCTCCAATGCCTAATTTTAAGGCTTCAGCTCCTGGTTTAAGACAAGGACAGGGTGCAGGTCAGTACGTTATGAGACCTACAGCGATAGGAAAAGTTACTGTAAATGTTTCAGGTACTGATGATAATGGTAAAACAGTTAATTTAGGTAAGGCAGAATTTAGGGTTAAGAAAATCCCTGACCCTGTACCATATATTGCTGGAAAAACAGGTTCTTGTACCATGTCGAAAAGTGATTTAGCGAGTGGTGTAATCCAAGCAAAAATGGAAGGTTTTGAATTTGATTTAAAAGTTCAAGTGAGCTCATTCAACCTAGGTACTACAGTTTCTGGTGATTATAAAGAAGTTTCTGTTTCTGGTAGTAGAATGGATGGGGCCGCTCAATCGTTAATTTCAAAAGCCACTCGTGGGCAACGTTTTTATGTTGAAAAAATGAAGGTGAAAATGCCTGATGGTTCAACTCGTGAATTAGCAAATATTAACATTAGGGTTATTTAACATACAAAGGAGGTTATTATGACACGTAAATTAATTTTAATACTTATCTGTACAGTTTGTTTTACTGTAGCTTTTGCTCAAAACAAAGTTTTAGATAAGCCATGGATAAAAGAAAATACTCCAACTAGAAGGGTTGTTCCTTATACACATGTGAGAGAAGCAGATGTGATGTGGCATAGAAGAATTTGGAGAGTTATTGATTTACGTGAAAAGATTAATCAACCTCTTTATTATCCTATTGTTAAAATCCAAGACAGAAAAAGCTTATTTGATGTTCTTAAAGAAGGTATATTAGAAGGTACTATCACCGCTTATAGTGATGCAGATGATGAATTTACTGTTCAATTGACTAAAGCTGAAGCTAAGAATCGTATGGGCTTTTGGAAGGAAACAAAACAGTACGATGATTTTGGTGAAGAAATATTTGGCGCTGCTGATTCTACTTATGAAGAATATGAATCAATAGATGTAGTTGAATATAGGATAAAGGAAGATTGGTTTTTTGATAGAGAACGTTCTATCATGGATGTTAGAATCATTGGAATTGCACCGGCTTTAAATATTATTGATCAAAGCACAGGTGAATCGAAAGGTAAGCAGCTAATGTTTTGGATTTATTTTCCTGAGGCGAGATATGTATTTGCTAATTATGATGTATACAATCGTCAGAATGATGCAGAGAATAGAACTTTTGATGATATTTTTTGGAAAAGAATGTTTAATAGTTACATTGTAAAACGTTCTAATGTTTATGATAGAAATAATAAAGATTATCTGAAAGGATTAGATTTAATATTGGAATCTGATAACATTAAAGAAGATATGTTTAATCTTGAGCACGATATGTGGCATTTCTAAGAATAATTTATATAAAAAAAGCCTTGTAGTTTACAAGGCTTTTTTTTTGAGGTCGCGGACGGATTCGAACCGCCGTAGAAGCTTTTGCAGAGCTCTGCCTAGCCACTCGGCCACGCGACCCTTAAAAGAGATGCAAAGCTAACAATTATTTTTATTTTCTTCTTAATTTATTAACGAACTTTACTGTTTTAAATTTTTCTGATGATTATTGATTTTAGAAGTGATACTGTAACTCGTCCATCCAAAGAAATGTTGAAATTTATGATGGATGCTCAAGTTGGTGATGATGTTTTTGGAGATGACGCATCAGTTAATAAATTACAAAGTATAGCTGCAGCAATGTTTAGCAAAGAGGAAGCTTTGTTTTGTCCATCTGGTACAATGACTAATCAAATAGCAATCAAAATTCATACAAACAGCCCAGGAGAAGTTATTTGTGATGAGTTGTCTCACGTATATAAATACGAAGGTGGAGGTATAGGGTTTAATTCCGGTTTAGCTACTAAACTTATTAAGGGAGATAAAGGTAGATTGATTGCAGAGCAAATTGAAGAAACCATTAATCCTGATGACATTCATTTTCCACCAACACAATTAGTTTGTTTGGAAAATACATGTAATAAAGGTGGAGGGAGTATTTATGATTTAAATGAAATTAAGAAAATCAGGAAATTGTGTTCAAAAAAATCGCTCAAATTACATTTAGACGGAGCCAGAATATTTAACGCGATTATTGAATCAACATATACTTCTCAAGAAATAGGTGAACAATTTGATACCATTTCTGTTTGTCTTTCTAAAGGATTAGGAGCACCTGTTGGTTCATTATTAATAGGAAGTTCTGAGGATATAAAAAAAGCGAAGAGAATTAGAAAAATTTTTGGAGGAGGCATGAGGCAAGCTGGTTATCTGGCTGCTGCTGGGATATTTGCTTTAGAACATAATATTGAACGATTACGAGAAGATCATAAGAGAGCTAAATTATTAGGAGATATTTTGGTTCAATTAAATTGGGTAAAAGATGTTTTGCCTGTTTATACAAATATTGTAGTTTTTGAAATTCAATCAGGTTTGAATTTGCAAAAAGTAATCAATATGCTCGGAGAGAATGGTATTAAAGTGGTGGCTTTTGGTACTAACCAGATTAGAATTGTTACACATTTAGATATTACGGATGCAATGATGGACAGAACAGCAAGTATTTTAAAGAAAATGAATATTAAATGATACAAATACAAGATACTATTGTTTCAGAGTTGTTATTAGACAAAAAATTTGTTTGCAATCTAAATGCATGTAAGGGAGCTTGTTGTATAGAAGGAGATGCTGGAGCTCCTCTTGAAGAGCATGAATTGGAAGAATTAGAAAATGTGTTTCCTTATGTAAAGGAATATTTAACAGAGCAATCTATTGAAGCTCTTGAACAAGATTTATATACAATAGATAGTGATGGTGATTACGTTACTCAATTAGTAAACAATAAAGCTTGTGCGTTTGTTTTTTTTGATGATAAAAAAATAGCAAAATGTTCTATTGAACAAGCTTATTTAGATGGTAAAATCTCATTTAAAAAGCCGATAAGTTGTCATCTGTTTCCAGTACGATTAAAACAATTTAAGTCGTTTTTGGCGGTAAATTATGAGGAAATAGAAATATGCGGGGATGCCTGTACTCTGGGAAGTGAACTAGGTGTTAAAACCTATCAATTCTTAAAAGAACCCTTAATAAGACGATTTGGGGAAGAATGGTTTAACGAACTTGAATTGGTTGACAAACATTTGAATCCTTAATTTTCTATTTCAACCCAATCACCGTGTTCCTTAATCAAGTTGATTAGTTCATCAACGGCTTCTTTTTCCGGCACATTTCGTTTTACTACATTCTTTTCTTTGTAGAGTGTGATTTTTCCAACTCCAGTGCCAACGTAGCCATAATCAGCATCAGCCATTTCGCCAGGTCCATTTACAATACAACCCATAATACCAATTTTAACGCCTTTTAAATGAGAAGTTACGGCACGTATTTTTGCAGTAGTTTCTTGTAAATCAAATAATGTTCGCCCACAACTTGGACAAGAAATGTATTCGGTTTTAGAAATACGAGTTCTGGTTGCTTGTAAAATACCAAAAGCAGTATCATTAACCATTTTATCACTACCACAATTTTCTGCAGCAATAAAAACACCATCACCAAGTCCGTCAACTAAAAGAGCGCCCATGTCAGTTGAGGCATGTAATTGCAATTGTTCTGGTGTTAAATTGCCATACGCTCTACCAATAATAACAGGTGTTTTACAATCATTGTTCATCAGCTCAACAAACAATTTACGTTGCTCCGCCATTCCATGAGTATTGTAAGTATCTATCATTAAAACAACTGTCTTGTCCTGTTTTAACTTACTTATCAGTGCTGAATTTAAATCGGGTAATGTTACATAAACGATATTCAATTGATCAGAAATATCTGGGGTAGCTAAATATTGTTTGGCGTCTAAAAATGGATAAGAGTTAAAATTATCTCGAATGGTTAACCATGTTTTATAATTGTAGATGAGACCTAAAGTGCCAGGCACTTCAAAATCAATCGTTTTGTTTCCTAAAAAAATGTAGTCGCAGGCTGAATCTGTAATGTTCCATTTGTCTAAAGAGACAGAATACTGATAACCTAAAGCAAACAAAGAAGCAGGGGTTACTTTCTCTTTCGAACAAAAATCGGTAACCACCCTAGGTACGTTAGAGCCTCCAAAATTTAAGACTTCGTTAGTGTTTCGTTTGTTGTATTCAAATGGGGTAATGGGATAGTTTTTAATTTCCTCAATTGAATCATGTTCCATTCTGTTATTGTAACGAGCTACCAATTCCTTTGCTACAGGTATTTCAAATTCAGGGTCTTCAGTTAATGATACACGAATAGTGTCGCCCAAACCATCTTCTAATAATGTTCCAATACCTACAGCCGATTTTATTCTACCATCTTCACCATCTCCAGCTTCGGTTACGCCCAAATGCAATGGATAATTCATATTTTCGGCAATCATTTTATCGACTAACAATCTATATGCTTGTACAACAACCAATGTGTTACTTGCCTTCATCGAAAGTACAATATCGTGGTAGTCAAACTCTCTACAAATACGCAAGAATTCCATAGCAGATTCCACCATTCCCATAGGAGAATCACCATAACGGCTCATTATTCTATCTGACAAAGAACCATGGTTAGTTCCTATTCGCATGGCTGTTCCATATTGTTTGCAGATTTTTACCAATGGTATAAAACGTTCTTTTAAACGTTCTAATTCTGCTTGATATGTTTCGTTAGTGTATTCAATATTTTCGAATTTCTTTTTGTCGGCATAGTTTCCTGGATTTACCCTAACCTTTTCTACAATTTTTGCAGCTACTTCAGCAGCGTTTGGTGTAAAATGAATGTCAGCAACCAATGGTGTTGTATACCCTCTTTTTAATAATTCAGCTTTTATGTTAGCTAAATTTTCAGCTTCTTTTATACTTGGAGCAGTAATTCTAACAATTTCACAACCTGCGTCAATCATACGTATGCTTTGTTCAACCGTAGCTTGGGTGTCCATGGTATCGGTAGTGGTCATGGATTGGATGCGAATAGGGTTGTCACCACCAATACCAATGTTGCCTACTTTTACTTCTCTGGTTTTAAAACGTTGATATTGGGTTAAACTGTTGCAATACATGGGATAAATTTTTACACGAAGTTATTCATTAGTTATCGAAACAAACAATTTTTTTAGTTGACTTATTTATCAAAAATGCACAAAACGGAGACAAAAACTACCGTTCAAAAGATAAATGAGCACTTATGACAGAAATTTAAAACCAAATGGATAGCTTAGCGTAAGATTTATTAAAACATTAAACGCTTTTTCATGAAAAAATTACTTACTTTTTTATTAATTGGTTTAAATTTTGTAGTTAATACAAGCAATGCTCAAACTTCGCCAGTTGCAATTAACGATACATTTTATGTGGCATTTTCTGATACGTTAAGACCTTGGAATTTTACTAGAACTGCTATAGTTGCTAACGACACCACAAAAGGTGGGGGATTTCTTAAAGTAGATACCACCTTATACTATAATGGTTTAGGCTCTGTTAGTCTTATAAAGAATTCGCTTGGGTTATCAAGTTTTACATTTACTCCACCGCTTGGATTTTTTGGTTTAGATAGTATTACTTATTACTTAACCAATTACCCAACTAACTATGGTTATGATACAGCTATTATTTACATTTATGTAAAACGAAAAGATTATGAAAATATAGATTTAAATAATGTTAATGCGATAATACACAAAGATGTATTATTTCAAAATAAGGAAAGTGGAACTTCAGGTTTCGAGGTTCCAAAAGGGAGTGGTTCCAATAGTATCTATGCTGCTAATTTTTGGTTCCAAGGATTAGACCCAGGAATACAATTAAAAGGGTATTCTGAAACATTTGTAGTTAATAATCAGATAGGTCATGCAGGTCCAGTAATGTACGATTCGTTATATGAAAACTATAGTTACCAATGGGATAGGGTTTGGAAAGTAAATGCTATAGATATTCAGAACCATATTTCAGGATCTAGTACCATAGAAGCTATAACTAATTGGCCAGCACATGGAGATACTAGCAAAGGACAAGCTCAGAATTTAGCTCCATTTGTAGATGTTGATTTTGATGGTATTTATAATCCTATTTTAGGCGATTATCCGAAAATTAAAGGTCAACAAGCTATTTATTTTATTCGTAATTCTGATAGATCCGAACAGACACTATCTAATGGCTCTGGTTCAAATTTGGAGTTTCATGGAATGGTTTATGTTTATGATTGCTCTGAAGATTCTGCCATTAACAATACTGTTTTTATAGATTATACTATTTATAATCGCTCAGCATTTACCTTAACGAATTGTTATTTTGGACAATGGGTTGATATTGATGTTGGTAATTCAAATGACGATTATACCGCTTGTGATGTAAGAAGAGGTACATTCTATGGGTATAATGGCGATGGAAATGATGAGCCAACTAATGGAGATAACGGTTATGGAATAAATTTACCTGCTCAAGGGGTTACCTTTTTAAAAGGAGCAAAACAGGATGATGATGGAAACGATAATCCACTAACAACAAATATTCCAACTGCAATGACACAAAATGGTATTCCTTATACTGGGCTTGGTATTGGTTTTGGAGATGGGACTATTGATAACGAGTATTTTGGACTAACTAATTTCACTTATTATAATATCGGCACCCAAATAAATGGAAATGGTTCGCCAGTAAATGGTAGTGATGCTTACAATTATATGAAAGGTAAGTGGGCTAATGATAATGATATAGTTTGGGGTGGAGATGGTAATCCTTTGGGTACAGGTAATCCGACTCTTCCATCAAGTTATATGTTTCCAGGCGATTCAGATCCTTTGCATTGGGGAACTAATGGTATTGTTCCAACACCAACAATTTGGAGTGAAGCTAGTGTTGGAAACAATCCTAACGACAGAAGAGGTGTTGGCTCAACAGGACCATTTACTTTGTTAGGAGGTGGATCAACAGAAATGGAGTTGGCATTTGTTTTTGGTAGAGATTATACTACCCCAAGTAATAATTTGGGAGGTATTCCGGTAATGCAAGAACGAGTGGATTCTATTCGAAGTTATTATACCAATGGTTTTGCAACAACGCCATGTGGAGGAGCTATTTTAGGAGTTAAACAAGAAATAGATAAAAATAGTGAATGGAGTATTTATCCCAATCCTTTTGCTAACCAGTTTTTAGTTAATTATCAACCAAGTTTAAATACCAAAGTAGAAGTATTTAATTTATTGGGAGGGAAAGTGTTAACTCAACAAATTACAGCACATTTAACCTTGCTCGATTTAAGTAACCAACCTAATGGCGTTTATTTTGTTAGAGTTACCGATGGAAAAGAGGTATTTATGAAAAAAGTAATTAAGCAGTAATATTAAAAATACGTACTATGAAAACAATATTTACTCTTTTATTAATTACAAACATTTTTGTGGCTAATAGCAGCATAGCACAAACATTACCAGTTGCGGTTAATGATACAGTTTATATTTCATTTTCTGACTCCAGTAGAATATGGATTTTTCAAAGTTATCAAATTGTAGCAAATGATACTCTAGGGAGTGGAACGTATAAAATAATTGATACAGTAAATTATAATGGATTAAATCAAGTTAATGTAATTATGAACTCAAATCCAGCGTTTGGCGTAAATAGAATAAATTATATCATATCTGCTGGTTTTTTTGGTAAAGATAGTATTACTTACTATTTAACCGATAATGGCGCATCAACTGGTTTTGATACAGCATTTATATACATTTATGTTAAAAGAAAATCATACGAAAACATAGATTTAAATAATATAAATGCAAGAGTAGATAAAAATATTTTATTTGGAGATGCCGATGAACAAGGTGTCAGTCGATTCAATGTGCCAAAACAAATACTAACTACAGATCCTTTTTATGCAACTATAGAAGGTGCAAATTTATGGATAGCTGGAAAAAATCAAAATCTTGTGTATAGCAGCTCAACAACATTAGAATATAATGTTTCTCAAATCCCTCCAGTTATAGGTTCATTAAGAGCAGGAAATGCTGGGCCTATTATGGATTCTATATTTTATGAGTTTTATAGCGATACATGGGATCGGGTTTGGAAGATTAATGCTTCAGACCTTCAATACCATGTTTCAAATTATAATTTATCAGGTTACCAAGCCATTGAATCTATTGCCAATTGGCCAGCTCATGGTGATACAACCAAAGGTCAATCATATTATTTAGCTCCATTCGTGGATGTTAATTTTGATGGCATTTATAATCCAATGATGGGGGATTATCCTAAAATAAAAGGTCAACAAGCCGTTTATTTTATAAGAAATGATGAACGAGATCAAGCTGAAATACAACGACCAATGCGTTCAGAAATACACGGAATGGTTTATGCTTACAATTGTTCTGAAGACTCAGCAATTAACAATACTATCTTTTTAGACTACAAAATATATAATCGTTCAAATAGAGTTTATGATAGTGTATATGTTGGAGCTTGGGTAAACCTTGATATTGGAAATCAAAATGATGATTTTTTTGGGACTGATGTTTCAAGAGGTACTTTTTACGCTTACAATGGAGATGCATTTGATGAAGATGCAAATGGAGTGAGCGGTTATGGTGCATATTTACCAGCCCAAGGAGTTACCTTCCTAAAAGGAGTGAAACAAACAAACGATGGAGTGGATAATCCAATGACTGCAAACATTCCAATAGCCATAACTCAAAATGGTATTCCTTACGTTGGGTTAGGTATTGGATTTGATGATGGAATTATTGACAATGAATTTTTTGGATTAACATCTAGTTTGCTTTCTTGGCCTCATTCTACTACTGATATTCAAAGATATTTTCAATTACAAGGAAAAACTAATAATGGCGATGATTATACAATCAATAACATTCCTATTAAATATATGTTTCCTAACGATTCAGACCCATTGTTTTGGAATACTCGAGGCGATTCGATTAATCCTCTTGCACCAATTGACAATTATGCAAGCACAGGTCCATTAGAAATAAGAGGGATAGGATCCACAGGACCATTTACATTAATGCCAGATAGTGTTATAGAAATTGAATTGGCATTTGTTTTTGGTATTGATTATACTACGCCTGGTAATAATTTGGCAGGTGTTACAGTAATGCAAGAACGAGTGGATTCTATCCGAAGCTATCATACTAATGGGTTTGCTACTACTGTTTGTGGAGGATCTTTAATTGGCGTTAAAGAAGCTATTGAGAAAGTTAAAGAAACCAATGGTTTAAGTATTTACCCAAATCCTTTTGCGAATCAGTTTTTGGTAAACTATCAACCAAGTTTAAATACTATAGTAGAAGTTTATAATTTATTGGGAGGAAAAATATTAACTCAACAAATTACAACACATTTAACCTTACTCAATTTAAGCAACCAGCCTAACGGAGTTTATTTTGTTAGAGTTACCGATGGTAAAGAGGTGTTGACCAGAAAAGTAGTGAAGCAGTAGTTGAGTGGTTCTTCGTTTAGCGAATTTTTTAAAAAGCTTACTATTCAATTCATTAACCATCCTTGCCGCTAAATACAATAAAGTAACCGTTAATTAAATTACTAGAAATTTATTAGTCGTTAAATGAACATTTGATATATCTTAGCGTAAAAACAGATTTAAGGAGGATTTTAGCCATGAAAATAGTCTACGGTTTTTTATTTTTATTGTGCTTTGTATTCGCTAGCAATAATTTTGCTCAAAATATTCCTATAGCAGTTAACGATACGTTTTATGTTGATTATTCTGATAGTGTTAGGATTATGCCCTACAATCGAGCCACCATTGTTTTTAATGATTCTGATGTAGATGGTAACACCTTAATTATTGATACCATATTTTATAATGGAGCAAATACCGTTACCATTCAAAACCACCCTTCAGGTTGGTTAAGAGTAAATAGAATATATTATACCGTACCTTCGGGTTATTCAGGAAAAGACAGCATAACTTATTATTTAACAGATAATGGATTTCCAACAGGATTTGATACAGCAGTTATTTACATTTATGTAAAAAGAAAACCTTTCGAAAATTTAGATGTAAATAATATAAGTGCCAGTATTCATAAAAATGTTCTATTCCAGTACACGAATACTATTTCTGCAGGCACGTATGGTTTAGGATATTTTAATGTACCTAAGAATTCGAATACAGCTACAATATATGCGTCTAATCTTTGGTTAGCAGGAGAAGATATAAATGGTAATATTAGGGTTTCGGCTTCTACATATCAAGAAGCTAATAGTAGAGGAAATGCCGGTCCAATAATGGATTCTGTAAACTACAGTTATTATAATTATCAATGGGATAGAGTATGGAAAGTGAGTGAAATGGATATTCAAAACCACATTGCTGGAATAAGTACTACTGAAGCAATTATTAATTGGCCTGCTCATGGTGATACTAGTTTAGGACAAGCATTCAACCTTGCTCCTTTTGTTGATGTAGATAATAATGGTATTTACAATCCGCTTGTAGGTGATTATCCAAAAATTAAAGGACAGCAAGCTGTTTATTTTATTCAAAATGATAAACGAGATACTGTTCAACCAAATATATTGAGGATTGGAATTGAAATTCATGGAATGGCATATTCATTTAATTGTCCAGAAGATTCAGCTCTAAACAATACTGTTTTTGTAAATTATAAGGTATATAATCGTTCAACTTCTCCTTTATTTAATGCTTATATTGGCTTATGGTCAGATTTAGATATTGGAAATCCTCAAGACGATTATCTTGCAACGGATGTTTCTAGAGGATCTTTTTATGGGTACAATAAAGATAATGTTGATGAAACTGTTCCTTGGACAGTTGGATATGGAGCTAGTCCTCCTGCTCAAAGTGTAACTTTTTTAAAGGGACCCAAACTGCCAAATGACGGAATAGACAATCCATTAACAAACAATGTTCAAGATGCTATTGATTCTAACGGTGTTCCATATCAAGGTTTGGGAATTGGCTTTGGTGATGGAGTAGTAGATAATGAATTTATGGGCTTGTCAAATTTTCTTACATATGACATAGATTCGAATTCAATTGGATTTAATGAGCCAGAAATTTCTTCGGATTATTATAATTATTTAAAAGGCAACTGGAAATCTGGAATCCCGATGACTTGGGGAGGAACGGGAATAGGGGGGACTGTTCCGACAAATTATTTATTTCCAGGGGGGAGCGACTCACTTTTTTGGAGTACTCAAGGAATAGTTACAACACCATCACCTTGGAATGATATAAATAATTCAAGAGATATAAGAGGTGTTGGGTCGTCTGGTCCATTTACTTTTTTACCTGATAGTGCTGTAGAACTAGATTTGGCTTTTGTTTTTGGGAGAAATTATACTGATACAAGCAATACAGCAGCTATTACAATTATGCAAAACAGAATAGATGCAATAAGAAACTATTTTGTAAATGGATTTGAAAATATTTGCGAAGATACAACCCAAGTAATTGAAGATGCTACACCTGATAGTTTAGTAGTTTTTGTGCCAAATGTATTTACTCCTAACAAAGATGGTTTTAATGATTTATTTGTGATTGATTTAAATAGCGCACATTTACTGGAAGAAGTTAACGTAGAAATTTTTAATAGATGGGGACAACTTATTAAAGTGTCTAATTTTGGTATTCAGGCTTTATCCAAACTTCCAATCATCAACAATAAACAACAACTTACTATTTGGGATGGAAGAACAACGAGCGGAGAGAATATGCCTATTGGTACATATTACTACGTTATAAAATATAAAACTACAGAAGGTGAAACAAAAAACATTAAAGGGTTTTTAAGTCTTTTAAGATAAATTGTTTTTTAATTGATTGAAGAACCCAACCAACGTTCTGCTTTATCAATACTCATGTTATTTGCAATTGCATAAGCTTCCACTTGGTCTTGGCTAATTTTTCCAACTCCAAAATATTTTGCTTGAGGATGTCCAAAATACATTCCACTAACCGCTGCTGTAGGATACATGGCTAAACTTTCGGTTAATTCAATGCCTGTATTTTTAGTAGCATCCATCAATTCAAACAATTGATTTTTTAAAGTGTGATTTGGGCAAGCCGGGTAACCAGGAGCTGGTCTGATTCCTTTGTATTTTTCTTGAATTAAAGCATCATTGTCTAAATTTTCATTTTGAGCATATCCCCAAATTTCCGTTCTCACTTTTTTGTGCATGTACTCAGCAAAAGCTTCTGCAAGTCTATCGGCTAAAGCTTTTAGCATAATAGAATTGTAATCATCGTGGTCGGCTTCAAAACGTTTGATGTGCTCTTCAATACCTATACCTGTTGTAACTGCAAAACCTCCAATGTAATCTTTAATGCCTGTTTCTTTTGGAGCAATAAAATCAGCTAAGGAAATGTTAGGAACACCTTTAGCTTTTTTTGCTTGTTGTCGCAATTGATGAAGCGTAGAAATAGTTTTATTGTTTTCATAAACTTCGATGGTATCATCATTTATGGTATTAGCTTCCCAAATTCCAACAACTCCGTTTGCAGTAATCCATTTCTCTTCAACAATTTTTGTAAGCATTGTTTGAGCATCGTCAAATAACTTTTTGGCAGCATCACCCACAGTTTCGTCTTCTAATATATTTGGGTAACGACCAGCCAATTCCCATGTCCTAAAAAATGGGCTCCAATCAATGTAATCTACCAATGTTTCAATTGGAAAATCGCTAAAAACCTGAACACCTAACTGGTTCGGTTTAAATGGGGTTTCTTTTTCGAAATCAATTTTTAGTTTATTATCTCGCGCTTCAGCAATGGTTAAAAATTCTTTTGTAGCATTTCGTTTGGCGTGAATATCTCTAAGGTTTTGGTATTCGCCTTTAATTTTCTGAACAAACACTGAGTTGTCTTTTGCCAATAATTCACCAACAACAGGTACACTTCTAGAAGCATCTAAAACGTATACTGTTGGAGCTTTTGAGTAGTTAGGTTCTATCTTTACAGCGGTATGTATTTTTGAGGTTGTTGCTCCACCAATTAATAATGGAATATTCAAACCTTGTCTTTCCATCTCTTTAGCAAAATAGGCCATTTCATCAAGCGAAGGAGTAATTAAACCACTTAAACCAATAATATCTACTTTTTCTTTTAAAGCAACTTCAATAATTTTTTCGGCAGGAACCATTACCCCCAAATCAATTACTTCGTAATTGTTGCAACCTAAAACAACACCAACAATATTTTTTCCAATATCATGTACATCACCTTTAACGGTAGCCATTAAAATTTTACCGTTTCCTGTAGGAGCATCGGTTGGATTGTTCTTTTTTTCTTCTTCAATGTATGGCAGTAGGTAAGCTACAGCTTTTTTCATAACTCTAGCGCTTTTCACCACTTGTGGTAAAAACATTTTGCCTGCACCAAACAAATCCCCAACTATGTTCATGCCGTCCATTAAAGGGCCTTCAATAACTTCGATAGGTTTGTCAAATAATTGACGGCATTCTTCTGTGTCTTCATCAATAAATTCGACTATACCTTTAACTAATGCATGTGATAGTCTGTCTTGAACGCTTCCTTTTCTCCATTCTAATTCTTTAGTTTCGTCTTTTTTTACACCTTTTACATTCTCTGCAAAATCTACTAAACGTTCAGTAGCATCAGGTCTTCTGTTTAATAAAACATCCTCAACTTTTTCTAATAATTCTTTTGGAATTTCTGCATACACTTCTAACATTCCAGGGTTCACAATACCCATGTCCATACC
Source organism: Flavobacteriales bacterium (assembly GCA_050248475.1). Classification (GTDB taxonomy): domain Bacteria; phylum Bacteroidota; class Bacteroidia; order Flavobacteriales_E; family Vicingaceae; genus Vicingus. The sequence goes on from JBFWSH010000019.1 coordinate 43,217, forward strand.
TGCTTTTATAGCATGATACAAGAATGCAGAATGAATAGCTTCTCTAACCGTATCGTTACCTCTAAAAGAGAATGAAACATTACTTACACCACCACTTACTAATGCTCCGGGTAAATTTTCTTTAATCCATTTGGTTGAATTAATAAAGTCGACGGCATAATTATTATGCTCTTCTAAACCTGTTGCAACGGTTAAAATATTGGGGTCAAAAATGATGTCGTGTGCTGGAAACCCTATTTTTTCGGTTAACAGTTTATAAGCTCTTTCGCAAATGGCAATCCGTTTTTCATACGTATCTGCTTGCCCTTGTTCGTCAAATGCCATTACGATAACTGCTGCTCCGTATCGTCTAACTAGTTTAGCTCGTTCAAGAAATATTTCCTCACCTTCTTTTAACGAAATGGAGTTTACAATGGATTTTCCTTGCGTACATTTTAATCCCGCTTCAATAACCGACCACTTTGATGAGTCAATCATAATAGGGAGTTTAGCAATATCTGGTTCTGAAGCAATTAAGTTCAAGAATTTAGTCATGACCACTTCAGAATCTAGCATTCCCTCATCCATGTTTACATCAATCACTTGGGCGCCACCTTCAACTTGGTTTAATGCAACAGCAATGGCTTCTTCATATTTTTCTTCTTTAATTAATCGTTTAAACATTAAAGAACCCGTTACATTTGTTCTTTCACCAACATTAACGAAGTTACTTTCTGGGCGGATCCATAACGGTTCTAATCCGCTATAATTAGGCAGGTTGAAAGCATCTTGACGTTTTCTTGGTTGATACTTTGTTGCAACATCAGCAATTGCTTTAATGTGTGCAGGTGTTGTGCCACAGCAACCACCAATTATGTTGATTAAACCTTCTTGTATAAATTCTTCTACTTGACAAGCAGTTTCTTTGGCTGCTTCATCATATTCTCCAAATTCGTTAGGTAAACCAGCATTGGGATATGCACTTACAAAATAGTTGGTTTTGTTTGCAACAGTTTGAATGTGTGGACGCAATTGTTTAGCCCCTAAAGCACAGTTGAAACCAACACTTAATAAAGGAATGTGAGATATTGAAATTAAAAAGGCTTCAACAGTTTGACCAGATAAAGTTCTTCCGCTTGCATCAGTAATGGTTCCTGAAACCATAATGGGTAGTCGTGAACCAATTTTCTCAAAATAAGCATCGATGGCAAAAAGTGCTGCTTTTGCATTTAAGGTGTCAAAAATAGTTTCTACTAATAATAAGTCAACCCCACCATCAATTAACCCTTTTACTTGTTCGGTATAAGCCACAACCAATTGATCGAAAGTAACTGCTCTGTAACCAGGGTCGTTTACATCGGGCGACATGGAAGCTGTTCGGTTTGTTGGGCCCATTGCTCCAGCAACAAAACGAGGTTTTTCAGGATTTTTTTTTGTGAACTCTTCAGCAACTTCTTTAGCAATTTTTGCCGATTGAAAGTTGATGTCGTAAACCGCTCTTTCTAATTTGTAATCTGCTTGAGCGATGCTTGTTCCGCTAAAGGTGTTGGTTTCAACTATGTCTGCACCTGCTTCAAAATATTCAGCGTGTATGGTTTTAATAATATCAGGACGAGTAATGGAAAGTAAATCGTTATTCCCTTTTAGTAAAACTTTACTGTCGGTAAAATCATTTCCTCTAAAATCTTCTTCAGTTAATTTGTAACGCTGAATCATGGTACCCATAGCACCATCTAATACTAAAATTCGTTTGTTTAATTCGTCCGTAATTCTACACATACTTTAAATAAAAAACCCCTTTTGTTTTGTAAGCAGAAGGGGTTAACATAATATTTTCTACTTATCTTTTCTCAATAAATTGAGATAGGATTTAGCACCTTCCCAATACATTGGGGGTTGCCAAGGTTTCTCAGGGCCTAATCCCTCCACCTTTCTGGATAAACATCTTATTTAGATGCCGATAATTTAAAGAACATTTGATTGCGAAATTATTCACACTTTTGGTCAATTCCAAATATTAGTATGAAATAATGCTATGTTTGATTTAAATAAAGAATAAAATTCTGAATTAGAATTCAGCATTTTTTGGAGTTCTTGGAAAAGGAATTACATCTCGAATGTTTGTCATGCCAGTTACGAACAACATTAAACGCTCAAACCCTAAGCCAAAACCAGCATGTGGAACCGTTCCAAATTTTCTGGTTTCTAAATACCACCAAACACTTTCTTCAGGAATGTTAAAGGTTTTAATCTTTTCTTTTAAAATGTCTAAACGTTCTTCACGTTGAGATCCTCCAACAATTTCACCAATACCTGGAAACAAAATATCCATAGCACGAACTGTTTTACCATCATCATTTTGACGCATATAAAAAGCTTTAATGTTGGCAGGATAATCAGTTAGTATTACAGGTTTTTTAAATTCTTTTTCTACTAAAAAACGTTCATGCTCCGATTGTAAATCAGCACCCCATTCGTTAATGGGATATTTAAACTGTCCCTTCTGGTTGGGTTTCGACCGTTTTAAAATTTCAATAGCTTCGGTATAAGTTAAACGTACAAAGTCGTTATCTACTACAAAATTTAATTTTTCAATTAATGGTAATGAACGTTGGTCTTGAGGTTTTGATTTATCTTCTTCTTCCAGACGAGAAGCCAAAAAAGCCAAATCTTCAGTACAATTATCTAACGCATATTTTACGCAATATTTTAGCATTTCTTCTGCTAAATCCATATTGTCGTTTAAATCGTTAAAAGCAACTTCGGGTTCAATCATCCAGAACTCAGCAAGGTGACGAGTGGTGTTAGAGTTTTCCGCTCTAAAGGTTGGTCCGAAGGTATACACCTGACCCAAAGCTAATGCTGCTAATTCAGCTTCTAACTGACCAGATACAGTAAGATTGGTTTCCTTTCCAAAAAAATCTTCTTTTACGTCAAGTTTGCCTTGTTCATTTTTTGGTAGGTTTTCTAAATTTAAGGTGGTTACTCTAAACATTTCTCCGGCACCTTCGGCGTCGGAACCAGTAATAATTGGAGTGTGAATGTTATAAAAACCTTTGTCGTTAAAAAATTTATGTACAGCAAAAATCATGGCATGACGTACTCTTGAAATTGCACTAAACGTATTGGTTCTAAATCGTAAGTGAGCAATTTCCCTCAAAAATTCTAACGAATGTTTTTTTGGTTGTAGAGGAAATTCTTCAGGGTTCGCATCACCTAAAATTTCAAATGATTTTACAACTAATTCTATTGATTGACCTTTGCCTTGCGACTCTACAATTATACCAATCACAGCAATAGAACAGCCTGTGGTAATTCTTTTTAATTGATTTTCATCTTCTTTTTCAAAATCAACAACAGCTTGAATATTACTGATTGTTGAGCCATCATTTATAGCTATAAACCGATTACTCCTGAATGTTCTTACCCATCCTTTTACTAATACTTCCGAACCAATTGTTGATGATTTTAATAAATCACTAATTTTTACTCTTTTCATTTCGATATTATATTTATGGCGAAATTAAATTTTTTTATTGAAACTTACGTTTTGATGATTGATAACTGGGTGTTAACAAATACGAAACTATTTTTTCGGATAATTAATATCCATGTCGAAGGTTTTAACCAAGGTAATTAAATGCGGATTTTTTTCACTCATTTTGGCAAATTTTTCCATTGGAGTATAAGCTTTTCTAGCTTTTAGGTCGGCATTAATTTTAACTTCTAAGTTAAGGTTGTAGTTGTTAAGTGCTTTTCTTAAAAAATCAAGAATGTCAGTTTTAGTTTCGTTGATGTCGTCTTCTAATGCTTTGTTTTCAACTGTCAGAGTTATTTTTTCTCCAACAATTTCTGGTAAATTTTCAAAAGCTGAAGCCAAGCTTGTTGATCCTTTTTCTATTAACAAATGTTTGTAGGCAAACCATTTTTTTTGAAAATCTTCTATGGTGAAATTCTCTGTTGGACGATTTGTTAATTCTTGAATAGCAATCTCTTCTTCCTGCCTGGTTTGATTTACCGATTTATGAATAGAAATGTTTTGTGAAAAACTAATAGATGATAAGTTTTTTAGTGTTATGGTTGGTTTTGGAGCTTCTGTTGTTGTTGGTTTTTCAACCTCATTGTTGTAACTGTTTTGGTTTGCTTCGCTTACCAGATTTTTTTGTAAAGTAATATTTGCTTCGCCAATAGGTTGTCTCTTAACAATTGGAGAAGAAGTAACAGTTGTATTATTTTCCTGTTTGTTAAACGGGAGGTTAATTATAGGCTTTTTTTTTTCGTGCTCATTATTAACTGAACACAATTGCATAAGCATTACTTCAACGAGGAGTCGTTGATTTTTACTGCTCTTATAGCCAACATCAGCTTTTGAAGTAGTATCTAAAAATGAAACAAATAAATGTGTAGAACCTTTTAATGCTTGTTCTTTATATTTTTCCTTAATGTTTTCTCCAACTTCAAGTAGTGTTAATGTTGATGTGTCTTGACAAATTAACAAGTTTCTGAAATGTTCCGCTAATCCATTAATAAAGTTGTGTCCATCAAATCCCTTTGAAAGGATGTCATTAAATATTAGTAAACAATCAGCAATTTTATGTTCAAAAATGGAGTCAGTTAATTTAAAGTAATAATCGTAATCAAGTATATTTAGATTATCGATTACATTTTGGTAAGTGATGTTATTTCCTGAAAAACTAACTATTTGATCAAAAATAGATAAGGCATCACGCAAAGCTCCATCTGCCTTTTGAGCAATAATGTGCAAAGCATCTTTTTCTGCAGTAATACCTTCTTTTTCTGCTATGTTTAATAAATGCGAGGCAATGTCTCCAATTTGGATTCGGTTAAAGTCAAAAATCTGACAACGAGAAAGTATAGTTGGGATAATTTTGTGTTTTTCGGTAGTGGCTAAAATAAAAATAGCGTGTTTAGGTGGCTCTTCAAGTGTTTTTAAAAAAGCATTAAATGCTTGGGCAGAAAGCATATGTACCTCATCAATGATATATACTTTTTTAGTACCTATTTGAGGAGCAAAACGTACTTGTTCAATTAAGTTTCTAATGTCGTCTACCGAGTTGTTTGAAGCCGCATCAAGTTCGTAAATGTTCAACGAATGTCCTTCGTTAAATGATTTACATGATTCACATTCATCACAAGCTTCGATATTCTTAGTAATGTTAAAACAATTTATTGTTTTTGCTAAAATTCGAGCACAAGTTGTTTTACCAACTCCACGTGGACCACAAAACAAAAATGCCTGGGCAAGATGCTCAGTTTTTATAGCATTTTTTAATGTTGAGGTAATGGAAAACTGACCAACAACCGAGTCAAAGGCTACTGGGCGATACTTTCTAGCTGAAACAACAAAATTTTCCATATTTTTTACCTGAAGAACAAATATAGGGTTATTAAATTTTCTTGCCTTTAAAACTTTGTATTTGTTTTTAACAAGTTTTGAGAAAAAAAGAGGCGATTCAATTTGAATCGCCTCTTTTTAGATTTAAGTTATTATCTATTGAACGATTACGTTTCTCTTGACAATATTGCTTCCCGATTTAATGTCTAACACATAATTACCTTTAGCTAGATTATTAACTTCTATTAAAGTTGTGTTTGAATTTACCTGAACAGTTTTAACCAACTGCCCATTTAAATCATAAATTGAAACAACATCAATTTTAGTGTCAGCTTTTATATTGAGGTTGCTTGTTGTTGGGTTTGGGTAAGTCATAATGCTAATATTTGATTCAACATTATCAATATTAGTTGCTACGGTTAAATGAACATTAACTTGCGACCATTCTTGAGCTGGGTCATTTGATCCTATTTCAACAACAGATAAGTAGTTTCCAACAGGTAAACCTAAAGTGTTAAATGTTAAGTTCATAGTTTGAACTTGTGCTGGTGCAATTGTCCCTGACATTGGAGAAACCGTTAACCATTTTTGAATAGGGTTACCTTGAAGATTTCCATAAATAGTAAGATTGGCATCAACAGTTGCATTGTATTCTGACCAACCTGGTCCTGTCGAAATCCAGTTAACATCATCAGCAACCCTTGGCCCAGCATCTAAACCTAATGGGTAAGTTGATGCTAATGCATCACATACGTATCCAATCCAGATGTCTTTTCCATCAATATATAATGGAGAGGGTAAAAGTATGTTAACTAATTCACCAGCTGTTGATTGAGTAAAAGGAATGTTGTATAGTAATGTTCCTGGACCAGGAGTAATATAAGATCCTCTGTCATACACTAAAAGTGAATGATTTGATGCTTGATCATTAAGCTGGACATCAACTGAAGTAATTTCTTGTCCTATAGCATCAGCTAAATAGTTTGGTTTGAATTTGTTTGCAGCTTTTACAGTTACATCCGCAGTAAAACCACCTAAACCACTAAAAAAACCACTTTGATCGTAAGTAATTTGGCTTAAAGTTGGAGTTAATGAAACATTGTTTGCATCGAATGGATAGGTAGGATAGGCTACAAAACTCATATTTTGATCTCCATCATTTGTAATAGTAAAGGTTTCAGGTGCAGCACCTGAAGTGAAAATGTCTGTTGTACTGACATTAATTGTAGGAGGAGCTAATGGCAAAACAAGTTCAGTATAAGTAACATCATCAAAATAATATTTTGGAGTTTGACCGCTAATTGAACCACCATAAAAGTTAACACCGCCTAATTGAGCAGCACCAGCACCTCCTCCAGCTTGTGTAGCAAATGGCCAAGTAACTATATGAGTTCCGTTAATAAACAATGCAGCTGTATCGTTGTCGATATCGACATGGTTTTCAATTAAAAACCACGCATCATTAGGGTGTGTAAAGTTTGTAGTTATATTGTTTGCTTTAATATTACCATTTCCATTATTTCCAAAATAAACTTCATTAGCCCATTGGTTGCCTGGAGCTTCAAAGTGTTGTAAGTTATAATAACCACCAAAACCTACAGGAATATAATAATAGAAAGAGATGTTAAATTTTCCACTGGTTTTATTTCCTAATCTTAAGATTACGTCATCACTAGAACTAGCAATAAAAACTGAGTTAGAAGGGCTGTTTGCAAATGCTGTAGATATTACAGCATCTTCAGTTCCTCCAGGAGCATTACTCCATGTAGTAAATGGAAGCCCTGCTTGTGTACCTAAAAAACCAGCGGGAGTATAAGCATCAAAATCATTAGAATATAAGACAGTTTGTGCTTTAGTAGTGAGCATTACTGTTAATAAAACAAAATTAAAGAGTAAGATTTTTTTCATGATATAATGGTTTGGTTTATAATTAATTATGAGTCAAAATTAAATCAAAATTAGACAATAAAAAAAATATTTTTTACTGGAATTAGCATATCTTTTTAAAAGTACAAAAAGTAAAATTTTGTATTGTATTAAAAGGCGTTTGATGATTTATGGTTAAACAGTTTAATTTTTCAAAGGTTGGTTTGAATCGATTGATTAGTGTATCCTCTGAATATTGTTTAATTTCTATACCACTACATTTTAAAGGGCCTTGTTCGGAGAATGTACCGATAATTAAATTTCCTCCAGTGGCAATTCCCTTATCTACTACCTCTAAATAATTTTTGATATCAGTATCATTGGTTAAAAAATGAAAGGCAGCCCGATCGTGCCAAATATCGTATTTTTCTGTAGGATTAAATTCGGTAATGTCAGATACAATCCAAGTTACATTTTTGGATAAATTTCCTAGTCGAGATTTGGCTCTATTTATTGCAGCCTCAGAAATGTCCAAAACAGTAATGTGGGTATAGCCCAATTTTAACAAGTGGTCAACTAAAAAGCTGTCGCCCCCACCAATATCAATAATTTTAGCAGATGGTGGTAGATTAAATTGCTGAATAAAATCTAAAGAGGTTTGTGGAGTGGGTTGGTACCAACTCACTTCGGTTAATTGTTTAGTTTGGTAAATATTTTCCCAGTGTTGTTTTTTGTTGAATTCTTCCATTATTATAGTATTGTATTAATCCCAAACAAATTTCCATTTTCCATCTGATTGTTTTTTCCATACCGTATGAAAAATACCTGTACTTTCTATTTTGTTTCCAGTGGAATCGATGGCTGAATAATTAAATTTCCCATAAGTATAACCCAAATCTCCCGAAGCAGCAACATCAACAAAATCAGGTCTCCATTCCAGTGTTTCTTGTTCGCTTTCGTTTGGAACTCCAAAAAAATCATCAATGGCATCTTTTCCTTCTACCAATTTTTTTGCACGTAATAAAACCGCATCTTCAGCAGCAAAATGTAAAAAAGCTTTTTTTATACCATCCTTTTTTGCCATGTTGGCAAAGTTTTGTTCGGTTTCTATAATTTCTTTTTTCCATTGTTCAACGGAATTCTCTTTATTTTCCATATTACACGAAATTAATGTAAGAGTTACAATAGTAAAGTTGAAAAATAATTTTTTCATTCTTTTCGTTTATAAATGCCTTTAAAAGCCGTAGTTAAAATATTGTTCTTCTTATCCAGTACATCCCAAGTTTGTATTACAGTTTTATCGTCTAATTTTTCCCATATTATTCTGTTGTAGTACCAATCTATTTTCTTTCCGGCAATTAATTCGCTTTTTAAAACCATTTTATTGGTTTCTGGGTGTCCCTTTAATACCAAGTTCGATCCTTGATTATCTATCCAGAGTTGATTCCAAGTCGAGTCGGATGCGTCGTAATAGTTATAACTTCTGCCAGTTGATCCATTAGTACTTTTCCAGTGTTCATTTATTATACAACCATCTTCTAGTTTTACAATTAAATTTTCGCCCACTTTATTATTTAGTGTATCATAAACATTCCAATCGCCAACCCAAAAATCAAATTTTTGATGATTCTCTGTTGAGCAAGCAGATGTTGTTTGAGCTTTAGTTTGGTTAGTTATTCCTATGGTTATCACCAATAGAATTGTTGTAGTTAGTTTATTCATAAATCTTTGTTTTTGTTGTTTTAAAGTTAGTGTTTAAAGTTTAATGCTTTGGTAAGTTGTTTTTTTTTATCAAAAATATAAATTTATTATTCTTAAAATCAGCTAGTTATTGTTTAATACATAATATTCTTATGTATTAAAATTACATACATAAGAATATTATGTATATTTGTCCTATGTATTCATCAGAACTTATAAAAGGAACATTAAAAACTATCGTGCTTAAATTGCTTAAAGAGCAAGGTAAAATGTACGGTTATGAAATTACTCAACGAGTAAAAGAATTAACAAACGACAAGATTCAGATTACTGAAGGTGCGCTGTATCCAACTTTGCACTCGCTCGAAAAAAACGGCGAGGTGGAAACAGAATCGGAGTATATGGGTAAGCGTGTAAGGAAATATTACACGCTTACAAAGCAAGGCCATATTACTGTCGACCTGAAAGTAAACGAATTTGTTGACTTTATGAATACCATGAAGTTTTTGTTAGACGTAGAGCTTAAAATGAGTAATGTACAAAGTAACCGATGAGCAGATAGATTTTATTCTCGACAACATTAAAGCCAATGGGGTTACTATTGAAGATCTGCAATATAACCTACTGGATCACATTTGCTGTATAGTTGAAAACGAGATGGCCGAAGATGAGGACTTTTATAAGTTCTATGGAACTGTTATGCCTCGTTTTTTCAAAAAAGAATTGAAAGAAATAGAGCAAGAAACGAATAATTTATTAACGTTTAAAAACTATTACGCCATGAAAAATACATTAAAAATATCAGGAATAATATCATCTGTATTAACCATTTTTGGAGCTGTATTTAAGGTAATGCACTGGCCAGGAGCAGGTATGCTTATTGTTTTAGGAGGATTGTCTTTCAGTTTAATTTTTCTTCCTTTAATGATAGTATTAAAGTTTAAAGATGAAGAAAGTAAAATAAGTAAATGGGTTTTTTCTTTTGGGTTTTTATTAGCCATGGGAGCTGGTACGGGTACAATATTTAAATTAATGCATTGGCCTTATGCCAATTTTTTAATGCTTTGGAGTGTTACGTTATTTGTTTTTGCCTACGTTCCGTTGTATTACATTACACAGATTAGAAAAGCAGAAACGAAATTTAATGCTACCATAAATGCGGTGCTAATGATGGCTTGTGGAGGTATGTTGTTTGCCATGTTTAATTTACGACCAAGTTCTGCATTGCAAGAAAGTGTTAGTGCTTCGTACACTTTTATGAATAATAATGCTACTGAATTGGTTGTTGAGAATGCAACATTGTTTGCTTCAGTTAAAGACAAAGAAGAGGCAAGTCAATTTCATGAAACTTCTAAAAAATTGTTTGAAGACATAGAAGCAATAAAGCTTTTTTTAATCTCAAAAGCAGAAGATGTTAGCCTAGAAGGAGCAAAAAAAATGACTTTACTGGACATGCAAAGAGCAAACGATGGTAACATTAACAGGAAAAATTTTGATGATGCCAAAGGGGAACATTCCTTTGAAAGTTTAAGCAAGGAAATTGAAGCGTATAACAATAAGGTGAAAGCAATGTTTCCAACACAGGCGGATAAACTAATTGCAGTAGATGAGTTGCAGTTAACGAACACCATTTTATCGGTATTGTTGCACGAATTATCGCAAATACAATTGCAAATTGCCACTACCGAAAACAGTTATTTAAGCACTGTTTCAGCAAAACAAGCCTTTTAGTAGTTTAGTTAGTGTGTTTAAAGCAAGGCAGCGAAAGTTGTCTTGCTTTTGTTATAAACTAGTTCAAATTGCACAAAAACAGCTCAAAAACGACCGTTAAAAAGAAAAATGAAACATATTAACTTTCTCATTCAGTAATACTTTATTTTTGAAAAAATTAATTAAAATATTATGGCTATGAAAAAATCTTTACTTTCTTTTTTGAGTCTATTTTTAATGATAAATTCTATCGTTTTCTCTCAGGGACAAACTTGTGAAACAGCAGAGAAATTTTGTGTAGGATTTTCTTATTCAAATACAAGTAATGGCTCTACGGCCCAGTTAGGACCAAATTACGGATGCCTAAGTACTCAACCTAATCCCGTTTGGTATTATATGGAAATTGAAAACTCAGGCGTAATACAATTAGCTATAACTCAATCCTCAACATCTGGGTCGGGAGGTGATTTAGATGTGGATTTTATTTTATGGGGGCCGTACAATGACTATGCTGATGCTATGGGATATTGTGGTAATTTGGGATCTGATACAACAGGAAATAATCAGATAATTGATTGTAGTTATTCTGTAAGTGCTGTTGAAAATGCGACTATTTCTAATGCACAGGCTGGAGAACTTTATATGATAATGGTGACTAATTATCAAGGTAGTCCAGGTACAATTACATTTACTCAAACAAATATAGATAGTGTTAATTCAGGATCGGTTAGTTGTAATGCTCAGGATACTTGTTACGCCTTTGCCGGCTCCGACAGAGTAGTTTGCTTGGGTGATTCAACTGTATTAGGTGCTTCTCCGACAGGAATTGGAGTAGGGAATATTACATATAACTGGTCTCCATCAGCTACTTTAGACGACCCTACCATGGCTAATCCTACTGCTACAACTACTTTAACAGAAATGTATTACATTACCATAACTGATGATTCAGGTTGTGTAGCAACAGATTCTGTTGTGATTACCATTGACTCATGTATCACCACAAATATTAGCCAATTAAACGAAAAAGAGGATGTTGCGATTTATCCAAATCCGAGTAAAGGGGTATTTACTATTTATAAATCGGGCAGTTTAAAAGAAAAACTAACTATCAGGTTATACAGTTTGGAAGGTAAATTAATTATCGAAAAAATCTTTCAAGAAAATGAGCAATCTATGGTGATGGATATTTCGGAACAAAGTAAGGGTATTTATTATTTGCAGTTGATAATGAATGATAGAACTTATACGAAGAAGATTTTGAAAGATTAAATCACCCCATAAAGCAAATTTAGCGTGTTTAAGCAAGGCAGCGAAAGTTGTCTTGCTTTTTTATTTAAAACAATTAAATAACCCCATAAAGCGAACCACCTTTTTCGCCCAATTTATCTACTCGCTGTTCAATTGCTAGATTTTTTATAAGTGGTGGTGCGTGGTGTGGTTTTATACGAGCATCAATAATTAATGCGCCTTTACAGCCCCAATGTTTGTGTTGAGTAAACGCATTTACGCCATAAATGTCGTTAGCAGGGTTACTTCGTGTAAAGGTTACCCATAAAAAATTGTTGAGGGTTTCGCTAATAAAATTAGCATCTTCGGTAAGTACTATTAATTGTAAACCGTTTAAATTTTGGGTGTTGAGTGTTGAGTTCAAGGCTTCAATTTCTTGTGCTGCATTTTCGTAAGTAGTAAATGGCTCAAAATTCAACCCTATAACTCCGGGCATTACCAATTTTCCATTTTCAATGGGGCAGGTTGTAATTAAATCTCTTTTTTTATCTCCTACAGCTGCAATTACTACTTTAGAGCCTTGGTTGATATCTGTTCCGCTATAATCGAGGGTGTCAATGGTAGTTTTGGTCTGAAAATGCAAATCGCGTTGCCAATCCACTCGTTCTAATAAATGGATAAAAAATTCCTGAATATTGTGTGTACTTAAATTTGGAGCGTCTTGTTTGTTGGCAATCAACACATATTTGGCTAAACTCAATTGCCCAAAACCCAAAATGTGGTTGGCAATGGTTAACAATTCTTGTGGTTGTTTAAGTGTTTGGTAGGGCGTGTATCGTTCGCTACCAATTGCCAACAACAATGGGTGAACTCCTGCTGGATCAACAGCATTTACTTCGTGTAAACCTGGTATTTCTTGTGGTATGGCACTTCCACTAATTTCGTGAATTAACGCACCAAATTGGGTGTCTTCTTGTGGCGGTCGCCCTACCACAGTAAAAGGCCAAATAGCGTCTTTTCTGTGGTACACTTTATGCACTTTTAATACGGGAAATTCGTGTGTTAAACTGTAATAACCCAAGTGGTCGCCAAATGGTCCTTCAGGTTTAGTTTGGTTGGGATAAATTTCTCCAGTTATTACAAAATCGGCATCAGCAGAAAGTACATAACCCTCTTTTTCAATGTAACGAAATCTTCGTCCTGCCAAAGCTCCTGCAAAAGTAAGTTCCGATAAACCTTCGGGTAATGGCATTACTGCTGCTAACGTATGTGCAGGAGCCCCGCCAATAAAAATACTCACTTTGAGTGGTGTGCCTAATTCATTGGCTTTGTTTTGGTGAATCCCAATGCCTCTATGAATTTGGTAATGCAAACCAATTTCTTTGTTGGTCTCGTAATTGTTTCCGCTCAATTGTACGCGGTACATTCCCAAGTTAGAACTAAAAATGGAAGTGTTGGCGGGGTCGAGCGAAAAAACTTGTGGCAAGGTAATAAATGCTCCACCGTCTTTTTCCCAGCATTTGATTAAGGGGAGTTTGTCAATGGTAGTTTCCTTAAATAAAATAGGTCCTGAATTGATTTTTTTTGGAATGGATTTTAATGCCAATAAACCAGCTGATAAATTTTTTATGGGGGATTTGATGGCTTTAAAGGGGTCGTTTTTTAATTCAACGAGTTGTTGAACTTTGCCAAAAGTTTTTCGAAAAATAAATTTACTACGTTCGAGTGTCCCAAATAGGTTAGAAACAGCCTGAAATTCACAACCCTTAATGTTTTCAAATAAAATAGCAGGACCATTGTTTTCAAAAACACGCAATTGAATGGCTGCCATTTCCAAATTAGGGTCAACTTCTTCTTTGATTCGAATCAGATACCCATTTTTTTCAAGGTCTTCAACACAATCTTTGGTGCTTTTGTAAATCATGTGTTAAAGTTAATTATTTTAATAAAGTTTAATTAAAATAATCCTTCATTCTATCGAAAAACCCTTTGTCTTTTATTGTTGGATTTGGTCGGAAGTTGTCTGATGATTTTAGTTTTTCTAAAAGCTCTTTTTCTTCTTTCGAAAGTTTTTGAGGCGTCCAAACATTACAATAGATTAAAAAATCGCCGGTGCCATAACCATGTATATTTGGCACACCTTTGCCTTTTAATCGTAACACTTTTCCGCTTTGTGTGCCTGGTTCTATAGTTATTTTAACCTTTCCAGTAACAGTTGGTATTTCAGCAGATGTTCCTAGAGCTGCATCGCAAAAGTTTAAATAGAAATCGTACAACAAGTTGGTGCCATCTCTTTTAATGGATTCGTGAGGAGTTTCTTCTACTAGAACAATTAAATCTCCTGGAATGCCATCCTTAGGTCCAGCATTTCCTTTTCCAGTAACTGAAAGTTGCATGCCATCTTCAACTCCTGCAGGAATATCAATGGTTATCAATTCTTCTTTGCGTATTAAGCCATCGTGATCTGCGTTAGCAGGTTTTTTGTCAATCATTTTACCATCTCCACCACAAGTAGGGCAAGGTGATGAAGTTTGCATTTGACCTAAAATAGTGTTTGCAATCCGGGTTACTTGCCCAGCACCATTACAAGTGCCACAGGTTTTTAAGGTAACACCTTCGGCGTTAACTAACTTGTTTACTTTAATTTTTTTCTGAACACCGTTAACAATGTCTTCTAAGCTTAATTTTACTTTAATACGAAGATTGGTTCCTTTTCTTACTCGTCGTCCACCCCTTGAACCTCCACCAAATCCACCACCACCAAAAGCTCCGCCAAAAATATCTCCAAATTGAGAGAAGATATCATCCATATTCATTCCGCCGCCACCGAAACCACCTTGTCCGCCACCCATACCTGCATGGCCAAACTGATCGTAACGTTGTTTTTTCTCGGGGTTACTTAAAACCTCATAGGCCTCAGCAGCTTCTTTGAACTTTTCTTCTGCAGTTTTGTCGTCTGGGTTTTTATCAGGATGGTATTTAATTGCCATTTGGCGGTAAGCTTTTTTTATTTCAGCTTCCGATGCATTTTTTGAAACACCTAATACTTCGTAATAATCTCTTTTGCTCATTGTTTACTTTCTATTGTCCTACAACCACTTTGGTATAACGAATAACTTTTCCATTTAAGGTATATCCTTTTTCTACTTCATCAATTATTTTCCCTTTTTGCTCTTCAGTAGGGGCAGGTATTTGGGTAATAGCCTCGTGTTTTTCAATATCTAATTTTTCACCAACAGCAGAAGGGATTTCTTCCAGCCCTTTTTGTTTGATGATTTTCAAAAATTTATCATGGATTAATGCAAAACCCTCCTTAACTGCTTTAATATCTTCAATGGTTAGGTTTGCTTTTTGGGCTCGCTCAAAATCATCAATAATTGGCAACAGTGCTTTCAATACATCTTCTCCAGCAGTTTTATAAAGCTCTATTTTTTCTTTTTGAGTTCTTTTTCTAAAGTTTTCAAATTCGGAGTATAAACGTAAATAACGCTCGCTTTCTTCCTGATTTTTTTGCTCTTCTGTCAACTCTTCTGGTTGCTCTGTTTGTTGTTCTTGGTTTTCTTCAACTAACTCTTCGTGAGTATTGTTTTCAGGTTCTTCAACTTTATCTTTCTTACTCATAACTTTAATTTTTTGTTGAGGTTGGCAAAAATACAACCATTGTTTTTATAAAAGTCATATTGTCAGAAAAATATTGAACTTGAATTGGTTGTAAGAAAAAAAGGCAGAAAAATCAACTTTTCTGCCTTTTTAGTATGGGGGTTAAACCTTATTTTTTCAAGTATTTTTCAAGAGCAGCATCAAGAGCAGCACCTCTTAAATTTTTAGCAAGAATATTCCCTTTCCCATCAATTAGAAAATTTGTTGGAATGGAATTGACACCATATTTTGCAGCACCTTCTGCTTGCCATCCTTTTAAATCACTTACGTGGTAAGCCCAAGTTAAGTTGTCTTGAGCAATTGCAGCTTTCCATCTAGCCATATCTTGGTCCAGAGAGTAGCTATAAATAGTAAAACCTTTACCAACAGTAAATGTTTTGTCTTTGTACTTGTTATAAGCAGCAACTACAGCCGGGTTTTCTCTTCTGCATGGTCCACACCAAGATGCCCAAAAATCGATTAAAACCAATTTGCCTTTTAATGATGATAAAGCTATAATTTTTCCATCCGGACTTTTATAGGCTAGTTCTGTTGCTTTTACTCCAATAGCTGGACCACTATTTTGTCTCTTATAGATAAATCCAGCAGTTACTATAACAACTGCTAATAGAACAAAAGTTAATTTAAATTTTTTTAATGTTTTCATTTTCTTTAGTATTAATTAATCTATACGTTGAATATCTGCTCCAATTGCATTTAATCGTTTGTCAATATATTGATATCCCCTATCAATTTGTTCAATGTTTGATATTGTACTTGTACCGTCAGCAGATAATGCTGCAATCAATAATGCAACCCCAGCTCTAATATCTGGTGAAGACATAACGGTTGATTTTAAATTATATTTTCTGTTTAATCCAATAACTGTAGCACGATGTGGGTCACATAAAATTATTTGAGCTCCCATATCTTTTAATCTGTCAATAAAGAATAAACGGCTGTCAAACATTTTTTGATGCACTAAAACTGTACCATTAGCCTGGATAGCCGTAACCAAAATTATACTCAACAAATCGGGTGTAAAACCTGGCCAAGGAGCGTCATAAATGGTTGGTATGGAGCCATCAATCATACGTTGTATTTCGTAATGTTTTTGTGATGGAATATGAATATCATCACCTTTAATCTCCAAATCAATTCCTAAACGCATGAATGTTTCAGGAATACGAGCCAACATATCAACTCTACAATTTTTTATTACAATGTTGGACTGAGTCATTGCTGCTAATCCTATAAATGAGCCCACTTCGATAAAATCAGGTAACAATGTATGTACACAACCTCCTAATTCGGTAACTCCTTCAATTTGTAATAAATTTGAACCAACACCAGTAATTTTTGCACCCATACTGATTAACATGTTACAAAGTTGCTGTAAATAAGGCTCACAAGCGGCATTATAAATAGTGGTTTTACCCTTAGCCATTACTGCTGTCATTAAAATGTTGGCAGTACCAGTCACAGATGGTTCATCAAGTAAAATGTATTTACCAGCTAAATTATCAGCCTTTAAGGTGTAAAACCCTGCATTTGAATCGTAACTATAAGTTGCTCCCAGTTTTTCAAAGCCTAAAAAGTGAGTATCTAAAGGGCGAGATCCAATTTTGTCTCCCCCTGGCTTTGGCATGTAAGCTTTTTTGAATCGAGCCAGAAGTGGTCCCATTATCATTATCGATCCTCTAAGTGACGCTGCACGTTTTTTAAACTGGTCGCTTTGTAGATATTCTAAGTTTACATTGTTTGAGGTAAAATGAACGGTTCCTTTACCCATTCGTTCAACTTTAACACCTAGTTCTTCTAATAAATCAATCAAAAAATTAACGTCTCTAATATCTGGAAGGTTGTGTAAAGTTACTTTTTCGGCAGATAATAAGACTGCACAAACTACCTGTAAAGCTTCATTTTTTGCTCCTTGAGGAGTTAATTCTCCATTTAATTTATTGCCACCTTTTATCTTAAATACTCCCATTAGAATCTGCGTTTTTTCTGATAATTTTTATTCTTGTGGTTTTTATTTTTGTGATTATTGTTGGTTGGTTTCTTTTTAACATTTAAGGCTAAAATATCGTTGGTTTGTTCCAGTTTAAAATTAGCATCTACCTGAAGTTGTCCTTTTGACAATAGTTTTAAGTCAGAAAAAATTAAATCATCATCAACTGATTCTCTGTTCCACGTTAAATATGATTTTTTCATTAGGTTAGCAATAACTCTAATAAGCTCGGTTTTTTCTTCACCTGCTTCTAATTCCACAGCTTTTGCAATAAAATTTTCTACACTTTTTCCGTAGTGTTTAAACTTAATTTTATTTTGTGGATAAGCCAAAGGCTCAGGTTTTTTAAAAATAGTCTCTTTATCTGGTATTGGGTAAGGTGAATCTACATCCAACTTAAAATCAGAAATAATGAATAAATGGTCCCAAAGCTTATGTTTGAAATCAACAATATCACGTAAGTGAGGGTTCAATTGTCCCATAACGTTTATAATTGATTGAGCTACTTTGTTCCGTTCTTCACGAGGTTCAACAGTTATAGCGTGTTCAACCATTTTTTGAATGTTTCTACCGTATTCAGGTATAATCATTTGAGGTCGTCTGGTATTATAATCTTTTTCTACTGTATTCATTGATAATGATATTCGGTGGTATTTTTTTTATTTGTTCCTCAAAAGTAATTAATTATTTATGATGTTGAGTTTGGCAAACTTCAATAAAAGTTGTTTTTTGCCTGATGTGTTAAAGTTTATGGTTGCTTTTCCGCTCTCAATAAGTTCTATTTCACCAATGCCAAATTTTTCATGTGCTACTTTCATTCCTGCCGATAAATTAAGTGAATCAGCACTTTGAGAAATAGTTGTTGAGTTTAAGTCAACTTTTTTCAGATTCTTTGGAGGAGAAAATGAAGGCTGTTGAATAGGTGCTACTGGCTTTTGATAATTTGCGTTTGTTTGTCTTTTTTCATAAAAGGCATTATGGTGATTTTCTTTTAGACTTTGTAGTGGTTGAGGTTTATTACTAAACATTAATTCTAAATGTGATTCATCAATCTCTTCAATAAATCGGCTAGGTTCGCAAAAAATTAAATTTCCCCATTTGTATCGACTTGCTGCAAATGATAAAACCACTTCTTTTTCAGCTCTGGTTATTGCTACATAAAATAACCTACGTTCTTCTTCTAAATCAATTCTACTGGTTAACGACATTTGTGAAGGGAAAAGATTTTCCTCTAATCCAACAATATAAACATAAGGAAATTCTAAACCTTTCGCAGAGTGCATGGTCATTAACGTAACCTTATCTTTATCTTCATCTTTTTCGTTGTCGGTTGTTGTAAGCAAAGCCACATCTTGTAAAAATTCAGCTAATCCACGAGGAGTAACATCTTCTTCCAATTCATTTTCTGTTTCGGTAAATTCTTTTAAACCGTTTAACAATTCTTGAATGTTCTCGTAACGACTGATTCCTTCAGGGGTTCTGTCGGAATATAAATCTTTTAATAAACCAGAAGTTGTGGCAATTTCATTTCCTAAATCAAAAGCATTTTTTGATTTCAGTTGCGAAGCAAAGCTAGAAATCATAGCAACAAACTCACCAATTTTGTTTTGAGCACCTCCATTTAGGCCAGTATTAAATTGATTTAAGTTATTGATTACGTTCCAGATATCAGTATTGTTATTGTTAGCGGCAATAGTTAATTTGTCAATTGTAGTGTTTCCTATGCCACGAGCAGGGTAATTAATTATTCTTTTTAATGCTTCTTCATCTTTCGGGTTTACCACCATTCTGAAATAAGAGAGTAAATCTTTAATTTCTTTACGTTGATAAAAAGATAAGCCTCCATATATTTTATATGGGATATTTTTTCTTCTAAGTGCCTCCTCCATGGCTCTTGATTGAGCATTGGTTCTGTAAAGAATAGCAAAATCTAAGTTTTTAGCTTGTTTAGAAAATTGGGTGTCATAAATTAAGTTGGCAATCATTTTACCCTCTTCATTATCAGATCCAGCCTTGTAAACTTTTATTTTTTCTCCAATTTCGTTCTCTGTAAAAACGTTCTTTTTTATTTGCTCTTTGTTGTTTTCAATAATACTGTTTGCAGCATTTACAATATGTTTAGTAGAACGATAATTTTGTTCTAATTTGTATGTTCTAACTTCTGGATAATCGTTTTTGAAGTTTAAAATATTTTGAATGTTAGCTCCTCTAAAAGCATAAATACTTTGAGCATCATCGCCCACTACACAGACATTTTGAAAAACAGCACCTAATTTTTTTACAATTAAATATTGGGAGAAATTAGTGTCCTGATACTCATCTACTAAAATGTATTTAAAACGGTGTTGGTATTTGTGCAATACATCTGGGAAATCGCGAAGCAATACATTTGTTTTGTACAATAAATCATCAAAATCCATAGCTCCAGATTTAAAGCACCGATCGCTATAAATTTGATAAACTAATCCAATTTTGGGTTTAGCTGACTGCACGTCTTCTGATTGTATTGTGGTATTTGCAGCGTAGGCTTGAGGTGAAATCAGATTATTCTTAGCTGCTGAGATTCTATTTAATACCAATCCAGGTTTGTAAATTTTTTCATCTAATCCTTGTTCTTTTAATATAGTTTTAATTAAGTTTTTGGCGTCTTGTGTATCATAAATAGTAAAATTTGATGGGAATCCAATTTTCTCAGATTCGGATCGCAGAATCCGGGCGAAAACAGAGTGAAAAGTTCCCATCCAAATATTTCTTGCTTCAGAACCGCCAACAATTTTGCCAATACGATCTTTCATTTCTTGGGCTGCTTTATTGGTAAATGTAAGGGCTAAAATATTAAAAGGATCAACACCCTTGTTGATTAAATGTGTTATTCGATATGTTAGAACTCTTGTTTTACCTGACCCAGCACCTGCAATTACCATTACAGGTCCTTCAGTATTTTTTACAGCATCTTGTTGCGATTGATTGAGTTGATTTAAATAATCCATAGGATTCAAAATTACAATAAACATTAATTTTTTGTTCAAAAAACATTGAGTTTATATGCAACCAATTTTTTATTCACACGGTCTTTTATTTAAATTTGTAACGATAAAAATGATTTAAGTTAAAAAAACATGATAAGAAATCTATTGTTTATTATTTTGATTGTTGCGTTAAGCCTTTCCGTAAAAGCTCAAGAGTTTAGTAGTATTGTTAAAATTGAGGACAATAGGTTTAAAGTTGAAGTTGTTTTTGAAGAAATAATAGATGTTAATGTTGCTAATAGCATTATAAAAGAACTTAAAACATTACCAAATGTTTTGGATGTAGAACTGTTTTATCCATCGACAACCAATGGATATATATTTTTTGACAAATTGATTGATACGGAATTAGTTGTGGCTAAACTAAGAGAAATAGGTGTTCAATTAAACAGTAAATCGTTTAAAAATTAAATTATAGATGAGATGGATTATAAAAAATTAATTTTAAACGGTCTTTTTATTATCTTGTCGGCTAGTTTGTCTGCCCAAGGAGGAGCAAATTGTTCGTTGGCATCTGCCAGTCCTGTAAATCTTCCTTTTTCTGCATCAAACCAAACAACCTGTGGAAATGGTAATGTGTATAATTCTGGAAATTCGACGGTTTGTGGTAATGGTGTTTATTTAGATGGAGAAGATTATTTATATGTTTTTACACCCAATACATCGGGATTGATTAACATCAATATTACATCGTCGTCATCTTGGGTAGGTTTGTTTTTATATCAAGGTTGTCCGTCAACTGGTTTGTGTGTCTCTAGTTCAACATCATCTTCGGGGAATCAATCACTTTCAAATATAAGTGTTACTGCAGGGGTTTCTTATTATGTTGTTATTGATAATTGGTCTGTCCCTACCTGTATATCAAATTTTGGTGTTAATATATCAGCACCTACGGTTGCACCTACACCAACCGTTCAAGATTGTTTAGGAGCTATTGCTGTTTGTCAAAATGTATATTCTGAAGCAAATGCTTATTCAGGAACAGGTAATATTCCTAATGAAATAAATTCTGGACCTTCTTGTTTAGGATCAGGCGAAAAAAATGATGTATGGTATACTTTTACAACCCAAACTGCTGGGAATGTTTGTTTTACAATTGATCCGAATGTTAATTCAGATGATTATGATTGGGCAGTATATAATTTAACAAGCAACTCTTGCTCTGATATTTACAATAACTCAGCTTTAGAAGTTAGTTGTAATTATTCCGGAACATCTGGAAATACTGGTCCAAATGGAAATTCTGGAAGTCAAAATGAACCTTGTATTCCTGTTCAAGCCGGACAGACTTATGTGGTTAATGTGAGTCAATTTTCATCTTCAACAAATGGTTATACTATTGATTTCAGTGCTTCCACAGCCTCTATATTTGATAGTGTTGGACCAAGTTTGCAAAATATTACATCAACTATTATGTGTGGTATGACTTCTTTGTCATTTAGATTTTCAGAAAATGTTATATGTGCTGGGATTTTAGAGTCAGATTTTGAGTTAAATGGACCTAGTGGTCCTTACACTGTGATGTCAATTTTAGGGACTAGTTGTAACAATGGTGCTAATCAGGGTAGGGATTTTACAGTTACAATTACGCCTGCAATTACTGAGGCAGGTACTTACTCATTTTGTATGACGAATACATCAGGCTCAATATCCGATTTATGTGGTAACAATGCTTTGTCAGGTTGTGTTAACTTTGATGTTGTTTATCCTACCGCAGAGGCAGGAGTGCCAGATACACTCTCTTGTTCAAGCCCTCAGGTTACATTGAGTGGAGTTGGTTCATCTGTTGGGACATACTATTGGGGAACAATTGGTGGTAATGTGGTTTCTGGTCAGAACACTTTATCTCCGTTAGTTAATCAAGAAGGTGTTTACTTTATTGAAGTAAACTCAAACGATTGCATCAGCAGAGATACTGTTCAGATATATCAGAACGATACAATACTTCCTGTTGCCGATGCTGGGTTAGATACATTGATAAATTGTTACAATCCAACGGTGGTATTAGATGGTTCTCAGTCGTCAAGTGGTAGTAATATTAGTTATCAATGGACTGGATCATTTATTCAGAGTGGTGCAAATACAATTTCTCCGATTGTTAATGGAGCTGGAACATATATTCTAACCGTAACCAATTCATCCAATCAATGTACTAAAAAAGATACAGTTATTGTTGTCGAAGATGTCACTACTCCAGGTGCTAATGCTGGACTGAATGACACAATTTGTCCAAGTGGAGAGCTTATTCTCAATGGTTTAACCACTTCTGGAGATTTGTTTGATTGGCAAACCGCTGATGGTAATATTGTTTTGGGCTCAAACACCTTAACACCAACTATCAAGGGTGGGGGTACATATACGCTAACTGTAGTAAATACTCAAAATGGTTGTCAGTCTGTTTCAAATGTGGTGATTGGTGAGATTTTTGTTTCAGCAATAATTGGGGCAAATCCAATAACTGGGCAAATGCCTTTGGGCGTAGACTTTATAAATCTTGGAGTAGCAGATAGTTCTTACTGGGATTTTGGAAATGGTCAAATATTTGGAGATTCTAGCAATACTAGTTCATCATCAATAACTTATACTGGGCAAGGTGATTATTTAGTTACATTAATTTCCTTTAATGGAGAATGTTCTGATACAAACAGAGTGTTAATAGAAGTAATAGGAACATCATTACTAGAGGTTCCAAATGTTTTTACACCTAATGGAGATGGGAAAAATGATGTATTTGAATTTATTTATAGAAATATAGCAGAATTTAATTGTGTTATATTTAACCGCTGGGGGAAAAAAGTTGCCGAGCTTACTTCTGTTGATCAAACTTGGGGCGGTAAAAATGGTTCAGATGGAACATATTTTTATGTATTAAAGGCTAAGGGGTTAGATGATGTTGAGTATGACATGAAG
Source organism: Flavobacteriales bacterium (assembly GCA_050248475.1). Classification (GTDB taxonomy): domain Bacteria; phylum Bacteroidota; class Bacteroidia; order Flavobacteriales_E; family Vicingaceae; genus Vicingus. The sequence continues at coordinate 66,648 of JBFWSH010000019.1, forward strand.
GGAACGGTTACGATGATTAAATAACCAAAAAAATGTTATAAAAAGGGGCTTTAAGCCCCTTTTTTTGTTTAAAATAATATTTAGTTGAAATATAATAATGATGTCGTATCTTTATATCCAATATATGCCAGAATGGTTTTATGTTATCTATGGGGTGCAGTATAAAAAATATTAGTTGTTTTTTGTCATCTAACAAGATTAGTAATGAGGATCTTTTAGCTAATTTTCCAGAGGTTACAAATGATGAGATTTATAGAAAAACAGGTGTAAGAGTGAGGTACAATACTACTCAAGATGTTTTAGGTTCAGATTTAGCGATTGAAGCAGCTGAAAAGCTATTTGGTCAAATAGGTTATGATAAGAGTGATATTAACTTTGTTGTTTTTTGTTCTGGAGGGCACGATTTTATTGCGCCAATGACTATATGTATAATACAGGAGAAATTAGGTTTGAGAAATAATATTGGAGCATTCGATTTGCCTTCAGGTTGTTCAGCATTTACAAATGCTATAGGTTTTGCTAAAGCTATAATTGAAAGCGGACAATCAAATAATATCTTATTACTCTTTGGCGAGACACCAAGTTTGGTTTCTCATCCCAATGATTTTGCATTAAGATCTCTTTTTAGCGATGCGGGAGCTGCAGTCTTAATTGAAAAAACTGATAATATAGGTATAGGTGAAATTGTATATGGGGTCGATGGAAAAGGTGTAAAACATCTTCTAGTTGAAAGAAGTTGCCTTAGAAATCCAATTGATGAAAATTGGTTGGCAATTAACAAAGATGTCGGAGGGATGCCTAGAGGACAAATGAAGATGAATGGGCTAGAAATATTAACTTTTTCTTTAAGAGAGGTTCCAAGTTTGGTTTATAAAATTTTAGAAAAGAATAATCTTTTATTTCAGGACATTGATTTATTTGTTTTTCATCAAGCTAGCAATATAATTCTAAAATCATTGCAACGTAAACTAAAAATTCCAGATGAGAAGATGGCTTATTATATGGAAGATTACGGTAATACGGTTTCGGTGTCCATTCCGTTAGCATTAATCGACGCAAAGAAGGATGGAAGAATTAGAAGTGGTAGTAAAGTACTTGTTGCCGGTTATGGAATAGGATTTTCCTGGAGTGGAACAGTATTGTATTTTTGATTGTGTTTTTTGTAATTTAGCAAAAAAAGTTAATATAATATATGATAAATATTGAAGAATTTACTAGGTTGTTGGAGATGGAGTTTGACGATATTGAGCCTAATACATTAAACCCGCAAACCAGTTATAGAAATATACCAAATTTTAGTTCTATGTATGCTTTAATTATAATAGCATTTATAGATAATGAGTTTGAAGTACTTTTAACTGGTGAAGATTTAAGGAATGCAGAAACAATTGAAGATCTGTATAATTTAATATGTCATAGAAAATCAAATTAATGGCTTTATTTGAAGTTCATAATGTTAAAATTGAAGGCGTGGCAGCTTGTGTGCCAAAAAGTATTACGTATACTGATGATTATACATATATATCAGCGTTAGAAAGAAAGGTGTTTACTGATGGAACAGGAATTAGGGAAAGAAGGGTTGCATCAGAGAATATTTGTACATCTGATATGTGTTTTGCTGCGACTAAACAATTATTAAAAGATACCAAAACTCGAGAGGAAGAAATAGATATTTTAATTTTTGTGTCACAATCTCCTGATTATTTTCTTCCAGCGACATCAATAATTTTGCAAGAAAGACTTGGGCTTTCAAAAAAAACGATTGCTTTTGATATTAATTTAGGATGCTCAGGTTATGTCTATGGATTAGCAGTAATATCTAATTTAGTTAGTTTATCAGGTTTTAATAAAGGATTGCTGTTATGTGGTGATAAATCAACTTTTTCACCAAACCCAAGAGATAAAAGCACTTACCCTTTGTTTGGTGATGCTGCTACTGCTACATTAATATCTAGAGATATAGAATCAAAACCAATGTATTTTAATCTTCAGTCTGATGGAAGTGGTTGGGAATCTATAATTATAAGAGGAGGGGGAACTAGATTGCCTTATTCTGAAAAAACAAGTGAGGTAAAGCATATTGATAATGGAATTGAACGAGCTGCCTGTAACTTAGAATTAAATGGATTAGAAGTGTTTAATTTTTCGCTACGTGAAGTTAAACCAAATGTTGTTGCTTTATTGGAATATGCTAAATGTGATATTGATGAAGTTGATTTCTTAGTTATGCATCAAGCAAATAAGTTAATGAACGAATCGGTTCGAAAAAAATTAAAATTTCCAATTGAAAAAACACCATATTCTATACATAAATTTGGTAATACAAGTTCTGCATCAATTCCTCTTACTATTGTTTCAGAATTGAGAGAAGACTTAAAAAATACTGAAAAAAGAATTTTATTGTCAGGATTTGGTGTTGGATATTCTTGGGGCTCAATTTTGGTGAATATGAATAGTATTGTTATTTCTGAATTAGTTGAAATTGAGTAATGAAATTGAATACACCATTTCATATAACAAATAAAGTTATCCTAGTTACAGGAGCTACGTCTGGAATAGGTTTTCAGGTAGTTAATAGTATTATTCAAATGGGAGGAAAGGTGGTTGTGTCGGGCAGAAATGAAGAAAAATTAAGTTCTCTAAAAAGAGAATTAGGAGACCATATAATTCAGTATATAATTTGTGACTTGGTGAACGAGGAAGAAATAATAAGGTTAGCATCCGAAATTGTAAATTTAGACGGGGTGGTTCATTGTGCTGGTGTAGTAAATCCGTACCCTATTCGTTACCTTACTTTTTCTAAAATAGATGAAACAATGAAACTTAACTTCTATTCATCAGTATCACTAATCGCAAATTTGGATAAAAATAAAAAGTTAATGAAAGAAGCTTCAATTGTTTTTATATCATCCATTTCAGCACAACACCCTCATAAGGGAGGAACAGTATATAGTGCATCTAAAGCAGCTCTTGAATCTTTCTCTAAAGTTGTTGCAATGGAATATAGCCATAAAGGCATCCGTTCAAATGTAGTTGCTCCAGCTATGGTTAAAACACCTCTCTATGAGAAGGCATCTAAAGATGCTAGTCATGAGTCAATGAAGGCTCACGTGGATAAGTATCCTTTGGGGATTGGCGCGCCAGAGGATGTTGCGAGCGCTGTGGTTTACTTACTTTCTGATGCATCAAAATGGATAACGGGTACTAATTTAACATTGGATGGGGGCTGTTTACTTGGATATTGATATTAAAAAAATATCAATTGTTGTTCCCGTGTATAATGGGGAAAGAACAATTTCTCAACTTTTTGAAGAAGTAAAAAATACTTTTGAATCAGTAAACCTGTCTTTTCAATTAATTTTTGTTGATGATTTTAGTGCTGACGGAAGTTGGGCTATAATAAAAACATTAAAGGAAAAATATCCTAGTGAGGTAGTCGCTATTAGACTTGCAAAAAATTTTGGTCAACATAATGCAACGTTGTGTGGATTTAAGTACGCTGAAGGAGATTTTATTGTTACCATTGATGACGATATGGAAAATAGTCCTGAAGATATTCTCAAATTGTTAGCACATCAAAAGAAAACTGGTAGTGATTTGGTTTATGGCGTAGATAATCATAAAACAAGTTCTTTTATTAAATCTACATTTAGGAATATATATATATTAATAGCTAGGTTATTAGAAGGTGATGATAAGATGAGAGGCTCTAGTTTTAGGTTAATGAAAATATCTTTGGCAAAGGAGATTTTAAAAAATGCTAGAACATTTTCTTTTATTGATGAGTTTATACATTGGTACACTTCAAATGTTTCATCAATTAATTTAGATAAGAAAAAGAATGAAAGGAAAAAATCTAGGTATTCACTTATTAGTCTTTCAATACTGACAAAAGAATTGGTTTTTTTTAATTCAGTTACTCCACTTAGGGTTGTTACTATTATTGGGTTTTTAATGGCTTCTTCTAATTTTATTTGGGGATTAATTATTTTATATCGAAAATTTATTCTTTCGATATCTGTTCAAGGATATGCTTCAATTATTGTGGCAATATTATTTTCATCAGGATTAATTATTTTAAGCATAGGTATATTAGCAGAATATATTAGTAAAATAATTAAAATAAGTTACAATAAGCCCCCTTTTTGCGAAGCGGAAGTTTTATGATAATTGAACAGTATGGCATAAGGCTTAAAAGGTTAACCTTCTCTGATATCGAGTTGGTTAGAAAATGGAGAAATTACCCTGAAATTAGAAAACAAATGGCTTTTAAAAAGCATATCACTAAAGAGATGCAGGAGAAGTGGTTTTTTTCAATCAACAATAAGTATAATTATTACTACCTAATCGAATATAATGGAAGGGATATTGGGGTTATTAACTCTAAAAATATCAATTTAAAAGATATGTATGGAGAAGGTGGCATCTTTATATGGGATAAAAAATTAGATTGTGAGTTTGCTTCAGTACTTGCAAGTTTATGTTTTTTAAACGCAGTGTTTTTTGTTCTTAAAATATTCAACAAATCATTTATACAGGTTTTACCTTCCAATCCCAAAGCAATCCAGTTTAATAGAAGCCTTGGTTATGTTATTGTTCCAGGTCAAGAAAAATCAAAAAACCCCTATTATGTTTTAACAAGAGAGGATTATACAAATAAAACAAAGTTGTTGAGAGAAACAGCGTCAAAACTTACTGGAGATTTTTTAATGCCAAGAGCTAGTGGTGAAGTGTCAGATAAAAATCTGGACGAGATAAATGACTTTTTTATGAATACTCATAAATAGACTAAAAAGTTTAAAAATAAAGCGCTGTTAACTAAAATGTCCAGCTTCTAACCATTTTAACCAAACTTCTTTTTCTGCAATATTAAGTAAAAAAGGATCCTCCATGTTTTCTAATTTATACTTGCAAATTTGATAGCTTGTATAAGGCATTTCGGGGTTGGCAACATCAAACATTAAAACCATTCTTGGCTCATTAGAAAAATTCCAAGCTTCATGAACTTTACTGTCATCAAATGTAATTACTTTGCCTTCTTCCCAGCTATGTTCCTCGTTTTCAATTTTCAATTTACATAATTCTTTTGAGGGCACTTTTAGTGCTAAATGATTTCGAAGAACCATTCTTGTATACCCCTTATGAGCGTCTATTTTTGTATTTGGTTCGAGTACAGAAAATTGAGCTGTTACTAATTCAGGTATTTTTTTTAGTAATTCAAACGTTTTAGGACATCTTTTACAATTATCTAAGTTTTTAATGCCAAAAAATACAAACTCAAAAGTTTTCCATGCTTTTTCAGAGTTTGATTTTACGTAATGGGGGTGAGCTAGAAACCAATCATTTTTATTGATATCACTATGACCAAAATATACATCAAAAAGTTCTGACTGTATATCTTTCCAGTTGTTTTCTAATAATTTTGTCCATTCAAAAAAATTATATTTAAAATGAGATGTTTCCATTTTTGTTATTAATTACAATTAAAACTTGAAAGTAATTAAATCCGTTTGAATTATTTATGATTAATATCAATAATTGATATCTTTAGAAATTCTAATTTTAGAATTGTAGGTTTATTTATGAGTAATACAACATTTTATAATACTGAAGGTTATGGTTTTCTTTCTGAATTCAAAGAAAATTATGCACAAATAAAAAATGAATTATTAGCTATTATTGATAAACCAATAGAAGTAAACAACTATTCAACATGGATTGGGGAGCGCCCAGATTATTTATCCAATCCAATAGATAAATCGGTAGCATGGAAAACGCTGACGTTTAGAATTTTTGGTATTGATTATCTTCCAAATAAGGAATATTGTCCAACTATTGCTAAACTAATAGATAAATATCCGTTTATTGTAACTGCTGAATTTTCTATGTTAGAACCACAGACTTCTATTCATCCTCATACAGGGTTCACTAATAAGTTACTTCGAGCACATTTGGGATTGATAATACCTGATGGAGATGCAGCTATTAAAATCGTAAACGATACTAAAAAGTGGCAGAATGGTGAAATATTGCTATTTGATGACAGTAAAGTTCATGAAGCTTGGAATAGAACAGATGAACGAAGGGTTGTATTTATGTTTGATTTTGAACCTAACTTAAACACTACAAGTGCTAAAGATGTTTGTAGGGAGGTGTTGTCAAAAACAAACGATAAACATTTGATGAATATCGCACCAAGAGAAAAATGGTTGGATTGGTTGAATAAAGGTTTTTTTTATTAAAAAATGAAGTCGAAAAATGAAAAAAATTTATATCGGGTTGAACGATAATTTTCATGATCCATCTATTTGTATATTAGATGAGCAAGGAGATATACTTTTTGCTGAGGGAGTGGAGAGACCTCTGCAGTCTAAAAGAGGGATAGGTTGTCCAGCAGATCTAGATATATACGTAGAGAAGGTGCTTGAGAATTTGTTGGCTAAAGAAAAATATCATGTGTTTGTGGCTTCCTCATGGAGCAAGAAAAAACATGTTTTCTCTAAATTTTTTGATTTAATTGGTTTTTTTAATTACGACGCTAACGCAATTTTTAGAAGAATTTTAAAAAAATTTGGGGTTCATAGAATTTTTCATTTAGAATCTGCTAGAGCTGCTTCTGCTATAGCCCAATCTGGGGCAGGTATTTATGCTCATTTTGAAAATTGGAGTTTAGACTCTATAGTAGAAAGGAGGTATTATAATCATCATTTGACTCACATTGTTAATGCGGTTTCTTGTTCTAATTTTTCTGATGGAATAGGTTTGGTTATAGATGGAGGAGGTGAAGCTACTGCTATAAGCATCTATAAAGTTGAAAACAGAGAGCCAATATTAATCAAATCAATTCATTCTGCATTTAGTCTTGGAGCTATGTACGGAGTTTCCACTAATGCAATAGGGTTCTCTGGATTTAAAGGAGAAGAGTGGAAGGTTATGGGATTGGCTCCATATGGAAAAAATAATTTAGCATTTGAAAAACTTTTAAAAGATGTTTTTAGAGTCAAAAATAATAAGTTTACGACTAAGACAAGAATTGTTGGGAAGTATCAAGAGGATTTAAGAGAAATTGTTTTAACCCAAAATGTTGCTAAAGAAGATGCTGCACATACTGTTCAGCATATTTTTTCAGAGTACTTATTTAACATTGTCAACTATGCTATAGAATTGATTCCTAATCAAAGGAATATAATTATTTCGGGTGGAGCTGCACTAAATTCATCATCTATAGGTGAACTGAGTGAATCTGGCTTGTTTGATAATGTTGTTGTAGCTAACGCACCTGCTGATGATGGGAACTCTATTGGCGCTGCCTTACTTGCTTTTAAGGAAATAAATGGACAATTTCCAAATTCATATAAAAACAGAAGTCCTTTTTTGGGTTCGGAAATAAATCAAACCTCATTAGAGAAATATGTTGTGTCTTCAAGGCTCCCATTCAAAAAGGTGGATGATCCATCATGCTATGGAGCTAAACTGTTGAGTGAGAATAAAATAATTGGTTGGATACAAGGTAGGGCAGAGTTTGGTCCTCGAGCTTTGGGTAATCGTTCTATATTAGCTCATCCTGGATTTGCTGAAAATAAAGATAGAATAAACGCTGTTGTTAAGTTTAGAGAAAGCTTTCGGCCCTTTGCCCCATCAATACTTCATGAATATGGAGAAGAGTATTTTGAGAAATACTCATATTCTCCGTTTATGGAAAAAACACTGACATTTAGAAAGGAAGTTAGAGATAAAGTTCCGGCAGTTGTGCATGTTAATAATACTGGTCGGTTACAGTCTGTAACAAAAGATATAAATGAGAAATATTATGAGCTAATAGAAAGGTTTAATGAATTAACTGGAATTCCATTAATAGTTAACACTAGTTATAATGTGATGGGGAAACCTATTGTACATGATTTAAATGATGTGATGTCAGTTTTCTTTAGTAGCTCTATTGATGCAGTAATTATCAATAATTATGTGATTGAACGAAATGATTTAAAATGAAGCTTTGGTTTTCTATATTTGATGAAAAACGTTATGCAGGAGAAGAAACAGCATTTTATAATCCTCAAGATTATGAATGGGCTCGTTATGTTTTGGATAATAAAGAAATTATTATCAATGAGTTTAAGAAAACAATCGGTTCAAAAAGACTTTTTGATCCTTATTTTAACTACTTATTTTCAACTACAGATGGAGGATGGAAGACTATAGGGCTGAAGTTTTGGTCGATAAATAATTATAAGAATCAACAATATTTTCCTGAAATTACTAAAATAATAAATAATACACCAGGCTTGATATCAGCTTCCTTTAGTAAGCTTGAACCTAATAGTGAAATTATACCCCACAATGGAGATTCTAATGGATTTTTTAGGTGTCATTTAGGTATAGAAATTCCAGGAAAACTTCCAGAATGTGGTTTTGAAGTAGAGGGAGAACAAAGTGCTTGGAAGGAAGGAGAATTATTGATTTTTTGTGATGCACTTTACCATAAAGCATGGAATAAAACTGAAAAAGAGCGCTATATCATGATTTTTGACATTATTAGGAAAGAATTTGAACCTCAAAAAAATAAGCTTATTACAACAGTGTTGGCATCAATGCTGCTTCAGAAAGTTGGATTAAAATTGGGTGTTGGATTAAATGAAAGTTTTAAAAGAAATCGATTAAAGCCACTTGTTTTAATCTTGAGACCTTTTGCACAGTTAGCTATTTGGTTTACAAATTACTTCAAAGTGTATTAATTGAAAAATTTAAAATAGTTTATACTAGCTAATATTCGTTTATATCTGATAGGTATAGAAATGTATCTTGTAGCAACATAATTGTCTATAACAGCTAGAATTATAAAGTATTTATCTACAAAAGAAAATGACACCTTCTTATTTGAACAAGGATATCCTAGGCAAGTAGCTACTTCTTGGCAAATACTATCAATTTTAGTTAGTTGAAGCTCATTAAATGAAGATTGTTGTTCCCATTCATTTATCTTTTCTTTGTCAACTTCTAAGAAACTATTAAAGTGATGTTTTTTAAAGAGCTTTACTTCTTTTTCAGGTACATTATTTTTTTTTGCTAGTTCATCCAGTAATTTGGTTGTAATTGCGAGAGGAGTTGAACTTAAATTTTCAAGAATTTTAACGCCTAAAAATAGTTGTATTTTTTCTAAACAACTTGCAGTATCTAAGATTAAATCCTCATATTTTATGATTAGTTTTAAATCTTGTGGAATATTTGATTTTATTAATGGTTTTAGATCAAGAGTCCATCGTTTTGCTTCATAAATATAATTTTTTCGAGCTGAATTAAATTTTAAACTTGAATAAATATTAGCTCGATGATTTCTAACTAATAATACAAATTTGGTTTTAGGTGAGTGATGATGGATTTTGTCAATTAGGTGATTGAGACTAATCTCTTTGTGGACAAGAGTGGTTATTTGGGTTTTCTCATTAAATGTAGCTTTAATTTTTGAATTGATTATTCTACATATTATTAGAAAATCTAAAGGATTTTTATAGTTTAATATAGCTTCAATCAATTCGACTTTTGAGGGAAGCATAAATATATAGAAACCATCTCTTCTCTTGCCTAAAACAAAAAACAAGTCATCAATTAATTTTTTTACAGTTATTGTGTCGAACCGATTTACTTTCTCGTAATCACATTTTAGTAGCCAATAAATGTTAAGCTCTGAAATGCTTAAGATGTCAGGGTGATTGTTAAGAAGATTGTTTAAAAGAGTACTTCCTGAACGATTTCTTGATAAGATATAGTGAGTTTCAATATCTTGGATTTCAGAAAAGTTGGTAATATGCATTTTTTAGATAACAGATTTATATCAATTTTGACGTGTTACACTTTAAATAGTTGCATAACCTTTTAGTGTTTGTATGTAAATATTGAGAATAATTATATATTTGCTTGATATAGAGTTCGAAACATGAAGTTAAGAATAGATAAGATTTCGGTAAAAAAATATGCTTGGGCAATTGTTTTGATAACATTTGTAGTATACTTTAATTCCATAGACAATGAATATGCGTTGGATGATAATATTGTTGTTGAAGGAAATAAAAATGTAGAACAAGGTTTTGCAGGAATACCAATAATTTTCAAATCAAGATATTCTACGGACAAGAAACAAACCTATGATTACCGTCCTATAGTATTAACCTCTTTTGCTATTGAAAAACAATTTTTTAGTAAGCTACCAGAAAAACAAACTTTACAAGAAAAAAAGAAAAAAAACAAACTTACACAAGCCAATATCAGTCATTTCTTTAACTTGATTTTATATATTTTACTCTGTGTACTTATCTTTAGATTTTTATTAAAAATACTGCCCAATTATCAACCTATATTTTCATTTTTAATAACCTTAATTTTTGCTGTTCATCCAACTCATACAGAGGTGGTTTGTAGTTTAAAAAATAGAGATGAGATATTTATGTTAATTGCGTTGATTTGTTCAATACACTTTTATATTAATTACGCAGCAACCAATAAAGTAAAGGATTTCTTTTTAGGGCTATTATTTGCAGTATTGGCATTATTATCGAAAAATAATGGTATGGCACTGATTGCTCTTGTACCCATGTTTTTGTATTTTATAAAAGCAAAACCAAAACAAATTATAATCGCATTCTTTTCTTTACTTATTGTTTATTTTGGATTAAATCAATTACAAAAACTTATACTTTCTGAGAATCAGGTTCGAATTTATGAGTTTTTTGAAAACCCATTAATGTCTGAAGGTTGGTCTATTAAAAGACTGTCAGCTAGTTTGTATTTTAGTTGGTTTTATTTAAAAATGTTGATTTTCCCAAAAGATTTATCATTTTATTATGGCTACAATCAATTGCCAATTGCAACATGGAGTTATTGGCAAGTTTGGGTTTCATTATTTTTTTATGGGTGTTTAGGTGTTTTTGGGGTTATATCATTAATAAAGAGAAAAATTGAAGGTGTTGCTGTGCTTTTTTGGTTGGGATTAATGGCCGGGGTTAATAATTTAGTTTTTTTATTGCCAGGATTGGTTGCGGATAGATTTATGTTTGCTTTCTCATTAGGTTTCTGTATATTGATTGTTTGGGTGATATTTAAAATTTTTAAAATAAATCCTGAAAACAAAACAGACGATAAGAATATAATAAATGGAAGTTTTAAATATGTTATACTTTCAATTGTATTAATATATTCGATAAGAACGATTGCAAGAAATCCTGATTGGCATGATTATCTTACTTTATTTGAAACAGATATTGAACATTTAACTGAATCAGCAAAATCTCACGCTTTAATTTCTAATACTTTATATCCAATTGTTGCCAAAAATGCTCAGCAAAACCCAGCAAATGTTAATCAACAAGATTTACAAAAAATCATATATCACTATAAAGAATCCATTAGAATAGATTCGAATTATCTCACAAGTATTAACAATTTAGGTTCTGTTTATGTTAATTTTTTGAGAGATTATGAATCTGCTATCAAATACTGTGAAAGAGCCGTAGAATTAGATTCAAATTATCTTGAGGCGCACTTTAATTTGGCCTTTTCATATCAAAGTGTCCTTAATTATGAGAAGGCATCATTCCATTATGCAAGGGTCATTGAACTAAATCCTGATTATTTAAAGGTTTATGAATTGTATAATCAGTTATTAAACAAACATAATAAGGTTGAAGAAGGATTAGAAACATTAAAGAAAATTGCCAAAAAATCATCAAAACCTAAAAATATTTATGTAAATATTGGGAACCTATACTCGTTGAATTCAAAAGGTGATTATACACTGTCTATACAATATTTTGAAAAAGCATATGATATAGATAAAACAGATAAGATTCTATGTAATCATATTGCTAAGTTGTATCAACTATCAGGTGACATGGAAAAATATAACAATTATGTTCGTTTTTGCCAATAATTTAACTATTAAATTGTTGTGCAACCTTTTTTGTAGTTTTACGTCTAAACTCCAAATGCTATGTTTAGTAGATAAATCTGTAGAATTTCGATAAACAATATGATTATTTCGTTAAGTTTTACATTTTTATCTATAAATTTGGTTATTGTTTGTATTGACTATTAATTATTTTTTATAAAAAAATGAAAGGAATTAAAATTGTTTTAAGCTCAGTTTTCATACTTACTGCTTTTGTTGTTAGCGCTCAACAGAAAAATCAAGTGGTAAAATCTATAAGTGTGGAAAGTATTGATAATAGTGATGGAGAGAAAGAAAAGTCTCCTCATGGTCATCTTTTAATAAAAGAAATTCCTCAAAATTTAAGAGCAAATAGTGTTCAATCAAAACAATCAGGTTCAGGAATAAGAGGTACTGAGATAATTGGTGAAGGTCAATACCTTAATTATAATAAAGTGATTATGGAAAGATCAGTTTCCGGGAAAATTCCTGTTGATTTTCCTAAACATATAATTGGTCAGTCATCAGAACAATATAAAGAGGTAATTTTAATCTGGGCAAGACAAAACCTGAATTTAATCAAGCCAGAATATCATCACGAAATTAAATAGGTAATAATCTTATAATATATAGAGTATGAAACATTTTTACAATAAGTTATTAGTTGGCTTCATTTTTATTTTTTTAACTATAGTTAGTTCTAATAGTTATGGACAAGGAGCTACATGTGCATCTGCAGATCCTTTTTGTACGGGTTCTACTTATACTTTCCCCAATAATACAGGAACTTCTTCAGAAAGTGGAAATAATTATGATTGTTTAGATACACAACCTAATCCAGCTTGGTATTACATGGAAATTGCTACTGGTGGTTCTATGGATATTGGAATTTCACAAACAAGTAACAGTGGTGGTGGTATTGATGTCGATTTTATATTATATGGACCTTATAGTAATTTGGCTCAGGCAATGAGTTATTGTGGTAATCATGGTAATGCTTCAACTGCTGCTGACCCAAATCAGATAGTTGATTGTAGTTATTCACCTTCGGCTACAGAAACAGCAAATATTACAGGAGCTCTTCCTGGGCAAGTATATGTAATGTTATTAACTAATTATTCGAACCAAGCAGGTAATATAACTTTTTCTCAAACAGGAGGTACTGCTTCTACCAATTGTGCAATTGTTGGTCCACAACCTTGCCCTACTGTTGGTATTCACGTTGAAAATTCTGGCACAAATTATCCTTTCCCGATATCACTTAATTGTAATGATGCGGGTTGGTTGTTTATTCGTGCAGACGATGCGGCTACCGCTGGAGGAGCAATAGTTCCTGCGATTAATGTGGCAGTTACTACCAATACTGAAACAACAGGAAACAATGTGTATGGTTATGAAAATAATGCGGGAACATGGAATAACTATTGGGGATTTACTGATTTATCCGCTAGTACAAATCACACCTTAACAATGTATGAAGTAGATAATGTTACTGCAACAACCTTAGGAGTTGAGTTTTGTGATGTAAGAACAGACCCAGACATGACATACGTGATTACTGACGTCGCTTGTGGTGCCACTATTTCTTCAGGAACATGGACTGCTAATGATGGTTCAAATACAGGGGCTGCTGGTCCAACTGCTCAACCAAGTGGAGTAGCTAGTGGAGGTTGTCAACTGGTTACATTTCCTACATCTTCAGTTAAAGGTAGTGCGGTTTATTCTTGCCCTACTTGTCCTCCAGGATCTTTTCAGCCAACTGATTATGGTCAGGCATATTTCAGCCCTTCTATAGCGGGACCAGGTACATATAATATAACTTATTCGTTTGATAATGGTTGTTTAGCTCCAGATAATTGTTCAGGTTCGGTAGTTGAAACTATTACTGTTACTAATCCAAATACGTTTACGAGTTTAACTTATCCAACGCCTCGTTGTGTAGGTTCAGGTAATGCATCACCAACGTTGGTAGCGACAGCTGGAGGTTCATATAGTTCAGGAACCCTAGGGGCATCATTAAACACATCAACAGGAGTAATTAATACTGCCTCGGCACCAGTAGGGACACATACCATAACTTACACTGTAGGATCAGGAACTTGTTCTGCATCAGGAACAGGCACGATAACGATAGACCCAGACAATACCGTAAGCGTTGCCTCAAGCTCACCAACCCTGTGTATCAATACATCGATGACAAACATCACCCATACCACAACAGGAGCAACAGGAATAGGCGCAGCGACCGGCTTACCATCAGGAGTAAGTGCGAACTGGTCAGGCA